>NZ_JAXCXB010000002.1:0-505481 GCF_034044935.1 Kosakonia sp. CFBP8986 | reverse complement strand
CTGTCTCGGTTCGCCTCTGTCCGCCATCCATGGCGTCCAGACCTTGTCATTCACGCTTCGGTTCGCCGATTTCAGCGGGGACACAACCCCATTGCTGTGAGACCTGAAGTAAAAGCACTTTCGGTGTCGCTGAATGCACGTTTTTGTAGGCCGGATAAGGCGAAGCCGCCATCCGGCAATTGTGCCGCGGCGATAATGCCGGATGGCGCGTACCGCTTATCCGGCCTACGCGGTTTCAGCGGCTATATACCGGTGATCAATACGCCGCTACCTCGCGTGCCATCTCGCGGCTATATTGCTGGCTTGCATTCACTAGCATACGCGTATAATCCGTTTGCGCCGCGCCGCTGACCAGCGAATCCACCGTTAAGGTTTCAAGGATTTTTCCATGCTGCATCACCGCCACCTTCTGGCAGAGATGGGCAATCACCCCCAAATCGTGCGTCACCATCAAATAGGTTAACTGCGACTCCTGATGCAGCGCCGCCAGCAGGTTGAGGATCTCCGCTTGCACCGAGACATCCAGCGCCGAGGTCGGCTCATCAAGCAGCAGCACGCGCGGCTCCAGAATCAGCGCCCGGGCAATCGCCACGCGCTGACGCTGTCCACCGGAGAGCTGATGCGGATAGCGCTCGCGAAAGGCGCGGCTTAAGCCGACTTTATCCAGCAGCGTGTTGATGCGCCGATCGCGATCGTTAATGCCGTGGATTTGCAGCGGCTCTTCGAGGATATCGCCGATGGTATGGCGAGGATGCAGCGAACCGTAGGGATCCTGAAACACCATCTGCACCAGTCGGCAGCGCGGCCGACTGAGGCGCTTCTCCAGCCGCTGATCGTTAATCGCCAGCTCGCCCTGCCAGTGGGTAAACAGCCCCGCCAGGCACTTCAGCACCGTGGTTTTGCCCGAACCCGACTCGCCCACCAGGCCATAAATCTCCCCCGGCTGCACGGCAAAGGTCACATCACTCAGCACCTGGTTGCGCTTCTCCCCGTCGCCAAACGCCAGGTTCAGGTGGTTCACAGTAATCATATGGCTCTCCTCACTCGCCCAGCCAGCTGGCCTGACGCTGCAACACCGGCAGCACCGGTCGACGGTTGTGAATCTCTGGCAGGGCGTGGATTAACCCCTGCGTATAGGGGTGCTGCGCGTTATCGAGATCTTTGGCGGCAATAGACTCCACCACGCGCCCGGCGTACATCACCAGCACGCGATCGCAGAAGCTACGCACCAGATTGATATCGTGGCTGATAAAAATCAGCCCCAGCCCGCGCGATTTAACCAGATCGTCCAGCAGCCCCAGCACCTGCAAACGCACCGAAACATCCAGTGCAGAGGTCGGTTCATCGGCAATCACCAGCTCCGGGTCGGTGATCAGCATCATGGCGATCATGATGCGCTGCCCCTGCCCACCGGAAATTTCGTGAGGATAGAGGTGATAGACCCGCTCCGGCTGGCGAATACGCACCACATCGAGCATCTCCAGCACTTTGGCTTTCGCCGCCTTTTTCTGCCCCGGATGGTGAGTCAGCCAGGCTTCGGCAATCTGGTCGCCAACGCACACCACCGGGTTCAGGGAGTACTTCGGGTCCTGCATAATCATCGAGATACGTTTGCCGCGCACCTGGCGCATCTGCGCCTCGGTGACCTGTTGCAGATCGATATCGCCAAACTGCATACGCTCGGCGGTGATCCGCGCTTTCGCCGGATGCAGGCGCAGCAGCGCACGCCCGACGGTGGATTTACCGGAGCCGGACTCGCCGACAATCGCCAGCTTCTCCTGGCCGAGGGTAAAAGAGACGCCGCGCACCGCGTGGGTGATCGCGCCTGCGTTGACGAAATCGACATGCAGGTTGCGCACATCGAGAAGCGGCGAGTTATTCGCTGCGGGGATCGAGGATGTCACGTAAGCCGTCTCCTAAGAAGTTGAACGCCAGGCTGTTAATCAAAATCGCCAGCCCCGGAATGGTCACTACCCACCAGCACTCCATCATGTAGGTGCGCCCGCTGGAGATCATCGCGCCCCACTCCGGATCGGGCGGCTGCGCGCCGAGGCCGAGAAACCCAAGCCCGGCGGCGGTCAGAATGATGCCCGCCATGTTCATGGTGATACGGATAATCACCGACGGCAGGCAGAGCGGCACAATGTGCCGCCACAGCACCCGCACCGGCGACGCGCCCTGCAAACGCACCGCCGAGATAAAATCGGCCTGCCGCAGTGACAGGGTTTCCGCCCGCGCCAGCCGCGCAATTGGCGGCCAGGCGGTCAGCGTAATGGCAATCACCACATGCTCAAGGCCAGGACCGAGGGCGGCGACAAACGCCAGCGCCAGCACCAGGCTCGGAAAGGAGATAAAGATATCGGTGACGCGCATCAGCACCATATCGACTTTGCCGCCAAAGTAACCGGCGGTAACACCGAGCAGCAGGCCGAGCGGCCCGACGGTGACGGAGACCAGCAGCACGATATAGAGCGTAATGCGCGAGCCATAGACCAGACGGCTGAAGATATCGCGCCCGAACTCATCGGTGCCGAACCAGTGGGCGGCACTCGGCGCGCTCAGGGCATTGTTGAGATCCATCACCAGCGGGTGGTAAGGGGCAATCAGCGGCGCGAAGATCGCCACAATCAGCAGCAGCAGGATAATGCTGCCGCCAATAGCGGTGAGGGGGTTGCGCGCCATTTTGCCAATAAACCCCGCCGTGCGGCCAAAGCCACGCTTGATGCGCTGGCTGCGTTCGCGGCGGGCGGCTGAAACAGGCGAATCAAATGAGACCGTCATGATTTCGTCCTCGGATCAAAGAGTTGATAGAGCATGTCGGAGAGCAGGTTCAGCAGCACGAAGATCACCCCTACCAGCAGCACACAGCCCATCACCGCATTCATATCGCCGAGCAGCAGGCTGCCGGTGAGATAGGAGCCAAAACCGGGCCAGGAGAAGACCGTTTCGATCAACACCGCCCCTTCCAGCAGCGATCCGTAGGCCAGCGCCACCACAGTTAACAGCTGAACAAGAATATTGCGGAAGGCGTGATTCCAGATCACCTGCCGCTCGGTCAGCCCTTTCACCCGCGCGGTGATGATGAACTCCTGCGAGAGCTGCGCCAGCATAAAGCTGCGCGTCATACGGCTAATGTAAGCCAGCGAGTGAAAGCCGAGCAGCGAAGCGGGCAGCACCAGGTGATTGAGCGCATTCCAGAACACCTGTCCGTTACCCGCCAGCAGCGCATCGACGGTAATCAAGCCAGTGCGACGCGGCACCAGGCCATCCAGCCCGAGATCGAGCCGCCCGGCGCCGCCAACCCAGCCGAGCCAGGCGTAAAACAGCAGCAGCCCCATCATGCCGACCCAGAAAATCGGCGTTGAGTAACCGGCAAGGCTGATGATGCGCACCACGTAATCGGCCACGCTGTTGCGCCGTGCTGCCGCCAGCACGCCAAGAGGAATGCCCAGGCCAGCACCGACGATAATGGCGAACGTCGCCAGCTCCAGCGTTGCCGGGAATACGCGCAGAATATCGTCCAGCACCGGTTTGCCGGTCAGCAGCGCATTGCCCAGATTGCCGTGCAGCAGGTTGTTAAGGTAGATGCCAAACTGCGTCATCAGGGACTGATCAAAGCCAAGCTGGTGGTAAACCTGCTGATAAGTGCTGTGATCGGCATCGGGACCGACAATCGCCAGTACCGGATCGACCGGCATCACGCGGCCAATAAAGAAGGTCAGCAGCAGCAATCCGAACAGGGTGATCGCCACCTGGGTCAGTCGCGTCGATACCCGCCTGGCCCGCGAGCCGGGGGCAAGCAGTAGCATACTCATGGTTTCTCTCCTTCAGCGCCGTCGCGTTTGTAGACTTCACGCAGAAAGGTGGTTGCCGACGGATGCGACTGGAAGTTTTTCACCTCATTGCGCACCACTACCGAATCGACCATTTGCGACAGCGGGATCAGCGCCGGGATCAGCTGGTCATAACGCACCTGAATTTGCTGATAATCCGCCTTCTGTTTGTTCGGATCGCGCTCCAGCAGGGCCTGGTCGATCATCTCGTTAAGCTGTTTATCGTAGAAACTGGTGCGCCAGCCCTGGAAGTTGGTCAGCCGGGCTTCATCGCTGTTGTCGGGGTTATAGACCAGCGCACGCAGGCTGGAGTGTGGGTGCGGCTCGACGCCACTGCCGCCGCGCCCGACCAGCATGTCGAACTTGCGCTCGCGCATCGCGCCGTAAATTTGGTTGCCGGTGCCGGTAATAATTTTGGCGTTGATGCCGGCCTGCATCAGCGTCGACTGCACGGCAATGGCGATATTGAGAAACGGCTGATCGGCCAGCACACGCAGCGTGGTGTCAAAGCCTTGCGGGTAGCCCGCTTCCGCCAGCAGCTTTTTGGCGCGCGGAATATCGAGCCGGTAGCCGGGGTCCGGCAGCGTCGACGGCATTCCCGCTTTAATCGGACGCTGGTGCAGCACACCGTAACCCGGCATCAGCGCGTTATTGATGCCCTGGTAATCAATCAGATAGCGCACCGCTTCGCGCACTTTTGCATTGGCGAAGTGCGGCTCTTTCATGCTCATCGCCACGTAGTAGACCGTGCCCTTCTGCACCGCTTCGACGGTAACATTCGGGTCTTTTCGCAGCGCATTGATATCCGATACCGCCATGTTGTTGGCAATATCGAGATCCCCTTTTGCCAGCATCAGGCGCAGGGTTTGCGACTCCTGAAAATGGCGCAGCACCACGCGGCTCAGCTTCGGCTCTTCGCGCCAGTAGTGCGGGTTACGCTTCATGCGCAACACATCCTTCGCCTGCCAGGTCTCCAGCATAAACGGCCCGGAGCCGGCTTCGTTGGTAGTCAGCCAGCGGTTGCCCCAGTCGTTATTTACCGCATGCTTCTGCACGGTTTTGCTGTCGAGCACGCCGAGGTTGCCCAGCGCGCCAAGCGAGTAGAGCACCAGTTGCGGATCGTTGGCTTTTGGCAGGGTGATTTTTACCGTGTAGGCATCCGGGGCGCTGATCTGCTGGTCGATATTCTTTTTACTGAAACCGTAGGATTTCCACACCGAGGCCTGCGCAAGGTTAAGGTGCAAAAGCCTGCGCATCGACCAGACCACATCCTCTGCGGTTAAGGGGTTGCCGGAGTGAAATTTCACGTCGTCGCGCAGATGAAAGGTCAGGCTTTTGCCGTCCGGGTCGATAGTCCAGCTTTTCGCCAGCGCCGGTTTTACGTTGGTCAGCTCGTTTGGGTCCAGCTCCACCAGCGAGTCATAGAGATTGACGACGATACCAACCACTTCATTGCCGGTCATCGCCGCCGGATCGAGGGTCAGCAGGTTATTCATGTTCATGCCGATGATGAGCTGATCGGGCGGCGTTTTTGCCTCTGCCGCGCCGCTGCCCACCATCAACGAGAGCGCGAGTACGCACGCGCCCGCGAGGGAGTTTTTTTTCATCTATCTGTCGCCTGTAGGGTACGTTTTGCCGGTGGTGACAAGCACACAAACCGGCCCACGCGTCCCGAAAGTCAGTG
Source organism: Kosakonia sp. CFBP8986 (assembly GCF_034044935.1). NCBI lineage: Bacteria > Pseudomonadati > Pseudomonadota > Gammaproteobacteria > Enterobacterales > Enterobacteriaceae > Kosakonia > Kosakonia sp. CFBP8986. The sequence goes on along the minus strand of NZ_JAXCXB010000002.1, from coordinate 499,964 downwards.
CTCCCGGGTATTTTTATTGTTCAGTCGTGGCTGACGGTGTTGGCTTCGATAAAGGCAAAGTTGATATCTTCCCCGAGTCCCGGACGCTGCGGCAGATGCACAAAGCCCTCGTCATCCATCGGGTCGACGATGCTATTGAGATAAGCGGCGGGCTGGTCGTAGTCGAGGAACGGGTGCAGCAGGCCGCGCTCATACCAGCGGCAGTTGCGGATCGCACCGATGACCGCAAGGCTTGCCGCGCCGTTGCCGTGCACTTCGCAATCCATGCCGAAGGATTCGGCGAGGTTCGCCACTTTTAGCGTCGGCGAAATGCCGCCCACACCGTTAGCGCCAGCGCGCAGGATGTCGCAGGCACCCGCTTTAACCCAGTCAGCGCGGCTGTGGTGTTTCCCGCCAAGACTCTCCGGGCCGATAATCGGGATCGATAAATTCTCCGCCAGCCAGGCGTAAGAGGACATGCTCTCCTCCTCCATCGGCTCTTCAAACCAGGCAAAGTTGAGCTTCTCCAGCTCTTTGCCAATCCACAGCGCTTCGGTGCGGCTGTACCAGTGGTAGCCATCAATCATCAGATCGATATCCGGCCCGACCGCTTCACGCACCGCGGCGCAGGCTTTGATATCCATTTTCGGGTTCGGCGCGAACTTCACCGGCGGCATCCAGGTGTGCAGCTTGATAGCCTTATAACCGCGCGCCACCAGCGTTTCGGCAAAGGCGGCGTACTCTTCCGGCGTGGAGAGACCGCCTTCGAGATCGTCGCCGCACATGGTGCTGCCGTAAGCCGGTACTTTATCGCGGTAGCCACCGAGCAGTTTATAGACCGGCATATTGAGCTTGCGGCCAATCAAATCCCACAGCGCCTGCTCAACAAACGAGAGCGCGCGTTCGGTCAGTTGATGCGCGCTGCCGCGCTGCCAGTGCACCAGATCCTGCCAGATACGCTCACGGTTAAAGGGATCCTGGCCGACCATCACTTTGCGGAAGAATGCGGTGAGTACGAACGGGCGCACCACTTCTGGCGGCGCGAATGAGTAACCGGTGCTGCCGTCGTCTGCGGTGATGGTTAACATCGCCATCTTCGCCTGCGTCTCCGGCCCCGGATGGGAGTGCCCGGCGCTGTCAGAGACCCGTCGCGTGGGGTGCTGAAAGACGGTGACGTTTACAGATTCAATTTTCATTCCGTATCCTTGAGTTTTGAAAAGCTGTTTCAGAACAAAATATATGCACAAAACCTGGTCACATCCTCGGACAAATAGCGCTAAGCGGCGACCATTTTTTGGGCATGCGCACAAGGATGCGTGATACTTTTCACAAAAGGTTACGGAAATGTGATCGGAGTCCGTGGGGGAAGACGCGGGGCAGAGAGAGAAAGCCCCCTTCCTGGCGGAAAGGGGCAACAACGGAGATCAGGCGATAGTGATCTTCTCGTCGAGATAGACATCCTGTACGGCATTAATCAGCTTCACGCCGTCGGCCATTGTTTTCTTGAACGCTTTACGCCCGAGGATCAGCCCCATGCCGCCGGCACGTTTGTTGATCACCGCCGTGCGTACCGCCTCGGTGAGATCCGCCTCGCCGCCGGAGGCACCACCGGAGTTGATAAGCCCGGCACGACCCATATAGCAGTTGGCTAACTGGTAGCGCACCAGATCGATCGGGTTGTCGCTGGTGAGCTTGCTGTAGACGCGCTCATCGGTATAGCCGAATTTCACCGCGTTATAGCCGCCGTTATTCTCCGCCATCTTCTGCTTCACGATATCCGCGCCAATGGTGGCGGCAATGTGGTTCGCCTGGCCGGTGAGATCCGCTGAAACATGGTAATCGACACCATCTTTCTTAAACGCAGAGTTGCGCAGATAGGCCCACAGCACCGTCACCATGCCCAGTTCGTGAGCACGCTCAAAAGCGGTGGAGATCTCTTCAATCTGGCGGCGGGATTCCGGCGATCCGAAGTAGATGGTCGCGCCGACTGCTACCGCACCCATATTGAATGCCTGCTCGACGCTGGCGTAGTAGGTCTGATCATAAGTGGTCGGGTAGCTGAGGGTTTCGTTATGGTTGAGTTTAACGAGGAACGGAATGCGGTGGGCATAACGGCGGGAGACCGAGGCCAGCACGCCGTAAGTTGATGCCACACAGTTACAGCCCGCTTCAATCGCCAGCTCAACGATATTTTTCGGGTCAAAGTAGAGCGGGTTGGCGGCAAACGATGCGCCTGCCGAGTGCTCAATACCCTGATCGACCGGCAAAATAGAGAGATATCCCGTGCCTGCCAGCCGCCCGTGGTTGTAGAGCGTCTGCATGTTTCGCAACACCGCAGGCGGGCGGTTGTTGTCGATCATCACGCGGTCGACGTAGTCGTGTCCGGGCAGATAGAGCTGGTCGGCAGGAATGGTCATGCAACGGTGTTGCAGAAGGCTGTCGGCGTCTTTGCCAAGTAACTGCACAATATCAGTCATTACAATGCTCCCGTAAGCTTGCGCTTCGCGAATTGGATTGTCCTTACCCACCTTGCCTGGCGATGGGCAAACTAAGCCTGGTACTCTGGCGTCAGAATGTCCACCGCCGGGCATTTTTTCAGCTTATTCTGCTGGCACGTTTCGGTTTCTGATTTACCACCACTGATGGAAGTGGTGAACCGGGCCGATACCCTCTCCCACTTCAAGCGTATCGGCCTGTGCCAGCGCAGCGGTAAGCCACTTTTTCGCCTCTGCAACCGTTTCAGCCCAGCCCGGGTGGCGCGGTCGCAGGGCCGCCAGCGCCGCCGAAAGTGTGCAGCCTGTACCATGGGTGTTTTTTGTTGCAATGCGCACGGTGGTAAAGCGCTGTGCGCCATCGCGAGTAAAGAGCCAGTCGGGGCTTTCGGCGTCATCCAGATGACCGCCCTTCATCAATACCGCCTCACAACCGAGCGCTAACAGAGCTTCGCCCTGCTCATGCATCTCGCGCTCGCTGCGCGCATGGGGCGCATCTAACAGCGCCGCCGCTTCCGGCAGATTGGGCGTGATAAGGGAAACCTGCGGCAGTAAATGCTGGCGCAGGGCGGCGACCGCCGCAGGCGATAACAGCGGATCGCCGCTTTTCGCCAGCATTACCGTATCCAGCACCACATTGCGCACCTGGTAATGGCGCAGACGCTCTGCCACCGCTTCGACAATGTCGGTTTCCGCCAGCATGCCGATTTTAGTGGTGTCGATGCGCACATCGCTCAGCACCGAGTCCAGCTGGGCGGCAACGAAATCAGGCTCGATTCGGTATACCGACTGTACGCCGCGGGTGTTTTGCGCCACCAGCGCGGTGATCACCGAACAGCCATAAGCGCCCAGCGCCGAAAAGGTTTTCAAATCCGCCTGGATCCCCGCGCCACCGCTCGGGTCAGTGCCGGCAATGGTTAAGGCATTAATCCGTTTCATTACTCCCCCTCCCCGTTTGCCGCCAGCGCATCAAGAAAAGCGGGGACGAAACTGCCAGGGCCAGCGCTCTGCTTCACCGCGCGGCTGCCCGCCAGCTTCATTATCCGGCAGGCTGACGCAACATTGAGCCGTCGCTCGCCGGGCAAGGCGCAACAGGCAGCCACCACCGCCGAGAGCGCGCAGCCGGTACCGACCACGCGCGTCATCAGCGGATCGCCGCCGCTGACGCTCAGGGTTTGTACACCATCGGTGATGTAATCAATCTCACCGGTGACTGCGACCACCGCGCCGGTCTGTTGCGCCAGCTGCTGCGCAGCAGGCAGGGCCGCCAGCGCGCTGTCGGTGGTGTCGACGCCGCGCCCGCCGCCTGGCATACCGGCCAGGGAGAGGATTTCAGAAGCGTTGCCGCGGATGGCGGCCGGTCGAAGAGAGAGGAGTTGTTGGCAGAAACCGGAGCGAAAGGCGAGTGCGCCAACGGCAACCGGGTCGAGCGTCCAGGGGGTTTGCGCGCGGTTGGCGCTCTCAATTGCGGCGAGCATTGCCTCAGCGCGTTCGCGCGTCAGCGTGCCGACATTGATAAGCAAGGCATCAGCGATGGCGCTGAACTGCTGCGCCTCTTCACGATCGATTACCATCGCCGGTGAGGCGCCGAGCGAGAGCAGCACATTGGCGGTAAAGGTTTGCACGACGTCATTCGTCATACAGTGAACAAGCGGGGAATGTGTACGGAGTTGCTGTAACGCGTGTGCAGAGTGCACAGGATCAAGCAGGTCAGGTTGCATCTTTTTTGCTCCTGCCCGGCGTGAAGAAGGGATGCCGGGCAGGCATCTGACTTCCCTACGCTGGCATTATCCAGATCAGGTGGTACGGGTATTTCTCAGCCTTCACGCAGAAGGGCACCCCGAGTCATAAATTCAATAAATTGTGGTGAAACCGTTCAGTAGCTTAATGCCGGCAGCGTCATGTGTAAATGCGCATTTGCCCGTGCATTCAGTGGCGAATCTGCGCCAGCTCCGCTTCGGTAAGCCCGGTCATGCTCATCACCGTGCTGCGATCGAGGCCGTTTTGCAGCATCGTCCGTGCGATGCGGAACGCCTCTTCTTTGCGCCCCTTCTCAATGCCGCGCTGCTCGCCAAGCTGAATGCCTTGTTCAATTCCTTGCTCCCTACCCCTTTGTTCAAGCTGCTGTGCAATTGTCATCAATTGGTCCTCATGCTGTGGTGCCTTTAGCGCCAGTTCACGTACAAAGGCGTGCGCATCTGCTGTCTCGCCAGCGTACACCAGGTAGTTTATCAGCGAAGCTAATTGCTGTCGTGTGATGTGTTCGTTCACCAAAAGCGTTGCGAGCCGGTCAAGAATTTCGCTTAAGTCGCGCTGATGAATATGTTTTTGTAACAGCGTCAGCGCCGCCATGCTGCGGTGATTCATTATTACGTTATCCGGGATCACCGAGACATCAACGAGTGGAAAACTGCTGCTGTATAGCTCTTGTGCGGTAGTTGGACTGACAAACAACTCTAACCAGTTCGTTGACCACGGATAAGGGGTGCGCTTTCCAGTATAAAAAAGCAAGGGAATAACTAACGGTAGCGATTTATGCCCGGCATCAAGGTGCCTTTGCATCGCGGCAATCGCGTAACGCATTAACCGAAACGCCATATGGCGATCGGGGGTGGATTGATGCTCAATCAGCACATGGATATACCCCTCCCCTGCGCGTGTTTTCAGGCTGTAGAGCACGTCGCTGTAATAAGCCCGCAGGTTCTCTTCGACGAAACTGCCCGACTCCAGCCTGAGCGTACGTAAATCGCAAAGTGCCAGTAAATGCGCGGGCAGATGCAGTTCGATAAAATCCCTGGCCGTCGTCGGGTTGGTCAGAAACTGTTTGAATGCCGCATCGTGCGGCGTAGGGGTGCTCTTTGTTTTGCGTTGCGTGGTCGTATCGGATATCAAGGGTTTGCCTCCCTGGCTTACGTTATTTCCCTCTAAATATCACTAAAATCTGACCACGCCTAGCTGTGCTTTTTCTGAAAAAATCAATTAACTTTTCCTTTTATTTCATCAATTTATGCGCAATAACCTGCAGTTGTTGGGCGATCTCCTGCAGGTTAGCGCTCTGCTCCTGCAATGCGCCGGTAGAGTGACGCACAATCAGCCGCGCAGGAAGCACGGATGAACTCCGGGCGGCGTCGCCGTGGCCGCTGTCGAGCAGGCGACGCACCGCCTCTTTACCCTGCAAATCGAGATCCAGAGAAACGGTGGTTAACGACGGATGGAAGAAGGAGCTTTCATAGGTGTCATCGTAACCGATCACCGATTTCTCGCCGGGGATGGCGATCTGATGTTGATGAAACGCGCTCAGCACGCCGAGCGCCATCTGATCATTACCGACCAGTACGGCGGTAAAGTTGGGCGTTTCGCGCAGCATCTGCAGTGCGCCTGCGTAACCGCTCTGCGCATCCCAATTGCCATGGAACACCTTCACCGGTTTCAGGCCGTAGCTATCAAGCGTATCCACCCAGCTTTTCAGCCGCAGCTTTGCCGAGACGGAGCTTTCAGGCCCCGCCAGCAGCGCGATATCGCGGTGGCCTAAATCATAGAGATGTTTGACGCTCGCACGGGTGCCGTCCGCCGGATTAAATGAGACGTTAAACACCGAGCTGTAAGGGTCAACGTCGAGGAACAGGCAAACAATATCATCATTGTCAGCCGCTATACGCTGGGCTTCATCGGTCTCCAGCGGCACGTTAATGATCACCTTATCAACCAGCTGCGACTTCAGTTCGTTGATCGCCGACTGGATATCATGATTGACGTTCTCATCAATCATTGAGATCAGCACCTGGTAGCCGTCAAGATTGGCATAGCGTTTTACCGCCGCCGCCACCTGTGAAGGGGCATGCAGCGCCAGCGAGGTGGTGACGAGTCCAAGGGTCTGACTCTGCTTACCGACCAGCTGTTGCGCCAGCCGGTTCGGCACATAACGCAGCAACTCTATCGCTTTCTCAACCTTGAGACGCGTGGCTTCGGATACATTGGCAGATTTATTGAGTACCCTGGACACGGTCTGATAGGAGACACCCGCATGGCGGGCAACGTCTTCCAACGTCGCGCTTTTAGACTTCATGGTCCGGTTCCTTATGTTGTTATGCGCCAATTGTAACAGGGCAGATCAAAAAAAACGCTCACCGCTCATTTCCTCGCCGCTTTAGCCGCCAATAAGTATCACGCTCACAATACGCATAAATGTGAACGAATTCTCCACCTGTAACAAAAATCGCTGATTTATTTGCAGTTAATCACACATTTTAGATCCTCAGTTTGCCTGTTTTTACAATTAAGCATTTTATGACTGCGATTATGTGAACGTAATACAAAACAATAAGAGGAACACGATGAAGACTCCACTACGCACACTCTCTCTTGCGTTAGCCGCTGCGCTGACCTCAACCTCGCTGATGGCGGCCACCTCGGTACCCATCGATTTTCATGGCTACCTGCGCGGCGGCGTGGGCGTGTCGGGCGATGGCGGCCAGGTGGAGTGGCAGAAAAACAAGATCGGGCGTCTGGGCAATGAATCTGACACCTACGGCGAGCTTGAGCTGGGCTCGGAAGTCTACAAAAAAGATGACGTCAGCTTTTACCTCGACAGCATGGTCAGCATGGTATCCGATGGCTCCAACGATAACGAAACCACCATCGGCGACGATGCGCAGTTCGGCTTACGCCAGCTGAACCTGCAGATCAAAGGGCTGATCCCCAACGATCCCAACGCGGTGATCTGGGGCGGTAAACGCTACTATCAGCGCCACGATCTACATATTATCGATACCAAATACTGGAACATCTCCGGCTCTGGTGCGGGGATCGAAAACTACACCTTCGGGCCGGGCGCCGTCTCTTTTGCGTGGATCCGCGGCGATGCCAATGACGTGGATTACCGCGTTGATAACGACAATGACGTCAATATTAACTATCTGGACCTGCGCTATGCCGGCTGGAAACCGTGGGCGGGCGCGTGGACGGAGTTTGGCATTGATTACGCCATGCCGAACCCAACCAAAAAGCAGAAGGCTTACGGCGGGCTGTACGACGCGGATGATGGCGTGATGCTGACCGGTGAAATCAGCCAGGATATGCTCGGCGGCTATAACAAGCTGGTGTTGCAGTACGCCAACAAAGGGCTGGCGCAGAATATGGTGTCGCAGGGCGGCGGCTGGTATGACATGTGGAACTATGTCAACGATGCTACCGGCTATCGCGTCATCAACACCGGGCTTATCCCGATCACCGACCGCTTCTCCTTTAACCATGTGTTGACCTACGGCGCGGCCGAAGATACCACTGCGTTTACCGACAAATCCCGTCTGGTGTCGCTGGTTGGTCGTGCGCAGTATCAGTTCACCGAATATGTGCGTCTGATTGGTGAAGTGGGCGGCTTTTACCAGAAAGATAACTACAAAAACGGCACCAACTATAAGCAGAGCGGCGAGAAGTACACCATCGCGCTGGGTCTTGCTGACGGTGCCGATTTTATGTCGCGTCCGGAGCTGCGCCTCTTCGCCTCTTATTTAAATGACTCTGAAGATGGCAAAGCATTTGAAGATGGCACCAAAAATAACACCTGGAACTTTGGTGTGCAGGTGGAAGCCTGGTGGTAAATAAGTGCGATATTTTTTTCGCCTTTATTAACCCACTCTGTTAGTAAAATCGTTATTTATCTCTGAGCCTTGCAGGTTTATATTGCCACTGCGTTCGTTATTGTTTATTTGGGATACCCTTTCGGGTATCCCTTTTTTATTACTAACGAGCAGAGAAACGCTCATCGAGTAATTTACGCAGTGCGTCAGATTGCTTGCCAAAAATAGCATGTACCTGTTGGCCGAGGATAATGACGCCCAGCGCCCCCTCATCCTGTAGCGCCTGCGAATCGACCCGGGTTAACTCTTTTACCGTGACGCGCAGGCGTGTCAGACAGGCATCAACCTGTTCAATATTTGCCTCACCGCCAAACGCCGCGGCCAGTCGCTCAATTTTCAACACCTCAGCGTCGCTGAGCGGGGTGGCCGGTTTGGCCTCAGAGAAGTAATGCAGGAAGGATTTAAGGCTTACCATTGCAGGTCTCCGTAATCAGCAGATAAAAAAACGCCTGCCCGGGTGGGCAGGCGCGCAGAGTGGGCTTACGCGTCGCGGCGAACGACGCGGCAATCCCAAGGTTTGAGCACCAGCGCACCGCTGACGGCGGCGTCGCTCAGGTAGTCGTGATAACCCGGCGGCAGCGTGATGCTCTGCTGCTGCGCGGTAAAGTTCTGAATAAAGACAAACGCCTGCTCACCATCTTCCCGCGCGGTCGCCACCACGCCCGGCGGTAGCTCAACGTTAAGCGCACGCGGCAGCGATAGCGTGTCGATAAGGTTGGCGAAGAAGTCCCGCTGGAAGGCGAGATCGTTACGCGAGGCGATATGCCAGGCTTTGCCTTTGCCGAAGGCGTTGACCGTGACCGCCGGGCGACCGGCATAGAAATCATCCCGGTAGGTTGCCAGCGGCTGCGCGCCCTCAAGTTGAATCAGCTCGCAAAGATGGCGCACTTGATACGGCCCCTGTAAGCCCGCTTCGTTGCCCGCCAGCCCCTGCACCAGGTTTCGTTCATGGTCGTCGAGGCAGTCAATCTCCTCCGCCCAGATGCCGAGCAGGTTGCGCAGCGGACCGGGGAAACCGCCCAGGTGGCAGAGATCGCTCTCATTGACCACGCCGCTCCAGTAAGAGGTCACCAGATGGCCGCCGCTGGCGACAAAGCTCTCGGCGCGTTCAGCGAAGCCGTCGCGCACCATATAGAGCATCGGGGCGATAACTAAATGGTAGCGGCTGAGATCGGCATCGGCATTAATCACATCCACCGCCACGCCCTTCTCCCAGAAGGGTCGGTAGTGTTCGTTAACCGTCTTCTCATACTCCATGCCCTTGTTGCGCGGCCCCTGCGCATCATCCAGCGCCCAGCGGTTCTGCTGGTCGAAGATAATCGCCACCCGCGCCTTGGTGCGACAGCCCATGACCGGCGTCAGCTTGCTGAGCATCTCGCCGAGGGCGGAGACTTCACGGCCAACGCGGGTATTAAGATGGCCGACGTGATCAATCACCGCACCATGGAACTTCTCCACTGATCCACGGCTTTTGCGCCACTGGAAGTACTGCACCGAATCGGCGCCGTGCGCCACCGCCTGCAAAGAGGAGAGAATATGCATGCCCGGCTTTTTCAGCTTGCTGGTTGGCTGCCAGTTGGTGACGCTTGGCGTCGACTCCATCAGCACGAAGGGCTTGCCGCCTTTCAGCGTGCGCATCATGTCGTGATACATGGCGGTGTAGCAGGCGAGCTGGGTTTCATCTTTATCGCGGTGCCACATCGGGTAGCTGTCCCAGGAGATAAAGTCGATCGCCTCCGCAAGCTGCCAGTAGTCGTAGTCGTAGAAGTACTCCATAAAGTTGGTGGTCACCGGCAGCGACGCGTTGGCGGCCTTCAGCGGGGCAACTTCGTGGCGGCAGAAATCGGTTACCTGGGCGGTGTTAAAGCGTCGCCAGTCGAGATTAAGGCCATGAATGGAGACTTCGCCCTGCGGCGCAGGGGACTCAATTTGCGACCAGTCGCTGTAGGTGTGGCTCCAGAAGTCGCTCCACCAGGCGTGGTTCAGCGCCTCCAGCGTCTGATAGCGCGCCTTCAGCCAGTCGCGGAACTTCTGCTGGCATAAATCACAGTGGCACTCGCCGCCATACTCGTTGGAGATGTGCCAGCCGAGCACCGCTGGATGCTGCCCATAACGCTCCGCCAGCAGTGTGTTGATCTTCAGCGTCTTTTCACGGTAGACCGGTGAACTTATGCAGTGGTTGTGGCGACCGCCATGCAGCGCGGGCACGCGATCGCGCCCGACGCGCAGCACTTGCGGGTATTTTTGCGACATCCACGCCGGACGCGCACCGCTCGGCGTGGCGAGAAATATATGGATACCGGCGGCATATAATTTCTCAATCACCTCATCGAGCCAGGCGAAATTAAATACGCCCTCCTGCGGTTCGAGTTTCGACCAGCTAAATATTCCGACCGACATCACATTACATTTTGCCTGCTGCATCATGGCAATATCGCTATCGATAATACCGGGATAGTTTTCCCACTGCTCCGGGTTATAGTCCGCGCCATGCAATAGCGAGACGACCTTCGGGCTTAAAGGCGCAAATTTATTCATTATTCATTCCTGAAATTTACAACACGATAATTAATTAAAGACTTTCACCGACGGCAGCACTTTTCCCTGGCAATCAAACAGCGCCTGGTTTTCACGCGCATTGCCCTCTTTCCAGTGGTCATTGATATATTTCATGCCGGCGGGCGTGGCCCAGCCATTGCCTGGGACGGCAATCCAGGTCGGTTCCCAGTAAAAAATGCCCTTGCCGCGCTGGCCCTGCACATTGATGACCGACTGCATTAAATCGTGCACATAGTCATATTGCCCCTGCACCGTCGCCGGGTAGCCGCCCGCCTTCTCCTCTTTCGCCTGGAAGCTGTTCTCGGCGTTATCGCAGTTCGCCAGCGTATAGGCGTAGGCCGCCTCGACGACGATGACATCTTTGTTGTAGCGCTTGCTGATGTCATCCATGTTGGCTTGCAGGGCGCTGATTGGCCCGTTCCAGTAGGTATACATCGACAGGCCAATCACATCGAAAGGCACGTTGCGTTTGGTTATTTCATCAAACCACCAGCGGAAGGTGTCATTTTTGGTCCCTTCGGCGAGGTGCAGCATGATCTTCACCTGCTCGCCGTTATTCAGGTTCTCTTTAACGCCATCGATTCCGGCCGTGAGCAACCCGGCTAACCGGTCAAACTCGCCGCCGCCCTGCCCCCAGCTTTTGCCCTCCGGCCAGAGCATGCCGCCGTTGATCTCATTACCGATCTGCACCATGTCCGGCAACACGCCCGCCTGCTTAAACTGCGCAATCGTGTCGCGGGTGTAGTCATGCACCCGGCTTTTTAGCTGCGGATAATCGAGCTTCTCCCAGGCTTTCGGTTTGAACTGCTTGCCCGGATCGGTCCAGAAATCGCTGTAGTGCAGATCGAGCAGCAGCTTCATGCCCTGCGCTTTTGCCCGCTTTGCCAGCGCAAGGGTGGTGGCAAGATCGTTATCGCCGCCGCCGTAGGCATTGCCCTGCGCATCTTTCGGGTCGACCCACAGCCGCAGGCGCACATAGTTGACGCCGTTGGCTTTCAGGATAGCCAGCGCATCCTGCGGCTGGTTTTTGTCGTTATAGAATTTCGCCCCGTGCTTTTCCGCATCGAGCAGCGTGGAGATATCCGCCCCTTTAATAAAGTCGGCGGGCATTTGGGTAAACGGGCGCGTGGTCACCGCGCTGACAGAAAAACTGGCAGCGAGGCATACCGCCAGCAGAGCGGGAGTCAGTCTTTTCATATGCTTATCCTTTTGTACTGCCGGAGGTGAGGCCGGAGACGAAGTATTTTTGTAACGCCAGGTAGAGGATCGCCACCGGCACCGCAATCAGCACCGCACCCGCGGCGTAAGTGGTGTAGCTGGCACCCATTTTTTGCGCCACCAGGTTATAGAGCCCAATCGGCAGCGTGTATTTATCCGGCGTGCGCAAAATGGTGCTTGAGAGGATGAAATCCCCCAGCGGGCCGGTGAAGGAGAAGAGCGCCACCACCGCGATAATCGGTTTCGACAGCGGCAGGATGATCTCAATAAAGATGCGAAAGTTGCTGGCACCATCCATGCGCGCGGACTCATCAAGATCGCGCGGAATGGCATCCAGGTAGCCCTTCATCAGATAGGTGTTCATCGGGATCATCCCGGCAACGTAGATCAGCACCAGCGCCATATGGCTGTTGATAAGCCCGAGCAACTGCGAGAGAACGAAAATCGCAATCAGCGCCGAGAACTGCGGGATCATCTGCAACAGCAGAAAGAGCATCAGCCCGTTCTGGCGGCCTTTAAAGCGAAAGCGCGAAAAGGCGTAGGCGGTAAAACTGACGCTGATTAAGGTCAGGATCATCGTCAGCAGGCTGATCTTCATCGAGTTCCAGTACCAGGTGAGGTAGTTCACCTGGCCGTTAAAGAGATCGGCATAGTGCTGGAACGAGAGATTTTCCGGGATGATCGAGGTGCTGAGCAGGCTGTTGCCAGCATTCAGCGACGCGCCAATCGTCCACACCAGGGGGTAGATAATCGTCAGCGACACCGCTGCTATCACCAGCCAGGAGAGCGTCAGGCGAATAACCTTCTCGCGGCGAATACTTTGTGATTGAGCCATTTTCTTCCCTTATGCCATGTCGTCGTTTTTGAACGATTTGGTGGCGCGGAACTGCCACAACGCCAGGCCGACAACAAAAATCGACAGCAGGATGGTGATGGTGGCCGCGATGGCGTACTGCGATGAGGACATCGTCAGTTTATAGATCCACGACACCAGAATGTCGGTGCCGCCCGCGTTCGCGCCAGCCACCGCCGGGCCGCCGTTGTTAAACAGGTAGATGATGTTGAAGTTGTTAAAGTTGAAGGTGTATTGCGTGATGATGATCGGCGCAATCGAGTAGAGCACCAGCGGCAGCGTAATGGTGCGCAGCCGGGTAAAGGTGCCCGCGCCATCCATCTTCGCCGCTTCATACAAATCGTCGGGAATCGCCTGCAATACGCCGGTGGTCATGGCAAAGACAAACGGGAAACCGAGCCAGGTCTGCATCATGATCAGCGCGGTTTTGGTCCAGAAGGGATCCGTCAACCATGGTTTCGGGTCGATACCGAAGAAGGCGAGGATCGCGTTGTTGATGACGCCAAAGGAGTCGTTGAACATCCCGGCGAAGACCAGAATAGTGACAAAGCCCGGCACCGCCCACGGCAGGATGAAAATGGTGCGTATCAGCGGCTTAAAGCGCAGATCTTTCTGGTTCACCAGGATCGCCAGCAGCACGCCGACGCTGCACTGCAAGGTGGTCGCCAGCAGCGTCCACACCACAGTCCATTGCAGCACATCAAAGAAGGTTGAGCGCCAGATCGACAGGGTAAAAATATTGATGAAGTTCTTTAACCCGACCCAGTCGACCAGTTTAGCGGGCGGCGTGTGGTAGAGGTTGTAGTTGGTAAAGGCGATGGCGAAGCCGAAGAGGATCGGGAAAATCACCACGAATACCAGCAGGATAAAGCCCGGGCTGATCATCAGGTAGGGAAAGCCGTCGCTGAGCAGCATCTGGTACTGCTTGCGCACGCTGTTAAGGGGCTTACCGGCGTCGCGTTTTTTGCCATTCAGCCACGCGTCGCGCATTGAGAGCCCCCATACCATCAGGCCAAAGGCGATAATCAGCACGCTGATGATCCCCTCTGCCAGCAGGAAGATGGAGTTATCGCGCGGCACCTCTTCACCAAGGGTGTATAACCCCCACAGCCCTTCGCGCAAAAAATCAGCGAAGATGCCGGTAAAACTCGCCAGCAGCACAAGAAAGATAAGCCCTTTCAGCCACTGGCGATGGTAGAACTGGCCAAAGCCCGGCACGATGGCCAACAGCAGCCCGCACCACGCGTGACGCCCTGCGCCGGGCGCTTTGGCAAAATGTTCGCTGGGACTGATAATCACGTACGACTCCTTTTCGACAACGGGAGGTCCCCCTCCCGTCTCTGTACCAACACGCGGTTACTGGTTACTGGCCTGCATTGCTTCGACCTGCATCTGGATCTGCTTAGCAGCGGCATCCAGCGCCGCCTGCGGAGCCTGTTTGCCGGTCAGGCTCAGCTCCAGCGCGGCGTTTGCCGGGCCCCACACTTCACCCATCTCCGGAATGCCCGGCATCGCGGTTGCGCGCGCGGCCTGCACCGCTACAGCGCTCGCCTTCTCGTCGTTTTTGATCACCGGATCGTCAATCATCGCTTTCTGCGCCGGGATTTCGCGCGTGGCGATATAGCGCGTCTTCACATACTGCGGCTGGTTGATAAATTCGATAAATTGCTGCGCCAGCGCTTTGTCTTTACTCCAGGTAGAGACGACATAGCCTTTTACGCCGAGGAAAGAGCTCATCGGTTTGCCATCCGGCAGGTTCGGCAGCGGCGCGACGCCGTAGTTAATGCCGGCAGCTTCATAGGGCTGGAACGCCCACGGGCCGTTAATCACCGCCGCCGCTTTTTTCTCGGTAAACAGCGAATCGATGGCGTTAAGCCCGTTATCGCCGAGGATCCCCGACGGGAATACCCCCTCGGCATAGAAGTTTTTCAGGAAGGTAACGGCTTCCACCGCGCCGGGTTTATTCAGGCCGATATCCTGCGGGTTATAGCCGCCTTTGTCGTTTTTACCGAACAGATAGCCGCCCATCGGGCCGATCGCGCCCCAGCTGTAGTAAATCTGATCGAACTTCGCCAGCAGGCCATATTTGTTCTGCGCGCGCTGTTTTTTCGAGTAGTCGAGCCACTCCGGCAGGCTTTGCAGCGGCTTGTCGATAAGATCTTTGTTGTAGATCAGCACCAGCGTCTCTACCGCTTTCGGCACGCCATACAGGGTGTTGTCGAGGCGGAAGGCGTTGATGGAGGCAGGCGTAAAGGCGTCAACCTTTTCTTTGTCCAGATTCAGGGGGGTCAGCAGCCCTTGCACAACCGCACCGCCCAACTGATCATTGGGGATCACCAGCACATCCGGGCCGATGCCCGCCGGGCCATCGAGACGGAGTTTCTCCAGTTGCTGGGCGTAGGGCATCTCCTGCACGTTAACTTTGACGTTATATTTCTGCTCAAAATCGCGCACCGCATCCTGGATGCCCGCCGATTTTTTGATGTCTTCCCAGACATTGAGTTGCTGTGCGGCGGCATGCGCCTGCAAGCCGACAAGCTGCCCGGCAGCAAGCGTTGTCAAAATCAGTGCGGTAAGGGTCTTCTTTTTCATTATCAACCTCATGTCAAGGTATAACAATTTCATGGTTTTTATGGCGCATCATCAGGTCAATGCTCTGGCAAACCACCTGATATTGCAGGGCTTAAGACGTATTCACTCGCCTTATCGGATTTGTTATACGCTACGCTTTAAGTGCTGATAAAACGAGAATAAACGTTGCGTTATGTGACCAATGTTACAGAAATGAAAATTGAGTATAGGGTGCTAAATCCGTGGAAGTTATAGTCAGGCCATGATTTTTCGCCGTTGAGCAGCACTGTCTCCTGATTGTTATACGTAAAACAAAACAGCTGACAAACGGCCAGTAACGGCTATTACATTCGGGGAACGTTGATGTCCAATATACGACTGAGAAATGTCACCAAACGGTTTGGCGACACGGTGACGCTGAACAATGTCAATCTGTCGATTGATGACGGCGAGTTTGCGGTGTTTGTCGGCCCCTCCGGCTGCGGGAAATCCACCATGCTGCGCATGATTGCCGGGCTGGAAGAGGTGAGCGAAGGCGAAGTGCTGATTGGCGACGAAGTGATGAACGATGTTGCGCCCGCCCATCGCGGTGTCTCGATGGTGTTCCAGTCCTATGCGCTCTACCCCCATATGACCGTGGCGGAGAACATGGGCTACGGGCTGAAAGTGAACAAAGTGCCGAAAGAGGAGATCCGCCGCCAGGTGGAGATGGTGGCGAAAACCCTGCAATTAAGCCACCTGCTGGATCGCAAACCGAAGCAGCTCTCCGGTGGCCAGCGCCAGCGCGTCGCCATCGGCCGCGCGATTGTGCGTAACCCGCGCGTCTTTATGTTCGATGAACCCCTCTCTAACCTCGATGCCGAGCTGCGCGTCGAGATGCGGCTGCACATAGCCCGCCTGCACCAGGAGCTGAAAACCACCATGGTCTATGTTACCCATGACCAGGTGGAAGCGATGACGCTGGCGGACAAGATCGTAGTGATGAATTACGGCAACGTTGAGCAGATGGGTTCACCGATGTCGCTCTACTACAACCCAAAAAACAAGTTCGTCGCCGGCTTTATCGGCTCGCCAAAGATGAACTTCCTCCCCGCCACGGTAAGCCAGTGGCAGCCTGGTGAAGTCACTATTACCCTTGCTCAGGGCCACCAGCTGACGCTCGGCATCACCACTTCACCGCTGGAGGTGGGCGCGGCCATTACGCTCGGCATTCGACCGGAGCACCTCGCAACAGAGATGACGGGCGGCGTGCCCCTTGAGTTCCAGTGCGAAGTGGTAGAGCGGCTGGGCAACAACACCTATCTGTTTGGTCAATGTTACGGTCACGACAATATTAAAATCCTGCTACCGGGCGATGTGCATTTCCGCCCGTGGCAGAAGATCGCCCTCGCCTTCGACAGCCGCCACTGCATGATCTTTGACGAGCAGGATCAGCGCGTCAGCGCCGATATCCCGGTGCCCAACCACGATTTGTAACTTGCAGGCCGGAGAAGGCGTAACCGCCATCCGGCACTGCATTTTCACTCGAGAACGATAAGTGCTGCTCCATTTTGCTGGTTTTTCATCAAAGCTGCGTTGTCTACCCTTAGCGGTAGTGATGAAAACCCAACAAAACGGAGCCTGTTATGAAAGCCATCGCCATTACCCGCGCCGCCGCTGGCGGCAGCAATCTTGATGCCCTCACCGATATCGACCTGCCGCAACCGCAAGCCAGCGGTCACGATCTGCTGGTGGAAGTGAAAGCCATCTCCGTTAACCCGGTAGATACCAAAGTGCGTGCCGGTTTTAATGCCGATACGCCGCGCGTGCTCGGCTGGGACGCCGTGGGCGTGGTGAAAGAGGTCGGCGAGTCGGTCACCCTGTTTCAGCCAGGCGATGAAGTGTGGTACGCCGGGGCATTAACCCGTCCGGGGAGCAACAGCGAATATCAGTTGGTTGATGAACGCATTGTGGCGCGTAAACCCGCGTCCCTTAATAACGCCTCTGCCGCCGCCCTGCCCCTGACGGCCATTACCGCCTGGGAGCTGCTGTTTGACCGCCTCGGCGTAAAAGAAAATGGCAACGACGGCGATGTGCTGCTGATTGTCGGCGCTGCGGGCGGTGTCGGTTCGATTCTGACGCAGCTGGCGCGCCAGCTGACCCGTATGACGGTGATCGGCACCGCGTCGCGCCCTGCCAGCCAGCAGTGGGTGAAAGAGCGCGGCGCGCACCATGTGATTGACCACAGCAAGCCGCTGACCGAAGAGCTGGCGCGGATCGGCATCAAAGAGGTGACGCATGTTGCCAGCCTGACCAACACGCAGGATCACTATCAGCAGCTGATTAACGCACTGAAACCGCAGGGCAAGCTGGCGTTGATTGACGATCCCGACAGCCTGGATGCAATGCCGCTGAAAGCGAAGAGCCTATCGCTGCACTGGGAGTTTATGTTTACCCGCTCGATGTTCACCACCGACGATATGATTGCCCAGCACCAGATGCTGTCGCGGGTCGCGGAGTTGATCGACAGCGGCGTGCTGAAAACCACGCTGGGCGAGCATGGCGGTGCGATCACCGCGGCTAACCTGCGTAAAGCCCATGCGCTGCTTGAGAGCCAGCGCGCGGTGGGCAAAATCGTGCTGGAGGGGTTTGCGGGCTGATCCTGCCAGGATTACTCCCAAACGTAGCGGGCGGAGGGCGAAATTCGTTCTCCGCCCGCACTGCTTTTTCCTGGGTTTGCTTACACTTTTTACCAAAGCGTTATTTTTTGCTGGTTGCTCCGCTGTCTGTAAACGGCAATGATGTCGTGCTATTTATGCAACTACGTGAAATGTATAAGAACAACCTGGAGAGAGTATGCGTAAAACAAAAATGATGCTTCTGGGTGCACTGCTGGCGACAGCTTCGGCAACCTATGCTGAAACACCGCCCGCGACACCGCCTGCAGGCGGCACACAGTCGTTTGAAGTGAAAGAGTTTGTTGCCGACTTTACCAAATTCACCATTGGCGACACGGTGCCGGAGATGTACCGCAGCGACGATTACAACATTAAGCAGTGGAAGTTGCGTAACCTTCCCGCGCCGGATGCCGGTAGCCACTGGACCTACATGGGCGGCAACTACGTGTTGATCACCGATGCCGACGGTAAAATCCTCAAAGCCTACAATGGCGACATTTTCTATCATCGTTAACCGGGAGCGCCTGTGATTATCCGCCGATGGGAGGAGAGTGACAGGCCGTTTCTGCGTACCCTGTATCTGCATGCTCGTAAAGAAGCCTGGACCTGGCTGGATAGCCGCGACTGGTCGCTGGAAGATTTTGACTCTGCGACGCTTGGCGAGGTGATTTGGGTGGCGGAAGAGGACGGGCACCGGATGGGGTTCGCATCGGTCCTGGAGAACGATAACTTCCTGCATAACTTGTTTATCGACCCTGCGTTTCAGGGAAAAGGCGTGGGCAGCGCGCTGCTTGAGCATGTGCAGAGCACCTTTACCAGCACCGGCGCGCTGAAGTGTTTGCTGCGCAATAAAACTGCGCTTGACTTTTATCAGCGTCACGGCTGGCGCGTTGAGGCCAAAGGCGTCTCCCCGCAGGGGGATTATGTGCTGATGCACTATGTGTTGAAGTAGATTTTGTCATTTCGTAGGCCTGATAAGGCGAAGCCGCCATCAGGCAACCGGTGCCGCGATACAATGCCGAATGGCGCGTAAACGCTTATCCGGCCTACGCGGTTTCAGCAGCAACTTTTTTTCATTTGACGCCCATCTTACAGCGAGGGGTTGTGTCCCCGCTGAAATCGGCGAACCGAAGCGGGAATGACAAGGTCTGGACGCCATGGATGGCGGACAGAGGCGAACCGAGACAGGGAGCGAGTCCCGGAACGGGCGAGCAGGTCGAGTCGAGCCGGCCGCAGTCAGGCACGCGGGAGGTGAGCGCAGTGCGCAGCACCGATTTCCTCGCGGGGCCGCGGGGATTGACAAGGGGGGAGCGGTCCCCCCCTTGTCCCGTTCACCGCACCGGTGATAAACAAATCCCGCCGCACGCATGGTGAACGGAACCATTCCACCAATCCAACCCCATTGCCGGATGGCGCGTAAAACGCTTATCCGGCCTACACGGTTCCAGCGGATTCGTTACCGTAGGCCGGATAAGGCGAAGCCGCCATCCGGCAATTGGTGCCGCGGAGATAATGCCGGATGGCGCGTTACACGCTTATCCGGCCTACGCCGTTTCAGCGGATTCGTTACCGTAGGCCGGATAAGGCGGAGCCGCCATCCGGCAATTGTGGCGCGGTAAGAATGCCGGATGGCACACATCCACCCGGCATCGTCAATCACACTGCGCGGAACGCGATCTCACCGGGGATGATCTCGCCCTGCCAGTAAAGCTGGGCAGCTACGCGACCGGCAAGGTTGCGGTAGATAGCAGTGAACTCGCTGTCCGGGCGGCTGACAACTGTCGGTGTACCCTTGTCGAGATCTTCACGCAGCGAGATATGCAGCGGCATCTGGCCTAGCAGTTGCGTGTGATACTGCTCCGCCAGCTTCTCTGCGCCGCCGGTGCCGAAAATCGGCTCATGGTGACCACAATTGCTGCACACATGCATGCTCATGTTCTCCACGATGCCGAGCACCGGCACCTCCACTTTCTCGAACATGACAATGCCTTTTTTAGCATCAATCAGCGCGATATCCTGCGGCGTGGTCACGACCAGCGCCCCGGTCACTGGAATGTTTTGCGCCAGCGTCAGCTGGATATCGCCGGTGCCTGGCGGCATATCGAGCACCAGGTAGTCGAGATCCGGCCACATGGACTCCTGCAACATCTGCAGCAGCGCTTTGCTGGCCATCGGCCCGCGCCACACCATTGCATTATCGTCCGTCACCAGGTAACCAATTGAGTTGGTCGCCAGGCCATGGGCAATGATCGGCGCCATATGCGTGCCGTCTGGTGATGTCGGACGCTCATTTTCCGCGCCCAGCATCATCGGGATTGACGGGCCATAGATATCGGCATCGAGAATACCGACTTTCGCCCCTTCCGCAGCCAGCGCCAGCGCAAGGTTAACGGCGGTAGAGGATTTCCCTACCCCGCCCTTGCCGGAGCTGACGGCGATAATATTCTTCACGCCGTTAACGCCCGGCTGGTTTTTCACCCGCTTCAGGGTGGCGATATTGTGCGACAGCTTCCAGTCGATAGCGCTCGCGCCGGTCAGACGCAGTAGTTCGGCGCTGCACTGGGCTTTCAGCTCTTCGAAAGCGCTGGTCCAGACGAACGGCATCAGCAATTCGACATGCAGGGTCTCATCCAGCCATGCAACATGGTGGACGGCTTTCAGCGCTGTCAGGTTATGTTTGAGGGTGGGGTGCTGAAAATCGGCCAGCGTCCCGGTGACAATTGCCCGTAAGGCTTCCGGGGATTTGGCCTGGGATTGCGAACTCATCCCGACTCCTTTGTAGTTGTTCTGAAAACGACATTTGTAGCGCTCAAGTTTACCCCAAAGGGAATAATTATCCATTTATGGATTAATGCCCTTATCGCTTGGCGCGATTGTTACCCTTTTGGTAATATCGAAAACCCTTTTTCTCAAGAAGATGTAATGCCAACTATGACTCAAGTCGCGAAGAAAATTCTGGTAACGTGCGCGCTGCCGTACGCCAACGGCTCCATCCACCTCGGCCATATGCTGGAGCACATCCAGGCTGATGTCTGGGTCCGTTACCAGCGAATGCGCGGCCACCAGGTCAACTTCATCTGTGCGGACGATGCCCACGGCACGCCGATTATGCTGAAAGCACAGCAGTTGGGGATCACCCCGGAGCAGATGATTGGCGAAATGAGTCAGGAGCATCAGACCGATTTTGCTGGCTTCGACATCAGCTACGACAACTACCACTCAACGCACAGCGATGAGAACCGCGAGTTGGCCGAGCTTATCTACACCCGTCTGAAAGAGAACGGGTTTATCAAAAACCGCACCATCTCCCAGCTCTACGATCCGGAAAAAGGCATGTTCCTGCCGGACCGCTTTGTAAAAGGCACCTGCCCGAAATGTAAAGCGGCGGATCAGTATGGCGATAACTGCGAAGTGTGCGGCGCGACCTACAGCCCAACCGAGCTGATTGAGCCGAAGTCGGTGGTCTCCGGCGCGACGCCGGTGATGCGTGATTCCGAGCACTTCTTCTTCGATCTGCCGTCGTTCAGCGAAATGCTGCAAGCGTGGACCCGCAGCGGCGCGCTGCAGGAGCAGGTGGCGAACAAAATGCAGGAGTGGTTCGAATCCGGTCTGCAACAGTGGGATATCTCCCGCGATGCGCCCTACTTCGGCTTTGAAATTCCGGGCGCACCGGGCAAATATTTCTACGTCTGGCTGGATGCGCCGATTGGCTACATGGGTTCGTTCAAAAACCTCTGCGACAAACGCGACGATCTCAACTTTGATGACTGGTGGAAAAAAGATTCCGACGCCGAGCTCTATCACTTTATCGGCAAAGATATCGTCTATTTCCACAGCCTCTTCTGGCCGGCGATGCTGGAAGGCAGCGGTTTCCGCAAGCCGACCAACCTGTTCGTGCACGGCTATGTAACGGTTAACGGCGCGAAGATGTCCAAATCGCGCGGTACCTTTATTAAAGCCAGCACCTGGCTGAACCATTTCGATGCCGACAGCCTGCGCTACTACTACACTGCCAAGCTTTCATCGCGCATTGATGATATCGACCTCAACCTGGAGGATTTCGTCCAGCGCGTGAACGCCGATATCGTTAACAAAGTGGTGAACCTGGCCTCGCGTAACGCGGGCTTTATCGCCAAACGCTTCGACGGTGTGCTGGCGTCAGAGCTGGCCGATCCGGCGCTGTATAAAACCTTTACCGACGCCGCCGCCGCAATTGGCAGCGCGTGGGAGAGTCGCGAGTTTGGTAAAGCGGTGCGTGAAATCATGGCGCTGGCCGACGTAGCGAACCGCTATGTTGATGAGCAAGCGCCGTGGGTTGTCGCGAAACAGGAAGGCCGCGATGCCGATTTGCAGGCCATCTGCTCGATGGGCATTAACCTGTTCCGCGTGCTGATGACCTGGCTGAAACCGGTTCTGCCGTCGCTGGCCGCGCGCACCGAAGCGTTCCTCAACACCACCCTGACGTGGGATGCGATTAACGAACCGCTGCTCGGTCATAAAGTGAATCCGTTTAAAGCGCTCTATAACCGCATCGAGATGAAACAGGTGGAAGCGCTGGTTGAAGCGTCGAAAGAGGAAGTCAAAGCCGCTGCTGCACCGGTAACGGGCGAGCTGGCTGACAACCCGATTCAGGAGACCATCACTTTTGACGATTTCGCCAAAGTCGATATGCGCGTGGCGCTGATTGAGAACGCCGAGTTTGTCGAAGGCTCAGATAAGCTGCTGCGCCTGACGCTCGATCTCGACGGTGAGAAGCGCAATGTCTTCTCCGGCATTCGTTCCGCCTACCCGGATCCGAGCGCGCTGATTGGCCGCCTGACGGTGATGGTGGCTAACCTCGCGCCGCGCAAAATGCGCTTTGGCATCTCCGAAGGGATGGTGATGGCAGCGGGTCCTGGCGGCAGCGATATCTTCCTGCTCAGCCCGGATAGCGGTGCAAAAGCGGGCCAGCAAGTTAAATAAAAAAATAAGGCGCTGAATTCAGCGCCTTTTTCTATACTGTTATACGCAGTCTTACAAAACATTACCTCACATGGAAAATAGGGGATTATCGTGAAATTCAGCAAAATCATTGCAGCACTCTTTTCTGTCGCTTTAGTTGTTGGCCTGACCGGCTGTGGTGATAAAGAAGAGAGCAAGACCTTTACCTGGGCGACGGGCGGTACGGAAGTGACGCTGACTTACTACTACAAGGGTGATGAAGTAGAACGTCAGACCGCGAAGAACAAAATCGAATACTCCTCTATTGGCGCGAAAACCAAAGAAGAAGCGATGAAAGTTCTGGATCCGATTAGCAAAAAATACCAGAGCGTGAAAGGCGTGAAAGAGAGCGTAGCGTATGAAGAGACCTATGCTCAGGAGACGCTGGAAGTCGATTACAACGAAGTGGACTTCGCTCAGCTGAACAGCCTGCAGGGTTCTGAATTTACCGGTACGGTTAACGGTAAAATCAGCATGAAGCAGTCAGAAGAGTTGCTGAAAGCGCGCGGCTTTAAAGAAGTGAAATAAGTCGTTTACTGCCCGGCAGCACATTGTCTGCCGGGCTAATTAAACCGCATCACCTCGCGTGTATGCGGTTTTTTTATGGGCGAAAAAGCGTGTCAGCTCTTCGGCTTCTGCCCACGTGCCGCCAGCCCGCGCAGGAAGTAGCGCAAAAACTGGTCGCCGCATTCGCGGAAATTCTTATGCTCCGGGGAGCGCATCATCGCGGTAATTTCCGGCATTGAGACGCGGAACTGCTGCTCGGTGAGGATCGCCAGAATATCGTCGGTCTTTAATGAGAAGGCGATGCGCAGCTTCTTCAGCACGATATTGTTATTGAGCTTGCGCTCCATGGCGAGCGGCGGTGCGCTCTCATCTTTGCCGCGCTTCTCATAAATCAGCCCATTAAGAAACGCCGACAGCACAATATCCGGGCAGGGTTTATACCCCTCCTCATCCTCTTTACGCAGCCACGGAACCAGCTGTTCAGCCGTGACTTCAGTGTCCGCCAGCGCCAGAATGCGCACCAGCGCGGTGTTGTCGACCTGCAGGGTGTAACGCAGGCTGCGCAGGATATCGTTATTTAGCATGTCTCTTTCCGAAATGATGAACCAGCGCGCAGTGTAGGCATCGCGCAGGAATTTACAACCCCAACGCCTCTTTTAAATTTTTCAGATAGCGTCGACTTACCGGCACCGTCAGCCCGTCGCGCAGCAGCAGCTCAGCCTGGCCATTATCCTCAAGGCGGATCTCCTTAAGAAAAGCCATATTGACAAGATATTGCCGGTGGCAGCGCACCAGCGGCGTGCGGCTCTCCAGCGTGCGCAGCGTCAGCTCGGTAAAGCCCTCTTTGCCTTCGTGGCTGGTGACATAGACGCCGCTCATCCGGCTGCTGACAAACGCCACCTCCTCCATCTGCAGTAACCAGATGCGGCTGTGGCCAGTGCAGGGGATAAACTTCAGCGGCTGCTGATTTTCCGCCAGCAGCGATACATCCTGCACGCCGCGATCCTGACGCAAGCGGTTAAGCGTTTTGGTCAGCCGTTGCGTTTCAATCGGTTTAAGCAGGTAGTCGAAGGCGTGCTCTTCAAAGGCCTGCACCGCGTACTCATCAAAAGCGGTGAGAAACACGACGTAGGGCCGGTTACCGGGATCGAGCATGCCGACCATCTCCAGCCCGCTGATGCGCGGCATCTGGATATCAAGAAACAGCACGTCGGGGCGCAGTTTATGCACCGCGCTAATCCCTTCAATGGCGTTACCACACTCGCCCACCACCTCGATATCGCGCTCTTCCTGCAGCAGACTGCGTAACATTTCCCGCGCCAGCGGTTCATCATCAACAATCAGCACTCTTAACATGCCTCTTCCTCCAGAGGGAGTCGCAAGGTAATGCGGGTAAAAAGATCCGGCTCGCAGGCGATGCTGATACCGCACTCGTCGCCAAAACGGGCGCGCAGCCGCTTATCCACCAGGCTCATCCCTAAGCCACCGGCATCGTTTTTCGGCTGATAAAGCCCGGCGTTATCCTCAATATCCAGCACCAGATGCTGCGCCTGCTGGCTGGCACGCAGAGTGATCTCGCCCACGCCCAGCAGCTGAGACGTGCCGTGTTTAATCGCGTTTTCGACAATGGGTTGCAGCGTGAAAGCGGGCAAGTGTAAGTGCGCCAGCGCTTCCGGCACCTCGAGCCGTACCTGCAACCGCGCCTGAAAGCGCGCTTTTTCGATCTGCAGATAGGCATTCACATGCTCAATCTCATCCGCAAGGGTGACGATTTCTGCGGGGCGTTTCAAGTTCTTACGAAAAAAGGTCGACAGATACTGCACCAGCAGCCCGGCCTCATCGCTATCACGGCGGATCACCGCTTTAATGGTGTTGAGCGCGTTAAACAGGAAGTGCGGGTTAACCTGCGCGTGCAGGAGTTTAATCTCCGACTGGGTCAACAGCGCTTTTTGCCGCTCATACTGCCCGGCAAGGATCTGCGCCGAGAGCAGCTGTGCAATCCCCTCCCCCAGCGTGCGGTTGATGGAGCTAAAGAGGCGGTTTTTCGCCTCGTAAAGCTTGATGGTGCCGACCACGCGCTGGTTTTCACCGCGCAGCGGGATCACCAGCGTCGAGCCGAGCTTGCACTGCGGGTGCAGCGAACAGCGATACGGCACCTCATTTCCGTCGGCATAGACCACTTCGCCGGTCTCAATCGCCCGCTGCGTCCAGACGGAGGAGATAGGCCGCCCCGGCAGATGGTGATCGTCCCCCGCGCCGGTAAAGGCTAATAGCCGTTCGCGATCGGTGATCGCCACCGCGCCGATATCCAGCTCCTGATAGAGCACCTGCGCCACCCTCATGCTGTTCTCTTCATTAAAGCCCTGGCGCAGAATCCCTTCGGTGGAGGCCGCCACTTTCAGCGCCGTGGCGGAAAAAGCCGAGGTGTATTTCTCAAACATGGCGCGCTTGTCGAGCAGGATGCGCATAAACAGCGCCGCGCCAACGGTATTGGTCACCATCATCGGCGCGGCGATGCTCTGCACTAAATGCAGCGCGCTTTCGAAGGGGCGGGCAATCAGCAGGATGATTACCATCTGTAACAGCTCCGCCACGCAGGTGACCGCACCGGCGGTAAAGGGGTTAAACACGCGGTCGGTACGCCCGCGCTTGATAAGAAAACTGTGCACCAGCCCGCCAAGCAGCCCTTCGATAAAGGTCGAGAACATGCAGCTCAATGCGGTCATGCCGCCCATTGAGTAGCGGTGCAATCCGCCGGTCAGCCCCACCAGCCCGCCGACCAGCGGGCCGCCAAGCAGGCCGCCCATCACCGCGCCAATCGCACGAGTATTGGCGATGGAGTCTTCAATATGCAGGCCGAAATAGGTGCCGAGAATGCAGAAAATGGAGAAGGTGACATAACAGAGCAGCTTGTGCGGCAGGCGCACGGTGACCTGGATCAGCGGAATAAAGAGGCGCGTTTTGCTCATCAGCCAGGCGATCACCAGAAACACACACATCTGCTGAAGCAGCAGCAACACCAGATTGAACTCGTACATACCCGCCACACCGCATCAGATAAAGCGCGTAACATACAGCGAGTCGGCAGCGGTTTCTTCGACAGACGTTAAAAAAAGAGAAATTCGTGCTCTGAGTCACATATTGTGCCTGGGTATGCGCAGTTATGAATAAAGAGTAAACAAAACGTTACTGTTGTTGTCTTCACCCCTAAGAAAGGTCTACAGTTACACCGGCATTCGGGAAGCAAAGGAGAGATCATGGCGCTTTACACTATTGGTGAAGTCGCTCTGTTATGCGATATCAACCCCGTCACACTGCGTGCGTGGCAACGCCGCTACGGTTTGTTAACCCCGCAACGCACGGATGGCGGCCACCGGCTCTTCAGCGAGGCGGACATCGATCGTATTCGAGAGATCCAGCACTGGGTTGAATCGGGCGTGCAGGTGAGTAAAGTTCAGGCGCTGCTGGCTAACAGCAGCGACAAGCGTCACCACGTCTGGCAGAGCCATCAGGAGCGGGCGATGCATCTGCTGCAACAGCGAGATGGTCATACCCTCCAGCAGTGGCTGAGTGAGCTAATGCGCGACCACCCGGCAAAAACGCTGGCACAGCAGTTGATTAACCCCTTACGCGCACGCTTGCAGGGCACGCGTCCCGCTTACCAGGCAAAGCTTAGCCTGCTGGATGGCATTCTGATTAGCCTGATTGCCGGCAACTTATCGGCGTCGCAGCAGCAGGCACATGGCCGTCCGGCGCTGGTGGTCGGCTGGGGTGTACAGGACAGCACGCGGTTGTGGATTGAAGGCTGGATCGCCAGCCAGCAGGAGTGGCAGGTCGGCATTCTTGCGCACCCCTTCACCCAGTTTCATCCGGAGATGTTCAAAGGCAAGATGCTGCTGGTGTGGTGCGGCGACTCCCCCTCCCCCGCGCAGCAGCAGCAATTGCAGGCCTGGCAGGAGACGGGGCATCAGGTGTGGCTTCTCGGCATTTAATGTTTCATTAACAACTCACAATGCCTTTATAATGCCGGCCTCACTTAAAAGGAGCCTGAGATGAAGCCTGGTAAAATTCTTGTCATCGCGATCTTTCTGCTGATGGCCATCGGCGGGATCGGCGGCGTAATGCTGGCTGGTTATTCGTTTATCGTGCGCGGCGGTGCCGGTTGAGCCGCAGCGCCAGCCGTTCAAAGCCCCGATCGACAATGATTGCCGCCAGCGCCACCAGCACTGCCCCCTGCACAATATAGGCCGTATTAAACCCGCTCAGGCCGATGATAATCGGCGTTCCCAGCGTGCTTGCCCCGACCGTAGAAGCAATGGTTGCCGTACCGATATTGATAATCACCGATGTGCGAACCCCGGCGACAATCAACGGTGCGGCCAGCGGTAACTCCACTTTGCGCAACCGTTGCCAGCCGCTCATGCCCATCCCCTGCGCCACGCTCTGTACGCTTGCCGGAACCGCAGCGATCCCCGCCAGCGTCCCCTGTAAAATCGGCAGTACGCCATAGAGCACCAGCGCAATAATGGCGGGCGCTTTACCAAACCCCATCACCGGCACCGCAATCGCCAGCACCGCCACCGGCGGAAAGGTCTGCCCGACGGCAGCAATGGTCTCTGCCAGCGGGCGAAACTCTCCCCCACCGGGTCGCGTTACGGCAATGCCGACGCCCATGCCAATCGCTACCGCAATAACGCTTGAGAGCGCTACCAAAGAGAAGTGGGCAAGGGTCAGCGCGACAAAGCTCTCCTGCAGATAGACCGGGCGCGGCAGCTGCGGAAAGAGTGCGCTAAACAGCGGTGCGCTGTGGGGCAACCACAACAGCAGTGCGATAAACAGCGCCAGCAGCCAGAGCAGCGGATCACGCAATATTTTCACGCCCCGCCTCCCCGCGTAACAGATCGCGAAAATGGAGGCTGCCGCAGGGCTGCCCATTGGCATCCTGCACTGGCAACACCTCGCAGCGCTGGGCGACAAAAGCGGAGAGTGCCTCGCGCAGGCTCATCTGTGCCTGCAAAGGCTCGCCGTGGCCGATCGGTTCGTCACGCAGATAGTCGCTCACCTGGCGCAGGGAGAGCAGGCGCACGCCCAGCTCGCTGCGGCCAAAAAACTCGCGCACAAAGTTATTCTGCGGCGCGGTCAGCATCTCCAGCGGCGTCCCCTGCTGCACCACATTGCCGCCATCCATCAAAACCAGGTGATCGGCTAATTGCAGCGCTTCATCAATATCGTGGGTCACCAGCACAATGGTGCGCCCGAGCAGGCGGTGTATGCGCACCATCTCCTGTTGTAGAGCGCTGCGGGTGACCGGGTCGAGCGCGCCGAAGGGTTCATCCATCAACAGCACTTCCGGGTTGGCGGCCAGCGCGCGGGCAACACCAACACGCTGCTGCTGCCCGCCGGAAAGCTGGTGCGGAAAGCGATCGCGCAGCCCCGGCTCCAGCCCGAGCAGCGCCATCAGTTCATCTACCCGCGCGTCGCATTTGCTGCGCGACCACTTTTGCAGTTGCAGCACGGTGGCGATGTTCTGTGCCACCGTCCAGTGGGGGAAAAGCCCAATCGACTGAATGGCGTAGCCCATGCGGCGGCGCAGTTCGAGCACCGGCAGGCTGCGGATCTCCTCCCCGGCGAACGTGATCGTTCCCTCGTCGTGTTCGACAAGGCGGTTAATCATCTTCAGGGTGGTCGATTTTCCCGAGCCGGAGGTGCCAATCAGCACCGAAAACGCGCCGGTTTTCATCTGCAAATTGAGCTGATTAACCGCCCGCTGCCCGGCAAAGGTTTTGGAAACGTTGTGAAATTCAATCATGGTGTTTTACCTTCAACAGCGCGAGGGCAAGATCAAACAGGGCATCAATCACCACCGCCAGGCCGATAACCGGGATCACCCCGAGCAGCACCAAATCCAACGCGCTGCTGAGCAGCCCCTGGAAGACCAGCGCGCCAAAGCCGCCTGCGCCAATTAACGCAGCGATCACCGCCATGCCAACCGTCTGAACCGCCACTACCCGCAGGCTGCGCAGCAAGAGCGGCAGCGCCAGCGGAATCCGCACCTGCCAGAAGCGCTGCGCAGCGCTCATGCCCATCGCCTGCGCGCTCTCCAGCACATCGGCAGAGACCTCGTTCAGCCCGGCAACCACGCCGCGCACCAGCGGTAGCAGCGCGTAGAGAATCAGCGCAATCAGCGCCGGGGTGATGCCGGTACCGGCAATGCCTATCGATGCGAGCCACGGGAAGTGCTGTGCCAGCCCGGCCAGCGGTGCAATCAGCAGGCCAAACAGCGCAACGGAAGGAATAGTCTGGATAATGTTGAGCGCGGTAAAGACTGGCCCCTGCCGCGCCGGATGGCGATAACACCACAGCCCGAGCGCAAAACCGATGGCTAATGCCGGAAGCAGCGTGCCGAACAGCAAGGTTAAGTGCTGCGCCAGCGCGTCATCAAACACCTCCTGGCGGTTGCGGTACTCATGCAGCAGCGAGAGGTTATCCAGCTCGCCGCTAAGCAGCAGCCAGAGCGGCAGCAGCCAAATCTGCATATGCAGCAGCCAGCGCCACACCGGGTGAGCAACAAGGCGGCGAATGGCATCGCTACAGGCGAGCAGGCTGAGCGCCAGCCATAACCATAAGCCGCTGCCGGGCGAGGTACGCGCCAGCGCGCTGCCGCTCTGCGCCAGATCCGTCGCCGCGCGGCCTGCGCTCCACACCAGCAGGCAGAAGAGGAGTTCAGCCAGAACCAGCGTTGCCGCCTGTGCACTGCGCCCCGGTATAAAACAGAGGGTCAGCAGAAGCGCGGGCGCAAGCAACCACAGGCCGCTAAACAGCTGCCACAGCGCGCGCCCTTCGCCGGAAACCAGCCGGTTTGGCGCATAGTTGATAAACGGCAGCCACGCCGCCAGCCCTCCCAGCACAACCAGCAGCAACAGCACGCGGTTGTGGCAGCGTTTCGATCCCTCCATCACGCCTTATTTCACCAGGCCTTTTTCTTTCAGGTAATCTGCCGCGACTTTCTTCGCATCCAGCCCTTCCACCGCAATGCTGGCATTCAGCTTTTGCAGGGTCTTCTCATCGAGGCTGGCAAAGACCGGCTTCAGCCAGCTATCCAGCTCGGGGTAGGCTTTCAGCACCGCTTCACGCACTACTGGCGTCGGGGCATAGATCGGCTGTACGCCTTTCGGATCGCTTAATGTCTGTAAGCCGAGCGCCGCCACCGGGCCGTCGGTGCCGTAAGCCATCGCAGCGTTAACGCCGGATGTTTGCTGCGCCGCTGCTTTGATAGTCACTGCGGTATCACCACCGGCCAGCGACAGCAGCTGATCCTGCTTCAGATCGAAGCCGTAGGCTTTTTCAAAGGCAGGCAGCGCATCGGCACGCTCAATAAACTCCGCCGAGGCGGCCAGTTTGAACTCGCCACCGTTTTTCAGGTAACGGCTGAGATCATCGAGGGAGGTGAGTTTGTTCTTCTGCGCCAGATCCTGACGCACGGCGATGGTCCAGGTGTTATTGGCCAGTGCAGGCGTCAGCCAGATAAGCTTGTTCTTCTCAGCATCGAGTTTTTTCACCTTCTCGTAGCCCTGCTGCGCGTTTTTCCACGCCGGATCGTTCTCCTCTTTAAAGAAGAATGCGCCGTTGCCGGTGTACTCCGGGTAGATATCCAGCTCGCCAGAAGTGATGGCGCCGCGCACTACCGGCGTGGTGCCGAGTTGCACTTTATTGACGGTTTTTACGCCGTGGCTCTCCAGCACCTGCAAAATGATATTGCCCAGCAGCGCCCCTTCGGTATCGATTTTCGATCCCACTTTGATCGGTTCTGCGGCCTGCAACGGTAAGCTTACGGCGGCCATTAGCGCCACTGAGCAGGCAAGTTTTCGGCTGAGTGTCATAATTTATCCCTCATTTTTTTACTGCCTTTATCAGCAGCTTGAGAAAAAAGCGTAGCTGAAAAATAGCGACGCGAAGGTGAAGCGGTGCGAAACGGTAAAGCGGGTAATAAAAAAGGCCGGTTGCCCGGCCTGATGTGTGGTTACTTTAATTCAAATTCGCCCTGGTTGACGCGGGCGGAGTCGACGCCGATAAAGACGTTGAACTTGCCCGGCTCGGCGTCGTACTTCATGCGCTGGTTCCAGAACTTGAGCGCGTCGACATCGATCGGGAAGCTGACGGTCTGCGTCTCACCCGGTTTCAGGTTGACCTTCTTAAAGCCGCGCAGCTGTTTCACCGGGCGGCTCATCGACGCCGTAACATCCTGCACGTACATCTGGATCACCGTCGCCCCTTCGCGCTTGCCGGTGTTGGTCACCTCGACGCTTGCATCCACGCTGCCGCCGCGGGTCAGCGTTGGCGCAGACATCTTCACATCCGACACTTTAAAGGTGGTGTAACTCAGACCATAGCCGAAGGGATAGAGCGGGCCGTTGGCTTCATCAAAGTAGCGGGAGGTGTACTTGTTCGGGTTATCGGCATTATAAGGGCGACCGGTATTCAGGTGGCTGTAGTAGACCGGGATCTGACCCACCGAGCGCGGGAAGGACATCGGCAATTTCCCGGAAGGGTTGTAATCACCAAACAGCACATCGGCGATGGCGTTGCCGCCTTCGGTTCCTGCAAACCAGGTCTCGAGGATGGCGTCAGCCTGCTGATCCTCTTTCACCAGCGCCAGCGGACGCCCGTTCATCAGCACCAGCACCAGCGGTTTGCCGGTCGCTTTCAGGGCGGTAATCAGATCGCGCTGGCTCTGCGGAATGGTGATATCGGTGCGGCTGGAGGCTTCATGCGCCATCCCCTGCGCTTCACCGACTACCGCCACCACGACGTCAGATTTCTTCGCTGCGGCTACCGCTTCATCGATCATCGCCTGCGGAGAGCGAGGATCAACCACCACCGCCGGTTCGTAGAGGTTAAGGAAATCAACAATGCCTTTATCATTGGTGATATTCGCCCCTTTGGCGTAGATCACCTCGCCTTTGTCCTTCATCGCGTCACGAATACCGGTCAGCACGGTGACAGACTGATCGGCAACACCAGCGGCAGACCAGCTGCCCATCGAGTCGCGCTTGCTGTCCGCCAGCGGCCCAATCACCGCCACGGTGCCCGATTTTTTCAGCGGCAGCGTTTCCAGACGGTTTTTCAGCAGCACCATACTTTCGCGCGCCACTTCCCGCGCCTCTTTACGGTGCAGACGGCTTTCGGCGTTGGTATCCTGCGGGTCGCTCTCTTTCGGCCCTAAGTGGCTGTAGGGATCGTTAAACAGCCCCATATCATATTTGACGTTCAGCACATGGCGCGTGGCGTCATCCAGCTCCGCCATCGTCACCTTGCCGGATTTGATCAGCCCCGGCAGGTATTTGCTGTAGTACTCGTCGCTCATGCTCATATTGATGCCGGACTTCAGCGCCACGCGCACGGCATCTTCCGGATCGGCGGCGGTGCCGTGTTTAATCAGCTCCTTAATCGCGCCGTGATCGGAAATAGTGATGCCTTTAAAGCCCCACTCATCGCGCAGCAGATCTTTAAGCAGCCACGAATCGGAGGAGGCCGGCGTGCCGTTCAAAGAGTTAAGCGCCACCATCACCCCGCCGCTGCCAGCGTCGAGCGCCGCTTTGTAGGGCGGCATATAGTCGTTGAACAGCCGCTGCGGGCTCATGTCGACGGTGTTGTACTCTTTACCGCCCTCTACCGCGCCATAAGCGGCGAAGTGTTTGACGCTGGTCATCACCGAGTAGCGATCCGCCGGGCTTTTGCCCTGCATCGCTTCCACCATGGTGCGGCCCATTTCAGAGGTCAGGAAAGTATCTTCCCCGAAGCCTTCCGAGCCGCGTCCCCAGCGCGGATCGCGCGAGACGTCGACCATTGGTGCCCAGGTCATATTCAGGCCATCATCGGCGGCTTCATAAGCGGAGACGCGCCCGACGGTTTTCACCGCGTCGAGGTTAAAGCTGGAGGCGAGGCCAAGGCTGATAGGGAAAACGGTGCGCTGCCCGTGTACCACATCGTAGGCAAAGAAGAGAGGGATTTTCAGGCGGCTAAGCTGCATCGCCTGGTCCTGCATGGCACGAATGTCCTGGCGGGTGACGGTGTTGAAAATAGCCCCGACCTGGCTGGCTTTAATCATCTCGCGGATCGCCTCTTTCGGGTTATCCGGCCCGACGCTTATCAGGCGCAGCTGGCCTATTTTCTCATCCACGGTCATCTTTTTAAGCAGGTCAGTGACAAAGGCGTCCCTGGCTTGCGGCGTCAAAGGATGGTTAGCAATCATCTCTTCGGCCAGCGCGGGTTGCAGCGCAAGGCTCACAGCGACACCTACAGAACATAGCCATTTCATGTCGTTTACTCTCTTGTATTTTCAGCAAAAACCGCGGTAACGGGCCGCGGAAAAACGCAGTGTGCCATAATCCTGGCACGTCTTGCAGCGCCAGGCTCTGATTTTTATGTTAATTCGCTCCCCTTCGGGCATCCTCTGGAGCTAACATTAGTAACGAAATATTCACAACATCATTCACGCAGCCTGCAACCGGCGTGAAGCAGAGCATCCTTTTTATTCATGCTTCGCCACAAGGAGTGGATCGTGACCCAGTCAAATAACACTTTCATTAACGAACTCAAACGATTAGTAGGTGCTTCTCACCTGCTTACCGATCCGGCCAAAACCGCCCGCTACCGTAAAGGTTTCCGCTCCGGCCAGGGCGATGCGCTGGCGGTGGTCTTTCCCGGCACGCTGGTTGAATTATGGCGCGTTCTCAACGCTTGCGTGATTGCCGACAAAATTATTCTGATGCAGGCGGCAAATACCGGCCTGACAGAAGGCTCGACGCCGAACGGCAATGATTACGACCGCGATATCGTCATTATCAGCACCTTGCGCCTCGACAAACTGCACCTGCTGGATAACGGCGAGCAGGTGCTGGCCTACCCTGGCACCACGCTCTACTCGCTGGAAAAAGCGCTGAAACCCCTGGGACGCGAGCCGCACTCGGTGATTGGCTCCTCCTGTATTGGCGCGTCGGTGATTGGCGGCATCTGCAATAACTCCGGCGGATCGCTGGTGCAGCGCGGCCCGGCCTACACCGAGATGTCGCTGTTTGCGCGCATTGACGATCAGGGCCGCTTGCAACTGGTTAATCACCTCGGCATCAAGCTTGGCGAAACGCCGGAGCAGATCCTCGGCAAGCTGGATGACGATCGTATACAACCTGGCGATGTGCTTCACGACCAGCGCCACGGCCACGATCATGATTACATCAACCGCGTGCGCGATGTTGAAGCCGAAACCCCGGCGCGCTATAACGCCGACCCCGATCGCCTGTTCGAATCCTCCGGCTGCGCGGGCAAGCTGGCGGTATTTGCCGTGCGTCTCGACACCTTCCCGGCAGAAGCGCGCCAGCAGGTGTTCTATATCGGCACCAACCAGACTGCGGTGTTAACGGAGATCCGCCGCCATATTCTGGCCAATTTCGACCATCTGCCGGTGGCCGGGGAGTATATGCACCGCGATATTTACGATATCGCCGAGCGCTACGGTAAAGACACCTTCCTGATGATCGACAAGCTTGGCACCGATAAGATGCCGCTCTTTTTCAACATTAAAGGGCGCACCGATGCGCTGCTCGATAAAGCGACGGTGTTTAAACCGCACTTTATCGATCGTTCATTGCAAAAAATCAGTGGTCTCTTCCCTTCGCACCTCCCCTCGCGCATGAAGGAGTGGCGCGATAAGTATGAGCACCATCTGTTGCTGAAGATGTCCGGCGGCGGCATTGATGAGGCGCAGAACTGGCTGAAGGCCTTTTTCGCTGACGCCGAAGGGGAGTTCTTTGTCTGTACGCCGGAGGAAGGGAGCAAAGCGTTTCTGCACCGTTTTGCTGCCGCCGGAGCCGCTATCCGCTATCAGGCGGTGCATGCCGACGAGGTGGAGGATATTCTGGCGCTCGACATCGCCCTGCGCCGCAACGACACCGAGTGGTTTGAGCACCTGCCGCCAGAGATTGACAGCCAGCTGGTGCACAAGCTCTATTACGGTCACTTTATGTGCCACGTTTTCCATCAGGATTACATCGTTAAAAAAGGCGTCGATGTGCATGCCCTGAAGGAGCAGATGCTGGCTCTACTGGCGCAGCGCGGCGCGCAATATCCCGCTGAGCATAACGTCGGCCATCTCTATGAAGCGCCTGATACGCTGAAACGTTTTTATCGGGAAAATGATCCGACTAACAGCATGAACCCCGGTATTGGCAAGACCAGTAAGCGCAAATTCTGGCAGGAGACCGCTAAGGCAGAGCATCCCGCCGATCCGGCGATAAAGTAGCCCCTCGCCGTTTTGTGCTGCGCGCGCCTTTCGTAATAGAGTAGCGACAGCGCCAGAGAATCCTCTCTCTGGCGCGTTGCGTTGAAAGGAGCGCGTCCGATGTCAGCTGTTGATATTCTCTCTGGTCCTGCGGTCGAGGTGCGTGACGCCCGCCCAGATGATGTACACGCCATTGCCTCCCTCTACGCCTGGCACGTGCTGAATGGCCGCGCCTCGTTTGAAGAAGTGCCCCCCACTATCGATGAGATGCGCAGCCGCATGAGCAAGCTCGCCGCCGACGGGTTGCCGTGGCTGGTGGCGCTCTTTCACGGCGTGATCGTCGGCTACTGCTACGCCGGTTTTTATCGCCCGCGTCCGGCTTATCGCTACACCCTTGAAGAGTCGATTTATGTCGATGCCAGCATGACCGGGCGCGGCATCGGCTCGACGTTGCTTGGCGCGCTGATCGCCCGCTGTGAAGAGGGGCCGTGGCGGCAGCTGGTCGCGGTGATTGGCGACGGGCATAACAATGCCGGTTCGCTAAGAGTGCATAAAAAACATGGATTTGAAGTGGCCGGACAGCTGCGCAGCGTCGGCTATAAGCAGGGAGACTGGCGGGATACGTTGATTATGCAGCGTCCACTCAACGACGGTGACTGGACGCTGCCGGAGTAATTAATCGTTCTGCGCGGTCAATTCGCCCGCCGAGCCTGGCGGCGTTTGTGCCATCTGCGCCGCTTTCTGCCGCTTATAGCTTAACGCGGCAGCGGGCACCGGCTGCACTTTGCCGGTCTCAATCCAGGTACGCAGGCGGCTGGCATCGGCAAAGTGGGTATATTTGCCAAAGGCATCCATCACCACCAGCGCCACCGGTTTGTTGCCAATCAGCGTGCGCATTACCAGGCAGTGGCCCGCAGCATTGGTAAAGCCGGTTTTCGTCAGCTGAATATTCCAGTTATCGCGGTAGACCAGATGGTTGGTGTTGCGAAACGGCAGCGTATAGGCCGGATTAGCAAAGGTCGCCATCTCTTCACGCGTAGTGCTCAGCTGGCCAATCAGCGGGTACTGTTTGGTGGCGATCAGCAGCTTGCTTAAATCGCGGGCGGTGGAGACGTTCTGGATCGACAAGCCGGTCGGCTCGACGTAGCGCGTATGGGTCATGCCCAGCGCGCGGGCTTTGGCGTTCATCGCGGCGATAAAGGCTTTATAGCCGCCGGGATAGTGGTGCGCGAGGCTTGCGGCCGCGCGGTTCTCCGACGACATCAGCGCCAGCAGCAGCATATCTTTGCGGCTGATCTCACTGTTCAGCCGCACGCGGGAGTAGATCCCTTTCATCTCTGGCGTCTGGCTGATATCGACTTTTAATTTTTCATCTAGCGGCAGGCGCGCATCCAGCACCACCATCGCGGTCATCAACTTGGTAATAGACGCAATCGGGCGCACCAGATCGGGGTGGCTTGAGTAGATCACCTTATTGGTTTGCAGATCGACAATCATCGCGCTGCCGGAGGCGATTTCCGGCTGTGCTGCGGCAACCGTGACGGCTGTTTTTGCCTGCGCCATCGGCGCGAAGGGCGCACTCAGTGCAAGGGCCAGGCTTAAAAGAGAGACTCGAAATTTCTGCATGGTGAGGCTTCTGAAAATTATTCACGCGCGTTATAACGCACACCGCTTCTGTTCATGAGAGTTATAACAGGGCTGGCTCTGGCATAATAGCCGCCGCGCAGGGTTGCCGCCAGAGAAGAATCGTTGCGAGAAATTGCGTTGCCAGCATGGTGTGCCAGCAACGCCGGGAGAGTTAAAACAGGCGGTAGCCGTAACCCCAGAGGATCACCGTCAGCGCCAGCAGGATCTCCAGCAGCAGCACGCCGATGGCAAGCGTTGAGCTGGAGAAGTTGAGCCCCTCTTCCTTGTTGATATTAAGGAAGGTCGGGATGCCAACATAGAGCAGATAACCGGTGTAAAAGAGCGCGACGGTGCCGACCAGCGCGCAGAGCCACACTAGCGGATAGAGCGCGACAATGCCGCTGAGAAACAGCGGAGTTGCGATATAACCGGCAAACACCATGCAGCGCGCCAGCGACGGACGCTGCGGATAGTTACGCGCCATCCACCAGATGACACGCCCCATCACCGCGACGCCCGCCAGCATCAGGCCATAAAAGAGAATTGCCAGGTAAAAACCGGTAGATAACGACAGAGGCACGACGACGTTCTCGCCGAAGCTCCAGCCAAACTGCGTGGTACCGATAAATGCACAGATTACGGGAATGGCCGCCATGATGAGCACATGGTGGGTGTAGTGGTGCGAAACGGTCTCGTTTTCGCGTTTGATCACCTGCATTTCACGATCGGGATGGGACAGGAGTCCCCAGACATGGTTCATAACGCCCCCTCACTGAAAGCCCGAACATCGAACTGTAAGTATACGTCACTTTTATGATTATTTTTTGTACAACAGAAAAAAGCCGAAATGATTGAACGCAGCGCAAAGCCGGATGCAGGTATATGCTTAAAGACGTTTTACAGGAGGATGTAATGACACTGGATATCAATCAGCTTATTAGCCAGTATGGCTACGCCGCGCTGCTGGTCGGCAGCCTCGCCGAGGGCGAAACCATCACCCTGCTTGGCGGTGTGGCGGTGCATCAGGGGCTGCTGCGCTTTCCGCTGGTGGTGCTCGCGGTTGCCCTGGGGGGCATTATTGGCGATCAGTTGCTCTACTTTGTTGGCCGCCGCTATGGCGTTAAAATTTTGCGCCGCTTCACACGCTACCGCGGCAAGATCCATCAGGCGCAGGCGCTTATTCGCCGTCACCCCTATCTGTTCGTGATTGGTACACGCTTTATGTATGGCTTTCGTATTATCGGGCCGATATTGATTGGTACCAGCCATTTAAAACCGAAAATCTTTCTGCCACTGAATATCTTAGGCGCGTTTATCTGGGCGCTGATCTTCACCACGCTGGGCTATGTTGGCGGAGAGGTGATTACGCCGTGGCTGGAGTCCTTCGATCAGCATGCGAAGCGCTGGATCTGGGTGGTTATCGCCATTGCGCTGGTCTTCTGCCTGCGGTGGTGGTTTCGCCACCGCAGGAAAAAGCGTGAAGAGAATCCGGGCGATAACTAAGCTTTTTGCGGTTTGAACTGCGGGTTCGCCAGCATAAAGCCGCCATCGATGATAAACGACTGGCCGGTGGTGTAGCTGGCATCATCGGCGCAGAGCCAGGCGACCATGCTGGCGATCTCCCGCGTTGTGCCCGGTCGCGCCAGCGGGATGTTCGGCATCGAGCCGGGTTTGGCATCGTCATCGCTCATGTTGTTCATCGGCGTGGCGATGGCACCGGGCGCAACGGCATTAACCAGAATGTTGTGCGGCACCAGCTCCAGCGCCATCGATTTGGTCAGGCCACCAAGCGCATGTTTTGCTGCGGTATAGGCGCTCGCTTCCGGCAGCGGCGTGTGCTCGTGAACGGAAGTGATATTGACGATGCGCCCGCCCTGCCCCTGCTGCACCATATGTCGCGCGGCAATCTGCGAGCAGAGAAACGCGCCATCGACATCGACGGTGAAGATGCTGCGCCAGTCTTCAAAGGTGAGATCGAGAAACGGGGCTTTGCTCATCGCACCGGCGTTATTGACCAGCGCGTCGATACGCCCGAAGCGGGCAATGAGCGTTTCAATCGCCTGCGCGCCTTCCGGCAGATGGCTGAGATCGAGCTGGATGGTCTCAGCCCGGCGGCCAAAAGCTTCTACTTTTTGCGCTGTCTCCTGCGCGCCGCGCTCATCCGAGTGCCAGGTAATGCCAATATCAAATCCCCGCTCAGCCAGCATCAGCGCGCTCTGCTTGCCGATGCCCGAGTCTGCGGCGGTGACGATTGCTACTTTATTTGCCGACATGCGCTTCTCTCCGATTATTTAATAAGCAGTTAAGTATAGAAAAAAGGCGCAATGTTGAGAGATTGACTAGGCTTGCTGTAACTAACACATGAGAAGGAAGACGAAAATGATGAAATTTTTACTTTGGGCGATCCTGATTATTTTCCTGATTGGCCTGCTGGTGGTGACCGGCGTCTTTAAGATGATTTTCTAAGAGCCCTGCCGGATGGCGGCTTCAGCGGAATGACTCGGGTGTTGTAGGCCTGATAAGCGAAGCGCCATCAGGCATTACTCCATTGCCGGATGGCGGCGAAGCCTTATCCGGCCTACAAGACACAGCCATAAATTGAGGCCCGGTGCGCGTTGATGCCACCGGGCCTTTTGCCGAATAAAACGCATGATGCGGGTGTTGTAGGCCTGATAAGCGAAGCGCCATCAGGCATTGCGACATTGCCGGATGGCGGCGAAGCCTTATCCGGCCTGGGAAATCCAGGCCAGGTGCGCGTTAATGCCACCGGGCCTTTTGCAAACGTTACTCGCCCTTCGCGCTGTAATTGATCGGCACCCAGCGATAACCGTTCCCGGCTTTTATCACTTTGCCAATCCCCGGGAAGGCGATATGTGCCGCCGCTACCCAATCCCCTTCACGCGCCACCTGCGCCAGCACCTTCTCGCGCGTTGCTACCGCCTGCTTACTATCGACATCAAAATGAATCGCCACTTTTGGGTCGGGCAGTTGCACTGGCTGAGCATGAATAATGTCGCCCCACAGCATCACGGTTTTTCCGCCGTGCGTAACGCGATAAATCACGCTGCCCGGCGTATGTCCTGCTGCCGGGATCGCCTCAATGCCGGGGAGGATCGTTGTTGGTGCATGGAACGTGCTTAGCTTACCGGCATCGATCACCGGGCGAAGCGAGCGTTCCGATTCGGCGAAGGTGTGGCGCTGCCCCTCCTCCACCTCCGACGCCCGCTTCGGATTAAGCCACAGATCGACATCGCGCTGGTCGACGCGCACGGTGGCATTCGGGAACGCCGGTTTGCCGTCACGCTGCACGCCACCGGAGTGGTCGCCATGAATATGGGTCAGCAGCACCAGATCAATGGCGGCCGGATCGATCCCCGCAGCGCGCAGATTCTCCGGCAGATGACCGCCCGCGTCGCCCATCAGCGCCCCGGCACCCGTATCGACCAGAATCAGCTCTTTACCGGTGTTAATGACAAAGGCGTTGATGGAAGTTTCGGCCTGCACCGCCATATTGGCCTGCGCCATCTGCGTCTGTAACTGTTGCGGCGTAATATTGATCAGCAGCTTGTCCAGCGGCACCTTAACCGTCCCATCCGAGACGGCGGTGAGTTGCCAGTCGCCCAGCGCCATCCGGTAGTAGCCCGGTGCCTGTGCCTGCTGAGTGGAAAGCGGCGTGGCGATGGCGTGTTGCATAGTCAGCCCGGCGGCAGTAAGCGCCAGCAGTAGCGGATAATATTTCATTGTTTCTCTCCTGTTTTGCATTGCGCCAGTATGCTTCGCCCGCTACTATCACTCCAATTGATTGGAGCAATAATGACTATCAAAGAGAATGATTTCCGCAAGATCGATCTGAACCTGCTGATCGCCTTTGCCGTACTGTACCGCGAGCAGAGCGTCTCTGCGGCAGCGGATAAATTGCATCTGGGCCAGCCGGCGGTGAGCGGCGTGCTGTCGCGTCTGCGTACGCTGTTTGACGATCCGCTGTTTATTCGCAGCGGCCATAAAATGCAGCCCACCGCCCGCGCCAGCGAACTGCACAGTGAACTCCTGCCGCTGCTGGAGCAGTTGCAGAGCGCGCTGTTTCAACAGGCGGCGTTCGATGCGCAAACCGCAAAGGCGACGCTGACGCTGGGCATGGCGGACTGGGTCGAGATATGGCTGATGCCAAAGCTAATTCCGGCGCTGATGCAGCATGCGCCCGGCATCCGCCTGAACGTGGTGGCAAGCGATCCCTTCAGCGATGCCACACGGCTTGAGGGCGGAGAAATGGATATGGCGGTCAGCGTCGCGGTTGGCGGGCCGCGCTGGCTGGAGCGCGAAGTGTTAACCACCATGCCGTTTGCCACCCTCTGGCATCCGCAGCAGTTAACGCTCAGCGCCCCGCTGGATGTGCAGACCTTTGCCGCGCAGCGACATTTGATGGTCAGCTATCGCGAAGCGAGCAGCAGCCATTTTGATACTCTGCTGGCAAAAAGCGGCTATCAGCGGCAGATCCACTACACCACGCCGCACTTCGCCGCGCTGCCTGGTTTGCTGGAGACGATGCCCGCGCTGGCAACGGTGCCCGCCGGGCTGGCGGATGAGTGGCAGCGCACCCGTGGATTGATGCGCAGCCCGTTACCGCTCGACGCGGAGCCAATTGAAGTCGCCATGCTCTGGCATCAGCGCCACAGCAGCGATCCGGCGGTGATGTGGCTCAAAACCTTTATCGCTGCGCTTATCGTCTGACGCTCTGCCAGAGCGTTTACTCCAGGTTAGCGCCGTTGCTGGCGATCACATCGCGATACCAGAAGAAGCTCTTCTTGCGGCTGCGCGCCAGCGTGCCGCTGCCATCATCTTCGCGGTCAACGTA
Source organism: Kosakonia sp. CFBP8986 (assembly GCF_034044935.1). Classification (NCBI taxonomy): domain Bacteria; kingdom Pseudomonadati; phylum Pseudomonadota; class Gammaproteobacteria; order Enterobacterales; family Enterobacteriaceae; genus Kosakonia; species Kosakonia sp. CFBP8986. The sequence continues at coordinate 457,754 of NZ_JAXCXB010000002.1, read as the reverse complement.
GATAAAACCGTAGCGCTTGGAGATTTCCGCTTTCGAGGCGCTCACCAGATCGATAGGCCCCCAACTGGTGTAGCCCAGCATCTCGACGCCATCCTCAATCGCTTCACGCACCTGAAGCAGATGGTCGTTCATGTAGGCGATGCGGTAATCATCATGAATGCTGCCGTCCGCCTCCACATGATCCTTCGCACCCAACCCGTTCTCAACAATAAACAGCGGCTTCTGCCAGCGATCCCACATCATATTCAGCAGCGTGCGCAGGCCAAGCGGATCGATCTGCCAGCCCCATTCGGAACTGGGCAGATGCGGATTCGGCACCATGCTGAGAATATTGCCGCGCAGCTGCTCGTTAAGCGCTTCATCGGCGGTGACGCAGCCGCTCATGTAGTAGCTGAAGGAGATGAAATCGACCGTGGTGCGCAGCGCTTCGCGATCCGCGTCGGTGATCTCAATCTCAATGCCGTTATCACGGAAGTAGCGCAGCATATAGCCGGGATAGGCCCCGCGGCACTGTACGTCGCCAAAGAAGGCCCAGCTACGGTTCTGCTGCAGCGTCTCAAACACATCTTCCGGCTTGCAGCTGAGTGGATACATCAACCCGCCGAGCAGCATATTGCCGATTTTGGCGTCCGGGATAATCTCATGGCACGCTTTAACCGCCAGTGCGCTCGCCACCAGCTGGTGGTGAATCGCCTGGTAGACTTCCGCTTTGCTGCTGCTGTTTGGCAACCCGACGCCGGTCATCGGCGCATGGAGCGACATATTGATCTCATTGAAGGTGAGCCACAGCTTCACTTTGTTTTGATAGCGGCTAAACACCGTGCGGGCATAGTGTTCAAAGCAGCGGATCGTCTCGCGGCTGCCCCAGCCGCCGTACTCTTTTACTAATCCCCACGGCATTTCGTAGTGCGACAGCGTCACCAGCGGCGTGATGCCGTGCTCCGCCAGCTCATCAAACAGGTCGTCGTAAAATGCCAGCCCCGCTTCATTGGGCGTACTCTCATCGCCGTTAGGGAAAATACGCGTCCAGGCGATGGAGATACGCAGGCAGTTAAAGCCCATTTCGGCAAACAGGGCGACATCTTCCGGGTAGCGGTGGTAGAAGTCGATCGCCACATCTTTCAGCGCACTGTCGCCCTCTTTGCGCTCAACAAGCTCCCCAAATACGCCGTTCGGCTGCATATCGGATGTCGAAGGGCCTTTGCCATCCTCCTGCCATGCGCCTTCAACCTGATTGGCGGCAATGGCACCGCCCCATAAAAACCCTGCTGGAAATGCTTTCATTCTCTTCTCCTTTGATTACACGGCTACCGCCAGAAGCGGTTTCCCGGCCTGAACAGAGGTGGGTGCCACGTTATTTACGCTGGCAAAGTTTTCGCTATTACTGATGATAATGGGCGTGGCGAGATCGAAGCCGGCTTCAAGGATCGCGGCGCGATCGAATTCAAGCAGCAGATCGCCTGGCTCTACTCTGTCGCCGACGCTGACATGCGCGGTGAAGGGTTTCCCGTCCAGCTTGACGGTATCGATACCGACATGGATCAACATCTCTACCCCGCTATCGCTAAGCAGGCCAATCGCATGTTTGGTTTCAAACAGTGAGGCAACCTCCCCGGCAAACGGTGCGACGACCCGGCAGTCCACCGGAATAATCGCCACGCCATCCCCCAGCACACCGCTGGCGAAGGTAGCATCCGTCACCTGATCCAGCGCCAGCACGCTGCCGCTCATCGGTGCCAGCAGCGTCATCCCATCAGCCTCTGGTTTTTGCGCAGGGGCCGCAACGGCTGCCGGTGCTTTCGGCAGCCCGGCAATGCAGGTCAGCAGTAATGCCAGCATAAACGACGCCGCGCTGCCGACAATACCGCCCCACAGGGTGGCGTCGATGCCGCCTGGCGGGATCATCTGAGCAAAAGAGAAAACGTTCGCCATGCCGAAGGAGTAGGTGTGCGTGCCGCTAAAGCCGACAATCGCTCCGCCCAGCGAGCCGCCCAGGCAACCAAAAATAAACGGACGGCGCAGCGGCAGGGTTAAGCCATAGACCGCCGGTTCAGTGATGCCGAAAATGCCCGCCGCCACGGCTGAACCCGCCAGCGTTTTTTGCTGTTTGTCACGGCTGCGCAGAAAAATACCCAGCGTGGCGCCCACCTGTCCAAGCACCGCAGGCAGCAGGATCGGCAGCATTGAGTCCTGACCAAAGACGGCCATGTTGTTGATCATCAGCGGCACTAATCCCCAGTGCAGGCCAAATATCACGCACACCTGCCACAGTGCGCCCATCGCGCCACCCGCCAGCCAGGGAGAGAGGGTGTAGATGGCCTGATAACCGTTCGCCAGCCCCTGACTCAGCCACGTGGCAACCGGGCCGATAATCAAAAAGGTGAGCGGGACGGTGACGGCAATGCAGAGCACCGGCGAGAAGAAGTTCTTCACGGCAGAGTGCAAAAAGCGGTTGCCCTGCTTTTCCAGCCAGCAGCTGACCCATGAGGCGAGAATAATCGGGATCACCGAGCCGCTGTAGTTGAGAAAGGTGACCGGAATGCCGAGGAAGGTTTCGCTTACCGCCCCGGTCATCTGCGCAGCGTCAAAGGCGGCGATCATCAGCGGATGGGTTAACGCTCCGCCAATTGCCATGGTGATAAAGGGGTTGCCGCCAAATTTTTTCCCGGCGGTATAACCCAGCACCAGCGGGAAGAAGAAGAAGAGCGCATCGCTGGCGGCGAACCAGATTTTATAAGTGCCGCTCTCTGGCGTCAGCCAGTTGCAGACCACCGCCAGCGCCAGAATGCCTTTCAGGATCCCGGACGCGGCCAGGATGCCAATAAAGGGGGTGAAAATGCCCGAAATAATGTCTATCAGGCGGCTAAAGAGCGAACTTTTTTCATCGCTTGCGACGACCGGCGCATCCTCCTTTAGCCCGGCCGCGTCGCATACCGCCAGCCAGACGTCGTGCACGTGGTTGCCGATCACCACCTGAAACTGTCCGCCGCTCTCCACGACCATGATGACCCCGGGCTCTTTTTTTAGCCCGTCGGCATCGGCCTTTTTCATCTCTTTGAGTTTAAAGCGTAACCGCGTAGCGCAATGCACCACGCTGCTGATGTTCTCCTTGCCGCCAACGTGGCTGAGAATGACGTTCGCCAGCGTTTGATAATCCATGCTTGTGTCCTTACCTCTTGTGTCTGAGTAAAAAAAAACCTGAGCCACGTCACCTTGCGGCGACGGACTCAGGTTTTGCCTGCACACGTTAATGCAGTAACAACCCATAGGTGCAGTTAGCGCTGCTCTTTCCTCACGCGCTCAATATGGAGCGCGAGAAACATTGTCTCTTCGTTGGTCAGCCGCCGCTGATAGGTGCTGGCCAGGTGAAGCGCCACTTTCTCGGCGCACTTCCACGCCAGCGGGTAGTTATCTTTCACCGCCTGGTGGAGGCTGAGATCGTCGTCGTCAACCACCGTGCTGTTCAGCATGCGCTGGGAGAAGAACTTCAGATGGGTTACAAAGCGCTGATAGCTCAGCCCCTCTTCGTCATACTCCAGCTTTAGCTGATACTGCACGATATGCAGGATCTCCTGCATCGCGCGGGTGATATGCATCACCTCCGGCATCGCGCTGTTTAACTGTGCCGTCACCAGATGCAGCGCAATAAATCCCGCTTCATCTTCCGGCAGCGTCACACCGAGCCGCCTGGCGATAATCGCGCGCGCTTCATGGCCCAGCGCGAACTCCTTCGGGTAGAGACGCTTGATCTCCCACAGCAGCCCGTTGCGGATAAGCAGCCCTTTTTTCTGCCGTTCGATGGCGAAGTAACAGTGATCGGTGAGCGTGATATAGAGGCTCTCCTGCAACTTCCCCAACCGTTCGCTGGCCAGCGCAATAATGCGATCGCAGGTGGTCATCACCTCCAGTGGGATCTGATTGAGCAGCTCACCCAGGCGGCGCACCAGATCGTCGCTTTGCAGTGCGAAGACCTTTTCAATCGCCCCCTCGTCGAGCCGATCGCCGGGACGCTTCTGAAATGCAATACCGCGCCCCATCACTACCTGCTCGCGCTGCTGCTCGTCCAGCACCACGGCGACGTTATTGTTTAATATTTTGGCGATACGCATGCCGCCCGCCGGAACCAGACCGGAAGAGAAACCTGCCTCGCCGATGTGTGACACCATCAGCGGAACAGGGCCTGATACTGGGCTTCATACTGCGGCGCATTCCACTGGCCATCGAACACCGTCAGGGTGATATAGCCTTTGTTGAGCCAGCCGGTATCCGTGTCCGACTCGTTCGGCGTCAGCATCTTTTCATTGATCACCTGCTGTGCACGGCCGTCTTCCAGCAGCACATAGCTGTGCTGCGCTTCGGGGAAGGATTCATTACCAATAAATTTCTCGCCCTTCACCGCGCTTTTCGCCAGCGGAGGGTAGTTGATGCTCAGGCCGGAGCCGGCTGGCAGCAGCGGCTGTCCGGGCTGGCGTTTTGCCTGAAGCTTATCGACCAGCGAGACCACATAATCGACCGAGTCCGGCCAGTATTTATGCGTGCTTGGCCAGCCCGCTTTTTGCTCCTCTGCCGTGAACAGGTAACCGATGCTGGCGGCAATCGCCGGGTAGCCGTAGCGCACGGCGCGCACCGCTGCGCCCACGGTGCCGGAGTTAAGCTGCGTGACGCCGGTGTTCGGGCCATCGTTGACACCGGAAATGACAAGGTCCGGCGGGTTCTCTTTCAGAATGCCGAGCAGGCCAAAATCGATGGCATCCGCAGGCGTGCCGGGGAAGCAGTAGCGTTTTTCCGCCACTTTCTTCACATCGAAGATTTTGTTGGGTTTGAAGGTAATTGCCGAGCCGATCCCGCTCTGATTGGTGGCGGGTGCCACCATCCAGACATCAAAGCCTTTGGCGGCCAGTTTTTCCTGTAAGGAGATCGTGCCGATGGAGTCGCAGCCGTCGTCGTTGACCAGTAAAATGCGCGTTGCGCGTTCAGCCGACTGTACGCCGGTAGAGGCAAATGCGGTGAGCAAAAGTGCCAGTAACGTTTTATTCACGGTGAATCTCCTTATTGATTATGCAGACCAAATTTGTATTCCATGGTGATGCCGCCGCCGAGGCCATGGGAACGATGGAAATCGCGCTTATCGTCCGTCAGCCAGGGTTTGCCTTTTACCAGCTTCCAGCTGTAGCTTGGGCCAAAGCCGGCAAACAGCGATAAGCCAGAGACAGCTTTCGGCGTCCACGCAATAAAACCGCCATACTCCCACTGATTTAATTTGACGCCCTGATATTTCGCCCCAAAACCATAATTAGCGAAAATACCTGTGGTCAATTCCGGCGAGAGAACATATTTACCGTACCAATAAATCATCTGCTCATTATCATTGACGTAATCATTGCCTTCGCCATCCGCCGGGCTATTAAATGCGCCACGGGTGTTTTTACCCATATGCCAATAAAAGTGCCCGAGGCCATTATCCAACGGCGCTTTTGTTTTTGACCAGGCGACACCTGACTCCATTGCGTAATATTGGTAGCCCATCAGCGCAAAAATATGCTGCGCGCTATGGGTAAATCCGCGCGCACCTTCCCACTCTGCCAGCCCGCGATTGTAATACCAGGCACTGCGTAATAACAGCGACTCTTTTTCAGCCAGTGGCAATGTGAATTGCGCCTCTATTCCCTGACGGAAAAGATAATTATCACTTTCGCCTGCCAGCCAGCTTACGCGGGTATTTTTATCAGGACTCCAGCTTATATCACCGGTAACAATGTGATCGATGGGCTTATTAGTTTTTAAAGTATAAAAGCGGCGCTTTTCCGGTTCATCACGTTCTGAAAAACGGGTGACCCAGGCGGCGCGGGCAGAGAGATCGCCCAGGCCGCTCTCGAGACTTACCCCCTGCCATGAACTTGGTGCGGCCCGGCTGCGCGTGACGCTGAGCGTACCGAACTTATAAAGCTGCTTCCAGCCCGCATAGAGCCTGGCGTACGCATGCTCATCCTCCCATTTGAGCTTGGCGTAAAGCTGACCAATTTTGTTGAACCCTTCCGCATGACCGTTGTTATCGCGCAGCAGATCGCGCCCGGCAAAGTCTTTGTTCGCGTAGAGCTTGACCACGCTATACCATGAGGCATCGATACCGATGGCATCCCGGTACCAGCCGCTTTGATAATCAAGCAGCGCGCCCTGCGCCCACGCTTTCTGGTCACCAATACCGGCTTCTGAGAGCTGGTTATTAGTATTAATCATCCAGACATTTTTTAACGTGACATCGAACCGACTATTTTCAATAAAACCCTGAGTGTTGGGCAGTTCACTATTGGCAAAAGCGCAAGTGCCACTAATACCTGACAGGAACGCCAAAGGTAAGGCGAATTTAATATGTGCCATTTCTATTCCATTTTTATATTGCTGGCCGCAACTGCCGCGTTAAAAATAGTGCTAACGCGTAAGGCTCAGACAATTCCTTATAGTTATTTGCTTTACAGCTTTTATTTATGCACACCATCAAAACAAAAAAACCCAAACCCGAAATTCACAAGTGGTGAATTTGATGGTTTAGGTTTTGCCTGTTTAACAGTAACAACCCTGCGATGGTGTGGGTAAATAAATACCATCCCACATGGAAATAATCTACGAGCAATTTAGGTAAGAGCGTAAAAGTGTGACTCAGATAACGCTACGAATTGAGGCAATTACATCGTAGCGTTGCATGATCCTATATTTCGGCGCGCGCAATGGCTGCCGCAATATCCTGAGAGGTTTTGTAGGTGCGAATTTCCGCAAATAGCTCACCAGCTTCAGCGTACTCTTTGCGCAGATAGCCCAGCCACTGCTTGATGCGGGCAACATGATACAAACCGGTATCACCCTGCTTCTCAAGCCGGCTGTATTTCGCCAGCAGCGCAACCACTTCAGGCCAGGGCATACGCGGCTCGTTATATTTCACCACCCGGCTGAGGTTTGGCACATTGAGCGCGCCGCGGCCAATCATCACCGCATCGCAGCCGGTCGCCGCCATGCAGGCCTGCGCGCTCTGCCAGTCCCAGATTTCACCGTTGGCGATAACCGGGATCGACAGGCGCTGGCGGATCTCACCGATCGCCTGCCAGTTGATGCGCTCGGCTTTATAGCCATCCTCTTTCGTGCGGCCATGCACCGTCAGTTCGCTGGCACCCGCCTGCTGTACCGCATCGGCAATTTCAAACTGGCGGGCGGAGTTCTCCCAGCCAAGACGAATTTTCACCGTCACCGGCAGATGCGACGGCACCGCTTCGCGCATCGCCTTCGCGCCGCGATAAATCAGCTCCGGATCTTTGAGTAATGTCGCCCCGCCGCCGCTGCCGTTGACCAGTTTCGACGGGCAACCGCAGTTCAGATCAACCCCCCACGAGCCGAGTTCAACCGCGCGGGCGGCATTTTCCGCCAGCCACTGCGGATATTGACCCAACAGCTGAACGCGCACTAATGTGCCGGAGGAGGTGCGGCTCTGGCGCTGCAATTCCGGGCAGATTTTATGGAAGGATTTTACCGGCAGCAGCTGATCGACCACGCGCAGAAACTCGGTGATGCAGAGATCATAATCATTGACGTCAGTCAGCAGCTCGCGCACCAGAGAATCGAGCACGCCCTCCATTGGAGCCAGTAATACACGCATAAATCACCCCGAAAAAATGAGGCGACATAGTAGCCGCTCTCCGGTAGCGAGGAAAGTGCCATTATCATCGAGCGCTGAAGGCTTAGCGTCCCTTTTTTTCACATTCTGGCTGGTTTGAACACATAATTTAACCAAATGGAATGTCTGGTATGCTCAAAATTCATGATGTGATCGGTAGCACGTTTTTAGCTTTAATTGTATGATGAATGCGTTTCAGCAAGGATTTCCACCATGAATAAATCACTGATAATCATCTGGCAGTACCTGCGAGCCTTCGCACTCATCTATGCCTGCTTATATGTGGGTATTTTTGTCGCCTCACTGCTGCCGATCGCCATTCCAGGCAGCATTATTGGCATGCTGATTATGTTTGTCCTGCTGGCGCTGCAGATCCTGCCGGCGAAGTGGGTCAATCCCGGCTGTTTTCTGCTTATTCGCTACATGGCGCTGCTTTTTGTCCCTATCGGCGTCGGCGTCATGCAGTATTACGACGTGCTGCGCGCGCAGTTCGGCCCGATTGTGGTCTCCTGCGCGGTGAGCACGCTGGTGGTCTTTTTGGTGGTGAGCTGGAGTACCCATCTGGTACACGGCGAGCGTAAAGTAGCCGGTCGTGAGGAAACAAAAGAGTGATGGCCTATATCTGGTGGTCCCTGCCGTTAACGCTGGCGGTCTTTTTCGCCGCCCGCAAACTGGCCGCGCGCTTTAAATTGGCGCTGCTTAACCCTTTACTGATCGCGATGGTGGTGATCATACCGCTGCTGTTGCTGACCGGTACGCCCTACGATCACTACTTCCAGGGCAGTAAAGTGCTCAACGATCTGCTGCAACCCGCAGTCGTGGCGCTGGCGTTTCCTCTTTATGAACAGCTGCATCAGATTCGTGCACGCTGGAAATCGATTATTACCATCTGCTTTATCGGCAGCCTGGTGGCGATGATCAGCGGAACGCTTATCGCGCTGCTGATGGGGGCCACGCCGGAGATTGCTGCTTCGATATTACCGAAGTCCGTCACCACGCCGATTGCCATGGCGGTGGGTGGCAGCATTGGCGGCATTCCGGCCATCAGCGCAGTGTGTGTGATTTTTGTCGGTGTGCTTGGCGCGGTCTTCGGGCACACCTTACTGAACCTGATGCGCATTAAGACCAAATCGGCACGCGGGCTGGCAATGGGTACCGCCTCGCACGCGCTGGGCACCGCGCGCAGCGCGGAACTGGATTACCAGGAGGGCGCCTTCAGCTCGCTGGCGCTGGTGATCTGCGGGATTATCACCTCGCTTATCGCGCCGTTCCTCTTTCCGCTGCTGATTGCGCTGTGGGGTTAAAATTTGCGATGTGTCGCGCAATTCTTCAATGCGTTTCATTAGTTGCATAAATAGTGTGATTTGAATCACATATAAAAGCAAAGCAGGCCCGTACACTGTCTCTCCAATACACTGCTATGAGGCACTGCTATGCATTCCCGTTTTCACACTGCTTTTTCCGGCCTGCCGGGTGAACTTCAGACCGCGCTGGCGCCTCTGCTGGCGGATGAACACTTCCCCGCTATGCTGAGCGCGGAGCAGGTGGCAACGTTGCAAAGCGCGACACAGCTCGATGCCGATGCGCTGGCCTTCGCGCTGCTGCCCCTCGCTGCTGCCTGCGCGCGCACGGATCTCTCCCATTTCAATGTCGGCGCGATTGCCCGCGGCGTCAGCGGCACCTGGTATTTCGGCGCCAATATGGAGTTTATCGGTGCCACCATACAGCAGACGGTGCACGCCGAGCAGAGCGCCATCAGCCACGCCTGGTTGCGCGGTGAGACCGCACTGGAATCGGTCACCGTCAACTACACGCCGTGCGGCCACTGCCGACAGTTTATGAATGAGCTCAACAGCGGGCTTTCGCTGCGCATTAATCTGCCAGGCCGTGCGCCGCATACGCTCGGTGATTACCTGCCGGATGCGTTCGGGCCGAAAGATCTTGAGATTAAAACCCTGCTGATGGACGCCCAGGATCACGGCTTCGCCCCGCGTGGTGATGCGCTGACTCAGGCGGCGATTACCGCAGCCAGCCAGAGCCACTCCCCTTATACCCACTCCCCTTCCGGCGTTGCCCTGCTCTGCCGCGATGGGCAGATCTTCAGCGGACGTTATGCGGAGAACGCGGCGTTTAACCCGACCCTGCCACCGTTGCAGGGCGCGCTTAATCTGCTCAGCCTGAGCGGTTTCGACTACCCGGACATTACGCGCGCCGTGCTGGCGGAACGCGCTGACGCGCCGTTAACGCAGTGGGATGCAACAACGGCAACGCTGCGTGCGTTAGGTTGCGACGCGGTTGAGCGCGTAACGCTCTGACGCGCATCACTGCGGTTAAGGCCGCAGTGATGAAAAACAGCGCGATTGAGCTGCCGTTTCTTGCGCTTGCGGTGTGGGTAAAGTAGCCTGAGTGCAATTTCAATCCCTTACCGAGCCAGCTTCATGTTAAAGCGTGTTTTTTACAGCCTGATAGTCCTGATTGGTCTGCTGGTGTTAACCGCGCTGGGTTTCGATCGCTGGATGAGCTGGAAAACCGCCCCCTATATCTACGACGACCTGCAGGATCTCCCCTGGCGCCAGGTCGGCGTGGTGCTTGGTACCGCAAAATATTACCGTACGGGTGTCATCAACCAGTATTACCGCTACCGCATTCAGGGCGCCCTTAACGCCTATAACAGCGGCAAGGTGAACTACCTGCTGTTGAGCGGTGATAATGCACAGCAGAGCTATAACGAGCCGGTGACGATGCGTAAGGATCTGATCGCCGGCGGCGTTGACCCTGCGGATATCGTGCTCGATTACGCCGGTTTCCGCACGCTGGACTCAATTGTGCGCACCCGCAAGGTGTTCGACACCAATGACTTCATTATCATCACCCAGCGCTTCCATTGTGAACGCGCGCTGTTTATTGCCCGCCACTTAGGCATTCAGGCGCAGTGCTACGCCGTGCCGTCGCCTAAAGATATGTGGAGCGTGCGGGCGCGCGAATTTGGCGCCCGGCTCGGGACAATTGCGGATCTCTATCTGTTTAAACGTGAACCCCGTTTCCTTGGGCCTTTAGTGCCGATCCCTGCGATGCATGAAGTGCCCGAAGATGCTCAGGGCTACCCGGCAGTCACGGCCGAGCAGTTAATTGATATGCAAAAAAAGAGGTAGCAGAGCGGATTACGTGAATGGCACCGTACGGCCACTGCTTTTCACCGGACGCAGAAGCATAAAGTCACGGGCGATAAAGGCCTGGTGGTCGATAACAGCAGAGGTGTTCTTATCCAGCGTCCATGTGCCGTTAAGCGCGTTAAACTGCATCACCTTCTCCCCTTCCGGTGTCTCAACCAGATAGTCTCCCGTTTTCAGATAGCCTGCGCTGCAGGTGATCCGTGCCGGCGGGTTGTTGGCCATTCTGTACTCGATCTTGCGAAACCCGGTTTGCACCGAGCAGAAGTAGAAAAAAGGCAACGACGTGACGGTGAGATCGCCGGGTACGGCAATCACTTCGCCATCACGAAGCAGTTCAACATTTTTTAAGACGAAATTCACCTGACTGGTTTTTTCATGCGGTGCGTGGTCAATTCTAAAAAAAACAAAATTCATAAGCGCCCCTTGAGCTGCCATCACAACTCTCAAAGATTGTCCTTTAAGCGTATGTAGCCGCTGCGATGAAGACCTTCAGAATCCCCTTAAATTTGATCGGTTCTTCAATAGGATGCGCGCAGCACGGGGGTTTACAGGTCATAACAAGGCACACGACAACACAGCGTAAGCTGCATGACCCGTGCCTTTGCAGAGGTAAAAGGGGGGTAAATCAGGCGACTTTTTCGTGCTCGATTTCATGCTCCGTCAGGCTGCGCTGCAAATCGTAGATCAGGCTGCGCACCATATCGGGGGTTAAGCTGAAAAACTGCGAGTCGAAAGTCGATGCACCCGGGCCATAAGGCGAAGTGCTGTAACCAAATTTCACAACGATGCTTTGCTGCTTGTCTACCGCGCCAACTTGCCATCCAGTGACGGGGAATGCCGGAAAAGCGAATTCATTCTTCATCCTAATCTCCTTATAAACGTTGGGACTACATAAAGCGTAGCAGCGACGCCGGATTTCTCCATGCCGAATAGATGAAGTTTTCTAATAGCAGAACAATAAAAAAGCCCGCACAAGGCGGGCTTGAGAGCAGCGCAGAAGGATTACTTCTTGCGCGCGTATTTCAGGGAGTCCAGCGCCACGGCAAAGATAATGATCCCGCCCTTGATGATGTACTGCCAGTAAGGGTTAATGCCGATATAGGTCAGGCCGTAGTTGATAACGGTGAAGATGATCACACCGGTCACCACGCCCAGCACGGTACCAACACCGCCGCTGAAGGAGACGCCGCCCACCACGCACGCGGCAATCGCATCCAGCTCATACATAAAGCCGAGGTTGTTGGTCGCCGAGCCAATACGGCCCGCTTCCAGCAGCCCGCCGAAAGCGTAGAAGACGCCGGAGAGGGCATAGATCATCAGCAGGTTCAGCGCGACGTTCACACCGGAAACTTTTGCCGCTTCCGGGTTGCCGCCGATAGCGAAAATATTCTTACCGAAGCGGGTTTTGTTCCACAGCACCCAGACAAACGCCACGGCAATCAGCGCGTAGAAGGTGATGTAAGAGAGACGGAAGCTACCGAGCGCAATAAAGCCCTGGGTAAAGGTGGAGAAGCCGCTGTCGAAGCCCGAGATCGGCGATGCGCCGACAAAGTCGTAGTACAGGGAGTTGATACCGTACACGATAATCATCGTACCCAACGTGGTAATAAACGGCGTCACATTGAGGTAAGCGATGATAATACCGTTGATTAAGCCGATAATCGCGCCGATAACGCAGACGATCAGCACCACCACGATAATCGGCATTGTTGCCATCTCCGGGAACACCTTGTTGGCGTTCTCCATCGATTGCAGCAGCGTAGCCGCCACTACCGCCGCCAGACCGACCTGACGTCCGGCAGAGAGGTCGGTGCCCTGGGTAACAATCAGGCCCGCGACGCCGAGCGCGATAATAATACGCACCGAAGACTGGGTCAGAATATTACTTAAGTTCAGCAGGCTTAAGAACGTAGGGTCCTGGAAAATAATAATGGCCAGCAACACTAAAAGAACGACGTAAATACCGCCATCTTTCAGATAAGTGAGAAAAGTCTTTTTATTTAACGCACTCATGAGGAGCCCCTGATCTTAAAGGTGCAAAGACGCAAGACGGAGAATTTCGTTTTGCGTTGTCGTTTTAGTATCAACAATTCCAGCGACGAGGCCATTGCTCATTACCAGAATACGGTCAGTGATGCCTAACAACTCAGGCATTTCAGAGGAGATAATAATGATCCCCTTCTCTCTTTTCGCCAGCTCAGCAATCAGCTGATAAATTTCAAACTTCGCACCCACGTCAATACCGCGCGTCGGTTCATCAAGCATTAAAATTTCCGGCTGGGTTAACAACCAGCGTCCAATAATCACTTTCTGCTGATTACCGCCGGAAAGGGAACCAATCTGCGTGCGGTGGCCAGGCGTTTTTACCCGCATCGAGTCAATAACCCACTGGGTATCGCTCTTCATGCGACTGTTATCAAGCAAGCCCACTTTGTTACGGTAATTCTGGATATTAGAGATTAATGAGTTAAATCCAATATCTAAATAGGCATAAATACCCGTTGAGCGGCGCTCTTCGGTGACCAGGGCAAAGCCGTTATTAATGGCTTCGTTGGCGGTATGGTTATTAATCGCCTTACCGTGCAGCTTAATGGTGCCGCCCGATTTTTCACGGATACCAAACAGCGTCTCCACGATATCGGTACGTTTCGCGCCCACCAGCCCGGCGATACCGAGAATTTCGCCCTTGCGCAGATCAAAGCTCACATCACGGATCGACGGCTGACGCAGGGAGGTAAGATTACGCACCTCCAGAATGGTCTCGCCAGGCGTGTTGTGCTTGTCCGGGAAGCGCTGGTTCAGGGAGCGGCCGACCATCATGGCGATGATCTTATCCATATCCAGCCCTTCCAGCGGCTGGGTAGCAATCCACTGCCCGTCGCGCAGAACGGTAATTTCATCGCACAGCTGGAATATCTCTTCCATTTTGTGCGAGATATAAACAATACCGCAGCCACGCTCTTTCAGCTTGCGGATAATTTTAAACAGATGGTTGACCTCTTTTTCGGTCAGCGATGAGGTCGGCTCATCCATAATGACGATTTTGGCGTCATAGGAGAATGCTTTCGCAATTTCGATCATCTGCATCTGGGAAACGGATAATGTCCCGACACGCGCACGGGGATCAATATAAATATCCAGCTCATCAAAGATAGCTTTCGTGTCGTGGTACATCTTATCCTGATCGACAAACACGCCTTTGGTCGGGTAACGCCCGAGCCACATGTTATCCATCACCGAACGCTGTAATACCAGGTTCAACTCCTGGTGCACCATCGAAATACCGTTTTCCAGCGCCTCTTTAGCGGAGTGGAAATCGATCTCTTTACCCTGAAATAGAATGCTGCCGGAATCTTTTTGGTAGATCCCAAAAAGGCATTTTAATAATGTCGATTTACCCGCACCGTTTTCACCCATCAATGCATGAATAGAGTGAGGACGGACTTTTAAATTGACATTATCGAGCGCCTTTACGCCGGGAAAGGACTTGTTGATATTGCTCATTTCCAACAAGAATTCACCTGACGACTGAGTATTATTGCTGACCATAATTCTACCTTGTTGGCCTGGCATATCATTTTTATAAAAGGGCGTATTAAACAATACGCCCAGTGAGAACGGTCGAACTAAATCTTATTTACCGGTAATTTGCGCCAGGTTGTCTTTATCAACGCCGACGTAAGGAATACGGACAATCTTGTTCTCAATTTTCCAGGTGGTGCCATCTGCCGCACCTTTGCCATCAGCAAGGTTTTTCGCCAGATCGAAGGTCGCTTTCGCCTGGTTGTTGGCATCGTTCAGCACGGTACCGGCCATCGCGCCCGATTTCACCAGCGCCAGCGCTTCTGGCAGTGCATCGACGCCAAATACCGGAATCGCGGATTTGTTGTGGGCTTTCAGCGCTTCAACCGCACCCATTGCCATCGCATCGTTGTTGGCAATCACCACTTCGATTTTGTTAGCGTTCGGGCCAGAGAGCCACGCGTCCATTTTGTCTTTCGCCTGGGCGGTGTCCCACATTGCAGTATCTAATGCCAGCTGCTGGGTTTTGATGCCTTTATCGTTCAGCTCTTTAATCACGTAGGTGGTACGCGCTTCAGCATCCGGGTGGCCCGGCTCGCCTTTCAGCAGCACGAACTGAATCTGACCATCTTTGTTCAGATCCCAGCCCGGGTTAGCCGCCCAGTGTTTGGCAATCAGGTCGCCCTGAATCACGCCGGACTCTTTGGAGTCGGTGCCGACGTAGTAAGCTTTGTCATAGCTATCCAGCGCTTTGCGGGAAGGCTCTTTGTTGAAGAAGACGATAGGCACATTCTGGCCGCGCGCTTTCTCGATCACCGTGCCCGCCGCAGCCGGGTCAACCAGGTTGATGGCAAGGGCTTTAACCCCTTTTGCCAGCAGGACGTCGATCTGATCATTCTGTTTGGATTGGTCGTTCTGGGAGTCGTTCATCAGCAGCTGAACATCCGGGGCTGCTTTACCGTCTTTCTCAATCGCCTTACGCACAACGGACATGAAGTTGTCGTCATATTTATAGATGGTCACACCAATACGGGTATCCGCTGCGTGTGCGGCTGCGCCAAACAGCATGCTTGCCATGACAGCAGACAGAGTCAACACCTTCTTATTCATGGTATCTCCGGTTTTATTATATGCAGGGTAGTGCTTGTGAATAGTGCTCGGCGGGTCAGTATGTTAAGAAGAGGTTACTGACACCCGACGTCCACGCTAAAAAAATTCAATCGTCCGTGTTCGGTAACGCTCCAGAAGATCGCTTTATCCGATGCTTTTACGTGAACGTTTCATTAAAAATGAATACTCACCGTTACATCGTGTTTCAGCTTCCAAAACGCTGACATCATAGTCAGCGCCTTGTTAAGATACTGTGAATTTACTCACAGATTGAAAACGGTTACATCGCGACGCATTACGAGTTAGTGATCGGCGCCACACTTTGTCGCAACGCCACAGAATGACGACGTACCAGTGTGGGCATAAAGCAGTGTGCGGCCTGCGGATCGAGCTTGCCCGCCGCCCCCTGTAGCGCCAGCTCCGTCGCCAGCCGTGCCATTGACGCCACCGGGTAGCGCACGGTGGTTAATTGCGGATCGGTGTAACGGGCAATGGGGATATCATCGAAACCAATCAGCGACAGATGCTGCGGCACCGCAATGCCATTATCTTTCAGCGCCGTCAGCGCACCCGCTGCCATGCTGTCGTTGTAAGCGAAAACGGCGGTCAATTGCAGATTGCGACCCAGCAGCTCTACCATCGCCGCCTCCCCGCCCTGCATATCCGGCGAACCGGTGCCAACCCAGCTGTCCGGCGCGGCAATGCCCTGCTCTTCCAGTGCGCGGAACCAGCCCTCGCGGCGTGAATCGTTATCTTCTATTTGATGGCTGGAGGCGAGGTAGCCGATGCGTTGATGGCCATTATTCAGCAGCATGCGCGTCGCCATCACCGCCCCGCTGACGTTGTCAAGGCAGACGCAGCGGTGGGCGTAACCGGGCACCACGCGGTTGATCAGCACCATGCCGGGGATCTGCTCCATAAAGCCCGTCAACTCTTCATCGCTGAGCGCTTTTGAGTGCACAATCAGGGCGTTACAGCGCTGACGTATCAGCACCTCAATGGCGTGGCGCTCTTTTTCCGCCTCATGGTAGCTGTTGCCAATCAGCACATACTTTTGATGTTCCTGCGCGACGGTATCTACCGCTTTGACCAGCGCACCGAAGAAGGCGTCGGAGACATCCATTACGATCACGCCGATGGTGTCGCTCACCTGCGTCGCCAGCGCCTGGGCGTTGGCGTTCGGGCGATAACCCAGCTGGGCAACCGCCTGCATCACGGTTTCGCGCGTCTCCTGGCTGACCAGGGCGCTGTTGTTGAGTACGCGGGAAACCGTCGCGACGGAGACGTTCGCATGACGGGCAACGTCACGAATGGTGATCATTTTTTCCCACCTTGTCTGAATGGCGGCACGTCACAGGCACCCCCTGGGTAAAGTAAGGAGGCTATTCTGGCAGTCGCGGTGGCTTTGCTACGTGAGAGGCATCACATCAATGGAAACGGTTACATCGCATTTGTTAACGATTGTGATCCAGATCGTTATCTGCTTGTAGGCGGTAATGCGCTGCCCGCCGCACGGGCGGTCAGTTGTCGCCACAGCCATTCGACGGGCCCCTGGCGGAAACGCCTTAGCCACAGCACGGAGAAGAGGATATTAACCGCCCAGACGGCGGGGACGATCGCCAGCAGTTGCAGGCGGTCAAAGCGCATAAACAGACCGAAGTGGTTAAACAGCGTGGTGCAGATCAGGGTCTGCAACAGATAGTTAGTGAGCGCCATGCGCCCGACGCAGGCGATTGCGCTCACCAGTTTGTTGGCGCAGATTTGCGGCCAGAAGCCCCACGCCAGTGACGCATAGCCGATGGCCTGCACCGGTGCGCTCAGCTCGCGCGGGGCCTGCAAAAAAAAGGCGCACCAGCGGTACGACCAGCCCAGTTGCCACTGGGCGACAATGGCGGGAATATTTACCGCCATTCCCGTCACCACCAGCAGTGCGCCGACGCGCCGGTAGTGGCGCAGCGGGAACTGCCCTCTCATCCAGCCGCTGCGCATCAGCGCAGCACCAATCAACATCAGCCCGGCCAGCTGCCAGCCATACTGCACGCCAAGCGCCAGTAAGGCGTTTGACAAGAGATCGCTGCGGTTGCTCAGCCCCTCCATCAGCATGCCGCTGGTGCGCCACCAGGCTTCATACTGCACGTTAGCGGCGTCAGGCAGCCAGAAGTTGTTCGGCGTGGTACCGGAGATGGCGCCCAGCAGCAGCAAGACGACAATGCCGATGAGATAGAGCACCACGCCGGTATGAAACATCGCTTTCACGCTCTGCGCATCGCGAATCATTCGCCAGCCGATAAGCCCTACCAGGCCATAAGCCAGCAGAATATCGCCTTCCCAGAAGAAGAGTGCGTGAATGAAACCGAGCAGCACCAGCAGCGTCAGGCGCGACTGGATCCAGCGCTTGCCCCGTGGTAGCAGCATCTGCAACCCGGCACCAAAGAGAATGGCGAACAGCGAGAGAAATTTTACCTGCGCAAAAAGGTCGAGCAGCGCCCAGGTCCAGGCATCATGCAGGGTGATGTCGCCATACCAGGCGGGATTGAGATAGGCCGCCTTCGGCAGACCAAAGGCGGTGATATTGAGCAGCAGAATGCCAAGGATGGCGAGGCCACGGATAAAATCGAGCGTGACGCTCCTTCCCATGTCGGCGGCTCCTGCAATCAGTTAGTGTGGCGAACGGCGCGCAGGAACTCCTGGCGGGTGTTCTGGCTCGACTTAAACAGGCCACCGAGCGAGGTGGTAGTGGTCGCACTGGTGGCATCACGAATGCCGCGCGCTTTCACACAATAATGGACCGCATCAATCGATACCGCGACATTATTGGTGCCAAGCAGGGTTTGCAGCGCGGTGAGGATCTGCTGGGTCAGGCGTTCCTGAACCTGTGGGCGCTGGGCGAAGAACTGCACAATGCGGTTGATTTTCGACAGGCCAATCACCGACTCTTTCGGGATGTAAGCCACCGTCGCTTTGCCGTCGATAGTGACAAAGTGGTGTTCGCAGGTGCTGGTGAGCGTAATGTCGCGCACGGTCACCATCTCATCGACCTTCATCTTATTTTCAATGACGGTGATTTTCGGGAAATTGGCGTAATCGAGGCCGGAGAAGATCTCATCGACATACATTTTGGCGATGCGATGCGGCGTTTCCATCAGGCTGTCATCATTCAGATCGAGATTGAGCAGCTGCATGATCTCGGTCATATGGCCGGCGATAAGGCGTTTACGGGTTTCATTATCCATTTGCACCGGGGGGCGCAGCGGGGTTTCCAGACCACGGGCAACCAGCGCCTCGTGCACCAGCGCCGCTTCTTTACTGAGTGATGACATATTTTCTTCTTCTCCTGCAGGTATGGCGTGCTTCGCGTGTTGCGGCGAAGTGAGGCAACATTGTGCGTGAGGTCGCGCACATAATCCAGCCCGCCGGGGATAATTATTGAAATTGCCGCTGCCTTTCAGGCGCGACGTTTCCACACCAGAACACCGCCAATTACCAGCGCAACCGCCGCAATGCCGAGCGCCGGTTCAAGGCGTCCGGTAAGCCAGGTCGAGAGCGCAGAGGTCATCGGGCCGACCAGTTGCCCGACGGCATAGCCGGTGGTGAGCAGGCCCGCCATATAACGCGCGTGATAGGGTGCCAGCTCGCGACCATAGAGCAGTGAAAGCTGCACTGCGCAGAGAAAACCGCCGCCGACCAGCACCGCGCCGCACACCAGCCCGCTCAACCCCGGCAGAAGCCAGGCTGCCAGCACGCCCGCGCCCTGCAACCAGAGGACTATCGCCAGCCGCTGATGGCTCTGCCCGCAGTGGCGCAGCAGAATACTGAGACCAATGCCGATCACTGCCGCGAGGCCGAAAACCGGCCAGACAAACTGGGCAAACAGGCTGCCGGGAAAGCGCAGCGCTGCCATCTGCGACAAAAAGGTAGCGGGCAGAATATAGCCAAACCCGGCCAGGCTGTAGCTCCAGACCAGCCGTTTCAGATCGGTGGTCAGGTGCAGAGGCTGCGTCTTCACCTCCGGGCGGTGCCACTCACCGGGCTTCGGTAAGTAGCGGGCAATCAGCGCCACCAGCAGCAGCGCCAGCACGCCATAAACTTGCCAGGCTGACGCAGCGCTTAAGCCTTTGGCCTGAATCGCTACCGCCAGCAATCCGCTTAACGCGATGCCCGCGCCCGGCCCGGCAAACACCGCCGCACTGAGGCCCGGCTTTCCGGCATGGGCCAGCCGCTCATTGGTCCACGCGGCAATCAACACCATTCCCCAGCCGCTCATCGCGCCGATAATAAGCCGAATCGCGCCATGCAGCAGCGCGTTGTCTGCCAGCGCAGAGAGGAAAGTGAGCAGCACCGCGCCGCCAATGCCAAGCCACAGGCGCACTTCGATATGCCGCTTCGCGCGCATCGCATCCCAGGCACCAAGCAGATAACCCAGGTAGTTAATGGCTGCCACCAGCCCGGCGCTGGTGAGGGTGAGCTGACCGTCGCGGATCATCAACGGCACCTGCGGGGTAAAGGCAAAGCGGCCAATACCCATCACCACCACCAGTACGATAAAACCGCAAAGCGCGACGCGTAACGCCATCTCCGCCTCCAAATGTTAATGTAAAGTTATGTTTATGATGCAGTATGTTGCGCAAGTGCGGAAGTGAAAGTTACTCACAGCGGCGTGAATTATCTGTATTATGCAGGGTTATCACTCTGTTTATCTCTGTGAAACCTGAGGAGCCCCGCATGGAATTGCTCGAAGAGCACCGCTGTTTTGAAGGCTGGCAGCAGCGCTGGCGTCACGACTCCAGCGTCCTGAACTGCGCCATGACGTTCAGCATCTTTTTACCGCCGCAGCGTAGCGATGCGCGCCCGCCGGTGCTTTACTGGCTCTCCGGCCTGACCTGCAATGATGAGAATTTCACCACCAAAGCAGGTGCGCAGCGCGTCGCCTCTGAGCTGGGCATTGTGCTGGTGATGCCGGACACCAGCCCGCGCGGCGATGAGGTGGCTGATGCCGACAGCTACGATCTGGGTAAAGGGGCCGGCTTCTATCTTAACGCCACGCAGCAGCCGTGGGCCACGCACTACCGGATGTTTGATTATCTGCGCGACGAACTCCCGGCCCTTATCCAGAGCGAGTTTAACGTCAGCACCCAGGCGGCGATCAGCGGTCACTCCATGGGCGGCCACGGCGCGCTGATTATGGCACTGAAAAACCCGGGCCGTTACACCAGCGTCTCGGCCTTTGCGCCGATTGTGAACCCGTTACAGGTGCCGTGGGGGCAGAAAGCCTTTACTGCCTATTTAGGTGAGGATGCCAGCCAGTGGCGCGAGTGGGATAGCTGCGCGCTGATGCTGGAAAGCGGCGACGGTGACGCCATTCCGACCCTTATCGATCAGGGGGACAGCGATCAGTTCCTCGCCGATCAATTGCAGCCGGCGCGGCTGGCAGAAGTGGCGCGGCAGAAAAGCTGGCCGCTGACCCTGCGCATTCAGCCGGGGTACGATCACAGCTACTTCTTTATCGCTTCGTTTATTGAAGATCATCTGCGCTTCCATGCGCAGCACCTCTTCCGCTAAGCGTCACCCCGGCGTTTTCGCGCCGGGGTCTCTCATCAGAAGCGGTAATCAATCGCCGCAAAGTAGCGACGTCCATCTTCGTTAAAGCTGTAGTCATCCCGGCTAAGATCTTTATCGCCGAGGTTGAGCACGCCCGCGCGCAGTTTGACGTTTTTCGTCGCCTGCCATGCGCCGCCCGCATTCCAGATAACATACCCGCCCGGCGTTGCGCCCTGTGACACCGAACGTTTTTCGCCACTGTAGTTCGCCGAAACATAGAACGACCACGCGTCGTTAGCTTGCCAGTCCAGCGTGCCGTTAGCGGTGTGGAATGGCAGATCCTGCAACGGTTTATTGCCGCCGCCGCTCAGATTGCGCCCGTCGTTGTAGGTGTAATTCAGGGTCAGCTTCCACGCTTCATCGAACGGGATTTTCACCTCCGTCTCCACGCCCTGAATACGTGCTTTATCAACGTTGTAATAGCGGAATACCGGCACCCGCACGCCCTGGGCGTTACGCTCAAAGCCGACAAAGTTAGGGTAGCCCGGCGCCTCGGTCAGGCTGCGGGTGCGGCTGATATTGATCATATCCTCAATATTGTTCTGGAAGGCGGTAACGCTGCCTTGAACGCCCTCCAGCCAGCCCTCTTCGCCGCTGTAGTAAAGCCCCAGTTCGAAGCTTTCGCTGGTTTCCGGTTTCAACTCCGGGCTGCCGACAATCCGGCAACCGCCGCGACAGGAGTTGGTCGCCCAGTCGGGGCTTAGCTGCAACAGCGACGGCGCTTTAAAGGCCGTAGCCCAGCCCCCTTTCACCGTGATGGTATCGGTGGCGCTCCACACCAGATAGGCGCGCGGACTCCAGTGATCGCCATAGGTTTCATGGTCATCCATGCGAATGCCGGTGGTCAGCGCCAGCGGCTCGGCAATGCGCCACTCATCTTCGATAAACAGTGCGTACTGGCTGGAGGAAGTTTTACTGCTGTTGCCGCCGGTCAGGTTGATCGGATCGTTGAGCTTGTCATGACGCCACTCGCCGCCCAGCGTCACTAACTGATTAATCTCGCCCAGCGGGAGCACCACTTTGCCATCCACGGTATTACTTTCTGAACGGATGGCGCTGGCGTTGCCGGGGTTTTTGTTATCGATCTTCTCACCGTAAAAACGCAGCTCGCTATTGGCGCTGCCCCAGCGCCCGTTGTGCGCCAGCGAGTAGTTCTGGCGGTCGAGGCGGTTTTTGTTCAGTGAATCAGAGTTGCGATCCTGGCGGTCATAACCGTAACCAGCGGTAAAGTCGTGATCTTTGGTTGGCGTCCAGGCCAGTTCAACATTGCCATCGCGGCTGGTAAAGCCCTCGATGCGCGGTGACTCACCGCTGGCGGCGGTTTGCGACACTTGCTGACTATCTTTTTCGCGCTTCGCCACGCCGCCAAAGGCCTTCAGCCCGAGCACGCCGTCAATCAGTGGCCCGCTGGTATAGAACTGGCCATTTTGCGTATCGCCGCGATCGCGGTGCGCCTGAATGGTGGTATCCGCGGTAATTGAGCCGCTCCAGCGCTGGCCGATTTTTTTGGTGATGATATTCACCACACCGCCGAGGGCGTCGGAGCCATACAGCGACGACATTGGGCCGCGCACCACTTCAATGCGCTCAATCGCTTCTACCGGGATCCAGTTGAGGTCAAAATCGTTGTGGCGGAAGACGGCATTGCGCGAGTTGACGCGCTTGCCATCAATCAGGATCAGGGTGTAACTGCTGTTCAGCCCGCGCAGGCTGACGCCTTTGCGGTTATCCCCTTCATTGGTGAGCTGCACGCCGGGCACCTCTTTCAGCACATCTTTCAGGTTTTGCACCGGCCTGCGCTGTAAATCCTGCTGCGTGATGACACTGATGCTGGCGGGCGCATCTTTCAGGTTCTGCTCGCTGGCCGAAGCGGTCACCACCAGCGTTTCACCCTCCCCTGCGGCGGCCATCACCGGCAGCGCCAGCGTTAACGCGGACGCACAGAGGCCTCCCCGCATAATGGGATTCAAGGTAAACATTCCGTAACTCCATGAGGTCTGAAAAAGATTGAAAAATTTGCTCACGTATTGCAAAACCGCGCCCGTTACATTGACGGCAGCGTTATTGATTGCGGAAACATCAGGCGCGTGAATCCCGCCGGGTTCCCTTTCTTTTCAGTCGCTTACCTTAATGTAAACGAGAATGATTATCAATTTCGAGAACTTAAAGTTATGTAAAGAGTGGAAGGGGAAAGTGGAAGAGAGGGATAAAAAAACGCCCTCTGAGCAGAGGGCGTCAAGCAGGCGTTATTTGGTAAAGCGTTCCGGGAATTCCATCTCGCTGTAGCGCACAAAGCGCGTTCCTTTGCTGAACTTGTAGCCCAGCCAGATCACCAGGAAGAGCGGAATGCCGATATAGGTCGCCGTTACCGCACCCCAGTCGATAGAGTCTTCGAGGAAGGCCTGGTAGTTCTGCCCAAGGGTAATAATCAGGCAGAGCACAAAGGCGAAGATCGGCCCAATCGGGAAGAAACCGGAGCGGTACGGCAGGTTATCCAGCGAGTGGCCCTGCGCAACGTAGCCGCGGCGGAAACGGTAGTGGCTGATGGCAATGCCCAGCCAGGCGATAAAGCCCGTCATACCGGAGGTGTTAAGCAGCCACAGGTAGACCGTCTGGTTGCCAAACATCGAGGTCAGGAAGCAGAGACCGGCAATCACCGTGGTGGCATACAGCGCGTTGCGCGGCACGCCGCCTTTCGACAGTTTAGAGAAGATGCGCGGTGCTTTACCGTCGCAGGCCAGCGTGTAGAGCATACGGGTCGATGCATACATCCCCGAGTTGCCCGCCGAGAGTACCGCCGTCAGGATCACCGCATTCATCACCGCCGCCGCCGAAAGCAGGCCAGCATGTTGAAACACCAGCGTGAACGGACTGACGCTGATATCTTTCACGTCGTTACGCAGCAGGCTTGGATCGGTATAGGGAATGATCAGGCTGATAATCAAAATCGCGAAGACGTAAAAAAGCAGGATTCGCCAGAAGACCTGACGCACCGCGCGCGGAATGTTCTTCTCCGGATCTTCCGATTCACCAGCCGCGATACCGATAAGCTCGGTGCCCTGGAAGGAGAAGCCAACAATCATCGCCACGCCAATCATCGCCGAGAAACCGCCGGCAAACGGCGCATCGCCGATACTCCAGTTGCTCCAGCCCGCCGGTTTTTCCCCCTGGAAAATGCCGACAATCATCATCACACCGACGATGATAAAGATGATCACAGTGGTCACTTTGATCAGCGAAAACCAGTATTCCGCTTCGCCAAAGCCTTTCACCGAGATGTAGTTAAGCAGGAAGATCACGACCAGGAAGAGCGCACTCCAGATCCAGCCCGGCGTATCCGGGAACCACCAGGTCATCACCAGTTGGGAAGCGACAAGGTCAACGGCGATGGTTACCGCCCAGTTGTACCAGTAGTTCCAGCCGAGGGCGAAGCCGAAGCCCTCTTCCACATATTTCTGCCCGTAGGTCGAAAAGGAGCCGGAAACCGGCATAAAGGCGGCAAGTTCGCCAAGGCTGGTCATCAGGAAATAGACCATCAGGCCAATCAGCATATAGGAGAGCAGCGCGCCGCCCGGCCCCGCTGAGGAGATGGTCGCCCCGGAGGCGACGAACAGACCGGTCCCGATGGAGCCGCCAATTGCGATCATCGTCAGATGACGCGCTTTCAGTGCACGACGAAGCGTGGTCGCTTCTGTGGTTTTTGTTTCGGAAACCATAAGAAAAAGCTATCCATCCAAAAAATGAGGCGCGATTGTAGCAGACGAAACGCGGCCCTTCCGGTGGAAAAGGTCTCTTATTAGAGACCTTCATAATTGGCCGCGAATTATAAGTAAAGCAGTGAATGGAGGATGTTGCGAGGCGAAAACGCGCGGTCAGGCGAGACCGCGTACCGAAGCGATAAACTGCTGTAACTCAGGCGTGCGTGGCTGGTTGAAGAAGGTTTTACTCGCCCCCTGCTCCCACACTTTGCCCTGATGCATAAACACCACCCGATCGCCCACTTCACGGGCGAAATTCATCTCATGGGTGACCAGAATCAGCGTCATCCCTTCTGCGGCAAGCTTTTCGAGCACGCGCAGCACTTCACCGACCAGCTCGGGATCGAGCGCGGAGGTGATCTCATCGCAGAGCAATACTTTCGGCTTCATCGCCAGCGCGCGGGCAATGGCGACGCGCTGCTGCTGACCACCGGAGAGGCTGGACGGCGCGTAATCGATGCGATCGCCCAGCCCGACTTTCTCCAGCATCTCCACCGCCAGCTCGCGGCAGGCTTCAGCCGGCATTTTCAGCACCCGGCGCGGCGCCAGCATCACATTTTCCAGCGCCGTCATGTGCGGAAAGAGGTTAAAGCTCTGAAACACCATCCCGACGGATCGGCTGATCTCCCGCGCCTGCGATTCACGGTCGGTCACCGTCATGCCGCCGAGTTTGATGCTGCCATCCTGGTAGCCCTCCAGCCCATTCATGCAGCGCAACAGGGTGCTTTTGCCCGAGCCGCTGCGCCCGATAATCGACACCACTTCGCCCATCTCAATATCCAGGCTTACGCCCTTCAGCACATGGTTGTCGCCATAATATTTCTGAACATCATTAATGGTGATGAGCGGCATGGAACTTTTTCTCCAGATAGCGGCTGTAGCGCGACAGCGGATAACACAGCAGGAAGTAGCCCGCGGCGACGAGGCCGAAGACCTTAAACGGCGCAAAGGTGACGTTATTCAGCATGGTGCCCGCCTTAGTCAGCTCGACAAAACCGATGATGGACGCCAGCGCCGTGCCCTTCACCACCTGCACGGAAAAACCCACCGTCGGCGCAATGGCAATGCGGATTGCCTGCGGGGCGATAACGCGAAACAGTGTCTGACCAAAGCTCAGCCCGAGACAGCGGCTGGCTTCCCACTGCCCTTTTGGCAGGGCGCGAATCGACCCGTACCAGATATCGAGCAGAAAGGCGCTGGTGAAGAGCGTTAAAGCAAGCGTGGCGGCAGTCCAGGCGCTGACATCAATGCCGAATAGCCCAAGGCCAAAAAAGGCGAGGAACAGCTGCATCAGCAGCGGCGTGCCCTGAAACAGCGCGGCGTAGGCGCTGACAAAACGCTGCGGCCAGCGCCAGCGACCAAGGCGTACCATCAGCATCGGTAGGGTGACCAGCGTGCCGCAGAAAAAGGCAATCAGCGAGAGCAGCACCGTCCAGCGGGCGGCCAGCAGCAGGTTGCGCACAATATCCCAGTCGGTAAAAGTACTCATTATGCTCCGCTCCCTAACCATTTGCGCCCAATCGCCAGCAGCGCCTGGCGCATCAGCAGCGAGAGCGCGAGGTAGAGCAGCGTGGTGACGAAATAGACTTCAAAACTTAAAAAGGTGCGCGACTGAATAAGGTTCGCCATAAAGGTCAGCTCCTCATAAGAGACCTGCGACACCACCGACGAGCCGAGCATTACCATCACGCACTGGCTGACCAGCGCCGGGTAGATCCGCGCCAGCGCGGGCGGCAGCACCACGCGCAGGAAGGTCTGAACCTTTGTCAGGCCAAGTACGCGCGCCGCTTCCCACTGCCCTTTTGGCGTCACCTGAATGCCCGCGCGGATAATCTCCGTGCTGTAGGCGCCGAGGTTAATCAGCATGGCGAGCAGCGCCGCCTGCCCGGCGGTAAGTTTCAGCCCCAGCCCCGGCAAACCAAAAACAATAAAGAAGAGCTGCACAACAAACGGCGTATTGCGGATCACCTCAACATAGATCCCCCACAACGTGCGCAGCACGCCCGGTTTGCCGCTGCGCAGCGCCGCGCCGAGGATGCCAAGCGCGACGCCGCCTACCGTTGCCAGCAGCGTCAGGGTGATGGTTGTCCACAATCCGGCCAGCAGTTCCGGCCAGAAGGGCCAGAGCGCGGCGAAATCAAGCGTCACCGTCATCGCTTATGCGCCAAAGTTTGCGGGCAGCGGTGCCTGCATCCACTTCTGCGAGAAGCTGTTCAGCGTGCCCTCTTTCTGCGCCTGATCGACCAGCTTATCGACCTCGGCCTTCAGCGCCGGCTGGTTTTTCATCAGCCCGATAAAGCAGGGCGAATCTTTAAGCATAAATTTGCTTACCGGCGCGTGTTGCGGGTTCTGGCGGGCAATTGCCGCCACTACCACGTTGCCCGTGGCAAGGAAGGCAACCTGGCCGGAAAGATAGGCCGAGAGCGTGGTGTTGTTATCTTCATAGCGCTTCACCTGGGCATCTTTTGGCGCGATATCACTCAGCACCATATCCTCCACCGCGCCGCGCGTGACGCCGATGGTTTTGCCGCTCAGGGCTTTCGCATCGGCAAGGGTTGCGTCTTTCGGACCAAAAACGCCGAGGAAGAACGGCGCATAGGCGCGGCTAAAATCGATCACCCGCTCGCGCTCGGCGTTTTTACCGAGGCTTGAGATCACCAAATCGACTTTGTTGGTTTGCAGGTAGGGCACACGGTTTGCGCTGGTGACCGGCACCAGTTGCAGCTTCACCTTCATCCCTTTCGCCAGGTAGTTGGCCATGTCGATATCGTAGCCCTGCGGCTGCAAATCGGTGCCTACCGAGCCAAACGGCGGGAAATCCTGCGGGACGGCCACGCGCAGCACGCCGCGCTGCTGAATATCCTGCAACTGATCCGCCAGCGCCTGGGCGGAACAGATCATCATTACTGCTGCACTGGCCGTCGCCATCTTCCACTTTTTCATCTCAACACCTCATCGCCCATGAAACAAAAGATTCTTTGAATCACTTTTTGCAACTAATGTGCCAACGAAGCCAGTGCCTGATTCAGCGGGAGTGCGGGTAAACGGGAGGAGGCCTGCACCCCTAAAACGGTGCAGGTGCCTGCTGATGGTGCAATCAGATATCGCAGTAGCGAATAAAACGGGTCAACGCGCTGGAGAGATGTTTCTGGCGGTGATGAATGCGCCACAGGGTGCGTACCAGGCGAGGTAACGGCAGCGGGACTTCCACCAGCGTGCCTGTTTCCAGCTGTTCGGCAATCACACGGCGCGACAGGCAGCTGATGCCAAGCCCGTGGCGCACCGCATGTTTAATCGCTTCTGAATTGCCAAGCTCCATGCCTAGCTGAAACTGCGGCAGGTGTGAGAGCAGTAGATAGTCGACGATTTCGCGGGTACCGGAGCCGCGCTCGCGCAGGATCCACGGCGCAGCGGCAAGGGCTTCCAGCGTCACCTCCCGCTGCAACAGCGGCGAGGAAGGCGGCGCAAACACCACCAGTTCATCTTCCAGCCAGGGTTCAGCAATGATCTCCGCTGCATGGCACGGCCCTTCGATAAGCCCAATATCAACGCGAAAATCGGCCACGGCGGTGATCACATCCTGGCTATTGCCGACGCTTAACTCCAGCGGCAGCTCGGGAAAATCACGCCGGTAATGGGCGATGACCTCCGGCAGAATGTAGTTACCGATGGTGCTGCTGGCGAAGACGCGGATAGCGCCATTGGCTTCGCGAAACAGCTGTTCGATTTCGCTGGCCTGCTCAAGCGCCGCCAGCGCGCGCGGGTAGAGCAGCCGCCCGTGTTCATTCACCACCAGCCGTTTGCCGACGCGATCAAACAGCTGCACGCCAAGCTGGCCTTCCAGATCCGTCAATGCGGCGCTCACCGCAGATTGCGACAGCGCCAGACGCTGGGAGGCCTGGGTGGTGGAGCCGCTTTTCAGCACTTCAGCAAACACTTCAAGCTGGCGCAGGGTTATGTGCATAGGGAGTCGCTTACCACTTATAAAGATTAATTATAAATATATAATCAATTTTACCTTTAAGCCAGCGCGCCGTACCCTTTTCAGCAACAAGAGGAGAAGGCTATGACCGACATCACATTACACTCTCATCACTCGCGCGTCTGGCGCGTGATGCCCGGCCTGCTGCTGAGCGGCGCGATTACTGCGGCGGCGCTGTGGCTGGGCTCCCTGCCCGCCGTTGCCGGCATCGGCCTGAGCGCGTTAACGCTGGCGATCCTGCTCGGCATGGTGCTGGGCAACACGCTCTACCCGGCGCTGCATCGCCACTGCGACAGCGGCGTACTGTTTGCCAAACAGCATCTGCTCCGGCTCGGCATTATTCTTTATGGCTTTCGTTTGACCTTTTCGCAGATTGCTGACGTGGGCGTCAGCGGCGTGCTGATTGATGTGCTGACCCTCTCCAGCACCTTTATGCTGGCCTGTTTTCTGGGGCAAAAAGTTTTCGGGCTGGATAAGAAAACCAGTTGGCTGATTGGCGCGGGCAGCAGTATCTGCGGCGCGGCGGCGGTGCTGGCAACGGAGCCGGTAGTAAAAGCGGAGGCAAGCAAAGTGACCGTCGCCATCGCCACGGTGGTGATTTTCGGCACGCTGGCGATCTTTATCTACCCGGCGCTATGGCCGCTGCTTGCGCCGTGGTTCAGCCCACAAACCTATGGCATCTGGATTGGCTCGACAGTGCATGAAGTGGCGCAAGTGGTCGCCGCTGGTCATGCCGTCAGCCCGGAGGCAGAGAACGCGGCAGTCATTGCGAAAATGCTGCGCGTGATGATGCTGGCTCCCTTTTTACTGCTGCTGGCTGCGCGAGTGAAACAGCTCAGCCCGCAAGAGGGCAACGAGAAAAGTAAGGTGACGATCCCGTGGTTTGCCTTAGGCTTTGTGGCGGTGGCGGTATTTAACTCCTTTCACCTGTTGCCGCCCGCAGCGGTGAATATGCTCAACACGCTGGATACGCTGTTGCTGGCGATGGCGATGGCAGCGCTGGGCGTGACCACCCACGTCAGCGCGCTGAAAAATGCCGGGGCGAAACCGCTGGTGATGGGGCTGCTGCTCTTTATCTGGCTGATTGTCGGCGGCGGCGCAATCAATCTGCTGGTTCACACGGTGATGGCATAAAGCACTACATCTCTGCCCTGCAGACCCGCTATGATGTCGGTTTTCCCCCGGCGGGTCTCAACAGGAGTGTTTATGAAATTCATTGGTGCGCATGTTAGCGCCTCAGGCGGCGTCGCAAATGCGGCCATCCGCGCCGCCGAGCTGGACGCAACGGCGTTCGCGCTGTTTACCAAAAATCAGCGTCAATGGCGCGCCGCGCCGTTAACCACGGAAACAATTGATGCGTTCAAAGCCGCGTGCGAAGCGCACAACTACTCCCCGGCGCAAATCCTGCCCCACGACAGCTATCTGATTAACCTCGGTCATCCGGTGGAAGAGGCGCTGGAAAAATCACGCGAGGCGTTTATTGATGAGCTTTCCCGCTGTCAGCAGCTTGGGCTGACGCTGCTCAATTTCCACCCCGGCAGCCACCTGCAACAGATCCCGGAAGAGAAGTGTCTCGCGCGCATTGCCGAATCCATCAACATTGCGCTGGCGCAGACCGAAGGCGTGACCGCCGTGATTGAAAACACCGCGGGTCAGGGCAGCAACCTCGGCTTCCGGTTTGAGCATTTAGCGGCGATCATCGATGGGGTTGAAGATAAAACCCGCGTTGGCGTCTGCATTGATACCTGTCACGCGTTTGCCGCCGGTTACGATCTGCGTAGCGAAGAGGCGACCGCCGCCACCTTTGCCGAGTTTGACCGCGTGGTGGGCTTTAAATACCTGCGCGGGATGCACCTGAATGATGCAAAAAGTGGTTTTGCCAGCCGGGTTGACCGCCATCACAGCCTCGGCGAAGGCAACATCGGCCACGATGCGTTTCGCTGGATTATGCGCGACACGCGCTTCGACGGCATTCCGCTGATCCTCGAGACCGTTAACCCGGATATCTGGGTGGAAGAGATTGCCTGGCTTAAAGCGCAGCAGTACGCGGAAACCACCGCCGGATAATCCCCTGCGAACCGTAGGCCGGATAAGGCGTCAGCCGCCATCCGGCAATGGCGCAGTGCCTGATGGCGCTGCGCTTATCAGGCCTACAACACCAAACCACCCCCCACCCGTAGGCCGGATAAGGCGTTCGCCGCCATCCGGCAATGCCGTTATGCCTGATGGCGCTGCGCTTATCAGGCCTACAAAAGCAAAATCACCTGCGAGCCGTAGGCCGGATAAGGCGTCAGCCACCATCCGGCAAGGGCGCAATGCCTGATGGCGCTGCGCTTATCAGGCCTACAAAAGCCAAATACTCTGCGAGTCGTAGGCCGGTTAAGGCGTTCGCCGCCATCCGGCAATGCCGTTATGCCTGATGGCGCTTCGCTTATCAGGCCTACAAAAGCAAAATCCTCTGCGAACCGTAGGCCGGATAAGACATCCGCCGCCATCCGGCAATGCCGTTATGCCTGATGGCGCTTCGCTTATCAGGCCTACAAAAACCAGCCCTCTTGCGGGCATAAAAAAAGGCCGCTGAGCGGCCTTTTTTCTGTTTCTACGGCTTAGGCAACTTTCGCGGCCATCTCCGTTTCCGGACGTTTCAGCAGGGCATAAAGCAGGCCCGACAGCAGCGTACCGGCAACGATCGCCAGCAGGTAACCGAGCACCGGGGTGATAGCACCTGGGATCAGCAGCACAAACAGACCACCGTGCGGTGCCATCAGTTTGGCGCCAATCGCCATCGAAATGGCACCCGTCAGCGCGCCACCGGCGATACAGCACGGAATAACACGCATCGGATCGCGCGCCGCAAACGGAATCGCGCCTTCAGAGATAAAGCACAGACCCAGCACCAGCGCCGCTTTGCCCCCTTCACGCTGACCTTTGTCGAACTTGTTGCGTGCAACCAGCGTCGCCAGACCCATCGCCAGCGGTGGCACCATACCGGCCGCCATAATCGCCGCCATCGGCGCGTAGGTTTGCGTACTCAGCAGCCCGACACCAAAGGCATAGGCCGCTTTGTTCACCGGACCGCCCATATCGGTACACATCATGCCACCGAGGATCGCGCCAAGCAGAACGGCGTTCGCCGTGCCCATGGTTTGCAACCAGGAGGTGAGACCCGCCAGGATTTTCGCTACCGGCGTACCGATAAGGTAGATCATCGCCAGGCCAACAATCAGGCTGGAGAAGAGCGGAATAATCAGAATCGGTTTCAGCGCTTCCATACTTGGCGGCAGCTTAAAGCCTTTGCTGATCGCTTTCGCGATGTAACCGGCAAGGAAGCCGGCAATGATACCGCCGATAAAGCCAGACCCGGTGCTCACCGCCAGCATACCGCCGATCAGACCCGGCGTCAGACCCGGACGGTCAGCAATCGAGAAGGCGATAAAGCCCGCCAGTACCGGCACCATCAGCGCAAACGCCGTACCGCCGCCGATCTTCATCAGCGCCGCCGCCAGTGTGCCCTCTTCTTTAAACGCGGTAATACCAAAGGCGAAGGAGAGTGCAATCAGCAGACCGCCCGCCACCACCATCGGCAGCATGTAAGAGACGCCGGTCAGCAGGTGACGATAGGCGCCCGCACTCTCTTTTTTGCCTTCTGAAGATTCAGACTGCCCTTTGCTGGATGGCTGGTACGGCTTCGCTTCCGCTACCGCTTTATCCAGCTCCTGCGCCGTTTTCTTCAGTGCCAGACCCGTCGAGGTACGGTACATCGGTTTGCCGGCAAACTTCGCCAGGTCCACTTCGATATCCGCCGCAACGATAACCAGATCCGCCTGCGCAACCTCTTCCGGGGTGATGGCATTGCCTGCACCCACGGAGCCGCGCGTTTCAACCTTCACCCACCAGCCGCGTTTTTTCGCTTCGGTTTCAATAGCTTCTGCCGCCATAAAGGTGTGCGCGACGCCGGTCGGACAGGCGGTCACAGCAACAATACGTTTCGGCCCTGCGGCCGGAGCCGCCGCCGCAGGTGCAGCAGCCGGTGCGCTGTAAGGCGTGGCGTGGTTCTTCGCTTCGCTCAGGAACAGCTCCGGGTGCGCGACCGCGCGATTGATATCGCCCAGCCAGACTTTTTTCCCGCTCAGCGCCGCGTCGTTTGGCAGCTGGCTTCCCAATACGATCGCCAGTTCCGCGTCGCCTGGGTTATCAACAAATTGCAGATTCGCTTTTTGCGCCGCCGCGCCCAGCAGGGTTTTTGCCATATAGGCACGGGCCTGTCCGAGTTCAGCGTCGATGATCAGCAGCGTTTTCATTATGCCTCTCCTGCTGTTAGTTAAAGGGTTTTAAGTCAACGCGCGCCATCATCGCGGCTAACTGGGTACGATCGGTAATCCCTACGTTACTCTGACTGACCGCCAGTGCAGCGACAGCGGTGGCCAGGCGTAAAGTGTGCTCACTGGACTCACGCATCAGCAGGCCGTAAATCAGGCCGCCAACCATCGAATCCCCTGCGCCAACGGTGCTTACCACTTCCATTGACGGCGGTTTGGCGATCCATTCACCCGAAGCGTTGACCCACAGCGCCCCTTCTGCGCCCAGCGAAATCACCACGTGGGCGATCCCCTGCTCGCGAAGCGCGTGAGCGGCTTCAATAACGTCCTGCAATTCCGGCAGTTTACGACCGGCCCAGATCTCCAGCTCGCGGCGGTTAGGTTTTACTAACCACGGTGCGGCTTTCAGCCCGGCGACCAGCGCGTCACGGCTGCTGTCGAAGATGATGCACGGGCACTGGCTTCGCAGGCGCGTCATCCAGTCGGTAAAGGCTTCCGGGCTGACGCCGGACGGCAGGCTGCCGCTGACGCAGACCATATCAAACTGACCAAGCCAGGTGAGCGAGTCGGCGACGAAACGCTCCCAGTCGGCCGGGGTGACTTCGAAACCGGAGAAGTTAAAGTCGGTCACTTCACCATCTTTCTCGGTCAGCTTAACGTTGATACGCGTACGCCCCTGCACCACCTGGAAACGGTTGGCAATGCCCAGCTCGCTGAACAGCTGCTGAAAACCGTCCTGGTTATCTTTACCGAGGAAACCGCCCACGGTGACATCGATGCCCAGATCTTTCAGCACCTTGGCGACGTTGATCCCTTTACCGGCGGCGTGCAGCCCGGTGGTGCGCACCAGGTTGACTTCGCCACGCTCGACTTCCGGGGTGAAACCCACCAGATCGTAGGCCGGGTTTAAAGTAATTGTTGCGACTCTTCTGCTCATTTACGCTCCCTCTCCCAAGCCCGCTGCGATGGCGTCGCCAATCGCTTTCAGCGCCTGTTCAGCATCTTCGCCCTGTGCGGTAAAGCGCAGGCGGTGTCCTTTCTTCACGCCCAGCGCAACCACTTTCATCAGGCTGCGGCCATTTGCCGGTTTGCCTGACCCATCGAGGTTGGTGACAGTGATTTCGCTATTGAACTGTTTAATAGTGTTAACCAGCATGGTGCCCGGACGGGCATGCAGGCCGTGCTCGTTACGAATGACAAACTCTTCGCTGAGCAGATCGTCCGTGACCGCGTCGTCGCTGGTCAGCAGCGCCAGCAGCGTGGCGGCATCGGCATTCAGCAGACGGTCAGCTTTATTTGCCAGCAGCAGATCGCTCAGGCGCTTCAGCACAGCAACGGGTTGCTCATCCGCCATCGCGACGCTCACCAGCACGGCGGCGTTTTCACCCTCTACTTCAAACGGCGTGGCGGCACGGCTGACGGCAACAGCACTCAGCAGGTTGCCCTCGGCGCTGTCGTTCAGCCAGATGCCCTGGCCGAGGTTCAGCGGCTGTTCGTTAATAGCACGGGTGACGTAGACGCTGTCTACCGCGCCCGCCTCTTTCAGACGCGCGGCGTTCAGCGCCTGCAGCGTCATCAGCGAGCTGGCGTTAACGTCCAGCGACAGGGTTTCGTTATCCAGCTTCAGCGCGCTGCTCTGCTTTTCGCCCATCAGCAACGCACGCAGCTCTTGAGCGGTGGTCGCGGATTGCAGCTGCGCGGCGACGGCGTCATCACTCAGCACGTGCGTCAGCTGACGCAGCAGGCCGAGGTGCTCATCGGAGCTGGCGGCGATACCGATAGCAACGTAAGCCACCTGCCCTTCGCTCCACAGAATGCCCTGCGGGAACTGGAACACTTTGACGCCGGTTTTCAGCACCTGGTCGCGCGTGTCGGTGGTGCCGTGCGGAATGGCGATGCCGTTGCCAAGAAAAGTGGAGGTTTGCTGCTCGCGTGCGAGCATGCCATTGACGTAGCCTTCAGCCACGTTGCCGGCTTCGGTCAGTGCCGCCGCGATCTGGCGGATGGCCTCTTCTTTATTACCGGCCTGCTGGCCTGGATGGATGTCCTGAACGGATAACTGGAACATGTGACTCGTCTCCCGCTGAAATTGAATCGTTTCAGCTTACATAAGAAAGGTTACGTCACCGCCGTGGTTCAGAGACAATGCGATGACGCTGAAACGTTTCAAGGAGTCTTGACCTTTTTTGCCCGACGATCAAGAAATCTCTCATTTGGCATTTAAGAATTTTGAGGCACTGCACATTTTACAGTCCGTTAAGGGAAATTAGCTGACGCAGATTTGGCCGTCAGCTTATCGCCTTCAGCCTGTTCAGCTTTGAAAGGAATTACGGCGCGGTTTGCTGTTCGAGATCGAGGAGGTAGATCATCGCCTGTTCGCGCGTTGAACCGCACATCTCAAGGCCTGGCTGCAGGCCGGCGCACACTTTTGGCCGCAACGGTGAGCCAAAAAGCTTACAGCGCTGATGTTCATCAAGCTGAACGCAGGGCGTGTTGGCCGGTTTACCGTTGGGCATGCCGGGGATCGGGCTGGTAATGGACGGGGCGGTACAGCAGGCTCCGCAGTCCGGGCGGCAGTGCATAGCGGCTCTCTTATTTGCGTCGGCGCGCTGAAATAGCACGCTGCCGGGCACGCTATCATCTTTTACCCATGCAACGCAAAACTCAGCAATTCCCCTTGCCTGAAAAGGTCCTCGCGAGTAGTTTGTCGCGATATTTTGGTGAATTTCTTTTTTACAGGAACCTGGCAATGCCAAGAGCGAACGAAATCAAAAAAGGTATGGTGCTGAACTACAACGGCAAGCTGCTGATTGTAAAAGACATTGATATTCAGTCACCGAGCGCCCGTGGCGCAGCAACGCTGTATAAAATGCGCTTTGCTGATGTCCGCACCGGCCTGAAAGTTGAAGAGCGTTTTAAAGGCGACGACATTGTTGATACCGTCTCCCTGAACCGCCGTTTCGTTGACTTCTCCTATGTAGACGGCAACGAATATGTCTTCATGGATAAAGAAGATTACACGCCCTATACCTTTACCAAAGATCAGATTGAAGATGAGCTGCTGTTTATTCCGGAAGGTGGCATGCCGGATATGCAGGTGCTGCTGTGGGATGGCCAGCTGCTGGCGCTTGAGCTGCCGCAGACTGTGGATCTCGAAATCGTTGAAACCGCACCGGGCATCAAAGGCGCATCTGCCAGCTCCCGTACCAAGCCTGCCACGCTGAACACTGGCCTTGTGGTGCAGGTGCCGGAGTACCTGACCACCGGCGAGAAGATCCGCATTCATATTGAAGAGCGCCGCTATATGGGCCGCGCTGATTAAATAAAAAAGCCTCCGCATGGAGGCTTTTTTTTCGCCCGCAAAAGCGAGCAGAGCATTTACCCGCGGCTATTACAGCAGGTCGCGGAACAGCGTCTTCTTCAGCGCCAGCTCAACGCCGCGCACTTCCGCCATCCCTTTCAGGCGGCCAATCGCCGAGTAACCAGGGTTGGTTTTCTTGTGCAGATCGTCAAGCATCTGGTGACCGTGATCCGGGCGGAACGGGATCGGGCGCAGATCGCCTGCTTTCTTACGACGCTGCTCTTCGCTAAGGATTGCCGCCACCACTGACACCATATCCACATCGCCCTGCAGGTGCGCCGCTTCGTGGAAGGTTTTCGGGTTCTCTTCGCGGCAGGTTGCGCGCAGATGGGTGAAGTGAATGCGATCGCCGAAGGTCTCGATCATCCGCACCAGATCGTTATCCGCCCGCACGCCGTAGGAGCCGGTGCACATGGTAAAGCCGTTGTTGATGCTGTCCACCGCCTCTTTCAGCCACTGCATATCTTCAATGGTGGAGACAATGCGCGGCAGGCCGAGGATCGGGCGCGGCGGATCGTCCGGGTGAACCGCCAGCCGCACGCCCACTTCCTGCGCCACCGGCACAATGGCGCGCAGGAAACAGGCCATATTTTCGCGCAGCTGTGCTTTGTCGATGCCGTCATACTCCGCCAGACGCGCGCGGAACTGATCCAGCGTATAGCCCTCTTCCGCCCCCGGCAGACCGGCAATGATATTGCGCGTCAGCTTTTCCACTTCCGCATCGCTCATCGCATTGAAATAGGCCTGCGCCTGGCGCTGCTCCTCTTCGCTGTAATCGGCCTGCGCCCCTTCGCGTTTAAGGATATGCAGCTCAAACGCGGCAAAGGCTATCTGGTCGAAGCGCAGCGCGCGTGAACCATCCGGCAACTGGTATTCCAGGTCGGTGCGCGTCCAGTCGAGGATTGGCATAAAGTTGTAGCAGACGGTATCAATCCCGCAGGCGGCGAGGTTACGAATGCTCTGCTGATAGTTGGCAATCCATTTGTCGCAGTCGCCAGAATGGGTTTTGATCTCTTCATGTACCGGGATACTTTCGACAACGGACCAGTAAAGCCCCTTTTCAGCCAGCAGGGCCTGGCGGGCTTTGATCTCTTCCACCGGCCACACCTGGCCGTTCGGAATGTGGTGCAGAGCGGTGACCACGCCGGTCGCGCCTGCCTGACGAACATCATCAAGAGAAACCGGATCGTTCGGTCCATACCAACGCCAGGTTTGTTCCATCGTCTTCCCCTCAAAAAAGTTGTTATACCAATACCGCGTGAAACATGACGACTACCATACATGCTTATGGACAGCGGTCAAATCCTGCCACAGCAATGATTGATCCAGCTCACATTCCCCGGATATTTAAGGCATACCAATTCTTTTTGCTGTCATATAACTTTACACTGCTATTGTTAATTATTGGTTAATCAGGTGTATAGAGATGAAAACAATTGCCTCCGCCACGCTGCCCGCTTTGGTGCAACAGCCTCAGTACGATCGCAGCCAGCTCCGTTCGCGCATCGTTCACTTCGGTTTTGGTGCCTTTCACCGCGCCCATCAGGCGTTATTAACCGACCGGGTGCTGAATGCGCAAGGCGGCGACTGGGGCATTTGCGAAATCAGCTTGTTTAGCGGCGATGTTTTAATGTCGCAGCTGCGCGAGCAGGAACATCTTTATACGGTGCTGGAGAAAGGCGCCGACGGAAATAAGCCGATCATTATTGGCGCGGTCAACGAGTGCCTGAATGCCAAACTCGACACGCTGGCGGCGATTATTGAGAAGTTCTGCGAGCCGCAGGTGGCGATTGTCTCCCTGACCATCACCGAAAAGGGTTACTGCATCGATCCGGCCAGCGGTGAACTTGATCTCACCCAGCCGCGTATTGAGCACGATCTGAAATACCCGCACGAGCCGCACTCCGCACCGGGCATTCTGGTAGAAGCCCTGCACCGCCGCCGCGAACGCGGGCTGCCGCCCTTTACCGTGCTCTCCTGTGACAACATTCCTGACAACGGCCACGTGGTGAAAAACGCCGTGCTCGGGATGGCGCAAACCCGCTCGCCGGAGCTGGCGCAGTGGATAGCGGAGCATGTCAGCTTCCCGGCCACCATGGTCGATCGCATTGTCCCGGCGGCGACCGACGAGTCGCTGACGGAGATTGCCGACGTAATCGGCGTTTTTGACCCGTGCGCCATCAGCTGCGAGCCATTTATTCAGTGGGTAATAGAAGATAACTTTGTCGCCGGGCGTCCGGCGTGGGAAACGGCGGGCGTGCAGCTGGTGGAAGATGTGCAGCCGTGGGAGCAGATGAAGCTGCGCATGCTTAACGGCAGCCACTCCTTCCTCGCCTATTTAGGTTATCTCGCCGGGTTTGCCCATATTAATGAGTGTATGCAGGACGCGGCCTTCCGGGAGGCAGCGCGCCAGCTAATGCTCAATGAGCAAGCGCCGACGCTGCGCATCAAAGACGTCAATCTCAATGCCTATGCCGACAGCCTGCTTGAGCGCTTTGCTAACCCGGCGCTGAAACACCGCACCTGGCAGATTGCGATGGATGGCAGCCAAAAGTTGCCGCAGCGCCTGCTGGACGGGATCCGTATTCATCTTCAGCGCCAGAGCGACTGGCCGCTGCTGGCGCTCGGCGTCGCGGGCTGGATGCGCTATGTCAGCGGCGTCGATGATGCGGGCGAGACCATTGATATTCGCGATCCGCTGGCGGATAAAATCCGTGCCATCGTTGAGACCAGCAGCAGCGACGAGCGCGTGACGGCGCTGCTGACGCTAAAAGAGATCTTCGGTAACGATCTGCCGCATAACCCGGTGTTTGTCGATGCCGTCAGCCAGGCCTGGCACGCTATTGAGACCCTCGGCGCACACGGCGCGGTGCAGCAGGCGGTCAACCCTTAACATTTTTTGCCCTCAACGCGGACGGATAGTGCGATGCACCGTCCGCGCTCTTCTCTTTTTGGCTTTTTTTCGCCAGGATTGTCCGCTTGTGCTTTTTGATGATGCGGAGTTCCTGTGACGAAGACCAATCTGATTACCGGCTTTCTCGGAAGCGGCAAAACCACCTCCATTCTGCATTTGCTGGCCCATAAAGATCCGCAGGAGAAGTGGGCGGTGCTGGTGAATGAGTTTGGCGAAGTCGGCATTGATGGCGCCCTGCTCAGCGACAGCGGCGCGCTGCTTAAAGAGATCCCCGGCGGCTGCATGTGCTGCGTCAACGGCCTGCCGATGCAGGTCGGCCTCAATACCCTGCTGCGTCAGGGCAAACCCGATCGCCTGCTGATTGAGCCGACCGGGCTGGGCCACCCGAAGCAGATCCTCGATATGCTCACCGCCCCGGTCTACGAGCCGTGGATCGATCTGCGCGCTACGCTCTGCCTGCTCGACCCGCGCCAGCTGCTCGATGAGAAAGCGCTGAACAATGAGAACTTCCGCGACCAGTTAGCGGCAGCGGATATTATCGTTGCGAATAAAGAGGATCGCGCCAGCGCCGAGAGCCAGCAGGCATTTGACGCATGGTGGGCTGAGTTTGGCGGCGATCGCCTGCGGGTGAACGCTACGCAGGGAGCGATTGATGGCAGCCTGCTCGACCAACCGCGCCGTAATCTGCGCGCCCTGCCAGAGAGCGCCGCGCACGATCACGCGCACGGTGAGAAAAAGGGGCTGGCGGCACTGAGTTTACCGGCGCATCAGCGCTGGCGTCGCAATTTGAATAGCGGCCAGGGGCACCATGCCTGCGGCTGGATTTTCGATGCCGATACGGTTTTCGACACCATTGGCCTGCTGGAGTGGGCGCGGCTTGCGCCAGTGTCGCGGGTAAAAGGGGTAATGCGTATTCCCGAAGGGTTGCTGCGCGTAAACCGTCAGGGTCAGGATTTGCATATTGAGACGCAAAACGTTGCGCCGCCCGATAGCCGGATAGAGTTAATCACCGACAGCGAGGCTGACTGGAACACGCTTCAATCAGCGCTGTTGAAGCTTCGTTTAAGTTAGCCGGACTACCGTGGCGTCCCTTAAACCTAAAAGAGCCTGCAAAATGAAAACCCGACTGCCTCTCATCGTGCTGCTGAATGCTGCTGGCCTCGCGCTGTTTTTCTCCTGGTATCTGCCGGTGAATCATGGTTTCTGGTTCCCGCTGGATTCAGCGATTTTTCACTTTTTCAACCATGGGCTGGCGGAGAATCGCGCCTACTTATGGTTTGTGGCGCTCACTAACAACCGCGCGTTTGATGCCTGTTCGCTGGTGGCAATGGGCTGTCTGATGCTCTCTTTCTGGCTGCCGGCAGATCCGGCCGGACGTCGGCGTGTGGTGATGATTGGCCTGACCATGCTGCTGCTGGCTCTGGTGATCAACCAGCTTGCGCAGCATATGATGCCGGTGAAGCGCGCCAGCCCGTCGATCTCCTTTACCGACACCTATCGGGTGAGCGATCTGCTCAACTTCCCGACCAAAGATGCCTCGAAAGATAGCTTCCCGGGCGACCACGGAATGATGCTGCTGATTTTTGCCTCGGTGATGCTGCGTTATTTCGGTAAAAAAGCATTCGCCATCGGGATCCTTATATTTGTCATATTTGCTTTCCCCCGGGTAATGATTGGCGCGCACTGGTTTACGGATATTGCCGTCGGTTCACTCTCTGCGGTGTTGATTGGCCTGCCCTGGTGTCTGATGACGCCACTGAGCGATAAGATCGTGGCGTTATTTGATCGCTATTTGCCTGGGAAAAACAAAATTTAAACACTTAAGTAACATTTAGCGCCGCCGGGAAGAGGCGATCATTAGCGTCCTTAATGTAAATTCCCGGCGGATGCCTGATTGTGTCACTTTTTAACCAACTCAATCGCCTTTAAAAAGAGCATTTTGCCTGCTATTTCTCTTTATTTGTCCATTTATTGACCAAACGCATGAATTCACTTTCTGTATCACAATTTCTTATAAAAAAGTGATGAAAAGCACTCGCCTTGCATTAGATGTTCAGGTAACCTCGGTCCGTCTTGTCGCAAAGAGTGCTCTTTTACTCTCTGCGCGGTAATTTGTGCGTCTCGCCACAAATTCTGGCTCGAGTATTTGTCTTGAAACATTCAGATAATTAATCTCGCTGCGTTTAGCATTTTTCATAACGATATTATCGTTAAGGACTTCAAGGGAAAATAAGCAACATGGTCAAGTCTCAGCCGATCTTGAGATATATCGTGCGGGCGATACCCGCGATCGCAGTAGCGGTTCTGCTTTCAGCTTGTTCAACAAATACCGCCAAGAATATGCATCCTGAGACGCATGCTGTGCCCGAAGATAGCTCTTCACTGCAAGCCTCTCAGGATGAATTTGAAAACCTGGTACGTAATCTGGATGTTAAAAACCGGCTTATGGATCAGTATGCAAGTTGGAAAGGCGTTCGCTACCGTCTCGGCGGCGACACCAAGAAAGGCATCGACTGTTCTGGCTTTGTGCAGCGCACCTTCCGCGAACAGTTTGGTTTAGAGCTGCCGCGTTCCACATGGGAACAGCAGGAAACCGGTAAGTCTATTTCGCGCACCAGTCTGCGCACCGGCGATCTGGTTCTCTTCCGCGCAGGCTCTACCGGACGTCATGTCGGCATTTATATTGGTAATAACCAATTCGTTCATGCCTCCACCAGCAGTGGTGTGATGATTTCCAACCTCGATGAGCCATACTGGAAGAAGCGCTATAACGAAGCGCGACGGATCCTGACACGCAGCTAATCGCTTTATGCCAGTTACCCTTGGCTGGCGTAAAGTTATAAAAAACACTGCTTCGGCGGTGTTTTTTTGTGCCTGCAATATGCTATACGAAACTTTCCGGGTTTTATTTCGCTTATATCCCCCGCTTTATAGGCGAAATATGATGAACCGCTAACATAGGCTCAGCATCATGCTTACCCGTAACGTCACCGTTAATCGACGCGTTGTGCTTATCAGCCTGCTGACCGGCGCGCTCGTCGCCCTGCTGGTCGGCGGTATTCAGTTCTGGCTGGAGCAGCAAAAGCGTGAAGCGCGCTACGATACCCTGCTGAGCAGCATTCAGGCCTCTTATGCCAGTTACTTCAGCACTATCCGCACCGCGGCAGAATCGCTGCACCCGCTTACGCTCAACAGCTGCGAAGAGGCTGCCAGCGAACTTACCTCGAAAGCCGCCTTCAGCCAGAATGTGCGCGCCTTTCTGTTGGTAAAAGATCAGCACGCCTACTGTTCATCGGCTACCGGCGATATGGATGAGCCGATGAAACGGCTGATTCCAGGTATCGATATTAATAAAACTACCGATATGGTGATTTTACCCGGTACGCCGATGATGCCGACGCAACCGGTGATTGCGCTCTGGTTTCGCAGCCCGCTGCTCGATAACCGTGGCGTGCTCGCCACGCTCAATATCAACCTCGCACCCTATATGCTTTACACCACGCAGATGCCCGATCTTAACGGCCTTGCGCTCGGTATCGGCGATCGCGCGCTGACCACCTTTTCAGGCAGACCACTGCTGTTAAGTACTCTGCATCAAACGCCCTACCTGAGCGTGCAGGTTGAAGGCTCGCCGGTCAGGCTCTACCTCTACGCCGATAAATGGCGAGTGGAAGATCTGCAGTTCGCGCTGCTGCTGGGTGCCACTGTTGGTATGCTTGCCGGTTTGCTGAGCGCTGCAATGCTCGCGATACATCTGCGCCCCGGCCGGGAGATCCTCACGGCAATTAAGCGCGACCAGTTTTACGTTGTTTACCAGCCGGTGGTGAGCGGCGCGGAGTTAAAAGTGACCGGTTTTGAAGTATTAATGCGCTGGAAGCACCCGACCGCCGGCGAAATCCCGCCCGATGCTTTTATTCATTTTGCCGAAGCGCAGCAGTTAATTGTGCCCCTGACCCTGCACCTGTTTAAGCTTATCGCCCGCGATGCGCCGGTTTTAAAAACGCTGCTACCGGAAGGGGTCAAAATGGGCATCAATATTGCGCCCGGTCATCTGCATGCGCCGAGCTTTAAAGAAGATATGCAGCAGTTTGCCCTCTCGCTTCCCCCTCACCACTTCAGCGTGGTGCTGGAGATCACCGAGCGCGATATGCTCAACCATGATGAGGTCAATAAGATCTTCCAGTGGCTGCATGATGAAGGGTTTGAGATCGCCATTGATGATTTCGGCACCGGTCATAGCGCGCTGATCTACCTTGAGCGCTTCACCCTCGATTTCCTGAAGATCGATCGCGGTTTTGTTAACGCCATCGGCACGGAGACCGTCACCTCACCGGTGCTTGACGCCGTGCTGACGCTTGCGAAACGGCTCAATATGCGCACCGTGGCGGAAGGGGTGGAGACGCCGGAGCAGGTGCGCTGGCTGCGCGATCGCGGCGTGCACTACCTGCAGGGCTACTTTTTCAGCCGCCCGATGACGCTGCAGCAGTTTATCGACTGGCGACCGCCGACATTTACTGCCCGGCTGTAGGCGGAAAGAGTTCACAACCGCCGATCCCTCCCCTATTATTCAAACAGAAAAATTCACGCCTCCGTCGCATTGCGGTAAAAGGGATCCAGCAAATGAAGTGTGTGCGCATTGTTGCTCTGTTACTGGCGTTTATCGCCCTCGCCTGCCAGGCGCAGACCATTAAAGAGAGTGACAGCTTTGCGATTATCGGCGAACCGAAATACGCCGTTAATTTTTCCCATTTTGATTATGTGAACCCCGCTGCGCCGAAAGGCGGTAACGTGACGCTCGCCAATATCGGCACCTTTGATAACTTCAACCGTTTCGCCCTGCGCGGCAACCCGGCGGTGC
Organism: Kosakonia sp. CFBP8986; assembly: GCF_034044935.1. NCBI lineage: Bacteria > Pseudomonadati > Pseudomonadota > Gammaproteobacteria > Enterobacterales > Enterobacteriaceae > Kosakonia > Kosakonia sp. CFBP8986. Next base: position 413,496 of record NZ_JAXCXB010000002.1, on the reverse strand, counting down.
GCACCGATGCGCTGTACGACGCCCTGTTTACCACCTCCGACGATGAGCCTGGCAGCTACTATCCGCTGATTGCCGAAACCACACGCTATGCTGATGACTTCTCGTGGATGGAGATCTCACTCAATCCCCGCGCCCGCTTCCATGACGGCTCGCCGATCCGCGCCAGCGATGTCGCCTTCACCTTCCAGAAGTTTATGACTCAGGGGGTGCCGCAGTTTCGCATTGTCTATAAAGGCACGACGGTAAAAGCCATTTCGCCCTTAACCGTGCGCATTGAGCTGGCGAAGCCGGGCAAAGAGGATATGCTCAGCCTGCTGACGCTGCCGGTAATGCCGGAGAAGTTCTGGAAAGATCATAATCTTAGCGAGCCGCTTGCCCGCCCGCCGTTGAGCAGCGGGCCTTATCGCATCAGCAGCTGGCGTATGGGGCAGTATATTGCCTATACCCGCGTGCGCGATTACTGGGCTGCCGACCTGCCGGTCAACCGCGGCCGCTGGAACTTCAACAATATTCGCTATGACTACTATCTCGACGACAACGTCGCCTTTGAAGCCTTTAAAGCCGGGTCTTACGATCTGCGCAGCGAAGATAGCCCGAAAAACTGGGCCACGCGCTATATCGGCACCAATTTCGCGCGCGGCTATATTGTTAAGGATGAACAGACCAACCACTCGGCGCAGGATGCGCGCTGGCTGGCGTTTAATATCCAGCGCCCGGTGTTCGCTGACCGGCGGGTACGTGAAGCGGTCTCGCTGGCCTTCGACTTCGAGTGGATGAACAAAGCCCTGTTTTATGGTGCTTACAGCCGGGCGGACAGCTACTTTATCAACACAGAATATGCCGCGCGTAACTACCCGGATGCCGACGAGCTAACGCTGCTGGCACCGCTAAAAGATCAGATCCCGCCTGAAGTCTTTACGCAGATCTACTCCCCGCCCACCTCAAGCGGCGACGGCTACGATCGCCAGAACCTGCTGAAAGCCGATAAGCTGCTGAACGATGCGGGCTGGGTGCTGAAAAATCAGCAGCGGGTGAATGCCAAAACCGGCAAGCCCTTTGTTTTTGAACTGCTGCTCCCCTCCGGCGGCAATGTGCAGTGGGTGCTGCCCTTCCAGCACAATCTCGCTCGCCTCGGCATCACCATGGAGTTGCGCCAGGTGGATAACTCACAGGCGACCAACCGCATGCGCAGCCGCGATTACGACATGATGCCGCGTCTGTGGCGCGCGCAGCCGTGGCCGAGCGGCGACCTGCAAATCTCCTGGGGTTCCGCTTATATCGACTCCTCCTACAATGCGCCGGGGGTAAAAAACCCGGCTATCGACACCCTGCTCGCACAGATTGCCCGCTGGCAGGGGAATAAAGAGAAGCTGTTGCCGCTCGGACGCGCGCTGGATCGCGTGCTGACGTGGAACTATTACATGCTGCCGATGTGGTATATGGCGGCCGATCGCCTTGCGTACTGGGACAAGTTCTCCATGCCCGGCATTCGCCCCGTCTACTCAATTGGGTTTGATACCTGGTGGTATGACGTAAACAAGGCGGCGAAACTACCCGCCGCCAGACGTTAAGGAGACGGGATGGGTGCTTATCTCATTCGCCGCTTACTACTGCTGATCCCCACCCTGTGGGCGATTATTACCATCAACTTTTTTATCGTGCAGATTGCGCCTGGCGGCCCGGTCGATCAGGCGATTGCCGCCATTGAGTTTGGCGATCAGGGGCGGCTGCCCGGCACGGGTGATGGCGGTATGGGTGCAGGCCATGCGCGCACCGGCGTCGGCGATGCGCTGACTAACGATAGCCACTATCGCGGTGGGCGCGGCCTCGACCCGCAGGTGATTGAGGAGATCAAAAAGCGCTACGGCTTCGATAAACCCCTCTCCGAGCGCTACTTCAAAATGCTATGGGATTATGCACGCTTCGATTTCGGCGACAGCCTGTTTCGCAGCGCCTCGGTGCTGCAACTGATCAAAGAGAGCCTGCCGGTCTCCATCACCCTTGGCCTGTGGGGCACGCTGATTATCTATCTGGTGTCGATTCCGCTTGGGATACGTAAAGCGGTCTACAGCGGCAGCCGGTTTGATATCTGGAGCAGCGCGCTGATTATTGTCGGCTACGCGATTCCGCCGTTTCTGTTCGCCATTTTGCTAATCATCTTCTTCGCTGGTGGCAGCTATTATGACTTCTTCCCGCTGCGCGGTCTGGTGTCGACGGATTTCGCCACGCTGCCCTGGTATAAGCAGGCCGCCGACTATCTCTGGCACATTACCCTGCCGGTGCTGGCGACGGTGATTGGCGGCTTTGCCGCGCTGACGATGCTCACCAAAAACTCCTTTCTCGATGAGATCCGCAAGCAGTACGTGGTGACGGCGCGCGCCAAAGGGGTGAGCGAGCGCAATATCATGCGTAAACATGTCTTTCGCAACGCCATGCTGCTGGTGATTGCCGGCTTCCCGGCGACTTTTGTCAGCATGTTCTTTACCGGTTCGCTGATGATCGAGGTGATCTTCTCCCTCAACGGTCTCGGCTTGCTGGGCTATGAAGCGACCGTCTCGCGGGATTACCCGGTGATGTTCGGCACGCTCTATATCTTCTCCCTTATCGGCCTGCTGCTGAATATTGTCAGCGATATCACCTATACGCTGGTCGATCCGCGTATTGATTTCGAGGGGCGCTGATGTTCAGACTCAGTTATGTTAACCAGGCGCGCTGGGCGCGTTTTCGCCATAACCGCCGTGGATACTGGTCGTTATGGATCTTTGTCGTGATTTTTGTCTTAAGCCTCTGCTCGGAGCTGATCGCCAATGATAAGCCGCTGCTGGTGCGCTATCATGGCGAGTGGTTTGTGCCGCTGGTGAAAAACTACAGCGAGAGCGACTTTGGCGGCCCGTTTGCCACACCGGCGGATTACCAGGATCCGTGGCTGCAAAAACAGCTTAACGAGCATGGCTGGGCGCTGTGGGCGCCGGTGCGTTTCGGCGCACGCAGCATTAACTACGCCACCACGCAGCCCTTCCCCTCTCCGCCATCGGCGCAAAACTGGCTCGGCACCGACGCCAACGGCGGCGATGTGCTGGCGCGCATTCTCTATGGCACGCGCATCTCTTTGCTGTTCGGCCTGCTGCTGACGCTTTGCTCCAGCGTCATCGGCATCGTGGTCGGTGCCGTGCAGGGCTATTACGGCGGTAAGATCGATCTCTTCGGCCAGCGCTTTATTGAGGTGTGGTCCGGGCTGCCAACGCTGTTCCTGATTATTTTGCTCTCAAGCGTCATCCAGCCCGGTTTCTGGTGGCTGCTCGGCATTACCGTGCTGTTCGGCTGGATGACGCTGGTGAGCGTGGTGCGCGCCGAGTTTCTGCGCACGCGTAATTTCGACTATATCCGCGCCGCGCAGGCGATGGGCGTCAGCGATGGCGCGATTATGCTGCGCCATATGCTGCCCAATGCGATGGTGGCGACGCTGACCTTCTTCCCCTTTATTCTCAGCGGCTCGGTCAGCACCCTCACCTCCCTCGATTTTCTCGGTTTCGGGCTGCCGCTCGGCTCCCCGTCTCTCGGCGAGCTGCTGCTGCAGGGCAAAAATAATTTGCAGGCTCCGTGGCTGGGCATCGCGGCGTTCGTCTCAACGGCGCTGCTGCTGTCGGTGCTGATCTTTATCGGCGAAGCGGTGCGCGACGCGTTTGATCCTAATAAGGCGGTGTAAATGGCTTCCCCGTTACTGACTATTGACGCGTTAACCATCGCCTTTCGCCAGCAGGCGACGACCCGCACGGTGGTGGAGGATCTCTCCCTGCGCATTGACGCGGGCGAAACGCTGGCGCTGGTGGGCGAGTCCGGCTCCGGCAAGAGCGTCAGCGCGCTATCGATCCTGCGCCTGCTCCCCTCGCCGCCGGTGATCTATCCCTCAGGCGATATTCTGTTTCATGGCGAATCCCTGCTGCATGCCAGCGAGCGCACCCTGCGCGGCGTGCGCGGCAATAAGATCGCCATGATCTTTCAGGAGCCGATGGTCTCACTCAATCCGCTGCATACGCTGGAAAAGCAGCTTTATGAAGTGCTCTCCCTGCACCGGGGAATGCGCCGGGAAGCGGCGCGGGCCGAGATGCTCGACTGCCTCGATCGCGTCGGCATCCGTAATGCGCGCAGCCGCCTCGGCGACTTCCCTCATCAGCTCTCCGGCGGCGAGCGCCAGCGTGTGATGATCGCCATGGCGCTGTTGACGCGCCCCGAGCTGTTGATTGCCGATGAACCGACCACCGCGCTGGACGTCTCCGTGCAGGCGCAGATCCTCACCCTGCTGCGGGAGCTGCGCGACGAGCTTAATATGGGGCTGCTGTTTATCACCCATAACCTGAACATTGTGCGCAAGCTGGCGGATAACGTGGCGGTGATGCAAAACGGCCGCTGCGTGGAGCAGAACCGTGCGCAAGCCCTGTTCAGCGCGCCGAATCATCCCTATACGCAAAAGCTGATCAACAGCGAGCCGCACGGTGAGCCGGTGCCGCTCCCGCCCGTCGATCAGCCGCTGTTGCAGGTGGAGAAACTCGGCGTCAGCTTCCCGGTGCGTAAAGGCATTTTCCGCCGCGTTGTCGCGCAAAACGCGGTGGTGAAAGGGATCTCCTTTACCCTGCGAGCGGGTGAAACGCTGGGGCTGGTGGGTGAATCCGGCTCCGGGAAAAGCACCACCGGCCTTGCGCTGCTGCGGCTGGTCAACGCCGAGGGCACGATTCTGTTCGACGGCAAACCGCTGCATAAGTGGAGCCGCAAGCAGATGCTGCCGGTGCGCCACCGGATTCAGGTGGTGTTTCAGGATCCCAATTCGGCGCTGAATCCGCGTCTCAATGTGCAGCAGATTATCGAAGAGGGGCTACGCGTGCATCAGCCTGAGCTGTCGCGCGAAGCCCGCGAGCAGCGGGTGATCGAGGTGATGCAGGAGGTAGGGCTGGATGCGCAGACACGCCAGCGTTATCCGGCGGAGTTTTCCGGCGGCCAGCGCCAGCGTATCGCCATTGCCCGTGCGCTGATTATGAAGCCGGAGCTGATTATTCTGGATGAACCAACCTCATCGCTGGACCGCACCGTGCAGGCGCAGATCCTCGCGCTCCTGAAGTCGCTTCAGCAGACGCACCGGCTGGCCTATATCTTTATCAGTCACGATCTGCATCTGGTGCGCACCCTCTGCCACCAGGTGATTGTGCTCAAACAGGGTGAAGTGGTGGAACAGGGCGAGTGTCGGCGGGTGTTTGACGAACCTCAGCAGGCGTATACACGCCAGCTGCTGTCGCTGAGCTGAGGTTCAGAACGGATTGTAATTGGAGAAAGGTTCCGCGATAGCGACGCCGAAGTTTTTCAGGCGGCAGGTCGCGGCAAACTCATCCTGGCTGTGAACGAAAAGGCATGGCTCGCCTTCGCACTCAACCACCGAGCAGTCGACTTCGATATCGCTGAGCGCCTGGCTGAGTTTATGCATCACCGGCCAGGCGTTATCGCCGTCCGGGCTGAGCAATTTTAATGCCACCAGCGCGTCATCCGCCGCATGTCCATTTTGCGGAATCGGTTCAACTTTGGCACCTGCAAAACCCTCTCGCCAGCGATAGCACTGGGGCAAACGGTGGATGATTGAGAGCTGTAATGTATTCACTTTCTTTCCCCAGAAGTACTTTCACTTCACAAATATTTCACATCTAGATTAACACACTATTCACATTTCATCCTGCCAGTGGCAGAGAAAAGGTTGCACCCCGCGTAGTGTGTGGGTTTGCCGCGCTTTTATCAGCATGTTATGAACGCGTCGGCAGGCCAACTTTTCGGCTATATGTACCCGTTTATGAGATCTAACTCAACCTTTTTCACTACAAAGATGTGACTTTTTACACGACAGGATTTTACATAAAAGAAACAAAAAGCCCAAAAAGAGAACGGCTTTTGCTTGATATGCATCAACGCAGGGAGCGGGTTACGCTCCCTGTTGAGAGGGGTTATGCCGCTTTTTTGGTGCGGCTGGCATAGAGATAGAAGAGAACCGAGCAGGTGGCGCAGAAGGTCATCGACCAGATCATTGGCCAGGCGGTGTTGAAGGTGGCCAGCGACAGCAGCGCGCCAACTATCGCCCCGATACCAAAACGGAAGGTGCCCGCCAGCGATGAGGCGGTGCCAGCCATATGCGGGAATTCGTCGAGGATCACCGCCATCGCGTTCGACGCCACCAGCGTGACGCAGCCGACAAACGCCGCCACACCCACCACCAGCGCCCAGAAGCCAACATCCAGCAGCGCGGTCACCACCATCCATAACGCCATCACAAACTGGATCCACAACCCGCTGCGGAACATATTCAGCGCGCCAACCCGGCGCACAAAGCGGCCGTTGATAATGGTCAGAATGAACAGGAAGACAATATTGAGTGCAAAGTAGTAGCCAAAATCCTGCGGCGAGACGTGGTTAATTTCGATATAGACAAACGGCCCGGCGCTGAGGAAGGAGAACATCCCGGCAAAGCTGAAGCCGCTGGCGAGCATATAGCTGAGCACGCGTTTGTGGCGAAACAGCGAGGCAAAGTTGCCAAGGGTGGTGCGGAAATGGAACTTATGCCGCTTCTCTACCGGCAGCGTTTCGCGGATGAAAAAGGCGATCATGCCTGATGCCAGCAGCGCCGCCAGCGCGAGGATCCAGAAGATGGCGTGCCAGTTGAACCATATCAGCACCGCGCCGCCAATCATCGGTGCCAGCAGCGGCGCAATGGTGGTCACCAGCATGACAAAGGACATCATGCGTGAGAACTCTTCGCGCGGGTAGATATCACGCATCAGGGCGTTAATCACCACGCTGGCTGCCGCGGCGGCGAGGCCGTGCAAAAAGCGCATAAAGATAAGCTGCTCGATACTCTGCGCTAGCGCGCAGGCCACCGCCGCCACGGCGAACACCAGCGTGCCGCCAAGGATCACCGGCTTGCGCCCGATGCTGTCTGCCATCGGTCCATAGAAGAGCTGGCCGATGGCAAAGCCGAGAATATAGCTGCTCAGGGTCATCTGCGCGCTGCCGGCCGGTACGCCGAACTGCCCGGCAATCACCGGCAAGGCGGGAAGATACATATCAATCGACAACGGCATCAGCATGGCCAACAGGCCAAGGATAAAGACAATACTCAGTGATGAGTGTGGCCTGCTGGTCACGGCAGCAATCTCCTGAAGTTAGCGGGTGAGCATGCCAACGCTGGCAATTTCATCCTCGGTAAGTGCGCGGTACTCACCCGGCGCCAGGTCGTCATCCAGACGGATGCCACCAATGCGTTCGCGATGCAGGCCGACCACGTGGTTGCCCACGGCGGCAAACATGCGCTTCACCTGATGATAGCGCCCTTCGCTGATCGTCAGGCGCACCTGCGTCGGCGTAATCACCTCCAGCACGGCGGGTTTGGTGAGATCTTTTTCATTATGCAGCTGGACGCCGTGAGCGAACTGCTCGGCGGTATCCTCTGCAACCGGCGACTCCAGCGTCACCAGATAAGTCTTTTCGCAGTGATGGCGCGGCGAGGTAATGCGGTGCGACCACTGGCCATCATCGGTCATCAGCACCAGACCGGTGGTGTCGATATCGAGACGCCCGGCGGCGTGAAGCTTGTGCGCGACCGGTTCGTCGAGGAAGTAGAGCACCGTCGGGTGATCGGGATCTTCGGTAGAACAGACGTACCCTTCCGGTTTATGCAACATAAAGTAGCGCGGGCCGGTCTGCTGAACGAGGGTATTGCCGTTATACTCAACCTCGTGTTCCGGTTGCAGTTTAAAGGCGGCATCGCGAACGATCTCGCCATTGACCGTAACACGGCTGCCGCGGATTTCGCGCCCGGAAATGGCGCGGCTGACGCCAAGCTGCTGAGCGATAAACTTATCAAGTCGCATGAAATTTTCTAGCCTGTATGGTGCTGAATGGGGGCAATGCGCCCACAAAAGAGATGAACAGCCTGAAGTATAACGAGCATCATAAACCGCTTAAAGCAAAGTTTCGTGGCATACTGTCTGCCGTCAATCTGTAACGCCGTTGAGACAATGACTTTTACGCTACGCCCCTACCAACGCGAAGCGGTGGATGCCACCCTCGCCCATTTTCGTCAACACGCTGAACCCGCAGTGATTGTGCTGCCAACCGGCGCCGGGAAAAGCCTGGTGATTGCCGAGCTGGCGCGGCTGGCACGTGGTCGCGTGCTGGTGCTGGCACATGTGAAAGAGCTGGTTGCGCAGAACCACGCCAAATATATCGCCCTTGGGCTGGATGCAGATATTTTTGCCGCCGGGCTGAAGCGCAAGCAGAGCCACGGCAAAGTGGTGTTTGGCAGCGTGCAGTCGGTGGCGCGCAACCTTGATCAGTTCCAGGGTGAGTTCTCCCTGCTGGTGGTGGATGAGTGCCATCGCATCAGCGATGACGACGACAGCCAGTATCAGCAAATTCTTTCCCATCTGAAGGAGGTGAATCCGCGCATTCGCCTGCTCGGCCTGACGGCAACCCCCTTCCGTCTTGGTAAAGGGTGGATTTACCGCTTTCACTATCACGGCATGGTACGCGGCGATGAAAAAGCGCTGTTCCGCGACTGTATTTATGAACTGCCGCTGCGCTATATGATTAAACACGGTTATCTGACGCCGCCGGAGCGGCTGGATATGCCGGTGGTGCAGTACGATTTCAGCCGCTTACAGACGCAGAGTAACGGCCTGTTCAGCGAAGCGGAGCTGAACCGCGAACTGAAGAAGCAGAAGCGCATTACGCCGCACATTGTCAGCCAGATTGTTGAGTTTGCGCAGACGCGCAAAGGGGCGATGATTTTTGCCGCCACGGTGGAGCACGCCCGCGAAATCACCGGCCTGCTGCCCGCGGACGACGCAGCGCTGATCACCGGCGAAACGCCCGGCCCGCAGCGTGATGCCTTAATTGAGGCTTTCAAACAGCAGCAGTTCCGCTTTCTGGTCAACGTCGCAGTGCTGACCACCGGCTTTGATGCACCGCATGTCGATCTGATTGCCATTTTGCGCCCGACGGAATCCGTCAGCCTCTATCAGCAAATTGTCGGTCGCGGCCTGCGCCTGGCTCCGGGGAAAACCGACTGCCTGATTCTGGATTACGCCGGTAACCCGCACGACCTCTACGCCCCGGAGATTGGCGCGCCGAAAGGCAAAAGCGATAACGTGCCGGTGCAGGTCTTCTGCCCGGGCTGCGGCTTCGCTAATACTTTCTGGGGTAAAACAACCGCTGACGGCACGCTGATTGAGCACTTTGGCCGCCGCTGCCAGGGCTGGTTTGAAGATGATGAAGGGCATCGCGAGCAGTGCGATTACCGTTTCCGCTTCAAAAACTGCCCGCACTGCAATGCGGAGAATGATATCGCCGCGCGCCGCTGCCGCAGCTGCGATGCGATTCTCGTCGACCCGGACGATATGCTGAAAGCCGCGCTGAAGTTGAAAGATGCGCTGGTGCTGCGCTGTAGTGGCATGACATTGCAGCACGGCGCGGATGAGAAAGGCGAATGGCTTAAAATCACCTATTACGATGAAGATGGCGCCGATGTCAGCGAGCGCTTTCGCCTGCAGACCCCGGCGCAGCGCACCGCCTTTGAGCAGCTCTTTATGCGCCCGCATACCCGCACGCCCGGCGTGCCGTTACGCTGGATTGCGGCGGCGGATATCGTCGCCCAGCAGGCGCTGCTGCGTCACCCCGATTTTGTCGTCGCACGTATGAAAGGGCAGTACTGGCAGGTGCGGGAAAAAGTGTTTGATTACGAAGGTCGCTTTCGCCGGGCGCATGAATTGCGCGGCTAAGCGCACTTTTGATTGCTGTATCAATCATTAGGGGATAGAATACCGCCCGCTTTTGCATCCGCAAAGCCGATCATCTGCCTGTTGCTGGGTCGCCTGTAACAGGATTTATTTAAGAGAGATTCAAATGTTTACTATTAACGCAGAAGTACGTAATGAGCAGGGTAAGGGTGCGAGCCGCCGCCTGCGCACCGCGAACAAGTTCCCGGCTATCGTCTACGGTGGAACTGAAGCGCCGGTTGCTATCGAACTGGATCACGACAAAGTGTGGAACATGCAGACTAAGCCTGGTTTCTACAGCGACGTTCTGACCCTGGCTCTCGATGGCAAAGAAGTTAAAGTTAAGATTCAGGCTGTTCAGCGTCACCCGTTCAAGCCGAAACTGACTCACATCGACTTCGTTCGCGCGTAATCGCTGACAAGTTGAAGAAAAAACCCCGCTCCGGCGGGGTTTTTTTATGGCCTATTTTCCGCCGCTCAGCCGACGCTGCAGCTGATCGCGCAGGTTCGGCGGCGTACCTTTGATGGTCAGCGTGTCTGTAGCCGGATCCCAGAAGATACGCTCGCCAAGCAGCAGCGCATCAAAATTGATGGTCAACCCGCCGCCGCTACCGGCATATTTGGTCAACTGCCGCAGGGTGCTGCGATCCGCCGGGAAGCTCTCTTCCAGCTCGTAGCCCTGGCCTGCGGTGAACTCTTCAAAGCTCACTTCGCTTACGCCCGCCAGCTCTTTTGAGAGCGACGCCAGCTCAATCTCCTCGCCCGCCTGCAACTGCTCGTTACAGTAGGTGTAGACCTGCTGACGAACAGTTTGACGCTCGGATTTATCAAGCTCTGCCTGGGCAGTAAAATCATCGACTGCCTGCAGCAGCCCACGGTTCTGCGCTTTCGCATTCAGCCCTTCGCTGGCGCCAAGGAAATCCATAAAGAAATCCGCGACCTTGCGCCCTACCCGCCCTTTCAGGAAGGTGAGGTAACGCGTTGACTCCGGGTTAGTTTCCCACTCGGTTAAGTCGACGCGCGCAACGATATCGGCGTGATTGATATCAAGATAATGCGTCGAGCTGATATCGAGGTTTTCATTGACGCGCATGCTGCTTAAGTTGTTCAGCACCGCCACTAACAGATACTCCACCGCCAGATAACGGTAGTGGCAAAACAGCACAATACCGCCGTCGGCAAAGGGGTATTTCGCCAGTTCATCACGTAAGCGCCCGGTCGCCGCGCGGCTGAAGGCGAGAAACTCCTCTTCGCCCTGACGTTGCAGACGCAGCGCCTGTGCCAGCTCGCTCTCTTCATTAAACAGGCCATAGGCTTTATTTTTTGCGCTATAGACCCGGTGCAGTTCCGCCACCATCTCTTCGACGGGCGGGGTGGGTTCGAGCAAAGAATCGCGCAGCACCAGCTCAAGGGTTTGCTCATCGCGCTTGATAAGCTGGTGCAGGGCAATCTGGTTGATGTCCAGACTCATGATAAACTCTCCTTTTTGACCGGCGGTATTCAACCACCACCAACGCCGCGGTGCAACTGCTGATAAAAAAGCAGAAAAAAAGCTCTTCCTACGGTAAGATGTTGCCCTTTCATGAACAGACTGATTTCGATTTATGCCACAAATCTCCCGCTACAGTGATGAACACGTTGAACAACTGCTCAGTGAGCTGGCCAACGTACTGGAAAAACACAAAGCACCGGCCGACCTCTCTTTGATGGTGCTGGGCAATATGGTGACCAACCTGATTAACAGCAGCGTCGCCCCCGCGCAGCGTCAGGCCATCGCGACATCTTTCGCAAAGGCACTGCAATCGTCCATTGGCGACGACAAAGCGCACTAAGGGAAATCACAACAGTTTATGGTGACTAATCGTCAACGCTACCGTGAAAAAGTCTCCCAGATGGTGAGCTGGGGGCACTGGTTTGCGCTGTTCAACATTTTGTTGTCCATCGTGCTCGGTAGCCGTTACCTGTTTGTTGCCGACTGGCCGACCACGCTTTCCGGGCGTATTTACTCCTGGCTGAGCCTGGTGGGCCACTTCAGCTTTGTGGTGTTTGCCACCTATCTGCTGATCCTCTTCCCGCTGACCTTTATTGTGATGTCGCAGCGGCTGATGCGCGTGCTCTCGGCGATCCTCGCCACCGCAGGCATGACGCTGCTGCTTATCGACAGCGAAGTCTTTACCCGTTTTCACCTGCACCTCAATCCGGTGGTCTGGGAACTGGTCATTAATCCCGATCAGAACGAGATGGCCCGCGACTGGCAGCTGATGTTTATCAGCGTGCCGGTCATTTTGCTGATTGAGATGCTGTTTGCGACGTGGAGCTGGCAGAAGCTGCGCAGCCTCACGCGCCGCCGCCACTTCGCCAAACCGGTGGCCGCCCTCTTTTTTGTCTCCTTTATTGCCACCCACGTGATGTATATCTGGGCGGACGCCAATTTCTATCGCCCGATCACCATGCAGCGCGCCAACCTGCCGCTCTCTTACCCGATGACCGCGCGCCGCTTCCTTGAAAAACATGGTCTGCTGGATGCGCAGGATTACCAGCGTCGCCTGGTGGAGCAAGGCAATCCGGAAGCGGTATCGGTGCAGTATCCGTTAAGCGATCTGCGCTATCTCGATATGGGCTCCGGGCAGAATGTGCTGCTGATTACCGTCGATGGGCTGAACTACGCCCGTTATGAAAAACAGATGCCGCAATTGGCGAGCTTTGCCGGGCAGAACGTTAAATTTACCCAGCATATGAGCGCCGGGAATAACGCGGATAATGGCTACTTCGGCCTCTTCTACGGTATTTCGCCAAGCTATATGGATGGCGTAATGTCGTCACGCATTCCGCCCGCGCTGATCACCGCACTGAATCATCAGGGTTATCAGCTGGGTCTCTTCTCGTCAGATGGCTTCAGCAGCCCGCTCAATCGCCAGGCGCTGCTGTCAGATTTCTCGCTGCCGCCGGCGAAAAGCCAGAGTGATGCGCAGACGGCCGATCAGTGGATCAAATGGCTGTCCCATGATGCGCAGGACGATACCCGCTGGTTCTCATGGGTCTCCTTTAACGGTACCGCGACGTTTGACATCGACACACCGGGCTTTGCACGTAAGTACACCCGCGCTGCCGCCGATGTCGATGCGCAGATTGCCCGCGTGCTGGATGCGCTGCGCGCCTCCGGCAAAATGGACAACACGGTAGTGGTGATCACCGCTGGTCGCGGCATCCCGGCCGATCAGCAGGACACGACCTTCGACTGGTCGCGCAGCCGCCTGCATGTGCCGCTGGTCGTACACTGGCCGGGCACGCCGGCGCAGCGTATTACCAGGCTGACGGATCATCAGGATGTGATGACCACTCTGATGCAGCGTCTGCTGCATGTCAGCACGCCGGCTAATGAGTATTCGCAGGGTCAGGATCTCTTTACCGCCACGCGCCGCCACAACTGGGTGACCGCCGCTAACAGCAATACGCTGGCGATTACCACGCCGCAGATGACGCTGGTGCTCGATCAGAACGGCAACTATAAGTCCTGGGATGCGCAGGGCGAGAAGATCCGCGATCAGAAACCGCAGCTCAGTTTACTGCTGCAGGTGCTGACCGATGAAAAACGGTTTATCGCTAACTGATTGATTATTTATGAATCACTCAGCCTGCCCTGTACTTGCAATCAGGCAAGAAACGGGTAGTATTAGCGCCACATGTCGGCACGTAGCGCAGCCTGGTAGCGCACTGTCATGGGGTGTCAGGGGTCGGAGGTTCAAATCCTCTCGTGCCGACCAAAATTCCCCACCGCCTTGCCTGCTTCATTCCGGCAAGACGAGAAAAAACAGCAAGTTATTTTAACTTGCTGTTTTTTTTTGCCCGCCAAAACCCCTTCTATTCCGGTAAACGGGTAAGCAATTCGTAATCAGGATGTTAACATAGAGACAAATTCATGCCTGTTATGATGAGTGAAACCTATGTCCGACTTAAACCGTCCACAACTCCAGCTGCCCAACGGTGCCGATAAACTGCTGCTCCACTCCTGCTGCGCGCCCTGCTCGGGTGAAGTGATGGAAGCGATCCAGGCTTCCGGTATCGACTACACCATCTTCTTCTATAACCCGAACATTCATCCGCAAAAAGAGTATGAACTGCGCAAAGAGGAGAATATCCGCTTTGCTGAGAAGCACGGCGTGCCCTTTGTCGATGCGGATTACGATACCGACAACTGGTTCGAGCGGGCGAAAGGGATGGAGTGGGAGCCTGAGCGCGGCGTGCGCTGCACAATGTGTTTTGATATGCGCTTTGAGCGCACGGCGCTCTATGCCCATGAGCACGGCTTCAAAGCCATCAGCAGTTCGCTGGGCATCTCTCGCTGGAAAAATATGCAGCAAATCAATGACTGCGGCCAGCGCGCGGCGGGGCACTACCCGGAGATGGTTTACTGGGATTACAACTGGCGCAAACAGGGCGGCTCGGCAAGGATGATTGAGATCAGCAAACGGGAGCGCTTCTACCAGCAGGAGTACTGCGGCTGCGTCTACTCCCTGCGCGACAGCAACCTGCACCGTAAATCCCAGGGCCGACCGCTGATTAAAATCGGTAAGCTCTATTACGGTGATGAGCAGGAATAGAGATGAACAATCCCGGCCATCTGACCGGGATTGTTTGCATTACAGCGCGATATCCGCAACCTGCTCATCGTCGTGATGCGGTTGCGTCACCGGCTTCTGCACCGGCGGGGTAATGTCCGCCACCATCGATTCGTCGCACTTCAGACCGAGGATTTCGCTGGTGTAGCGCAGCTCGGCGTCGGCGGCTTCGATATTGCCATTCAGTTCGGTACCGAACGAGGGAATAATCTCCCGCAGCTTAGTTTGCCAGGCCTCTGAAGCGAAGCGCTCGGTAAACACTTTCTCCATCAGCTCGAGCATGATCGGTGCTGCGGTTGAGGCACCCGGCGACGCGCCAAGCAGCGCGGCAATGGTGCCCTCTTTGTCGCTGACCACTTCGGTGCCCAGACGCAGCACGCCGCCTTTCCCGGCTTCGCGTTTGATAATCTGCACCCGCTGCCCTGCCTGCCACAAGCGCCAGTCCTCTTTTTGCGCCAGCGGATAGTATTCACGCAGCGCATCAAAGCGGTCATCCTCGTTTTGCAGCACCTGGTTTACCAGGTATTTCACCAGGCTGAAGTTGGTCATTCCGACCGTCAGCATCGGCAAAATATTGGATGAGTTGGTTGAGCGCAGCAGATCCCACAGCGATCCGTTTTTCAAAAAACGCGTCGAGAAGGTGGCGAATGGCCCGAAGAGCAGCACGCGTTTGCCATCAATTATGCGCGTATCGATATGCGGCACCGACATTGGCGGCGCGCCAACGGTCGCCTGACCGTAGACTTTTGCCAGATGGTGATTCACCACCGCCGGGTCTTCCGCCACCAGGAACTGGCCGCCTACCGGGAAGCCAGCGTAATCGGCCGCTTCCGGAATGCCGGATTGCTGTAACAGCTTCAGCGCTGCGCCACCGGCACCGATAAAGATAAATTTCGCTTTGATCACCTGCTCAGCGCCGCTGTTCAGGTTATGCAGCGTCACGCTCCAGCTCTGGTCAGCATTACGCTTTAAGCCGCGCACTTCGGTCGCCAGTTGCAGGGCGAAGTTCGCCTTCTTCTGCAGCGAGCCAATCATCTGGCGCGTCAGCTCGCCAAAGTTAACATCAGTGCCAATCTCTGTGCGGGTAGCGGCAATTTTTTGCGTGGCATCGCGCCCTTCCATCACCAGCGGTGCCCACTGTTTGATCTGCTCAGGGTCTTCGGAGTAGCGCATGCCGCGAAACAGGGAGCACTGCTGCAACGCTTTATAGCGCGCGCGCAGGAAGTTGACGTTGTCGTCGCCCCAGACGAGGCTCATATGCGGCACGGTATTGATAAAGGAGCGCGGGTCGCGCAGCACACCGCTTTTTACCTGGTGCGCCCAGAACTGGCGAGAGATGCGAAACGCTTCGTTGATCTCAATCGCTTTTTTAATGCTGACAGAGCCGTCCGCGCTGCGGGGGGTGTAGTTGAGTTCCATCAGGGCAGCATGCCCGGTACCGGCGTTGTTCCAGCCGTTTGAACTCTCTTGCGCCAGGGCGTCGAGACGCTCCACCATCGTAATTGACCAGTCCGGTTCAAGATCCGAAAGCCAGGTTCCCAACGTGGCACTCATGATCCCACCACCGATTAAAAGCACATCTGTTTCCTGCTCTTTCGATGCGGACGCATCTGCTGCTTTTGAGACAGCATTAAGCCCGACAGCCATCGAAAACAGCCTGGCAGTCATTCTTTTCATGATGATATTGCCTTACTTTTAGTGCTGCTTTATTCGCATTTATAGAGGGTTAAGTCGTTAGCTCGTCTAACGTAGCACTTAAAAGTCGAGATTTAAATAATGTTTAAACATTAAATAATAATTATATAAATGTTACTAATAAGTTGCTTTTATGCATTAGTTTTAACAATAATTGTTGCCCGCCTGACGCGTAAATCTGCTATTATCCTGCGCTTTGCCAAACGCATGGATGCCGTTTGCCTCTGCTTCTATGGCACTCTCCACTTGCGGAATGTTATGACCGACAACACTACCCCCTCCTCTTCTCAGGTAAGCGCCGTACTGCGCTCGCCGAAGCTGTTTACACGTGAAATTTTAGCCGGTGTGATCACTGCGCTGGCGCTGATCCCGGAAGTGATCTCCTTCTCGGTGATTGCTGGTGTTGACCCGAAAGTGAGCCTGATCGCCTCAGTGGTGCTCTGCTTCGCGATGTCCATTCTCGGCGGTCGCCCGGCGATGGTAACGGCAGCTGCCGGGTCAGTCGCGCTGGTTATCGGTCCAATGGTCAACCAGAACGGTGTGGAATACATTTTGCCTGCGGTATTACTGGCGGGCGTGATCCAGATAATCTTTGGCCTGACCGGTATGGCGCGCCTGATGCGCTTTATTCCCCATGCGGTGATGACCGGGTTTGTTAACGCCCTCGGTATTCTGATCTTCTTTGCCCAGGTGCCCCACTTCTGGAGCAAAAATCCGCTTATTCTGGCGCTCTTCGCCCTGACGCTGCTGATTGTGCTGTGGCTGCCGCGCTGGCTGAAAAGCGTTCCCGCGCCGCTGGTGGCGATTGTCGTGCTTACCGCCTATACCATCTTCAGCGGTCAGCTATTACCGACCGTCGGCGATGAAGGCCCGATGCAGGGCGGCCTGCCGGGGTTGACCGAATGGCTGGTGCCGTTTGATTTGCATACGCTGAGTATTATCTGGCCCTGCGCGCTGAGCATCGCCTTTGTCGGGCTGATGGAGTCGCTGCTGACCGCCAAACTGGTTGATGACTTAACCCATACGCCGTCGAATAAAGGGCGCGAAAGTACCGGGCTTGGCATCGCCAATATCCTTGCCGGTTTCTACGGCGGCATTGCTGGCTGCGCGATGATTGGTCAAACCATCGTTAACGTTGAGATGGGCAAAGGCCGCACGCGCCTCTCAACCGTTGCCGCCGCGCTGGTGTTGTTGCTGCTGGTTACGGCGTTAAGCGAGGTGATGGCGAAAATCCCGATGGTGGTGCTGGCCGGGATTATGGCGATTGTCGCCTTCAAGACCTTTAACTGGGGAAGCCTCAAGCCTGGCACCCTGAAGCAGGCGCCTTTCATCGAGAGCGTGGTGATGGTGATAACGGTGATTGCCACCGTCAGCACCGGCAACCTGGCGATTGGCGTGGTTGCCGGAGTGGTGACGCTGACGATAACGCCGGCGAAGTGGCGGGAAAAGTCGCTGTTTACAGCAAAAACAGCGTCGCCAGACCAAGAAAAATAAAGAAGCCGCCGGTGTCGGTAATGGCGGTGATCATCACGCTGGAGCCGACCGCCGGGTCGCGCCCCAGCCGGATCATCAGCATCGGGATCAGCACACCCATTAATGCCGCCATCAGCAGGTTAAGCACCATCGCCAACATCATCACGCCGCCCAGCGCCGGGTCGCCATACAGCCACCAGGTGATGCAGCCCATTAAGCCGCCCCACACCACGCCATTGATTAATGCCACGCCCATTTCGCGCAGAATAAGAAACGAGAAGTTGCCCGGCTGAATGTTTTGCAGCGCCAGCGCACGCACAATCATGGTGATGGTCTGATTACCGGTGTTACCGCCAATACCGGCGACAATCGGCATCAACGAGGCCAGCGCCACCAGCTGCGAGATGGTGTGTTCAAAACCGTCAATCACCCGCGAGGCAATAAAGGCGGTGCAGAGGTTAAGCGCCAGCCACGCCCAGCGTGACTTTACCGCTTTGGTGACGGGGGCAAACACATCCTCTTCGGTACTCAGGCCGCCCATCTGGCGCATATCGTTATCGGTCTCTTCATAGACCACGTCGAGGATCTCATCGACGGTCAGCCGCCCCATCAGAATGCCGTTCTCGTCCACCACAGCTGCGCTGAGCAGGTTGTCACGCTCAAAGGTGCGCGCGACACGCTCCGCCTCCTCTTCCGGCAGGAAGGTGACGGGATCGCTCTCCATCACCTCGCCCACTTCACGACTGGTGGCATTAAGCAGCAGAGTTTGCAGCGTCAGCTCGCCAACAAGGCGGTTATCGCGATCGACCACAAACAGCTTGTCGGTGTTTTCCGGCATCTTTCCCAGACGGCGTAAATAGCGTTGAACGGCGGCCAGCGTCACCTCGGCGCGGATGGTGATCACCTCAAACTCCATGATCGCGCCGACGCAGTTTTTGCCATAGCGCATCACCTGGCGCACCCGCGCGCGCTCTTTCGGCGGCAGCGTCGCCATCATGCGCCCGGTCAGGTTGCGCGGCAGGTGCTGCACCAGGTAGATCTGCTCATCGATATTGAGGGTTTCCAGCGCATCCAGCAGCGCGCGGTCGCTCATCTCATCAATCAGATCGTCCCAGACATTTTCCGAGGCTTCGAGCAGCACTTTGCCGCGCTTGTCATCTTCAATCACCCGCCACAGCGCATGGCGTTCAACCACCGGCAGCGCTTCGAGGGTATCGGCCAGATCCGGCGGCGGCAGGTGTGCGGCGAGGGCGCGGACTTCGAGCAGGTGCTGATCGAGCACTTCACTGTTCACCTGCTCTACCAGCGTGATTTCGCCCAACAGCGTGGCGGTCAGGGCTTTATGAGTGGTGAGCAACCAGATAAGGCGCGCGCGCTCTTCTTCGCGCAGTTTGACACTGTTCTTTTTAATAACCGGCATGACAATCCTGAATCGAAAGCGCCCTCTCATCCGGGCGGAATAGCCTTAAGCATAGCGCCAGGTGCTAAAAAAAGGCTCAACGGTGCGGTTGTTTGGATAAAAAAACGGCAACGCTCCCCGGTTCAGCAGGGAGCGTTGTTGTTACGCAGTGCGGGAAACGGCGTCGCGAGAGGCGAGCTGACGCTCTTCACCTTCCAGCTCGCTTAAGTGGCCATTGCGCATCTCCAGCAGGCGATCGGCGTGAACAAAGTAGTGATCGTCATGGCTGATGGCGAAGATGGTTTTACCCATCTGCTGCATCAGCGGCAACAGCACCTGGTAGAAGTCGCGCCTGAAGTGCGGATCCTGATCTGCCGCCCACTCATCCAGCAGCAGGATATCGCGCTCTTCCGCCAGCGCCAGCAGCAGCGCGACGCGCTTCTTCTGCCCCTTCGACAGCTTCAGGTTGAGGATTTTGCCGTTTTCCAGTTCCAGCTTGTGCGACATCTTTAACTGCTCCAGCCACTTCGCCACCAGCGCCGGATCGGCCTGCTGCCCTTCGGGGCCAAGCAGTTCGTCAAACAGCCAGACATCGGTAAACACCGCCGAGAAGAGCTTGCGGTAATCTTCCGGTTTATCCTGCGCCATCGGTTTGCCATCGAGCAGGATCTCGCCGGAGAGCGGCTGATAGAGGCCGGTCAGCAGCATCGCCAGCGTCGATTTCCCGCTGCCGTTACCGCCAATCAGAAACACCAGTTCGCCGCGCGTGAGGGTCATATTGATTGGCCCGATGGCAAAGTCATTATCCTGATATTTAAAGGTGACATTGCGCAGCTCAAGGGTTTGCCAGCCGGGGAAGGCCTGCGGGCGCGGAAACTCCGGGCGGTATGGTGCCAGCGCGAACTGCTTGAGTTTGCGAAACGCCACCTGGGCGGTGAGCAGCGTTGGCAGCGCGCCCACGGCGGAGAGTAGCGGCGTGCGCAAAAAAAGCAGCGTCAACGAGTAGGTCGCCGCGACATTGGTATTCGCCCAGCCCAGCCCGTTCGCCATCCAGAACACCAGGCCAATCGCGCCCAGCATCATGATGTTCGACCAGTTCACCGCGCTCAGATGGAAGGTATCGGCGCGGATAATATGGTGGCGGTATTCGCGCGCATCCGGCAGGTACATCTTTTCAAACACATGCTCGGCGCGCTCGCGGTTGAGCGTAAGCTCTTTGCGCCCTTCAAGCACCGTCTGGAAATCGGCATACAGCTTATCTTCCGTCTCGCGCAGGGTCGCCATATGTCTATAGACACGCGACACCAGCATAAACCCGCCCCAGATGGTCAGCGCCATCCAGATAACGGTGATCAGCAACATCTTGCCGGAAAGCATGGCGAGATAGAGGCAGGAGCCGACGGTGAGGATAATCCCCTGCACCAGTTCCGGCAGGCGCACAAAGGCGATGGTGATATTACGCACATCGCTGGTCAGCCCGGCCAGCAGCGAGGCGCTGCCCAGCTGTTCGATGCGCTCGATCGGCGTATCCAGAAGACGCTTGATAAATTCGCTACGCAGGCGGTAGACAAAGTGGTGACCCAGTGTTGTCAGCGCCAGCTGCGAGCCGAGAGTGACGGCCATTAACAACAACAGCAGGCCAAGGAACTCCGGCAGCACGGCAACAGAGAGATCGACAGATTCAATCAGGCGCTGGTTAATAAAGGCAATAAGGCCGATGCCCATTGCCGCGCTGGCAAGCGACAGCGCCAGTACTGCCACAAACGGCCAGCGATACTGCCGCCAGACAAGAAGGAGAAGTTCCATAAGCGTATCCGGTCAATAAAAACAGCCAGCAGTTTAAACGGCTACCTGTTTTCATCAAGAATAATTCTTATTTTTGTTCGCTATTGCCTGCCTGGCGAAAAGTGAGGTTATAGCGACACTCGCCGGTCAGGGGATGGTAGCCCGGCTTCAGTGGCGCAATGCCGTGATAAAAGAGGCGCGACTCCCCGCCCCACACCACCACATCGCCATGCTCCAGCAGCAGCCGCTGCAACGGATCGCTGCGTTTCAGCCCGCCGAACTGGAAGACTGCCGGCAGACCGAGCGAAACAGAGACAATCGGCGCACGCAGATCCGGCTCGTCCTTATCCTGATGCAGCGAAAGTTTGGCTCCCGGCGCATAACGGTTGATAAGGCAGGCATCCGGGCGGAAGTCGTGGTAGCCGGCAGCGGCGCTTGCCGCGTTGTAGAGCGTCACAAAGGCCTGCGGCATGGCGGGCCATGGGCGCTGCGTCTGCGGATCGGCGGCATCGTAAAGATAGCCGCGCTTGTCCGTCGTCCAGCCAAGCTGCCCACAGTTGGTCATGGCAACGGACATGGTGTAACCGCCGGGCGTCACCATATGGCGCAGCGGTGCAACGCTGACCACATCGGCGATACCGCGCATCAGCGCCTCGCTGTGCGCAAGGGCAAAGCGGCGCAGTACCACGGCGCCCGGCGCCAGCGGCTCCTGCCACGGTTGTTCATCGGCAAACAGATCGAGCATCAGGTCTCCTGTTGATTAGCTTCGCGCGCCAGTAACTGCGCTTTGCGCTCGGCTCCCCAGCGGTAGCCGGAGAGTGCCCCGCTCTGGCGCACCACGCGATGGCAGGGAACAATAACCGCCAGCTTATTCGCCCCACAGGCGCTGGCGACGGCTCTGACCGCGCCGGGCTTGCCAATACTCTGCGCCAGTGCCTGGTAGCTGACCCTCTCCCCTGCCGGGATCTGGCGCAGCGCTTGCCACACCTGCAGCTGAAACGCGGTGCCGCGTAAATCGAGCGGCAGGGTAAAGGGCGAATCGGGTCTCTCTACATGCGCAATCACCTGCTGCACGCGCGCAGTAAATTGTGGATCATCTTCTGCCTGGCGGGCATGCGGAAACAGGTTGCTGAGTTGCGCCAGTAATGCGTCATCACTCTGGGCCAAGAGCACGGCGCAGATCCCGCGTTCGCTCTCCGCCACCAGGCAGCGGCCCAGCGTACAGTTTGTCAGGGTAAACCAGACCGGGCAGTACGAGCCGCCGCGGCGAAAGGCGCGCGCGGTCATGCCAAGCGCCGCATCCGCGTTTCGATAGTAGCTGCTGCTGTCCGGGAATCCGGCTGCCAGCACCGCATCGGTAATGGTCTCGCTGTTCGCCAGTGTTTCGCGTAAGCGCCGGGCGCGAAACGCCTGCTGCCACGCTTTTGGCGTCACGCCGGTCACCGCTTTAAACAGACGGTGGAAATGATAAGGGCTCATGGCAACCGCCGCGGCAAGTTCTGCCAGCGTCACGGGTTGATCCTGCTCCAGCAAACGGCACGCGGCGGCGACCTTCTCCAGCCGCTGCTGCTGCGGATGTGTTTTATCCGGCTGGCAGCGTTTGCAGGGACGAAAACCCGCCTCCAGCGCACTGGCGACATCTTTATAGAAGCGCACATTCTGGCGCAGGGCGCGCCGCGCTGTGCAGGAGGGGCGGCAAAAAATCGCCGTGGTCAGCACGGCAAAGACAAACTGACCGTCGGCGTTTGGGTCGCGCGCCAGCACCGCCTGCCAGCATTGATCATCGGTTAACATCGCATTGTTCATCGCAGGCTCCTTATCTAAGCTTAGCCTTACTGTGGCGGTTAGCGCGCGCGCAAACACCCGCAATCTTGCGCTTTAATTTTTATCCTTCACCAGGAAGGCGGAGAACTGCGGCGACATCCAGGTCGTGAAGCCATCCCCCTCCTTCATGATCATCATCACCGCCAGCCCTTCGCGCCTCACTACCTCTTTCGCCCGCTCGGTGCCGAGCACCATCAGGCCCGTATCCCAGGCATCCGCTTCCAGCGCGGTCGGCGAGATCACCGTCACCGACACCAGTTTGTGATCGATTGGTCGCCCGCTGCGCGGATCGATGACGTGAGAGATGCGTTTACCGTCCAGCTCATAGTAGTTGCGATAGCTGCCGGAGGTGCTGATGCCGTGACCATTAATATCGACCACCGCCTCGACGGCGTTTTCGCGATCCGTTGGCTTCTGTACCGCCACACGCCACGGCAGCCCTTTACCATTCATCCCGCGGCTGACCAGGGCGCCGCCGACGGAGACCAGATAGCGGCCAATCCCCTCTCGTTCCATTAAGTGCGACAGATGATCGGCGGCGTAACCTTCGCCAACCGTCGAGAGATCGACATAGAGATCGGGCAGATCTTTTTGCAGGAACTGTTCACCGGCGCGATTGATTACCGTGAGATGTTGCAGCCCGGTACGCGCTTTCGCCGCGTCGATCTGCGCCTGCGTTGGCGTCTTGACCGGCTGCTGATCGGGGCCAAAACCCCATAAATTCACCAGCGGTCCAACGGTAATATCCATCACGCCATCGGTTTTTTCCCCGACGCGCAGCGAGGTGGTGACAATATCCGCCATCGCTTCGCTGACCGGCCACGGCGCGGTGCTGCTGCTGCGGTTAAAGCGCATCAGCGCTGAATCTTTTTTCCATGTCGACATCAGCCAGTCGTCGCCATCAAGCTGCGCCTGGATTTTCTTTTGTAGTGCTGCCGCCTGCTGCGGCGTGATATCTACCACGCTGACGCGCCAGGAGGTGCCCATGGTTTTACCTTCAAGCACCGTCGGTGTGGCCTGGCTTGCCGTGTCGCAGCCGGCTAACAGAAAAAGTGCCGCCATCAGCGCGGCACGAAGAGAAGCGATCGCCATAGTTGTTATCTCCTTGCTGGCGCAAGCGTACACGAAAAAGGGATTTGCCCGAAACAGGCAATAAAAAAGGGGCCTTGCGGCCCCTACAATACGCGTTGTTGCAGACTTAGAACTGGTAAACCAGGCCCAGGCCAACGATGTCGTCGGTAGCAATACCGGCCGCGCGGGTAAAGGTGTTGTCGTCCAGCAGGTTGATTTTGTAATCAACATAGGTGGACATGTTTTTGTTGAAGTAGTAAGTCGCGCCAACATCAACATATTTCACCAGATCCTGGTCGCCGAAGTTAGCAGTACCGGTGTTGTTGGTGATGTCCTTACCTTTGGACTGCAGGTAAGCGATGGACGGACGCAGACCGAAGTCGAACTGGTACTGTGCAACCACTTCGAAGTTCTGCGCTTTGTTGGCAAAGCCGAAAGCAGAGCTTGGGGTACGGCCGTTAGAGGTACCGAAACGGGTCGCGTTGTAAGTCTGAGAGTACTGTGCTGCCAGGTAAACGTTGTTGGCATCGTATTTCAGGCCGCCGCTGTAAACTTCAGCACGGTCGCCGTCACCGTACAGGTTCGCATTGATGCTGTTCTGATCGGCAGTACGTTTAGAGGAGGACATTGCGCCACCAACGCTGAAGCCTTCGCCCAGATCGTAGGTCAGAGACGCGCCGTAACCGTCACCGTTCTGGTCCAGCAGGCTACGGCCATTGGTGTTTTCACCGCTGACGCTGCCATTTTTACCCTGGTACTGCAGAGCAAAGTTCAGGCCATCAACCAGACCGAAGAAGTCGGTGTTACGGTAAGTTGCTACACCGTTGGCACGAGACTGCATGAAGTTATCTGCGCCATAGGTGTCGCCGCCGAACTCCGGCAGGACGTCGGTCCAGGAGGTCACGTCATAGATGATGCCGTAGTTACGACCGTAGTCGAACGAACCGGTGTTAGCTACGCGGATACCTGCGAAGGCCAGACGGGTCCATGCCTGATCGCTCTCATTTTCTGAGCTGTTCGCCTGAACGTTGTATTCCCACTGACCGTAGCCGGTTACCTGGTCGTTAACCTGGGTTTCGCCCTTGAAGCCAAAACGTACATAGCTCTTATCGCCATCGGAGCCGTTGTCGTCAGAAAAATAGTGCAGGCCGTCTACTTTACCGTAGAGATCTAATTTGTTGCCGTCTTTATTATAAACTTCAGCCGCATTTGCTGCGCCCGCTACCAGCAGAGCCGGTACCAGGAGGGACAGAACTTTAACTTTCATTTTATTAACCCTCTGTTATATGCATTTTTATTGCCACTGCATGCTGATTAACCCTCAAATCAGCTGGCGATTCATTGTGCGCAAAAATCAAAAATAATCCAACAGGAATATGATACGAAAACTTTGAAGATGTTTCATATCTAAAGCTAAATGTTTCCATTTGTAATTTTGCGGGAACTTTTTGAAAGCACTAAAAGCCAATAAATAAGAAAAACAGCGGATGGAATACAGTTCTTTACTTATAAAAACAGCAACTTACTAAAATTTAAAATGAGAGCACTGAATGCCAAACCGAAAGCAGAATTGGTGTCTAAAATAATCGACGCTATCATCATTAACTTTATTTATTACCGTCATTCGAATCTGAATGTCTGTTTACCCCTCTTCAAACCGAATGCCCTGCATTCGGTTTTTTTTTACCTTTCTTTACATCAGTTGATACTTAAGATTTATATAGTCGCCATTTGTAATGACTATTAATTAATCAATTATCGTACCAGAGTTGATCCTTAAACATATTTAGAAAGTTAATATCTTGTTATTTCGTGCGATATTTTACTGACGAGACGGTAAATAGGCCTGCAGCGCTGCGCATCTGTACATTTTTCCTGCGCTTCAGGTAAAGAGTGCATATTCATGCACTCTCCAGGCATTTCCTGAAAAGAGAGTCTGGAAATTCACCCATTTACCGATATACTGCCTGCTGAACATTACTCTGCAGCACACTACCTTTACGCCCGCGGCCCCCCAAACGCGACGCTAACGGCATGGCAGCAACATTGTCTCAGCGCAGGCTGAAAGTTATCAGCCGTGTTGTCATAACGGGTTACACACACGAATGAGTCAATCGGACACAATGATTCCTGGCAAATTTTCCCTGATACCGGGCAACATTACCCGTTACTTCCTTTTATTGATTATTGTCCTGCTGGTCACCATGGGCGTGATGATCCAGAGCGCGGTCAACGCGTGGCTGAAGGACAAAAGTTATCAAATTGTTGATACCACCCATGCCATTCATAAGCGCATCGATATCTGGCGCTATGCGACCTGGCAGATTTACGACAATATCGCTGCCGCCCCCGCCTCCTCCGGTGAAGGGCTGCAGGAGACGCGTTTAAAGCAGGACGTCTACTACCTCGAAAAACCGCGCCGCAAGACAGAAGCGCTGATTTTCGGCTCCCATGACAGTTCGACGCTGGAGATGACCCAGCGTATTTCGACCTATCTTGATACGCTGTGGGGCGCGGAAACCGTGCCGTGGTCGATGTACTACCTTAACGGCCAGGATAACAGCATGATCCTTATCTCGACGCTGCCGCTTAAGGATCTTACCTCCGGTTTTAAAGATTCGATGATCAGCAATATCGTCGATACCCGCCGCGCGGAGATGCTCCAGCAGGCGAACGCCCTTGATGAGCGCGAAAGCTTCTCCTCGCTGCGCCGTCTTGCCTGGCAGAATGGCCACTACTTTACGCTGCGCACCACCTTTAACCAGCCAGGCCATCTGGCGACCGTTGTCGCCTTCGATCTGCCAATCAATGATTTGATTCCGCCCGGCATGACGCTGGACAGCTTCCGCCTCGATCCCGATACCGCGCCGGGCAGCGCACGCGCGCAGGATAAAGAGAACACCGACAGCGTCTCAGTAAACTTCAACAGCTCGCGCATTGAGATCTCCTCTGCGCTAAACGGCACCGGTTTACGCCTGGTGTGGCAAGTGCCGTTCGGCACACTGCTGCTTGATACCCTGCAAAACGTTCTGCTGCCGCTGCTGCTGAATATTGGTCTGCTGGCGCTGGCGCTGTTTGGTTACACCACCTTTCGCCAGATGCCGGGGCGCAAGAGCGATACGCTCGCGACACCGGGCGCGAATAATGAGCTGCGCGTGCTGCGCGCCTTTAATGAAGAGATTGTCTCTCTGCTGCCGCTGGGTCTGCTGGTTCACGATCAGGAAGCCAACCGCACGGTGCTGAGTAATAAAATTGCCGACCACCTGCTGCCGCACCTCAATTTGCAGAACATTACCGCAATGGCGGATCAGCACCAGGGCGTGATCCAGGCGACCATCAACAACGAGCTCTATGAGATCCGCCAGTTCCGCAGCCAGGTGGCGTCGCGTACGCAGATCTTTATTATTCGCGACCAGGATCGCGAAGTGCTGGTCAACAAGAAGCTCAAGCAGGCGCAACGGCTGTATGAGAAGAACCAGCAGGGTCGCGCGGCGTTTATGAATAATCTCGCCGAGGCGCTCAAACAGCCGGTGAAAGCACTGGCCGGTGACGCAGCGGCGATTGAGAGCAACGAAGCTAACCGCCTTGCCGATCACGCCGACCGACTGGTGCAGCTGGTGGATGAACTCCAGCTGGCAAACATGCTGGAGAATGATACCTGGAAAGGCTCCTCTTCCCTCTTCTCCATTCAGGATCTGATTGATGAAGTGGTGCCGGAAGTGCTGCCGGTGATCAAGCGCAAAGGGTTGCAGTTGCTTATCAACAACCATCTTCCGGCGAATGAGGAGCGTCATGGCGATCGCGATGCGCTGCGTCGCATCATGCTGCTGCTGATTCAGTATGCGGTGACCACCACGCAGATGGGCAAAATCACCCTCGAAGTGAGCATGGACGAATCCGCAGATGACCGGCTGACCTTCCGTATCCTTGATACCGGCGTCGGCGTTAACGCCAGCGAGATTGATAATCTGCACTTCCCGTTCCTTAACGAAACGCAGGGCGATCAGTTTGGCAAGGCAAATGCCCTCACCTTCTGGCTTTGCGATCAGTTGGCCCGTAAACTGGGCGGACATCTCAATATTAAAGCGCGTGAAGATCTCGGCACCCGCTACTCTCTGCATGTGAAAATGGCCGTACGCGCGCAGCAGGGCGAGAGCGAAGAGAAATTGCTCGATGATGTGGTGGCGATGATTGATATTACGTCGAACGAAATTCGTAATATTGTGGTGCGTCAGCTTGAGAATTGGGGGGCGAGCTGCATTTCGCCCGATGAACGATTATCAAATCAAGAATACGATCTCTTTTTAACAGATAATCCGTCAAATCTTACAGCTTCAGGATTGCTTTTAAGCGATGATGAGGTCGGCGTGCGGAAAATTGGTCCAGGCCAGTTGCGCGTCAATTTTAATATGAGCAACGCAATGCAGGGAGCAATATTGCAGCTCATTGAGGAGCAGCTGGCGCAGGAGGAAGTCACGGAGTCGCCTTTAGGCGGCGATGAGAATGCCGAACTCCATGCCAGCGGCTATTACGCGCTGTTTGTCGACACAGTTCCCGATGATGTTAAGAGGTTGTATACTGAATCGGCTTCGCGCGATTTCGCTGCGCTGGCACAGACGGCCCACCGCCTTAAGGGGGTGTTTGCCATGCTTAATCTGGTACCTGGTAAGCAGTTGTGTGAAACGCTGGAGCAATTAATTCGCGAGAGTGATGCTCCAGGCATAGAAAATTACATCAGCGACATTGACGCTTACGTCAAAAGCTTGCTGTAGCAAGGTAGCCTAATACATGAACAATATGAACGTAATTATTGCCGATGACCATCCGATTGTACTGTTCGGTATTCGCAAGTCACTTGAACAGATCGAATGGGTAAATGTAGTCGGTGAATTTGAAGACTCTACAGCGCTTATCAACAACCTGCCGAAACTTGAGGCCAATGTATTGATCACCGATCTGTCAATGCCGGGCGACAAATACGGCGATGGCATTACGCTGATCAAATACATCAAGCGCCATTTCCCGGCGCTGTCGATTATTGTGCTTACCATGAATAATAACCCGGCAATCCTCAGCGCCGTTCTGGATCTCGATATCGAAGGTATCGTGCTGAAACAGGGCGCGCCGACCGATCTGCCGAAAGCGCTGGCGGCACTGCAAAAGGGTAAGAAGTTCACCCCGGAGAGTGTCTCCCGTCTGCTGGAGAAGATCAGCGCCGGTGGTTATGGCGATAAACGCCTGTCGCCGAAAGAGAGTGAAGTGCTGCGCCTGTTTGCAGAAGGTTTCCTGGTGACGGAGATTGCCAAGAAGCTGAACCGCAGCATTAAGACCATCAGCAGCCAGAAGAAATCAGCGATGATGAAACTGGGTGTCGATAACGATATCGCCCTGCTGAACTACCTCTCTTCCGTGACGCTCACCCAGACGGAAAAAGAGTAATCCCCGTAACCCCGGCACTCGCCGGGGTTCGTTTTTCTTAGCCCTACTTCCTGCTTTTTCTCACCCGCGCGGCGTATGCAGCCAGCGTCTGCTTCAGCACATCCAGCGTTACCGGCTTCGACAGACAGCTATCCATACCCGACTCCAGACAGCGCTGCTTCTCTTCCGCCAGAGCGTTCGCCGTTACGCCAATCACCGGCAACGTCAGCCCAAGCTGACGAATGCGCTGCGTCAGACGGTAACCATCCATATTCGGCATGTTCACGTCACTGAGCACAATATCGATCGGGTTCTTACTCAACACATTGAGCGCATCGACACCGTCATTGGCGGTTTTACACTGATAGCCAAGCGATCCCAGCTGATCGGCCAGCAGACGGCGGTTGATAGGATGATCGTCCACCACGAGGATCATCATATCCTCGTTATTCTCCATCTCACCGGAATCCGATGTTAAGGCGTTAGCTGCCTGTGGCTCAATCACCTGAACGCGATAGATACGGCCCAGCAGCGCCAGCAGATCGTGCGGCGAGGCGACGCTGTGCAGCCACTCGCCCGGCGCGCGCTCAAGCGGAATACCAATATGTCGGCGGGAGAAGATGATCGCCGCGCGCCCGGTCCAGGGCTGCGGCAGCTCATCGTCGGTGATCAGCGTATCCTGATTGCCCAACTCATGGCCGTCATACTGTTTAACCTGAATACCATTCCACTCCAGCAGGTTATGCAGATACTCCGACAGCCAGGCGTTGCGCACCGCCAGCCAGCAGCAGGTTTCCGCCAGCCCATCCACGTCGGCCTGCGCCGTTGGCACCGCGCTATAGAGGGGAATGCGGATGGTGAACTGGCTGCCCATGCCCGGCTCCGTATCGACGGCGATATCGCCATCCATCATGTTGACCAGCTTTTCACAGATTGCCAGCCCCAGCCCGGTGCCCTGGAAGTTACGCTGTACGCCGGTGCCGACCTGGAAGAAGGGATCGAATAAGCGCACCACCTCTTTGCCCGGAATACCGACCCCGGTGTCACGCACGCGAATGCTGAGATACTCCATATCACACTGCACATGCAGCACGATGCAGCCCATATCGGTGAACTTAATCGCATTACTTAACAGGTTGGAAATCACCTGTTGCAGGCGCATCGGATCGCCATTAATCGCCAGCGGCACATCCGGCTCGATAAAGCAGTAAAGCCCGAGCTGTTTGCGCACCACCAGCGGCAGATAGTTGGCGGTGATATGGCTCATCACTTCGCGCGGCGAGAACTCGCGCGGCTCAATCTTCAGCTGTTCGGACTCAATTTTCGAGAAGTCGAGAATGTCGCTGATGATCTTCAGCAGCAGGCTCGAGGAGTTGTTCATCGCGGTAACCAGTCGGTCGACCCCTTTCGGCAGCTCTTTGGTCTGCAACAGATCGAGGTTACCGATAATGCCGTACAGCGGTGTGCGCAGCTCATGGCTGACCGTCGCGAGGAACATCGACTTCGACTGGCTCGCCTGCTCCGCCGCCTGCGCCATCTCCTGCAGCGACTCCTCCATTTTGACGCGGGCGGAGACATCCACCAGCACGCAGATCGCCACGTTCTCATTGCGATAGCGCGAATGCACAAAGCTGATTTGCAGGTTGGTGTTGTTGCTGGTTAACACATCGACAAAGTTAACCTGCTGCCCGCAGATAATTTGCGTCAGCCTTTGCCGATCCTCATGGGTCAGCATATTGAGATAGTTATGCGCCAGCTCGTTACTCAGTATGTTGGTGCCATCCTGGGTACGCAGGATACAGATCCCCACCGGCGCGGAGGCGACAATCTTACGGTTGAACTGCTCATGCTCTTCAAGCCGCTGCGCATCGTTCTCCGCCGGAATAAATATGCGCCGCTCATAGAGGCGCGCCAGGGTAAACAGCGCTACCCCGACCAGCACATTAAGCAGCACCGCGTTGAGGATCAGCATGCGGATGCGCTCCAGCACCACATCCACCGGCACGGAGTAGACCACGCTCAGGGAGGATGGCGGCAGCGTCTTCTTGAGGATCAGCTCACGGAAACCGGAGGTGTACCCAAACCAGGAGCGCTCCTGCAGCCAGCGCGGATCGGCGGTAATGCCATTCTCCTGCCCGGTCAGCGAAAGCAAGGTATGACCATTCTCATCAAGGATGGTGACACCCATCGGCAGCGTACCCGGCGTGAAGAAGTTCTCCATCCGGATCGACTGCTCGGTGCCAAGCAGCGCCTGCAGGCGGTTGCCGAGATAGACCGGCGTCAGCGCGTAGAAATAGCCGATGCCCGGGCGCGGCCCCTGGCTCATCCAGTAGACGTTGTTGCTGCGCTCATCCTGCGGCGCATTACGGTATTTGACGATCCGCTCATGCAGGCTCTTCAGCGTGTCATCGCGCTCGACCGGCATATCGCGCAGGCCGAAATCGGCCATACAGAGGTTGTCGCTACCAATCAAAAAGACGCGGTTCAGATCGTACGCCGCGGAGAAATTATCGCGCCAGTAGCGCATAAACCACGCCAGCGACTCCAGCGAGCCGCGCCAGGCGCTGCCCATCGCCGAGCAGTCGGAATCAGGAAAGAGCGGCAAGAAGGCCGGCACGTCGGTTTTATCGCCGCGGGAGCGCGACGTCAGGATGCCGTTGTCCGCCGTCAGGCGATTTTCAGCAATATACTTCAGCTCCTTCATCACATCAGAGGTGCGCTGAATATAGCGCTGCGCCTGATCGGAACTGAGGTTGAACTCCTGGCGGATCTCCGACTCTTTGTCATGCAGGGCATTAACGATGTAAAAGACGGAAAAAAAGGCAATTAACAGCCAGAGTAATAGCGCCAGCGCCCTGAACAGATAGCGGGAGACTTTCAGGGTACTGCGAAAAGAGACGAGGTATTTCAACCTGGGGAAACTCCGCCACAAGGAAGTTAAAAAAGAGTGTGCTTAAAGTAGCGATAAATCGCAGATGCCGCAAGGCAATGAAAAAGGGCCGGAAACCCGGCCCTTTATAACGCATTACTCGGCGTCTTCGTCGTCCGCCGCGTCGTCGTCAGTATCGACTTCCGGCGCGATGTCCTCATCGCCTTCCGCAACGCTGCCGTCGATGGAGTCAAGCTCTTCATCATCCACCGGCTCAGCGACACGCTGCAGACCCACCACGTTTTCATCTTCCGCGGTGCGGATCAGGATCACGCCCTGGGTGTTACGACCCACCACGCTGATCTCCGACACGCGAGTACGCACCAGCGTACCGGCATCGGTGATCATCATGATCTGATCGCAATCATCGACCTGGACCGCGCCGACCACGGAACCGTTACGCTCGGTCACCTTGATAGAGATAACGCCCTGCGTACCACGGGATTTGGTCGGGTACTCCGCTTCCGCAGTACGTTTACCGTAACCGTTCTGCGTCACCGTCAGGATTGCGCCTTCGCCGCGCGGCACGATCAGCGAAACTACGCTGTCTTTTTCCGCCAGGCGAATACCGCGCACGCCGGTCGCGGTACGACCCATCGCACGCACGGCGCTCTCTTTAAAGCGCACCACTTTACCGGCGGCGGAGAAGAGCATCACGTCGTCGCTGCCGTCGGTCAGGTTTACGCCAATCAGCTCATCGCCTTCGTTCAGATTGACGGCGATAATACCGGCAGAGCGCGGACGGCTGAACTCGGTGAGCGCGGTTTTCTTCACGGTACCGCTGGCGGTCGCCATAAAGACGTTCACGCCCTCTTCATATTCACGTACCGGCAGAATGGCGGTAATACGCTCGTTCGGCTCCAGCGGCAGCAGGTTGACGATCGGACGACCGCGCGCGCCACGGCTCGCTTCCGGCAGCTGGTAGACCTTCATCCAGTAGAGACGGCCACGGCTGGAGAAGCAGAGGATCGTGTCGTGGGTGTTGGCCACCAGCAGACGGTCGATGAAGTCCTCTTCTTTAATGCGCGCGGCAGATTTCCCTTTCCCACCGCGACGCTGCGCTTCGTAATCGGTCAGCGGCTGATACTTCACGTAGCCCTGATGCGACAGCGTCACCACAACATCTTCCTGGTTGATCAGGTCTTCAATGTTGATATCTGCGGTGTTAGCGGTAATTTCGGTGCGGCGCTCGTCGCCAAACTGCTCGCGAACCAGCTCAAGCTCCTCGCGGATAACTTCCATCAGGCGCTCAGCGCTACCGAGGATGTGCAGCAATTCAGCGATCTGCTCCAGCAGCTCTTTGTACTCTTCGAGCAGTTTTTCATGCTCAAGGCCGGTCAGTTTCTGCAGACGCAGATCCAGAATCGCCTGTGCCTGCTGTTCGGTCAGGTAGTATTGACCATCACGAATACCGAACTCCGGCTCCAGCCACTCAGGACGCGCGGCGTCATCACCGGCACGCTCCAGCATCGCAGAGACGTTGCCCAGAGCCCACGGCTGCGCGATCAGGCCCGCTTTCGCTTCGGCCGGCGTCGGCGCACGACGGATCAGTTCAATGATCGGGTCGATGTTCGCCAGCGCAACAGCAAGCGCTTCAAGGATGTGCGCACGGTCACGGGCTTTACGCAGTTCGAAAATAGTACGGCGCGTCACCACTTCACGGCGGTGGCGCACAAACGCGGCCAGGATATCTTTCAGCGGCATGATCTTCGGCTGGCCATGGTGCAGCGCAACCATGTTGATACCGAAGGAGACCTGCAGCTGCGTCTGGGAGTAGAGGTTATTCAGCACTACTTCACCGACGGCATCGCGCTTCACTTCAATCACGATGCGCATACCGTCTTTATCAGACTCGTCGCGCAGCGCGCTGATACCTTCAACGCGTTTCTCTTTGACCAGCTCGGCAATCTTCTCAATCAGGCGCGCTTTGTTCACCTGGTAGGGAATCTCATGCACGATGATCGTTTCGCGGCCGTTTTTCGCGTCGGTTTCCACTTCCGCGCGGGCGCGAATATAGATTTTGCCGCGACCGGTGCGGTAGGCTTCTTCGATCCCACGGCGACCATTGATGATCGCGGCGGTCGGGAAGTCCGGCCCCGGAATATGGGTCATCAGCTCTTCAATGCTGATCTCTTCATTATCGATATAGGCCAGGCAGCCGTTGATCACTTCCGTCAGGTTGTGCGGCGGAATGTTGGTCGCCATACCGACAGCGATCCCGGAAGCGCCGTTAACCAGCAGGTTCGGGATCTTGGTTGGCATCACATCTGGGATTCGCTCAGTGCCGTCGTAGTTATCAACGTAATCAACGGTCTCTTTTTCCAGATCGGCCATCAGCTCATGGGCGATTTTCGCCAGGCGGATTTCCGTATAACGCATTGCCGCGGCGGAGTCGCCATCGATGGAACCGAAGTTCCCCTGGCCGTCGACCAGCATATAACGCAGCGAAAACGGCTGTGCCATACGAACAATGGTGTCATACACCGCGGAATCACCATGGGGATGGTACTTACCGATTACGTCACCAACGACACGGGCAGATTTTTTGTAGGCTTTATTCCAGTCATTGCCCAATACGTTCATGGCGTAAAGTACGCGACGGTGAACCGGTTTCAGGCCATCTCGGACATCCGGAAGCGCACGGCCAACAATGACCGACATCGCATAGTCCAGATAGGAGCTCTTCAGCTCTTCCTCGATGTTAACCGGTGTAATTTCTCTCGCAAGGTCGCTCATCTAACCGCTATCCCTCTACTGTATCCCGGATTCAAAGGTCGCAAATTATAACACAACCGGTTTGATACAGGTAAACCTATAACACCCCGGCAAAGGTTTATTCATGCCGTTGGCCTGATATACTCACAGGTCTTATTGAGAGAGGAGTAAATGCGCCCATGAATGCCGAAAAACCGTCGGTTACTCAGAACGTTGATCATGCAGAAATCGCCAAGTTTGAAGCCGTCGCTTCACGCTGGTGGGACACAGAAGGCGAATTTAAACCTTTACACCGTATTAACCCGCTGCGCCTCGGCTATATCGCCGAACATGCTGGCGGCCTGTTTGGCAAGCGCGTGCTGGATGTCGGCTGCGGCGGCGGTATTCTCGCCGAGAGCATGGCCAAAGAGGGTGCGCAGGTGACCGGGTTGGATATGGGCGCGGAGCCGTTGCAGGTTGCGCGTCTGCACGCGCTGGAGTCGGGCGTGCAGGTCGACTACGTGCAGGAGACGGTCGAAGAGCATGCCGAAAAACAGGCGCAGGGCTACGACGTTGTCACCTGTATGGAGATGCTGGAGCACGTGCCGGACCCGCAATCGGTGGTCAGAGCCTGCGCAAAGCTTGTGAAACCCGGCGGTCACGTCTTCTTTTCGACCATCAACCGTAACGGGAAAGCGTGGCTGATGGCAGTGGTTGGCGCAGAGTATGTGCTGCGCATGGTGCCGAAAGGCACCCACGACGCGAAGAAGTTCATCAAACCTGCCGAACTGTTAACCTGGATCGACGATACGGTGTTACAGGAGCGTCACATCACCGGGTTACACTTTAACCCGCTGCTGAATAAGTTCACCCTCGGACCGGGCGTTGATGTTAACTATATGTTGCATACAACGGCGAAAAATCGCTAACGTCATGCGTTAATGTTATGAAGATTGCGCAGCCGCAAATCGCGCAATCTTCCCTGCCGTCGAAGAAATCAGCACTCGATCAAAATTTCATTTTTTTTTTCAGATTATTGACAACCTCTGCAAGCCTTATGCGACGAGGACTTAGCGTTTATTACGCTTTCGCAACCTCAAGTTAACGTCAAAATCAACTCTTGTACTCAAAAGAATCCTTACTAGAATACTCACCATATAGCGTTTCTCTTATCGCAAACCCCCTATATATAGTATTTATCCACAGAGTTAGTCACAGTGCTGATTTGTGGATAATACGGGGGATACTTTTATTTCACGGACAGGTAAGCAAATGAATCAGAGTCTGCTGGTGACAAAGCGTGATGGTGGCACTGAGCGCATCAATCTCGACAAAATTCATCGAGTACTGGATTGGGCCGCAGAAGGGTTGAGCAACGTTTCCATCTCTCAGGTGGAGCTGCGTTCACATATTCAGTTTTACGACGGTATCAAAACCTCCGATATCCACGAGACCATTATTAAAGCCGCTGCGGATCTTATCTCCCGCGATGCGCCGGACTATCAGTACCTTGCCGCGCGCCTGGCGATTTTCCACCTGCGTAAAAAAGCTTACGGCCAGTTTGAACCGCCTGCGCTGTTCGACCACGTGAAGAACATGGTTGCGCTGGGTAAATACGATCATCATCTGCTGGAAGACTACAGCGAAGAAGAGTTCCAGCAGATGGACGGCTTTATTGATCACTGGCGTGATATGAACTTCTCCTACGCGGCCGTTAAGCAGCTGGAAGGGAAGTACCTGGTGCAGAACCGCGTCACCGGTGCGATCTACGAGAGCGCGCAGTTCCTCTACATTCTGGTTGCTGCCTGCCTCTTCTCTAACTACCCGCGCGAAACCCGTCTGGACTACGTGAAGCGTTTCTATGACGCTGTCTCGACCTTTAAAATTTCGCTGCCGACGCCGATCATGTCCGGCGTGCGTACGCCGACGCGCCAGTTCAGCTCCTGCGTACTGATCGAGTGCGGCGACAGCCTGGACTCCATCAACGCCACCTCCAGCGCGATTGTGAAGTACGTTTCCCAGCGCGCCGGTATCGGCATCAACGCCGGTCGCATCCGTGCGCTGGGCAGCCCGATCCGCGGCGGTGAAGCGTTCCACACCGGCTGTGTGCCGTTCTACAAACACTTCCAGACCGCAGTGAAATCCTGCTCGCAGGGCGGCGTTCGCGGCGGCGCGGCAACCCTCTTCTACCCGATGTGGCATCTGGAAGTGGAAAGCCTGCTGGTGCTGAAAAACAACCGCGGCGTCGAAGGCAACCGCGTGCGTCACATGGACTACGGTGTACAGATCAACAAACTGATGTATACCCGTCTGCTGAAAGGTGAAGATATCACCCTGTTCAGCCCGTCCGACGTGCCGGGTCTCTATGACGCCTTCTTCGCCGATCAGGATGAGTTCGAGCGTCTGTACACGCAGTACGAAAAAGATGACTCCATCCGCAAGCAGCGTATTAAAGCGGTCGAGCTCTTCTCGCTGATGATGCAGGAACGCGCCTCGACCGGCCGTATCTACATCCAGA
This sequence comes from Kosakonia sp. CFBP8986, assembly GCF_034044935.1. Lineage (NCBI taxonomy): Bacteria > Pseudomonadati > Pseudomonadota > Gammaproteobacteria > Enterobacterales > Enterobacteriaceae > Kosakonia > Kosakonia sp. CFBP8986. The sequence continues at coordinate 376,265 of NZ_JAXCXB010000002.1, read as the reverse complement.
ACGTCGACCACTGCAACACCCACAGCCCGTTCGATCCGGCTGTTGCGCCGGTGCGTCAGTCCAACCTGTGCCTTGAGATCGCTCTGCCGACCAAGCCGCTGGAAGACGTTAACGATGAAAATGGCGAGATCGCGCTCTGCACGCTCTCTGCCTTTAACCTTGGTGCGATTAAGAATCTCGACGAGCTGGAAGAGCTGGCAACGCTTGCGGTGCGCGCCCTCGACGCCCTGCTTGATTACCAGGACTACCCGATCCCGGCCGCAAAACGTGGCGCGATGGGTCGTCGTACCCTCGGTATCGGCGTGATCAACTTCGCGTACTGGCTGGCGAAAAACGGCAAGCGCTACTCCGACGGCAGCGCCAACAACCTGACGCACCAGACCTTCGAAGCGATTCAGTACTGGCTGCTGAAAGCCTCCAACGAGCTGGCGAAAGAGCAAGGCGCCTGCCCGTGGTTCAACGAAACCACCTACGCTAAAGGCATTCTGCCGATCGATACCTATAAAAAGGATCTTGATGGCATTACCAGCGAGCCGCTGCACTACAACTGGGAAGCGCTGCGTGACGATATCACCACGCACGGCCTGCGTAACTCGACGCTCTCTGCCCTGATGCCGTCTGAAACCTCGTCGCAGATCTCCAACGCCACCAACGGCATTGAGCCGCCGCGCGGCCACGTGAGCATCAAAGCGTCGAAAGATGGCATCCTGCGCCAGGTGGTGCCGGATTATGAAGAGTTGAAAGATGCCTACGAGCTGCTGTGGGAAATGCCGAACAACGACGGCTACCTGCAACTGGTCGGCATTATGCAGAAGTTTATCGACCAGTCGATTTCAGCAAACACCAACTACGATCCGACCCGCTTCCCGTCGGGCAAGGTGCCGATGCAGCAGTTGCTGAAAGACCTGCTGACCGCCTACAAATTTGGTGTGAAGACGCTCTACTATCAAAACACCCGCGACGGCGCGGAAGATGCGCAGGATGACCTGGTCCCTTCTATCCAGGACGATGGCTGCGAAAGCGGCGCATGTAAGATCTAACTAAGGGGCGGGGAAACCCGCCCTTTTTTTCGCAAGACAGGACTCACATTCATGGCATACACCACCTTTTCTCAGAAGAAAAACGATCAGCTGCTCGAGCCGATGTTCTTTGGCCAGCCGGTGAACGTGGCGCGCTACGACCAGCAAAAATATGACATATTCGAAAAGCTGATCGAAAAGCAACTCTCCTTCTTCTGGCGTCCGGAAGAAGTTGATGTTTCCCGCGATCGCATCGACTTCCAGGCACTGCCGGAACATGAAAAGCATATCTTTATCAGCAACCTGAAGTACCAGACGCTGCTGGACTCGATTCAGGGTCGTAGCCCGAACGTCGCGTTGCTGCCGCTGATCTCCATTCCGGAGCTGGAAACCTGGGTGGAAACCTGGGCGTTTTCAGAAACCATTCACTCGCGCTCCTACACCCATATCATCCGCAATATCGTTAACGATCCGGCGGTGGTATTTGACGATATCGTCACCAACGAGCAGATCCTCAAGCGCGCGGAAGGGATCTCCTCCTTCTATGACGAGCTGATTGAGATGACCAACTACTGGCATCTGCTGGGCGAAGGCACCCATAGCGTGAACGGCAAAACCGTCACCATCAGCCTGCGCGAGCTGAAGAAGAAGCTCTATCTCTGCCTGATGAGCGTGAACGCGCTTGAAGCGATTCGCTTCTATGTCAGCTTCGCCTGCTCCTTCGCTTTCGCCGAGCGCGAACTGATGGAAGGCAACGCTAAAATCATCCGCCTGATTGCCCGCGATGAAGCCCTGCACCTGACCGGCACCCAGCATATGCTGAACCTGCTGCGCTCCGGGGTTGACGATCCGGAGATGGCGGAGATTGCCGAAGAGTGCAAAAAAGAGTGCTACGACCTGTTTGTGCAGGCGGCGCAGCAGGAGAAAGAGTGGGCGGAGTATCTCTTCTCCGGCGGCTCAATGATTGGTCTGAACAAAGATATCCTCTGCCAGTATGTTGAGTACATCACCAACATCCGTATGCAGGCGGTGGGTCTTGATCTGCCATTCCAGACCCGCTCCAACCCGATTCCGTGGATCAACACCTGGCTGGTGTCCGATAACGTGCAGGTGGCGCCGCAGGAAGTGGAAGTGAGTTCCTACCTCGTCGGGCAGATCGACTCACAGGTCGATACCGACGATCTGAGCAACTTCCAGCTGTGATGAGCCGGGTTACGCTCCGCCTTTCCGGCACGCAGGTGCATTGCCAGGAAGAGCACCCTTCCCTGCTGGTGGCGCTGGAGTCCCAGCAGGTGGAAGTTGAATACCAGTGCCGTGAAGGCTATTGCGGCTCCTGCCGCTGTCGGCTGGTAGCAGGCCAGGTGGACTGGATTAGCGAGCCGCTGGCCTTTATCAACGAAGGGGAAATTTTGCCCTGCTGCTGCCGGGCGAAAGGCGATATCGAGATCGAGATGTAAAAAATGCCGGGTGGCACTGCGTTTACCCGGCCTACAGTTTCAGCACACCCATCCTTTCCGTAGGCCTGATATCCTTTGTAGGCCTGATAAGCGAAGCGCCATCAGGCAAAATACCCATATTGATTGCATGCTCATCTTTTCGTAGGCCTGATAAGCGAAGCGCCATCAGGCAAAATATCCATATTGATTGCGTGCTCATCTTTTCGTAGGCCTGATAAGCGAAGCGCCATCAGGCAACTTCGCTTATCGGGTTCCACTCTTATTTACGCTTTAAAAACTGCACCGCTTTATCGGGGAAATCGGTAAACAACCCGTCGACCCCGGCCTGGTGGTACAACACTTCATAAAGCTGATTCACATCGGTGGCATACGGCGGCAGCTGATCGGCGCGCACCGTAAACGGGTGCACCTGCAAATGGCTGGCATGCGCCTCTTTCACCATTGCGGTTAGCTGCACGTGGCCCGGCTTCGAACCATCCGCCACCAGCATATGGTAATCGGGGCCGATACCATCTGCGTACTGCGCAATCTGCTTCATCGCGCCGGGTTTCAGCATCCAGTCATAATCGTAATTGACCCACTTACCGTCCGGCTGCTTCTGCTGGGTCTCATTCCATTTGGTATAAGCAATCAGCTGCACCAGATTGAGATCCATCCCCATCTTCGGCTCAAGCTCATTTTTGATGCGCTTAAGCTCATCAGCGTCGAAACACTGCAGATAGACCTTATCCTTCTTGCTGCTGTAACCATACTTCTTCAGCACCTCAAGGGTCGCCTTCGCAATATCCTTCCCTTCCTGATGGTGGAACCACGGGGCTTTGATCTCCGGGTAGATCCCGATATCTTTGCCGGTCGAGTGGTTCAGCCCTTGCACAAACTCAATCTCCTCTTCAAAGGTATGAATACGGAAATCGGATTTGCCCATCGGGAAACGGCCCGGGAAAACCTGCTCTTTCTTGCCGTTCTTTAACTCAAACCCTTCGGTGAATTTCAGCGAGCGGATCTCATCCAGCGTGAAATCGATAGCGTAATAGCGGCCATCTTTGCGGGCGCGGTCGGGAAAACGCTCAGCAACATCGGTGACGCGATCGAGATAGTGGTCATGCAGCACCACCAGACGATCGTCTTTGGTCATCACCAGATCCTGCTCCAGATAATCCGCGCCTTGGGCATAGGCCATCGCTTTGGCAGGCAGCGTATGCTCCGGCAGATAACCGCTGGCGCCGCGATGGGCGATCACCAGCTTCTCCGCGGCCAGTGCCTGGCCTGCCATCAGACCCGCCAGCAACAGGCCTGCCGTAATGCGGCTAAAGGACAATTTCATAACATCTCCTGTTATTGACGACGCGCAAGCACGTCAGCGTGATGGCGTTTTTCGCCAATCATCACCACGATCAGCAGCAGAACCGCTAACACGCTGCCACCAATCATCACCATGAAACCGCCATCCCAGCCGAAGAAATCGACGGTATAGCCAACAATGGCGCTCGCCGCCACCGAGCCACCGAGGTAGCCAAACAGGCCGGTAAAGCCCGCCGCGGTACCGGCCGCCTTCTTCGGCGCCAGCTCCAGCGCGTGCAGACCAATCAGCATTACCGGGCCATAAATCAGGAAGCCAATGACGATCATGCAGGCCATATCCACGCCCGGGTTGCCCGCCGGGTTGAGCCAGTAAACAATAGTGGCGATGGTCACCAGCGTCATAAAGAAGACGCCGGTCGCGCCGCGGTTACCCTTAAAGACTTTGTCCGACATCCAGCCGCAGATCAGCGTGCCGGGAATGCCCGCGTACTCATAAAGGAAGTAGGCCCAGGAGGATTTATCCAGCGCGAAGTGCTTCACCTCTTTCAGGTAGGTTGGCGACCAGTCGAGGATGCCGTAGCGCAGCAGATAGACAAAAACGTTAGCGATGGCGATATACCACAGCAGCTTGTTCGGCAGCACATACTGCATAAAGATCTGCTTCGCCGTCAGCTCCTCTTCATGCTTGTCGCTGTAATCATCCGGGTAGTCGTTTTTGTACTCTTCAATCGGCGGCAAACCGCAGGATTGCGGCGTATCGCGCATCAGTGCGAAAGCGATAATCGCTACCAGAATGGCACCAAAGGCTGGCATATAGAGCGCCGCGTGCCAGTCGTTAAACCACGCCATCCCCAGCAGGAACAGCAGCGGAGGCAGACCGCCGCCGACGTTATGGGCGCAGTTCCACACCGACACAATGCTGCCGCGCTCCTTCTGCGACCACCAGTGCACCATCGTGCGTCCGCACGGCGGCCAGCCCATCCCCTGGAACCAGCCGCAGAGGAACAGCAGCACAAACATCACCGCAATGCTGGAGGTGGCCCACGGCACAAAGCCCATAAACAGCATTACTGCCGCTGCGAGGATCAGACCAGCGGGCAGGAAGACGCGCGGATTCGAGCGATCCGACACCGAGCCCATAATGAATTTTGAGAAGCCGTAGGCAATTGAGATCCCCGACAGCGCAAAGCCCAGATCGCCGCGCGAGAAGCCCTGCTCCACCAGATAGGGCATCGCCAGCGCAAAGTTCTTACGCACCAGGTAGTAGGCAGCGTAGCCAAAGAAGATGCCCAGAAAGATTTGCCAGCGTAAGCGGCGGTACAGAGGATCAACCTGCGCGTCGGGCACGCGAGACTGGTGGGGGGCGGGTTTGAAAATGCTCAACATAAACTGCCTCCGTGGCACGGTAAAAGTCATGACATCAGGCGTCATGAGTGAAAACGAAAATCGCTTGAGTTGTTCGCGGCGGATTGTAGAGAAAGTTTTGACGAGAAAGAACGAAATGCCACATATAATGTTACAGAAATATGACAAAGCTCTAACTTCGTGCGGAAAAGTGCATTTCACTTTCGTTTCTTGTTCGTATATGCGCGATATCAAACAAACCACAGTAAGGGTATGGCTAAATGGTCGGTAAAGAACGTCGACCAGCCAGGAGACGACCGTGCCCTACTCAAACGACTACGATGTGATCATTATTGGCGGCGGCGCAACGGGTGCCGGTATCGCCCGTGATTGCGCCCTGCGCGGCCTGCGCGCTGCTCTGCTCGAACGCCACGACATTGCCACCGGTGCCACCGGCCGCAACCACGGTTTGCTGCACAGCGGCGCGCGTTATGCGGTGACCGACAACGAATCAGCGCGTGAATGCATCGCCGAAAACCAGATCCTCAAACGTATTGCCCGCCACTGTATTGAAGCGACCGACGGGCTATTTATCACCCTGCCGGAAGACGATCTGAGCTACCAGGCACACTTTATTGATGCCTGCACCCGCGCCGGGATTGCCGCGCAGGCCATTAGCCCACAGGAAGCCAGGCGCATGGAGCCGAGCGTCAATCCGCAACTTATCGGCGCGGTGCGCGTGCCGGACGGCACTGTCGACCCCTTCCGCCTGACCGCCAGCAATATGCTTGATGCCCGCGAGCACGGTGCAAAAATCCTTACCGGCCACGAAGTTTGCGGCCTGCTGCGCACGGGCGACACGGTGTATGGCGTGCGCCTGCGCCATCTCGCCAGCGGTGAAATCCGCGACCTGCATGCCCCGGTAGTGGTCAATGCCGCCGGGATTTGGGGCCAGCGCATCGCGGAGTATGCCGATTTGCGCATTCGCATGTTCCCGGCCAAAGGCGCGCTGCTGATCCTCGATCACCGCATTAACCAGCATGTCATCAACCGCTGCCGCAAGCCTGCCGACGCCGATATTCTTGTGCCCGGCGACACCATTTCACTGATTGGTACCACTTCAACGCAGATTGATTATGCCGATATCGATAATGTGCGCGTCACGGCGGATGAGGTGGACATTCTGCTGCGCGAAGGGGAGAAACTGGCCCCGGTAATGGGGCAAACGCGCATCCTACGCGCCTATGCTGGCGTGCGTCCGCTGGTGGCAAGCGATGACGATCCCAGCGGGCGCAACGTCAGCCGCGGCATTGTGCTGCTCGACCACGCTACGCGCGACGGGCTGGAGGGGTTTATCACCATTACCGGCGGCAAGCTAATGACCTACCGCCTGATGGCTGAGTGGGCAACGGATGCCGTCTGCCGCAAGCTCAACCATAACGTAGCCTGCACCACCGCGACAAAAGCGCTGCCGGGATCGCTGGGTTCACCAGACGAGGCACTGAAGAAGATCATCTCACTGCCGACGCCGCTGCGCGGTTCAGCGGTCTACCGTCACGGCGATCGTGCCCCGGCGTGGCTCGCCAGTGACCGGCACAACCGCAGCCTGGTGTGTGAGTGCGAAGCCGTCACCGCTGGCGAAGTGCAGTACGCGGTGGAAAACCTCAATGTCACCTCGCTGCTCGATCTGCGCCGCCGCACCCGCGTCGGTATGGGCACCTGCCAGGGCGAGCTCTGCGCCTGCCGCGCCGCCGGGCAGCTTAACCGGCTGCATGTCACACGAGATAACGAAGCGCGCAGGCAGCTGGCGGAGTTTCTGAACGAACGCTGGAAAGGCATCAAACCCATCGCCTGGGGCGATGCGCTGCGTGAGAGCGAGTTTACCCGCTGGGTTTACCAGGGGCTGTGCGGGCTGGAGAAGGAGCAGGATGATGAGATTTGATACGGTAATTATCGGCGGCGGGCTGGCGGGATTGCTGTGCGGCATTCGTCTGAGCGAGAGCGGCCAGCGCTGCGCGATTGTCAGCCGCGGCCAGAGTGCGCTGAGCTTCTCTTCCGGCTCTCTCGATCTGCTCTCCCGCCTGCCGGCCGGCACGCTGACAGAGGCCATTGCGCACCTGCAACATCATCACCCCGAGCACCCCTATGCGCGGCTTGGCGTTGAGCGCGTGCGCCACTATGCGCAGCAAACCCAAACCCTGCTCGCCGATTGCGGGCTAAATATGCAGGGCGATGCCGATACGCCGCACCTGCGCGTCACACCGCTGGGCACTTATCGCCGGGCGTGGCTCAGCCCGCAAGAGATTGCGTTGAAACCACAGCAGGGGTTGCGCGTCGGTGTTATTGGCATCAGCGGTTTTCTCGACTTTCAGCCCGAACTGGCGGTGGAAGCGCTGCGCCAGCGCGGTGTTGCTGCCGGGGCTGAAGAGATTGCGCTCCCGCTTCTCGACACGCTTCGCGATAACCCCAGCGAGTTTCGCGCCGTGACCATCGCGCGCCAGCTCGATCGTCCTGAACATTACGCCGATCTCTGCGCCGCCCTGCGCCCGCTGAGTGCGCGTTACGAGATGCTGTGGCTCCCCGCCTGTTTTGGTCTGACGGAGAGTAAAGTGTTTACGCAGTTAAACGAAGATCTGGCCTGCCCACTGCGGCTGGTCGCCACGCTGCCACCTTCAGTAATGGGCATGCGCTTACAGCACGCCTTACAGCAGCGGTTTACGCGCAGCGGCGGCAGCTGGATGCCCGGCGATGAGGTACTGCGCGCCGATATCAATCACGGCCAGGTAACGCAGCTCTGGACACGCAAGCATGACGATCTGCCGCTGCGCGCGCGCCATATCGTGCTGGCCAGCGGCAGGTTTTTCAGTAACGGGCTGGTCGCCGGGCGCGATCGCGTGCGCGAAGCGGTATTCAATCTCGACGTTCTGCAAAGCGCCTCGCGCCGGGAGTGGTATGGCGACGATCTCTTTGCCCCGCAGCCGTGGCACCAGTTTGGCGTGCACACCGATGAACAGCTTCGTGGTCTGCGCGACGGGCAAGCGCTTGAGAATCTCTATGCAATCGGCTCGCTACTTGGCGGCTATGACGCCATCGCCCAGGGCTGCGGCGGCGGTGTTTGCGCCGTGACGGCGCTGCATGCCGCGCAGCAGATCCTCGATCAGGGAGGAAAGCCCTAATGCACAACTCTTTCGAAAGCTGTATCAAATGTACCGCCTGCACCACCGCCTGCCCGGTAAGCCGGGTTAACCCCGCCTACCCCGGGCCAAAACAGGCGGGGCCGGATGGCGAGCGGCTGCGGCTGAAAGATGCCGCGCTGTATGACGATGCGCTGAAATATTGCACCAACTGCAAGCGCTGCGAAACCGCATGCCCATCCGGGGTGAAAATTGGCGATCTGATCCAGCGCGCCCGCGCGCAGCATGGGGCAAAACCGCTGTCGGTACGTAATGCGATTCTCAGCCATACGGATTTGATGGGTACCCTGTCGACGCCTCTCGCGCCGCTGGTCAACGCCGCGACATCCCTGAGGCCGGTGCGCCAGTTGCTGGATAAAGCATTAAAAATCGATCATCACCGCACGCTGCCGAAATATGCCAGCGGCGGCACGTTTCGTCACTGGTATCGCAGCGTGGCGCCGCAGCAGCGTGCCTATGGCGAGCAGGTGGCGTTTTTCCACGGCTGTTATGTCAATTACAACCATCCGCAGCTAGGGAAAGACCTGATCCGCGTGCTGAACCAGATGGGCATTGGCGTGCAGTTATTGCAGCGTGAGAAGTGTTGCGGCGTCCCGCTGATTGCCAACGGCTACTTCGCAAAGGCGAAAAAGCAGGCGCAGTTCAACCTCAATGCATTAGAGCAGGCGATTGGCATGGATGGAATGCAGGTGCTCGCCACCTCCTCCACCTGCGCCTTCACCCTGCGCGACGAGTATCCACATCTGCTGGAGGTCGATAACAGCCACCTGCGCACACATATTGATTTAGCCACCCGCTGGATCTGGCGACAGCTCGATGAGGGGCACACTCTGCGGCTCAGAGAGATGCCGCTGAAAGTGGTCTATCACACGCCGTGTCATATGGAGAAGATGGGCTGGACGCACTACACGCTGGATCTGTTGCGGCGCATTCCGGGTTTAGAGTTGACGGTGCTCGATTCTGCCTGCTGCGGCATCGCGGGCACCTATGGCTTTAAGCGGGAGAACTACGCCACCTCGCAGGCCATTGGCGCACCGCTGTTTGCGCAAATCGAGGCCAGCGGTGCAGATCTGGTGGTAACGGATTGTGAGACCTGCAAGTGGCAGATTGAGATGTCCACCGGCAAACCTTGCGAACATCCCATTACGCTGCTGGCGCGGGCACTAGGCTAACGCCAGCACCTCTCCTGTTGATTTATTCCACAGCGAGGGTTTCAACCACCGCAATCCAGCCGTGATCGCTGGCGATATCTTTGCCCGCCAGCCAGCGGCGCAGGATATTAAGCGCCATCATCGCGCAGACCTCCTGGCGCACCGCCAGGCTGTGGCGGCTGCTGTTGAACTTCACCCGCAGGGCGCGGGTACCTTCCGGCGTCGCCAGCGCAAAGTTGAGATGATCCTCTTCCAGCCCGGTAACGGTCAACGCCAGCCCGGCGAGATGCCGGTTGCGTGACTCGGTTGTCCAGCGCGCGGTTTGTGCCAGCGCTTCTGCCTGCGACGGCAGCACTTCACTGGCGAGCAGCGGCGCACCGGCGCGGGAGAGTTGCAAGGCGATAAGCCCGCTGGTGAACTGCTCGCTCAGAGTCAGGCTCAGCTGACGCTCGCGCAGTGCGGTGGCAATCGCAGCCGGTAAACCCTCGGTGCCTTCAAAAATCAGGCTTTCCCCCGCCACTTTTTTCACTTCCGGCCACAGCGCTTCCATCGCCGTACGCTGCTCCGCCGGACCGGTCAGTTTCAGTTCGATAATCGGCATTGATGAGCGGTAACCCATCACCACGCCGGGCGGCAGATCGAGATGCTGGAGTTTTTCTGCCAGATCGCTCTCGGAGCGACCAAAGGTGGTCAAACGCAGGCAGACCGGCGGCTGCGGCAGAGTGAAACGCTCACGCAGACGCGGCAGGATCTCCTGCTCGACCATCACTTTAAATTCAGAGGGGACGCCGGGGGTAAAGAACATCAGGCAGCGGTTGAACTGCAATGCAAACCCGCAGGCGGTGCCGACCGGGTTATCGACCAGCTCGGCGCTGGCGGGGATCTCCGCCTGCTTGCGGTTGCTGGGGGCCATGACGCGGCCGCGATCGGTAAAAAAGCGCTCCATCTGCTTAAGCCACGCGTCGTGCAGCACCAGCGTTTCGCCTTTGGCGGTGGCTGCTGCCAGCGCGCTCAAATCGTCGCTGGTTGGCCCAAGGCCGCCGTTGACGATCAGCACATCGGCCTGCTCGCTACGCTCGCGCAAAATCGCAATCAAGTCGTCGAGGTTATCGCCAACGGTATGGCGGCGCGTTAACGGCAACCCCTGGTTAAAAAATACGTCGGCCAGCCAGGCCGCATTGGTATCGACAATCTGGCCATGCAGCACTTCATCGCCGGTCGATAACATCTCCACATTTAACATCGTTCGCTCCTGCAATCGGGGTTGAAAAACTATAGCGCATGCGCAGACTAAAGAGGGGAAACGGGCGCGGCGGCTGCCGCGCCGGGGGATCAGAAGCTGGCGCTGGCGCCGAGATAAGGACCATCCGCAACGATGCTGTCGCGGCGGCCATCTTTGCCTGCCATCTCAATGTAGCGATAACCGGCTTCGACGGTGAACGGGCGCATAATGGTATAACGCGCACCGGCCTTGGCTTCCTGGTACTCTTTGACGCCGCTTGAGAGCGAGTCCGGAGAGTAGTAATACTCGCCGAAAATGTTGAAGCTGCGGGCGATCTCCCACTGCAAACCGCCGCCGACAGCGATGGCGTAACCTTCGCTGCCCTCATCCGGGTTCAGATAGATGCCTTTACCACCCACGGTTGCCAGGAACGGCCCGAGCGGCAGGTTGTAACCGAGCCCAAGGCTTGCGGTGTCACCATCATCTTCGCTATGCGCCCAGTTACCGCTGACCGCGATACCGCTGGTTTCGGTTCCCAGACCGAAACCGAGGCTGCTGTAATCTTTACCAATCTGTCCATTCAGGCTAATCGCCTGCGCACCGGCGGAGGCCAGCAACATGCCAGCACATCCTAATAGAGCTAACTTTTTCATTTTCACGTTCCGCACGAAACGGGGCAGCGCCCCAAAGCGTCTGATTGTACGCTTATTTTCCCGACAGCAGAACGCCTAATAGCATGCACGGCCTGAGGCAAATACGCTTTCGGCCTGAGGACGAAAAGCGTTGCACCGGAGCGTGTCAGTGGCGGGCTTTCTCTACCATCTCAACCGGGATACCGGTCAGGGAGGCCACAACGTCAGGCTCCATCCCCTTTTCCAGCATCACTTTCGCGATGCGCATCGCTTCCTGCTGAACGCCCTCGGCTCGCCCCTGAGCCAGACCTTTAACCAGCCCCTCCTCACGAAGATATTGTGCAATGTTCATTAACGTCTCCTTTTGCTGCTGCTCGGCTTTTGCATCCTTAGCGCAAATTACCACACTCTGAGTACATATCAGCCCCAGGCTTTCGCTCTGTCGAGGCAGCTCGCAAAAAGAGTTGCAGCATTAGCACTGCTGCTGGTTCACCCATGTTTGCAGGGCGCGGCGGGAGATTTTGATGCCGCCGTTTTTAAGCTCCTCTGGCAGAGGCAGCCAGCGCACCGGCTGTTGAAAACGCGCCAGCTTATCCGCCGCCCAGTAGCTGAGGTCCGCGGCATTGACCTCGCTTTCGCACTCAATTACCGCGACAGGGCGCTGCCCAAACTCCACATCATCAACCGGCACCACAAACACCTGCTGTACCTGCGGATGACGGACGATGGCGCGCTCTACCTCTTCAGGCTGAATGCCTTCGCCACCGCTGAAAAAGAGGTTATCCAGCCGGCCATGCAAAGTAAGCCGTCCATCATGCAGCGTGCCGCGATCGCGGGTAGCAAACCAGCCGGCATCGTTAAGCAGGGGCAGCAACGCGCCGTTGCGCCAGTAGCCTGCGGCGAGGCTCTCTGCACGCAGCCACACCTCTTCGCCGACAATCTTCACCTCACGCCCCGGCAACGCATAACCGACATCCGGCGCGCCGTCGGCCTCTTTTGCACACACCGTTGAGGCAAACTCCGTCAAACCATACCCGCACCAACAGCGGATGCCGCGCTCACGTGCCTGTTCGGTCAGTTCGACCGGAATGGCCGCGCCGCCGAGCAGCACCGCTTTCAGCGACAGCGGGGTATTCTCATTGAGCAGGCGCCAAAGCTGCGTCGGCACCAGCGACGCATGGCTGCAGCCGCGCAGCGCCTGATCCAGCGGCAGCTTGTCGTGCACCGTCATGCGCGCACCCGCCAACAGCCAGCGCCATAAAATGCCCTGCCCGGAGACATGAAAGAGCGGCAGTGAGAGCAGCCAGTCATCTTCCGCATTAAAGGGAATAAGCGCCAGTACGCCCTGCGCGCTGGCCAGATGGGCGGCAAAGGTGTGTACCGCCGCTTTCGGCAAACCGGTCGAGCCGGAAGTGAGCGTCATTGACGCCAGCCGCTGCGGCTGCCATTCAACGGCGTGCTCACCCGGCGCTTGCGCGCAGCGCAGAGGGATAAATTCGTGCGCCAGCGGCGCGGGGGTCAGATCGAGGGCGAAGCGCAGGGTCATGGCGGGCAGCAGCGCATCCAGCAAGGCGGCGGGAAGCTGCGGGTTGATGGGTAACACTCGTGCGCCGCACTGCAATAGCGCCAGCCAGGCGAGCACCGTCTGCGGCTGGTTGCGCGCGCGCAGCATCACGCCATCCCCCGCGCCGACGCCCTGGCGAGCAAAGCCGCTTGCCAGCGCATCCACCTCGTCACAAAGCTGCTGCCAGGTGAGGGTGTGCTGGCCTGAGCGCAGCGCAGGCTGGTCGCCGCGCTGCTCGCGCCAGTATCGCCACGGCCAGTCGGGAAAATTCATAGTAACGCGTCCAGTTCCGCCGCCGCGATGCAGGGCAGTTCGCTGCCGGGCCAGCGGCGAATCAGCTGCGCGGACATCAACTGTAAAGTATCAAGACCGGGCACTGTACCGGGCGTCAGCCAGGCGGCAATCCGCGCCAGTTGCGTTAGCCCGAGGCTCGATTCCAGAGAGGAGCTGATCACCGCCGTCAAGCCGAGCGCATGTGCTGCCGCGACCTGCTGCGCCACGTTTTGCAGGCTGCCGGTGAGGGTTGGCTTGATCACCACCGCGCTGACGCCTGGCTGTGGCGTAAAGGTGAAATCCGCCTCGCGCAGGCTCTCATCCCAGGCGATGGCGATGCCGGTCTCCTTCGCAAAGGCCAGCGACGCTTCGCGGCTCTGACATGGCTCTTCCAGAAAAGTGATGCGTGAGCGGTTGGCAGGTGCAACATATTTAGCGAACTGGCGGGCTTTGAGCGGCGTCCAGGCGCGGTTGGCATCCAGACGCAGGCGCAGATCGGGGATCGACTCCAGTAGCAGATTAACTACCATGCCGTCGCGCACCGCTTCGTACAGACCAACCTTCACTTTTGCCAGCTTCTCGCCGGGCAGTGCGCCAAGTGCGACAAACAGCTCATCGGGATCGCCGGTGCAGAGCATCGCCGCACGGTAATCGGCAGGCTGCGGCAACTCCCCTGCCAGTTCAGCCAGCGCACAGCTCAGGCCAAACGCCGCGCTCGGTTGCGATGGCAGCGCGGGTGATGCGCCGTCACGCCAGGCTTGCACCCACGCTATCACCGCAGGCTGCACCTCATCGAGCATCTCAACGCTGAACCCAGGCAGTGGGGTAATCTCACCCCACCCTTCGCCGCCGTTTTCCTGCAGCTGGATAAAGAGCCCGTCACGGCTTTTCAGCCGACGCTCGCGCAGCACCACGCCTGCATCCAGCGGGATCTGCCAGCGGTAGATCTGCGCCTGGCGCATTACGGGTTCCGTTTAAATTTGCTGAAGTCAGGCTGGCGCTTCTGGTTGAAGGCGTTGCGGCCCTCCTGACCCTCTTCGGTCATATAGAAGAGCATGGTGGCGTTGCCCGCCAGCTCCTGCAGCCCGGCCTGGCCGTCGCAGTCTGCGTTCAGCGCTGCTTTCAGGCAGCGCAGCGCCATCGGGCTGTTTTGCAACATTTCACGACACCAGCGCACGGTCTCTTTTTCCAGATCCGCTAACGGCACCACGGTGTTGACCAGACCCATATCCAGTGCCTGCTGCGCGTCGTACTGGCGGCAGAGGAACCAGATTTCGCGCGCTTTCTTCTGGCCGACAATGCGCGCCATGTAGGACGCACCCCAGCCGCCGTCGAAGGAGCCGACTTTCGGGCCGGTCTGGCCGAAAACCGCGTTTTCCGCCGCGATGGTGAGATCGCACATCATATGCAGCACATGGCCGCCACCGATGGAGTAGCCCGCCACCATCGCCACCACCGGTTTCGGGCAGGTGCGGATCTGGCGCTGAAAATCGAGGACGTTGAGGTGGTGCACACCGGAGTCATCCTGGTAGCCGCCGTAATCGCCGCGCACCTTCTGATCGCCGCCGGCACAGAAGGCTTTATCACCTTCACCGGTCAGGATAATCACCCCGATATTGTCGTCGTAGCGCGCATCGGCCAGCGCCTGGATCATCTCTTTTACCGTGACAGGACGAAACGCGTTGCGCACTTCCGGGCGGTTGATAGTGATTTTGGCGATGCCGTCAGCGGATTTTTGATAGCGGATATCGCTAAAGCCTTCGGAGCAGTCATGCCACTCAACGGCGGCGTAGAGTTCTTTTTCATCAGGGTAGATCATGGTCGGTCCTTAATCTCAAGAGGCAGAATTCGCGCCAGCAGGGCAGCAACGGCCGTGGGATTCTCCCGGTGCGCGTTGTGCCCGGCGGCAGGAATGGCGTAACAGTGGCGCGCGGCTTCGCTCGCCAGCGCCCGAAACTTACGGTCATGTTCGCCAAAGAAATAGTGAACGGGAAAAGCGGCGCCCCGCAGCGCAGCGCGCAGATCGGGCTGGCGGCCCAGCGACGTCGCCGCCAGCATATGCGCCAGAGCATTGCCATCGTTATGGCTACGAAGCGCAACCAGCGCCGCACGTTCTGTCTCTGTCAGTGCGGCAAATACCGGCTGGCGATACCAGGCGTCAAACACCTCGCTGAGCGGCTGGTGACGCAGGCGCTGACACCACTGCGCATCAGCTTCAAGCCGCGCAACACGCGCCTGCTCATCGGCAAGGCCTGGGTGGCCGCCTTCGATAATAATGCCCTGCAGCCCCATTGGTTGCTGGCAAGCGTGAAACATCGCAATGCGGCCGCCCAGGGAGTACCCCACTAGCCAGTAATTTAGTATGTTGTAACGACTGAGCGTCGATCGCAGCAGCGCATCCATCCCGGTAAAGGAGTCGACACAGGTTGTGGCGGATGCGCCGTGACCGGGCAGGTCGAGATAGAGACGCGGGAAATCCGCCAGCGCTGCGCCGACGGGCTGCCATTCGCGGCCATCACCGGAAAAACCGTGCAGAAAAACCAGCCATGGTAGCGGCTGTTGACCGGCATGGATCTCTGCATGCAAACTCATAGCTGGCTGACCTGCGCGACAAGGTTTTGCAGGGTCTGCGCGCCATCCGTCTCGTTTACCACCACCTCAATCACCGTCGCGCCCGGCTTCTGCCAGGCCTCGCTCAGCGCCTGCTCCAGCTGCGCCCAACTCTCCGGGCGATGGTAAGGAAGATCGAACATCGCGGCGGCATGATCGAAATGGACATTCTGCGGCATCAGATAGAAGCGCTCGCGCTCGGCGGGCGGCGTCGGTAACAGGGAGAAGATCTGGCCGCCGTTGTTATTGACCACCAGCAGCACAAAAGGCGCGGAGGCCTGGCGCAGCAGTGCGAGGGCGTTAAGATCGTAGAGCGCAGAGAGATCGCCGACGATAGCCAGCGTCGGGCGCGCGGTGGCCCGCTGCACCCCGGCCGCGGTCGAGAGCAGGCCATCAATGCCGCTCGCGCCGCGGTTACTGTAGACCGGATAACCTGCCGGCAGTTGCGCCAGCGCGTCCACCAGCCGCACCACCAGGCTGTTGCCGAGAAAAAGCTGTCCCTGGTTTGGTAAGTAGTCACTAATACGATGTGCGAGCTGCGCTTCGCCGAACTCCTCACGCTGTAGACGCACGCGCTCCCAGGCAAGCGCTGCGAGCGAGGTCAGCGTTTCGCACCACGGCGCGCGGGGTTCAGCAGGATGCAGCGCCAGCCAGCCAGCCACATCCGCCACTAAACGACGGCCGTGATGATGCGCCGGATCGAGCCTGCCGGGAAGGTTATCAATCAGCCAGTACTCTTGCGGCGCGCAGGTCGCCTGCCACTGTAAAAGACGTTTTCCGGTCAGGCTGCTGCCAAATTGCAGCACAATCTGCGCCTCGCTGAGCGCCTCAACGGCCTGGCTATTAGCAAGCCAGAGATCGGCACAGGGCAGCGGCTGCCCGGTTTGCGATAACACATCGCCAATCAGCGGCCAGCCGAGGGTTTTCGACCACTCCGCCAGCTTGCGTCCTTCGGCAGCGCTCATACGCCCGGCAATCACCACGCCACGTTTCTGCCGCCAGGAGAACCAGTCCCGCTGGGTATCAACGCCACAGGACGCGCTGGCCTGTAACCAGGGCTTATCATCCTGCCACCAGTCGCCTAACGCCTGCTGCCAGCCAAGCCCGGTCTCATCCATCTCGCCATACAGCGGCTCGGCGAACGGGCAGTTAATGTGCACCGCCCCGCCCTGCAATGTGCCTAACACATTATCAATCGTCGAGACCAGCCAGCGCGCCGGGATATCCTGTGACGGGCGCGGTAAGGCGATGGCCTCTGTCGGATGGGAAGCAAAAATGCCGGGCTGGCGAATCGCCTGGTTGGCGCCGCAATCAATCAGCTCCGGCGGGCGATCTGCCGTCAGCAGCACCAGTTTTTCGCCGGTCAGCCCCGCTTCAATCAGCGCCGGGTAGAGGTTCGCCACGGCGGTACCGGAGGTGACGATCACCGCCACCGGTTCATGGCTCGCTTTCGCCAGCCCGAGCGCAAGATGGCCCAGCCCGCGTTCATCAAAATGGGTGTGATGAATAAATGCGCGGTTTTCGGCGGCGGCGAGCGTCAGCGGCGTCGAACGGGAGCCTGGCGCAATGCAGATATGCCTGACGCCGTGGCGCATTAAGGCTTCCAGAATCACCGCGGCCCAGCGTCGGTTGAATGAGCTTATCGACATGAATTTGTCCGGTATCAATATTGGGACTAAGTATAAATTTTCTGAAATGATGAGTTTTTGATATAGGTCGTCTATGGGTGCGTCTGTAGCAACAACGATCGCAGACCGGCGGCTTTATTATCGATCTCCTGCCACTCCAGCCCGGCGTTGGAACCGGGCACAATGCCTGCTCCGGCATAGAGCCGCACCGTCTCGCCGCTCACCTTCGCCGAGCGCAGCGTCACGCAAAACTCACTCTGCTTACGCGACAGGTAACCTGCCGACCCGGCGTACCACTCGCGAGCAAAGGGTTCGTGGCGGGCGATAAAGCGCCGTGCCTCAGGGCGCGGTAACCCCGCCACCGCCGCGGTCGGCTGGAGCAGATCTAAACAGAGGGCATCGTCCGCCACCCGCAGGTCACTCCAGATACAGCGGCGCAAATGCTGCACTTTGCGCAGCCGCACCACCTGCGGTGGCAGCACATCCAGCGCGCCGGTTTGCTGCTGCAAACGCTGGCAGATATCCTCCACCACCAGCATATTTTCACGCTGGTTTTTATCGTCACTCATTAACCATGCCGCCCGCTGCTGTGCCTGTGCGTCGTCATCATGATTAGCCACCGTCCCGGCCAGCGCTTCGGTGCGCAGCGCCATGCCGCGCCGCCGCCACAGCCGTTCGGGTGTCGATCCGAGAAAGGCAGTCTGGGCGTTGAAGCGATAGAGAAAGTGGAAGCAGTGTAGGTTGAGGCGGCGGCTGGCGGCCATCAACGCGCCAGCATTAATGGGCGTATCGAAGCGGTAATCGGTGGCGCGGGCGAGCACGACTTTATCCAGTTCGCCGCGCTGCAAGGTCTCAAGCGCCTGGCTTATCAGCGTTTCCCACCCCTCACGCGTCGGGAAGTGGTGCTGTTCAACACAGCCCGCTGGGCTCATCGCCAGTGGAGTAGCAGGGGAAAGCGCATTAAGAAAATCGGCAGCACATTGCGCATCATCACGCAGCGAGGTGGCGCTATAGAGATAGAGACGCAGCATCGCTTTGCCCCCCTCGCGCCGCCATTCGAGGCGGGGCAAAAAGAGCGCGCTCTCGCTTGGCTCAAAGGCGTTAAGCCCCCAGACGCGCACATCGTCGGGATACACCTGCAATTGCTGTTGCGCCTCAGCAAGTGAAGTAAACGTGCGTAACGCGCCAAAGGCGGCCGCTTCGTCATCACCGCTGCGCTGCTGCCAGTAAAATTGTGGGAAAACACGCTGAGCCGAAAGCCATGTCAGCGGGTCGAATGCATTGTTTAGGGGGAAGGGAACGTCAAAGAGGGTAAAACCAGGGGTATCAGGAAACGTGTCGGCAAGACGCTGATGTAGATCGCCAAGCGCAGAGGACAGAGAAAACATGCGAACCCCTCCCGGAAAAACGGCACGGTTTTAAAAACCACACAGTATACGGGGTACTACGATGAATAGCAGTACCCCCTTCCAGGGAGGGGAGATAAAGATTAGCGACGGGCTAACAGCAGACCCAGCACCAGACCTACAGCAGCACCAGCACCAACGCCCTGCCACGGTTTTTCGTGCACATAGTCATCGGCACGGTAAACCGCTTTTTTCGCACGATAGTAGTAGGTATCAGACGCGCTGCTGACGCGGTTTTTCACATCATGCAGCGCCTGTTCGGCACGTGCTTTCAGTTCAATATACTTCTGGTCAGCGGGATCGCCCGATGAGCGGAGAACTTCTTCCAGCGTTTCGCTCAGCAGGGTCAGGTCGTCGTCAATATGTGAATCGAATTGATTAGTCATCTCTTTTCTCCATGTTATGCACCTGTACGCTAACTATAGACAATGGCTGGCGTTTACGCCTGGCCGACCTCGCGCGCCATGCCGATATGGGGAATGCCATCCTCATCATAGATATCGGTGACTGGCTGGAAACCGAACTGTTGATAAAAGGGTTGCAGATGCGCCTGTGCACTCAGGTATAGCGCGTGCTGCGGCCAGTATTGCAGGCAGGAGGCCACCGCGCGCGACATCAGTTGATAACCCAGTTTTTCCCCGCGTACGCTGGCGCTGACAATCACTCTGCCGATGGCAACAGGCGAGAAATCATCGTTACTTTTCAGAATCCTCGCATACGCCACCAGCTCATCACCCTGCCAGCCGAGCAGGTGGCGGTTCTCTCCTACCAGGTCGTCGCCATCAATATCGAGATAAGGGCAGGTCTGTTCGACCACAAATACTTCGCAGCGCAGTTTCAACAGCGCATAGAGCGCAGGCACGGTCAGTTCGGAATGGTGCAGGTCTTGCCAGCGAATCATCGTTATCTCCTCAAATAGACTCATGTGGTTATACTAGATTCTTTTCATTTCAGGCAAAGCATGTGGAACTGATCTTCTTAGGTACTTCAGCAGGCGTCCCGACGCGGGCGCGCAACGTCACCGCCATTCTGCTCAATCTTCAGCACCCGACGAGCGCCGGGCTGTGGCTTTTCGACTGTGGTGAAGGTACGCAGCATCAACTGCTGCACACCGCGTTTAATCCGGGCAAGCTGGACAAAATTTTTATTACCCATCTGCATGGCGACCATATTTTTGGCCTGCCGGGCCTGCTCTGCAGCCGGTCGATGGCGGGCAATACGCAGCCACTGCACATTTATGGCCCGCATGGCATCAAGGAGTTTGTTGAGACCGCGCTGCGCCTGAGCGGCTCGTGGACCGACTATCCGCTGACCATTGAAGAGGTCAAGCCGGGGCTGGTGATGGATGATGGGCTGCACAAAGTGACGGCCTTCCCGCTGGCCCATCCGGTGGAGTGTTACGGCTATCGCGTAGAAGAGCACGATAAACCAGGTGCGCTGAATGCCGCTGCGCTTGTCGCCGCAGGCGTTCCCGCCGGGCCGCTGTTCCAGACATTAAAGGCGGGCGGTACGGTGACGCTGGATGACGGGCGCGTTATTGAGGGTAAAGATTACCTGGCACCCTCCGAGCCGGGTAAGCGGGTGGCAATCTTCGGCGATACCTCACCCTGCCCCGCAGCGCTGGAGTTAGCGAAAGATGTTGATGTCGTGGTGCATGAAGCAACGCTTGAGAGTGCCATGGAAGAGAAGGCGAACAGCCGCGGGCACAGCTCAGCGCGGCAGGCGGCGCAACTGGCTCAGCAGGCTGGCGCTTCACGTCTGGTGATTACCCATATCAGTTCGCGTTATGATGCTGAGGGGAGCCAGGCGCTGCTAAAAGAGTGTCGTGAAATCTTCCCGGAGACGACCTTAGCAGCAGATTTTGACGTAGTTCGCATTTGATTTTAATTTAGGCACTCTATTTTTTCGCCGTCATGCCGATAATAAGTTATACGCAGGCATTTCTTCTTTGAGGGCATGATGGATAATTTCCAGAAAGACATCGATGACAGGGCGAATCTTACTCTGTCGAACCGGTTTGAGCTGTTGCTGTTTCGCCTTGGCACATCATTAGATGCGACGAAATCTGAGCTGTTTGGCATCAATGTGTTTAAGTTGCGCGAAATCGTACCGATGCCCACATTTACTCGCCCTGCGGGAATGAAGCCGCCATTGATGGGGATGGTCAATATCCGCGATCAGGTGATCCCGGTGATTGATCTCTCCGCCGTCGCCGGGTGCAAACCGGAGACCGGCTTAAACATTCTGCTGATCACTGAGTATGCCCGTAGCGTGCAGGCTTTTGCCGTCGAGTCCGTCGAGAACATCACGCGCCTGGACTGGAAACAGGTGCACACGGCGGAGAAAGCGATCAATGGCCGCTATATCACCAGTATTGCCTGCCTCGATGATGATAAGGACACCAACAACCTGGCGATGGTGCTGGACGTTGAACAGATCCTCTATGACATCGTTCCGGCGGATCATGACGTTCACGGTGATCATGTGCCGGATAAGAAATTCAACCTGAAACCGGGTTCCATCGCGATTGTGGCTGAAGACTCCAAAGTGGCGCGCGCCATGCTGGAAAAAGGCCTGAACGCCATGGAGATCCCGAGCATGATGCACATCACCGGCAAAGATGCGTGGGAGAAAATCCAGCTCATTGCCCAGCAGGCGGAAAAAGAGGGTGTGCCGGTAAGCGATAAGATCTCAATGGTGCTGACCGATCTGGAGATGCCGGAGATGGATGGCTTTACTCTGACACGCCTGATCAAAACCGATCCGCGCCTGAAAAATATCCCGGTGGTGATCCACTCTTCCCTCTCCGGCAGCGCTAACGAAGATCACGTTCGCAAAGTGCAGGCCGATGGCTATGTCGCGAAGTTCGAAATTAACGAACTTTCAGCGGTGATCCAGGAGGTGCTCGATCGCGCAGCGAACAACGTTCGCGGCCCGCTGATCAGCCACCGCCAGATGGCCCCGACCCCGCTGCTGGCGAAGTAACGCCGGCACAACGATTAAAGGCGCTACCGTCGGTCAAACGGTAGCGCCTTAAGTACGTTTCAGGTCATTACAAGAACGACAAGATCAGCTGTAACACAGCAATGATGATCGTGATTACGCGTTTCGCGAATTCACGGTTATCCATCATCCGTTTTCCTCAACCGAGGAAGGAGCCGCCCGGACTGGTCCTCAAACTCCCCCGAATCAGGGCGAGCAGATGTTGAGTATTACTTACGCCCCTTCCAGGCCTGAACCCTGTCACCACCACGTGTTACAGCGGGGGAAATCCTTTGCCCGGCCCGAAAGTTAGATGCAGTAACCCCAACGAATTTGATTCTACACCTCGCCTAAGCGACTGAAATATAATTAAAAAACATCAGGTAAAACGACCTGTTTTCGGGCGTTTTTCTTAAACATCCGATAACCCAACTGTTTGCGCTTGAAATAAAACAGCATATATCGGAAGCTTCAACGCGTTGAGTATTGCATACGCTCTTACCCCCTGACGGGCCGGAAACGTAAACAACGGCGTGGCGCATCCCTCACCAGTTTGCGCTATACCGTTAAAACCCCAGCTTCACCGCTGGGGTTTTTTATGCGCAAAAAAAACCGCCAGGCTGCAAACCCGGCGGTTTTTTCATTTGCGCAGGGCGCGATTACATCATCGGCAGCGCCAGCTGGACGATGCTAATCAGCGGCTGCGGATAGATACCGAGCACCAGCACCAGCAGAGCGGAGATGAGTACTACAATACCGCCCGCGCTGTAGGCCCAGTTGGACGGCGCATCGCGGTTCAGCTGCTGCGGCGCGTTGAGATAGAGGCTCACCGCGACGCGCAGGTAGTAGTAGAGACCGATTGCAGAACCGACCACCACCGCACCGGTCAGCCACCACAGGTTGGCCTGCACACCGACAGCCAGAATGTAGAACTTACCGATAAAGCCCAGCGTCATCGGGATACCCGCCAGCGACAACATCATCACCGTCATTACCGCCGAGAGAATCGGACGGTGCCAGAAGAGGCCGCGATAGGAGTAGAGTGACTCGGCGTCCGGACCGCGATACGGGCTGGACATCAGGCTGACTACGCCAAAGGCACCCAGGCTGCTGAAGAGATAGCCGGCCAGGTAAACGCCAACGCTCTCCATTGACATCTGGCCGCCGCGCAGGGCAATCAGCGCCACCATCAGATACCCGAGGTGAGCGATGGA
Organism: Kosakonia sp. CFBP8986; assembly: GCF_034044935.1. NCBI lineage: Bacteria > Pseudomonadati > Pseudomonadota > Gammaproteobacteria > Enterobacterales > Enterobacteriaceae > Kosakonia > Kosakonia sp. CFBP8986. The sequence goes on along the minus strand of NZ_JAXCXB010000002.1, from coordinate 353,267 downwards.
GGAGTAGCCGAGCAGACGTTTGATATTAGTCTGGCTCAGCGCCATCAGGTTACCGAAGATAATGGAGACAAAGGCGATAACGCCCAGCACCACACGTACGGCTTCGCTGTTACCTACCGGCGCATAGAGGAACAGACGCATCAGCACGCCGAAGATGGCGATTTTGCTGGCGGTCGCCAGGAAGGTGGAGACCGGCGCAGGCGCGCCCTGGTAAACGTCCGGCGTCCAGAGATGGAACGGCACCAGCGATAGTTTAAAGCCGAGGCCGACAATCATCAGACCGAGACCCGCCAGCAGCAGCGGCTCGTGCAGCACGCCTTCACCGAGGTTTTTACCAATCGCGACAAACGACAGATCGCCGCTCTGAGCGTAGACCAGCGCAATCCCGAACAACAGGAATGAGGAGGCGGCCGCCGACAGAATGGTGTATTTGATGCTGGCTTCCAGCGAGCGTTTCTGGCGGAAGGCGTAGCCCACCAGCCCGAACAGCGGCAGAGAGATCAGCTCAATACCGAGGAACAGCGACGCCATGTGATTGGCGTTAGCCAGCAGAATGCCACCCAGCGCGGCAATCAGCACCAGCAGGTAGAACTCTTCCTTGTTGTCGCTATAACCTTCAAGCCACGGATAGGCAAAGGTGCAGGTGGCGAGGCTCGCCAGCAGCACCAGCCCGGTGTAGAGCATGGCGTAGCCGTCGACGCGCATCAGCGGCGTCACATCCATTGCCCCGGCGTGGCCAACGAACCACAGCGAGAGCAGTGCAACGTTCAGACCAACGACCGACAGCGTGGCATTGAAGAAATGGTTGCGTCGCCACGCAATGGAGAGCATCACAACCACCACCGTCAATCCGACGATTAGCAGCGGCAGCAGCGCAATCAGGTGTTGTGGAGTTATTGTCATGGCGAATTACGGCCTTGTAGTAATGGAGTTAACAAACCACTGCTGGATATTGCCCATCGCAGCGTGCGAGGTATCCAGAATCGGCTGCGGATAGAAGCCAAGCAGTACCAGAAGCACGACCAGGATAAGGATCATAAACAGCTCGCGCAGTGACAGACCCGGCAGCGTCTGGTTCGCGATTTCGCTCTTCGCTTTACCGAAGTAAGCGCGATGCAGCATCGCCAGCGAGTAAACGGAGGCGAAGACCAGACCGAAGGTGGAGATCACGGTAATCATCGGTACAACCTGGTAGCTACCGAACAGGATCATGAACTCACCGACGAAGTTACCGGTACCCGGCATCCCCAGCGTCGCCACAGCGAAGAACATCGACAGCGCCGGTAGCCACTTAATCTTGCTCCACAGACCGCCCATCATGCGCATATCGCGGGTATGCAGACGTTCGTAAAGCTGACCACAGAGAATAAACAGACCTGCCGCCGAAAGACCGTGGGCAATCATCTGAATCACTGCGCCCTGGTAGGCCAGCTGGCTGCCGGTGTAGATGGCAATCAGTACGAAGCCCATGTGGGAAACGGAAGTGTAGGCGATAAGACGTTTGATATCGGTCTGCGTGAAGGCCATCCACGCGCCGTAGAAGATACCAATTACGCCCAGCCACATGGCAATCGGTGCGAACTCTGCCGAGGCGTTCGGGAAGAGCGGCAGCGAGAAGCGCAGCAGACCGTAAGCGGCGGTTTTCAGCAGGATCCCCGCGAGGTCAACGGAACCCGCGGTCGGTGCCTGCGAGTGCGCATCCGGCAGCCAGCCGTGCAGCGGCACCACCGGCATTTTCACCGCAAAGGCGATAAAGAAGCCGAGCATCAGCAGGTATTCAACGTTGTGGGACATCGGCGTTTTCAGCAGTTCTTCATAGTTGAAGGTCCACACGCCGGTGGCGTTGTAGTGCACAAACACCAGGCCGAGGATGGCAATCAACATCACCAGGCCGCTTGCCTGGGTATAGATGAAGAATTTCGTTGCCGCGGTGATACGCGTCTTCCCGTCGGAGGCTTTATGGCCCCACAGCGCAATCAGGAAGTACATCGGCACCAGCATCATTTCCCAGAAGAAGAAGAACAGGAACATGTCGATGGCAAGGAACACGCCGATAACGCCGCCGAGGATCCACATCAGGTTCAGGTGGAAGAAGCCCTGATATTTCTCGATTTCACGCCAGGAGCAGAGAACCGCCAGCACGCCAAGGAAGCCGGTCAGTACGACCATCAGCAGCGACAGACCGTCCATCGCCAGATGGACAGTGATGCCGAAGCGCGGGATCCAGTCGTGTTTAAAGCTCTCCTGCCACGTCGGGAAATCGGCAGCCTGCGATAAAGAGTAGCCACCCTGCAACCAGAGTTGCAGAGAGAGCGCCAGCGTCAGTCCCATGGTGATCAGGGCGATCCAGCGCGGCACCTTCACGCCGAAGCGCTCGGTTTGCCAACACAGGAAACCACCGATAAAGGGAATCAATATTAGCCAGGGTAATAACATGGCGATTCATATTCCTTGTTTAAGTCCAGCTCAGGCTTTCTGGCTCGTCATCTGACTTCACCGTTACTGCCTGTCCTTTCGGACCTGATTTTCAACGAATTTTCACAAAATTCAGATTCTGCTCTTAGGCCGGAGAACACCTCTGCTCCCCGGCCCAGGAACTCAGCGCAACACCATCAGCAGACCGAGCACCACAACGGCACCGATACTCATGGAGGCAACATACCAGCGCAGATAACCGTTCTCGCTGAACAGCAGTCCTTTTCCGGCAAAGCGGGAGAGGATCGCCGGAATGTTCATCAGCGCATTCAGCGGATCGCTCTTCAGCAGCCAGGCCACGCCCAGATACGGTTTCACGAAGATGCGATCGTAGAGCCAGTCGAAGCCCCAGGCATTAAACCACCAGGTGCCGAAGAAGCGGCCCGCCGCGCTGTTGGCAATCGATGTCACCAGCGTGCGTTTACCCAGCCACAGCCAGGCGGCCAGCAGAATGCCGATCACCGCCACTGCGCCAGAGGCTACTTCCAGCATCACCACGCTGCTGTGCGCCAGCTCAGCCGTTTCCGGCAGGACGCCGCGCAGCGGTGGCACAATCATCGCGCCAACAAAGGTGGAGAGGATCAGCAGCACAATCAGCGGCAGGTGATGGGTAATCCCCTTCCCTGCGTGGGCGTGAATCTGCTCTTTGCCGTGGAAGACAATGAAAATCAGACGGAAGGTGTAGAGCGAGGTCATAAACGCCCCGACCAGACCCGCAATCATCAGGTTAACGTGACCGTTCGCTACCGCTCCTGCGAGGATCTCATCCTTACTGAAGAAGCCCGCGGTAATCAGCGGCAGTGCAGAGAGCGCCGCGCCACCGACCAGGAAGCAGGCATACACCAGCGGAATCGACTTACGCAGGCCGCCCATCTTGAAGATGTTCTGCTCGTGGTGGCAGGCGAGGATCACCGAACCGGAGGAGAGGAACAGCAGCGCTTTAAAGAAGGCGTGCGTCATCAGGTGGAAAATCGCCGCGTCCCATGCCTGTACGCCAAGCGCCAGGAACATGTAACCAATCTGGCTCATCGTCGAGTAGGCGAGTACGCGTTTGATATCGGTCTGCACCAGCGCGGCGAAACCAGCCATCAGCAGCGTGACCGCACCAACGATACCGACCAGATGCAGCACTTCCGGCGTCATCAAGAACAGGCCGTGGGTACGGGCAATCAGGTAGACACCTGCGGTAACCATCGTTGCGGCGTGGATCAGCGCAGAGACCGGCGTCGGGCCAGCCATCGCGTCTGCAAGCCAGGTCTGCAACGGCAGCTGTGCCGATTTACCGACCGCGCCGCCCAGCAGCATCAGGGTTGCCCACATCAGCATATGGTTGCCGTTAGCGAAGTGCTGCGGTGCCAGCTCGACCATCTCGCGGAAGTTCAGCGTGCCCAGCTCGTTGTAGAGGATGAACAGTGCGAACGCGAGGAAGACGTCACCAACGCGGGTGACGACAAACGCTTTCATCGCTGCTGCGCCATTCTTCGGATCGGTGTAGTAGAAACCGATCAGCAGATAGGAGCAGAGACCCACGCCTTCCCAGCCGAGGTACATCAGCAGCAGGTTATCGCCCAGCACCAGAATCACCATGCTGGCGATAAAGAGGTTGGTGTAGGCGAAGAAGCGGGAGTAGCCCTCCTCCCCACGCATATACCAGGAGGCGAACATATGGATCAGGAAGCCAACGCCGGTTACTACCGAGAGCATGGTCAGCGACAGGCCGTCCAGCACAAGGTTGAAACCGATATTGAAATCACCGACCGCCATCCACGTCCACAACGGCTGAACAAACGCCTGCTGGCCGTTATTGAAGAACTCAACGCCAACCAGCGCCGTGACCAGCGCCGAGAGACCAATGGAGCCCATGCCAACGGCGGCGGAGAGATTCTCCGACCAGCGACCACGGGAGAAAGCCAGTAACACAAAGCCAATAAGAGGAAAAATAATGGTTAAGGCGAGCATGTTCATCCACGCATCTCACTTACTGAATCGATATTCAGACTCTGGCGGCGACGATGAAGTTGCAGCAGCAGCGCCAGGCCAATGCTCGCTTCCGCAGCGGCAAGGCTAATGGCGAGAATATACATTACCTGACCGTCGGTCTGGCCCCAGTAGCTGCCGGCGACCACAAAGGCCAGCGCGGCGGCGTTGATCATGATCTCAAGCCCAATCAGCATAAACAGCAGATTGCGGCGAATAACCAGACCAGTCAGACCCAGCACAAACAAAATCGCCGCGAGGATCAATCCATGTTGTAACGGGATCATGCGTGCTCCTCCGTTTTTCTTTTCGCGCGGTCATCCGTGCGATTGCTCAGCAATTCGCCAGGTCTCTCTTCACGTCCAAGGTGGAACGCGACAACCAGACCTGCCAGCAGCAGCATTGAGGCCAGCTCAACCGCCAGAACGTAAGGACCAAACAGCGTGATACCGACCGCTTTCGCGCCAATCGCCGTGCCCTCGATGCCCTGATCGTTAACGCCCATAATGGCGTAGATCATGACGCCCAGCAGCACCGCAGAGAGCACCGCAGGACCAATCCAGATTTGCGGCGTGAGCCAGTTACGCTCCTGCTCGACCACCGAATTGCCCATGTTGAGCATCATCACCACGAAGACGAACAGCACCATGATGGCCCCGGCGTAGACGATGATCTCCAGCGCCCCGGCGAAGTACGCGCCGAGGGAGAAGAAAACCCCGGCAATCGCCAGCAGAGAGATGATCAAGTACAGCAGCGCATGCACCGGATTGGTATGCGTAATAACGCGTACCGTCGTCAGGATGGCGATCAGGCCACAGATATAAAAAGCGAACTCCATTGCCCCTCTCCTTACGGTAACAGGCCTTTGACGTCGATAGGCTTGGCTTCGTTTTCCGCTTCGCCCTTATCTTTGCCGTCGATTGCCATACCTGCCATCCGGTAGAAGTTATATTCCGGGTATTTGCCCGGACCGGAGATCAGCAGATCCTCTTTTTCATACACCAGATCCTGGCGCTTGAACTCACCGAGTTCGAAGTCCGGCGTCAGCTGAATCGCTGTAGTCGGGCACGCCTCTTCGCACATGCCGCAGAAGATGCAGCGCGAGAAGTTGATACGGAAAAACTCCGGATACCAGCGGCCATCAACGGTTTCCGCTTTCTGCAGCGAGATACAGCCAACAGGACAGGCAACCGCACACAGGTTACAGGCCACGCAGCGCTCTGCGCCGTCCGGATCGCGCGTCAGCACGATACGGCCACGGTAGCGCGGGGCCAGGTAAACCGGCTCTTCCGGGTACATACGCGTTTCGCGTTTGGCAAACGCATGCAGGCCGATCATCCAGATACTGCGAACCTGGGTGCCAAAGCCCACGAATAACTCTTTTAACGTCATGGTCTCATCACCCCTTATTACGGCGCCTGCCAAAGAATGACTGCCGCCGTGCCCAACAGGTTAAGCAGTGTCAGCGGCAGACAGATTTTCCAGCCGAAAGACATCACCTGATCGTAGCGAGGACGCGGCAGTGCGGCGCGAATCAAAATGAACATCATCATAAAGAACGCGGTTTTCAGCGCGAACCAGATAAACGGCGGTAACAGCGGACCCTGCCAGCCACCAAAGAAGAGGGTGACCATCAGCGCAGAGATGGTGACGATACCGATATACTCGCCGACGAAGAAGAGACCGAACTTCATGCCGGAGTATTCAATATGGTAACCATCCGCCAGCTCCTGCTCCGCTTCCGGCTGGTCAAACGGGTGACGGTGACACACCGCAACACCCGCGATAGCGAAGGTAACGAAGCCAAAGAATTGCGGAATGACGTTCCACAAACCCGCCTGGTTGTTGACGATGTCGGTCATATTGAATGAACCGGCCTGCGCCACCACGCCCATCAGCGACAGCCCGAGGAACACTTCGTAGCTCAGGGTTTGCGCAGAGGCACGCATCGCGCCGAGCAGGGAGTATTTGTTGTTACTGGACCAGCCAGCGAACAGCACCGCGTAGACTGCCAGACCCGCCATCATCAGGAAGAAGAGGATCCCGATATTGAGGTCGGCCACCACCCAGGTGGGGCTGACCGGCACAATGGCGAAGGCTAACAGCAGCGAGGTGAAGGCGATCACCGGCGCGAGGGTGAAGATCACGCGATCTGAGAAGCGCGGGATCCAGTCCTCTTTAAAGAACATCTTGATCATGTCCGCGACCAGCTGGAGTGAACCCCCCCAGCCCACACGGTTCGGCCCATAACGGTTCTGGAACAGGCCGAGCAGGCGACGTTCGCCAAAGCTCATGAAGGCGCCGCAGGTGACAACCACCAGCAGGATGACCACCGCTTTCAGAATGCTTAACAGAATGTCGATAACATCCGGTGTTAACCAGCTCATGCTTGCGCCTCCCGCAGATTTTCAAGACGTGCCCCGGCCAGCACCGGTGCAATACCCGGCATGCCCATCGGCAAACCGACCTGCCCCGCCGTCAGACCTTCCGATACCTGCAGCGGCAGGCTGAGGGTCTGCCCTTCGTAGGTGAAGGAGACGTGTGCGCCTGCGTTTACGCCAAGCTTCGCGGCATCAGCCGGGTTAAGCGTGATGTAAGGCTGCGGCATACGGCTCTGGAACACCGGCGAACGCTGCGACAGCTCATCACTGCCGAACAGGTGATAGTAAGGCGCGATACGCCACTCGCCATCCTGTGCGCTGAAAGCGCCCGGAACGACGGTGAAGTAATCCAGCCCGCTCTCCGTCGCTTCAATCAGGCGTACGCCCGGATCGCCGTGACGCAGGTGCCCGCCCACTTCGTCCTGGAATTTGTTCCAGGCCTGCGGGGAGTTCCAGCCCGGTGCCCAGGCAAACGGAATTTGCGAGCGCGGAGCTGAAGGCTGGTTGTTCCCTTCCATTGAGAAGGCGAACATGGTGTCTTTATCCTGCGGCTGACGCGGTTCGTGGACGCTAATATTGGCGCGCATCGCGGTACGACCGCTGTAGCGGTGCGGCTCACGCGCCAGTTTCTGCCCGCGAATGCGGAAGCTGGCATCCGGTGCGGCATTTTTAATGCCCGCCAGCTGCGGCAGCGCGGCGACGGCGGCGTCGATCACATGATCGAGCTGCGTCCAGTCCACTTCGCGGTTCAGCACGGTGCTGTGCAGCGAGTGCAGCCAGCGCCAGCTTTCCAGCATCAGCGCTTTGTTGTCGTAGTAGCTCGGGTCATAAACCTGGAAGAAGCGCTGAGCGCGGCCTTCGTTGTTGATGACCGTGCCATCGCTTTCCGCGAAGCTTGCCGCAGAGAGCACCAGATGGGCGTTATCCATAATCGCCGTGCGCTGATGATCGACCACCAGCACCAGCGGCGCTTTCGCCAGCGCAGCATCTACGCGCGCAGCAGAAGCGTGACGGTGCAGATCGTTTTCCAGCACCACGACCGCGTCGGCGCTGCCGCTCTCCAGTTCGGAGAGTGCATCATCGAGGCTGCCGCCGCCAATAAGGCCGAGGCCCATGCTGTTAACGGAGCGGGCAATCATGGTGATGCCGACATCGGCACCGCGCCCTTTCAGCGCTTTCGCCACGTTTGCCGCCGCGTGGATCACGTCGGTGCTACCGGCGTTGGTGCCGGAGATAATCAGCGGCTTCTTCGCCCCGGCCAGTGCCTGGACAATGACATCCACTTTGCCCTGCAGATCGCTGCTCAGGCCGTCAACCGCCGGTGCGGAGTTATCCAGCGCATGGGCGATGGCAAAGCCTAAACGTGCCTGATCTTCCACCGGCGCGCGGTAGGTCCACGCAGCGATGTCGTCCAGACGGGTGCTGTCGACGTTGGTGACAAACAGCGGATGTTTAGCGCGCTGACCGATATTCATGATCGCCGCAATCTGCCAGTCGGCGACTTTCTGCGCCGCCGCCATTTCGCGGGCTTTGCCTTTCACCGCCTGACGTACCGCCAGCGCGACGCGCGCGCCGGTCTGGGTCACATCTTCGCCGAGGATCAGCACCGCGTCGTAAGATTCGATTTCACGCAGCGCCGGGGTACGGATGCCACCTTCGCGCAGCACTTTCAGTGCCAGCGTCAGTCGCTCCTGCTCGCCTTTCGCGATACCGGTATAGAAGTTCTCCGCACCGACCAGTTCGCGCAGCGCGAAGTTGCTCTCAACGCTTGCGCGCGGAGAACCGATGCCGATCACTTTCTTCGACTGGCGCAGAATATCCGCCGCGCCCTGCATCGCCTGTTCGGCGTTGAGGGTGATGAGATCGTCGCCGCGACGCTGTACCGGCTGGCGCGGACGATCTTTCAGATTGACGTAGCCATAGCCGAAACGACCGCGGTCGCAGAGGAAGTAGTGGTTAACCGTGCCGTTATAGCGGTTCTCGATACGACGCAGTTCGCCGTAACGCTCGCCCGGGCTGGTGTTACAGCCGATCGAGCACTGCTGGCAGATACTCGGTGCGAACTGCATATCCCATTTACGGTTATAGCGCTCGGAGTGGGTTTTATCGGTGAAAACGCCGGTCGGGCAGATTTCAACCAGGTTACCGGAGAACTCGCTCTCCAGCGTGCCCTCTTCCGGGCGGCCGAAGTAGACGTTGTCATGTGCGCCATAGACGCCCAGGTCGGTACCGTCGGCATAATCTTTGTAGTAGCGCACACAGCGGTAGCAGGCGATACAGCGGTTCATCTCGTGAGAAATGAACGGGCCGAGGTCCTGGTTACGGTGCGTACGTTTGGTGAAACGGTAGCGACGGAAGCTGTGACCGGTCATAACGGTCATATCCTGCAGGTGGCAGTTGCCGCCCTCTTCGCAGACCGGACAGTCATGCGGGTGGTTGGTCATCAACCACTCCACCACGCTCTCACGGAACTCTTTCGCTTCGTGATCGTCAATAGAGATAAATGTGCCGTCGGATGCCGGTGTCATACAGGACATAACCAGGCGGCCACGCGTGTCTTCCGCGTTTTGATATTGCTTCACCGCACACTGGCGGCACGCACCCACGCTCCCCAGCGCCGGATGCCAGCAAAAATAAGGAATATCAAGGCCCAACGAGAGACAAGCCTCTAACAGGTTGTCTGCGCCGTTTACCTCGTATTCTTTGCCGTCTACGTGAATAGTAGCCATTAGCATGCTTCCAGTTGTCTCAGCCGGAGCTGAGAATTAATCAAAATTCGTTCCGCGTCCCCTCACCTGCTCACGATGAGGGGGAACCATTACCAGCGCGCTTTCAGCAGGTTTGGCTGGATACCGCCAATCGCATGGGTATTGCTGAATTGCTGCTTGATCCCCGCTTCGAACTCTTCGCGGAAATACTTAATTGCGCTCTGTAACGGTTCAACCGCACCCGGCGCGTGTGCGCAGAAGGTTTTACCCGGCCCCAGCTGGCGGCAGAGTTGCTCCAGGGTTTCGATATCGCCAGGCTGGCCTTCGCCACGCTCCAGCGCACGCAGGATTTTGACGCTCCACGGCAGACCATCGCGGCACGGCGTACACCAGCCGCAGGACTCGCGGGCGAAGAACTCTTCCAGGTTACGCACCAGCGGCACCATACCAATTTCATGGTCAACAGCCATCGCCAGCGCGGTACCTAAACGGCTGCCCGCTTTACCGATGCTTTCGAACTCCATCGGCAGATCGAGGTGCGCTTCGGTAAGGAAGTCGGTTCCCGCGCCGCCCGGCTGCCAGGCTTTGAATTTAAGCCCGTCGCGCATGCCGCCCGCGTACTCTTCAAGGATTTCACGTGCGGTAGTGCCAAACGGCAGCTCCCAGACGCCCGGGTTTTTCACGCGCCCGGAGAACCCCATCAGTTTGGTACCGGCATCTTTGCTGGTCGACAGGTTCTGATACCACTCCACGCCGTTGGCAAGGATTGCCGGGACGTTACACAGGGTTTCGACGTTGTTAACGCAAGTCGGTTTACCCCATACGCCGGAGCTTGCCGGGAAAGGCGGTTTTGAGCGCGGGTTCGCGCGACGCCCTTCCAGCGAGTTGATCAGCGCCGTCTCTTCGCCGCAGATGTAACGACCTGCGCCGGTATGGACGATAAGTTCGAAATCGAACCCGCTGCCGAGAATATTTTTGCCAAGGAAGCCCGCTTCGGTGGCTTCAGCAATGGCGCGGCGCAGATGCACCGCCGCTTCGATGTACTCTCCGCGCAGGAAGATGTAGCCACGATAGGCCTTCAGCGCAAAGGCGGAGATCAGCATGCCTTCCACCAGCAGGTGCGGCAGCTGCTCCATCAGCAGGCGGTCTTTATAGGTGCCCGGCTCCATCTCATCGGCGTTACACAGCAGGTAACGGATGTTCATCGATTCGTCTTTCGGCATCAGGCTCCACTTAAGACCGGTGGAGAAGCCCGCGCCGCCGCGCCCTTTCAGGCCAGCGTCTTTTACCTGGTTGACGATTTCGTCCGGTGCCAGCCCGGTCAGGGCTTTACGCGCACCGGCATAGCCGTTCTTGCTCTGATACTCTTCAAGCCAGACCGGCTGTTTGTCATCGCGCAGACGCCAGGTCAGCGGATGGGTTTCGGGAGTACGGATAATGGTCTTCATTATTTATACCGCTCCAGCAAGTCAGGGATCGTTTCCGGCTTCAGAGAACTGTGGGTGTCCTCATCGATCATCATGGTCGGCCCTTTGTCGCAGTTGCCGAGACAGCAGGTTGGCAGCAGCGTAAAGCGGCCATCAAACGTGGTCTGGCCCGGCTTGATCTTCAGGTGGCTCTCAATCGCCGACTGGATCCCCTGATAGCCAGTGATGTGACACACCACGCTGTCGCAGTAGCGGATCACATGGCGGCCGACCGGCTGGCGGAAGATCTGGCTGTAGAACGTTGCCACGCCTTCGACATCGCTCGCCGGAATGCCCAGCACGTCGGCGATAGCGTAAATTGCGCCGTCCGGCACCCAGCCACGCTGTTTCTGAACGATCTTCAGCGCTTCAATGGACGCCGCACGCGGGTCTTCGTAGTGGTGCTTCTCGTGCTCAATTGCCTCACGCTCTGCCGCACTCAGCTCAAAAGCCCCGGTTTCTGGTTGTTGATTCTCGTGCATAATTAGCGGTCCACATCTGACATAACAAAATCGATACTACCCAGGTAGACAATCAAGTCTGAGACCAGGCTGCCGCGGATTGCCGCCGGAATTTGCTGCAGATGCGGGAAACTCGGCGTACGAATACGGGTACGGTAGCTCATGGTGCTGCCGTCACTGGTCAGGTAGTAACTGTTGATACCCTTGGTTGCTTCAATCATCTGGAAGGATTCGTTGGCCGGCATCACCGGGCCCCACGATACCTGCAGGAAGTGAGTAATCAGGGTTTCGATATGTTGCAGCGTGCGCTCTTTCGGCGGCGGCGTGGTCAGCGGGTGATCCGCTTTGAACGGCCCTTCCGGCATATTGTTGAGGCACTGCTCAAGAATGCGCAGGCTCTGGCGCAGCTCTTCCACTTTCAGCATCACGCGGGTGTAGCAGTCGCTGACGCCACCGCCGACCGGGATTTCGAAGTCGAAGTTCTGATAGCCGGAGTACGGGCGCGCTTTACGCACGTCAAAGTTGATGCCGGTAGCACGCAGGCCTGCGCCGGTGGTGCCCCACTCCAGCGCCTCTTTCGCGCCGTAAGCGGCAACGCCCTGAGCACGGCCTTTCAGAATGGAGTTACGCAGTGCGGCTTTCTCATAGGAAGCCAGACGTTTCGGCATCCAGTCGAGGAACTCGCGCAGCAGGCGATCCCAGCCGCGCGGCAGATCGTGCGCGACGCCGCCGATGCGGAACCATGCCGGGTGCATACGGAAACCGGTGATCGCTTCCACCAGATCGTAGATTTTTTGACGATCGGTAAAGGCGAAGAAGACCGGCGTCATCGCGCCGACGTCCTGAATAAAGGTAGAGATATAGAGCAGGTGGCTGTTGATGCGGAACAGCTCAGAGAGCATCACGCGGATCACTTCCACGCGTTCCGGCACGGTAATGCCTGCCAGTTTCTCGACCGCCAGTACGTACGGCATCTCATTGACGCAGCCGCCGAGGTACTCAACGCGGTCGGTATAAGGAATGTAGCTGTGCCATGACTGGCGTTCGCCCATCTTCTCCGCGCCGCGGTGGTGATAACCGATATCCGGCACGCAGTCGACGATCTCTTCGCCATCAAGCTGCAGAATGATGCGGAACGCACCGTGCGCAGAGGGGTGGTTTGGACCGAGGTTGAGGAACATAAAGTCCTCGTTATCGGTGCCGCGCTTCATGCCCCAATCTTCCGGCTTAAAGGTCAGCGCTTCCATCTCCAGATCCTGCTTGGCTTTGGTCAGCTCAAACGGATCGAATTCGGTGGCGCGCGCCGGGTAGTCTTTACGCAGCGGGTGGCCGGTCCAGGTCTGCGGCATCATGATGCGCGTCAGATGCGGGTGGCCATCAAAAGTAACACCAAACATCTCCCAGGTTTCACGCTCATACCAGTTGGCGTTCGGGAAGAGTTTAGTGATGGTCGGCACATGCAAATCGTTTTCTGCGAGGGCCACTTTCAGCATGATGTCGCTGTTACGATCGATCGACAGGAAGTGGTAGAAAACGGAAAAATCCGCGGCGGGCAGACCGGCGCGGTGTGTGCGTAGACGCTCGTCCATGCCGTGAAGATCGAACAGCATGACGTAAGGCTTCGGTAATTTCTTTAAGAAATCGACCACTTCCAGTAACTGCTCACGCTTCACCCAAACGACGGGTACCCCGGTGCGGGTCGCCTGAACGGAAAAGGCATCCGGCCCAAAACGGTTGCGCAATTCGCCAATGACCGGATCATCCAGATGATCCCGGGTCTGCCATGGGGCTTCTTGCGCAGTTAAATCGGTCATATTTTTCACCATTGCAAAGGGTCCGTGGTGACTGTGGGGCAGTGCGTCGCGTTATTGGATTATTGAAATGCGACGCTTTTTACCCTTGCCCACAGGCGCAAATTAAATCTCGTCCGGCGAACGCAGGTTGGTGACGGCAATACGTTCACCGCGTTTACGTTCACGCTCTGACTGCATATTGGCGCGATACACGCCCTGATCGCCAACCACCCAGGAGAGCGGACGACGCTCCTTGCCAATCGACTCCTGCAGCAGCATCAGCGCCTGCATATAGGCTTCAGGACGCGGCGGGCAGCCTGGGATGTAAACATCCACCGGGATAAATTTGTCGACGCCCTGCACAACGGAGTAGATGTCGTACATACCGCCAGAGTTTGCGCAGGCACCCATGGAGATAACCCATTTCGGCTCCAGCATCTGGTCATAGAGGCGCTGGATAACCGGTGCCATCTTGGTGAACGGCGTACCGGCAACGACCATCAGGTCAGCCTGACGCGGCGAGGCACGCAGTACTTCTGCACCAAAACGCGCCACGTCGTGCACGGCGGTAAACGAGGTCACCATCTCGACGTAGCAGCAGGAAAGGCCGAAGTTGTACGGCCAAATAGAGTTCTTACGACCCCAGTTAACCATATCGTGCAGGACATTTTCGAGCTTGCCCATGTAGACGCTACGGTTGATCTCTTGTTCCAGGGGGTCAGTTACGATCTCCTGTTTTTGCAGGGGGTAACGGTCGTTCTCACCGTTAGGATCTATGCGGGTGAGCGTATAATCCATCTTATTGCCTCGCGGTTAGCGTTGACTGTCAGTGTAGCTGTTGGTCTCAGGGTTAACCTGCGCGCGGCGCGAACGCACCGGCGTCCAATCGAGCGCGCCAATACGCACCAGATAAACCAGACCAGCCAGCAGCACTAAGATAAAAATTGCGGCTTCGGCAAATCCCACCCAGCCACTCTCACGAATGGACGTAGACCATGCGTAGAGATAGAGCGCTTCGACATCGAAGATGACGAAGAACATGGCGACCAGATAGAACTTGGCGGAGAGACGTAAGCGAGCGGAACCGACGGAGTCGATACCAGATTCGAAAGGTACGTTTTTGTGCCTTGCGCGCGCGCGTCCGCCCAAAAACCGACCGCCGACCAGCATCAGGCAACAGAGGCCGATGGCGACAATAAGAAAGACAGCGAATGCCCAGTGATGAGCGATGATTTCAGTGGATGTTGACATACGCATTGCTTAACTCAAAAGGTAGCGTTAAAACCTCTGCTCTTGCTGGCAGATGACGCCACATCGATTCACGGGGAGGAATAAAAAACCACATACTTACTGTGCAAAAAGCTGAAAAACAGCTAAATGATGTGGGTTTTTACTCCTTTCTATAACCTTTTGTCAACTTTAACAAAAGTTTCCTCACATTAGTTTACATCGGCAGCAATCCATTAACATTTAGTGCCGTTTTATTGACCAGCAACAACTTTTCCTGCGGCAAAATCCGGTGTTGAATCGAGTCCGTTGTGGAGGATTACAAAAATTACCCTCCTATTTTGACAGGATTTACCCAGGATTCCTCCCCCTCTGCGGAGGTATTTTTTTGATCTGAGACACGCTTTTGTTAATTCATACAATGATTCGGCAACAATCTTGCTTGATTTTTAACATGAGCAGAGAGCATGAAAGACTATAGATGATAAAGGGGGATTGTGCTGTGAGGTGGATTAACAGATTGAAAGAAATAATGATTTAGAGCGGGAATAATTCAGATGCTTATTATTTGTGCAAAAAATGACCCACTGTGATGGTTTCTCTCATCAGTGGGCCATTTTTACACTTACAAATTGTTACCAGTTTGCGGCGAAATGTTAGCTAGAAATCGCCATCAACCAGCAGTTGTTCATCTCCCCCTTCCGGAGTAGATCCTTTGTAGTGCCAGGGATCGCGATAGTGCTCCATGGCATCGAAAATCACCTGCGCCAACTCGTTCCCGCTGTTCGGGTTGCGCGAGAGCAGATATTCCGTTTCCGGCAAGGCCGGGAAGCCTTCAGCGTGACTTAGTACCCGCAGGTCAGGACTCATCATCTCGACCGGTCGTGCCGTGACGCCAAGGCCTGCTTTAACGGCTGCTTTCACCGCCGAGAGCGTTGAGGCCACATAGGCCATGCGCCATGGAATCTCGGCCTCATTAAGCGCGTTAAGCACCATATCGCGGAACGGGCTCGGCTCATCCAGCAGGACCAGCGGCACCGCCTCCCCTTTTTGCAGCACATACTCGGCCGCGCAATACCAGAGCGTCGGTGAGGTGCGCAGCGTTAAATAGTCAAACGGCTGGACACGATGCGTGGTCACCACCAGATCAACTTCATCCTCCTGAAGCTGATCGCTGCTCATCGGATTGCGTTTTACCCGCACATCCAGCGCCAGCTTTGGATAGACCGAGCTAATACGATTAAGCAGGAACGGCAGGATCGTATCGGCGGACTCGTCTGACGCACCAATAGTTAATACGCCCTGCAAATTGCTGAACATTAACGAGGTGCAGGCTTCGTCATTAAAGCGCAGGATCTTTCTCGCATAGCCTAAAAGCTGAATACCGTGCTCAGTCAGCAATTTATTGCGGCCATGACGGGCGAACAGCTCTTTTCCCACTAGCTGTTCAAGGCGCTGCATTTGCTGGCTTACAGCGGATTGCGTACGGCAAACCGCAGCAGCGGCGGCTGCAAAGGTGTTTAAATCCGCGACTGCAACAAAGGTTCTCAGCAGATCGAGGTCGAGATTCAGTATCGGACGATTTGCATTTATCATCATTTTTCACTTACGGGTTGCTCGCGTTGCGTGCCCCGGGTTTATGCTGTGTTCATAAGATTAAGTAAGTCCATTTAAAAAGCGCATCCTGCACTGCCATTGCCGATGAAGCCAGGCAATGTGTGTGATGTTTTTGTTCGCCACCTGATGCAAGCAGAACTCAACGTCTTTTATTTGGCAAACATCCCGCTCGGGGATATATAAACCAGCCAAATGGTGTTGATGCATTTAAAACGCGTCTTTCGCGGCGAATACCGATTTAACATCGCGCGTCGCAGATAAAGGTGAACCCAACAGAGGCTCTGAAGTAAAAAAAGAGTAATAGCAATTAAGTAAAATTAAGAATTCAACCTTACTGAACTCAGGGCTTTGCCCCTGAGCGCCCTTTCAGGCTGTCTGAGTTTACCCCAAAACCTTTTTATTTATAAGCGTTAATACGAATTATCTTAAATTCTTAAAATGTCAGTACGAAAAAATGAGACATATAAATATTAGTGATGGTCATAGTTACTATTCTCAATATTAAATAGCGAACGGTTCTGGAAATGGATCTCTTTAATAGAAATTAACATTATCTTCACAGCAACAAAGCGGGATGCTAACCGTTACTTTATATCTCCTCTTTATACACTCGATCTCATCTCTATTGTCCTGCCGAAGGTAGCAAAAAATTAAATCCCGCACTGCGGGAAGGGTTCTATGCGGTGGAAAATATCATTAACAGATATTTAACTGACACTTATTACTATCAGTTTGCGATTAGTTAGCATGGAAAAGAGCAAAAGCGAACATTTAATAGTTAAAAGATCGTTAAAGGCAACTGCCCGGCCTGGCAAAATCTTCTCCTGTTAACCCTTCAAAACAGGCGGGCGTGGGAGTACATTGTTCCGTATTCACTTCCACGGCAGGGAGTGGCGATTCCAGTAAAAAGGCAAAGGTTCATGTCCTCCATCGAAAAATCCAGCAAGTTAGATAACGTCTGTTATGACATCCGTGGCCCGGTTCTTAAAGAAGCAAAGCGTCTGGAAGAAGAAGGCAACAAAGTTCTCAAACTCAACATCGGTAACCCTGCCCCGTTCGGCTTCGAAGCCCCGGATGAGATTCTGGTCGATGTGATCCGCAACCTCCCTGGCGCCCAGGGCTACTGCGATTCAAAGGGGCTCTACTCTGCCCGTAAAGCGATCATGCAGCACTATCAGGCGCGCGGCATGCGTGAAGTCACTGTTGAAGATATCTATATCGGCAACGGCGTCTCTGAGCTGATCGTGCAGTCGATGCAGGCGCTGTTGAACAGCGGCGATGAGATGCTGGTCCCGGCGCCGGACTATCCGCTGTGGACCGCGGCAGTGTCGCTCTCCGGCGGCAAAGCGGTGCACTACCTTTGTGATGAATCCGCCGGCTGGTTCCCGGATCTGGACGACATCCGCGCCAAAATCACCCCGCGCACGCGCGGCATTGTGATCATTAACCCGAACAACCCGACCGGCGCAGTCTACTCAAAAGAGCTGCTGCTGGAGATTGTCGAGCTGGCACGCCAGCACAACCTGATTATTTTCGCCGATGAGATCTACGACAAGATCCTCTACGACGAAGCGCAGCACCACTCTATCGCTGCGCTGGCACCGGATCTCTTCACCATCACCTTTAACGGGCTGTCGAAAACCTACCGCGTGGCTGGTTTCCGCCAGGGCTGGATGGTGCTGAGTGGGCCGAAAAAGCACGCCAAAGGTTATATCGAAGGGCTGGAGATGCTCGCCTCAATGCGCCTGTGCGCCAACGTGCCGGCGCAGCATGCGATCCAGACCGCGCTCGGCGGCTATCAGAGCATCAGCGAATTTATCGTGCCCGGCGGGCGTCTCTATGAGCAGCGCAACCGCGCGTGGGAGTTGATTAACGACATTCCCGGCGTCTCCTGCGTAAAACCGAGCGGCGCGCTCTATATGTTCCCGAAAATCGACGCGAAACGTTTCAATATTCTGGATGACCAGAAGATGGTGCTCGACTTCCTGCTGCAGGAGAAGGTGCTGCTGGTTCAGGGCACCGCCTTCAACTGGCCGTGGCCGGATCACGTGCGCATCGTCACCCTGCCGCGCGAGGACGATCTGGAAATGGCGATCACCCGCTTCGGGCGTTTCCTCTCCGGCTATCATCAATAATTGACCCTGGGGGAAGGTTTGCATCTTCCCCCACTCTCTGCGCACAATGGTTCCAGTCGCATTCAAGACAAGGTTAACTATGAGTCAGAGTCACTTCTTCGCCCACCTCTCCCGCCTGAAACTGATCAACCGCTGGCCGCTGATGCGCAACGTGCGCACCGAGAATGTCTCCGAGCATAGCCTGCAAGTGGCGATGGTCGCGCACGCGCTGGCAGCGATCAAAAACCGCAAATTCGGCGGTGCGCTTAACGCAGAGCGCATTGCGCTGCTGGCGATTTATCACGATGCCTCTGAAGTGATCACCGGCGATCTTCCGACGCCGGTAAAGTACTTCAACTCGCAGATTGCCCAGGAGTACAAAGCGATTGAGAAGATCGCCCAGCAGAAGCTGGTGGAAATGGTACCCGAAGAGTTGCAGGATATTTTCGCTCCGCTGATTGATGAGCATCACTACAGCGAAGAGGAGCGATTAATTGTTAAACAGGCCGATGCGCTCTGCGCCTACCTGAAGTGCCTCGAAGAGCTTTCCGCCGGCAACAATGAGTTTCTGCTGGCCAAATCGCGGCTGGAGAAAACCCTCGAGGCCCGGCGCAGCCCGGAGATGGACTACTTTATGCAGGTGTTTGTGCCGAGCTTCCAGCTGTCGCTGGATGAGATCAGCCAGGATTCGCCCTTATAACAAGGGCGAACACGCCCGGTTAAAAGGGAAACAGCATCGGGATCATCACCACGCACACCATCATCACCAGCAGCGTAAAGGGCACACCGAGTTTGATAAAGTCACTGAACCGGTAGTTGCCCGGCCCTAATACCAGCGTGTTCACCGGCGATGAGACCGGCGTCATAAAGGCGGCAGAGGCGGCCATCGCCACCATCATGGCGAAGGGATAAGGCGAGACGCCCATCGATTTCGCCGCCGCCAGCGCAATGGGTGCCATTAAGACAGCCGTGGCGGTATTGGAGATAAACAGCCCTATCGCCGCGCACATCACAAACAGACAGATCAGCATCAGATGCGGGCCATAACCCCCGCCCAGCTCCATCAGCCCTTTCACTACCAGATCGACGCCGCCGGTTTTTTGCAGCGCCAGTGCAAAAGGCATCATGCCAACAATCAGAATGATGCTCGGCCAGTGGATCGCTTTATAGGCGCTCTCGGCGTCGATGCAGCGGAATTTCCCCATTAGCATGCAGGCGATAATGGCGGCAATCGGATTGGGAATATCGTCGGTCAGCATCAGCGCAACCATCAATACCAGGCAGAAAATCGCATGCGGTGCCTGGCTGTGCGCTGGCGAAGCCGCGCTCTCTTCAACGGGCAGGTTCAGCACCACAAAGTCGCGGGCGTGTCCGGCAAGCTGGCTGATTAACTTCCAGTTACCGACCACAAGGAAAATGTCGCCGAGTTGCAGAGGTTCATCAGTCACCGCCCCTTCCAGCGCCACGCCGTTGCGCTTCAGGCCCACCACGTTCAGACCGTAGCGGGTACGAAAACCGATTTCGCGCACCGTTTTGCCCAGCAGTTCGGAATCGGGGATCAGCGAGACTTCCGCCATGCCGACATCCAGCGCCTGGTCGGAGAAGTACTCCCCGCGCAGGATCATTGGCTCCAGCTGCTGCTCGACGCAGAACTGGCGCAGGTCGACATCCGCGGAGGACATATCAATCAGTAGCACATCACGGGCGCGAAACTCCGAGACGCCATTGACGTTAACAATCACCCGCCGAAAACGCCGCCAGCGCTCAACGCCGATAACGTTGGCACCATAGCGCTCACGCAGTTGCAGATCGTCGAGGCGCTGACCAATCATCGGCGAGCCGGGGCGAATAGCTAACCGCCGCGCACGGCCCGCCAGGTGATACTCGCGGATCAGATCGCGAAACGAGCGCCGCTTCCAGCTCTCGCGCTGGGCGTCGCTCCCCTCCGCCTTCAGCGTAAAGCGCATCAACAGCATATAGACGATGCCGAGCAGCAGGATAACCAGGCCAAGCGGCGTGACGCTGAAAAAGCCAAACCCCTCCAGCCCTTCGCGCAGCAGTTCGCTGTTCACCACCAGGTTTGGCGGCGTCGCCACCAGCGTCATCATGCCGCTAATCAGCCCGGCGAAGCTGAGCGGCATCATTAACCGCGACGGCGAGACCTGCATGCGCAGCGAGACGCTCAACACCACCGGGATGAAAATCGCCACTACGCCGGTCGAACTCATAAAGGCACCCAGCCCGGCGACAGTGATCATCAGCAGTACCAGCATTTTGGTTTCGCTGCTGCCCGCCATCGTCACCAGCCAGGCGCCCATATTGGTTGCCACGCCGGTGCGCACCAGCCCGTCGCCGATAATAAACAGCGCGGCAATCAAAATAACGTTTGGATCGCTAAAACCGGAGAGTGCTTCGGGAAGGGTCAGGGTGCCGCTCAGCACAAAAGCGACAATGACAAACAGGGCCACTGCGTCCATGCGCACTTTGCTCGTCGCAAAGAGCACCACGGCAATACCCAGCAGAGAGAGAACCCAAATCAATTCACCGTTCACAACCTGTCCTTGTTTGTTGAGAGTGGTAAAAGAGTGCCATAAAAAAACCCCACCGGGGTGGGGTTACATCATTGAATCAGGCTTTTAGATCGACGCTGACGATGCCGTCATGCTGTTTTGTGACGCTTATCGCCTCGAGGCTGGTCAGCGAGAAGTCGACCTTCTCAAGCCCCGGTGAACCCGGCGGCACATTGACCGCAATCACGTGACACCCGGCGGCGAGGCCGGAGAGCACGCCCGCAGCTGCATCCTCGACTACCACACAGGTTTCCGGTGCCAGCCCTAACAGCTCAGCACCGAGCAGGTAGGCATCCGGTTCAGGCTTGCCATGCTTCACCTGTTCGGCGGTGACAAAGACTTTCGGCATCGGCAAACCGGTCGCGCGATGGCGGGCATGGGCAACCGGCACCGAGCCGGAGGTGACAATGGCCCACGGAATCGCGGAGGCATCCAGATGCTGAAGCAGTTCAATCGCGCCCGGCAGCGGCGTAATACCGTTAGTGTCTGACGCTTCTATCTCCTCAAGGCGGGTAAATTCAGCCGCAATCTCCGCTTCTGAGGCACCCGCCATAAAGTGACGCAGTGAGGTGATGGCCTGTTTGCCGTGAATAAAATTCAGCACCTCGTCATGGCTGATGCCAAAGCGATCGGCCCAGCTGCACCAGGCTCGCTCAACGGCGGGGAGTGAATTCACCAGGGTTCCATCCAGATCAAACAGAAAGCCTTTGCACTGCACGTTCACCTCCTCAGGCGTTGAGAATTTGATTAATTTCGTTACTGCTCAAGTGGTACTGGCGCGGGCAGGCGTGCCACACGCTCAGCATACGCTGGTATTTATCCCACATCGGCGTTTGGGCATTAAAGCCGTGGGTACCGGCATCGAAATGGGTATAGCGCCCTTCAATATTAACCATAAAGCGAACATACCCGAGGTAGCGCGCTTCGGTCGCGGCGTCGAAGCCGAGGAAAGTGACGCGACGCTCGTCAATGGTGGCGTTATCTTTCATGTTGGTCCAGGAGACGTGGAGTGCGTGATACATCTCCATGATATCGATGATGTTGCGGCACGTTTCCTCTTTCAGCTCGCCGAATTCGCGATCCAGCTCGCGCATCTGCAAACCATATCCCCGTTCGACAATGGTTTGCAAACGGCGATAACGCTCCGCATTAGCCGGGTCCATCATGGTCATCATCTTGTATTGATTGGATAAGATCAGACGTTGGGCATTGGTCATTTCCATCTTCGACTCCTGTGGCACTTCGGCGCAGTAAAATAAGTTGGCCTCAGTCTACCTGTGAGTAAAAGGTGCTTTCTTGATTTGCCGGGGGTGTTGCGCGTATCTACCAAAAAAGAAAGCATCCGGGGATGCTCTCTTCTTATCAATCACGCACAACTTTACAGCTCATCAAGAAAGGTTTTATCCAGCTGCTTAAAGGCGCGCTTAAGGGTATCGGCCAGCGCCTGGTAGTCCGGCTTGCCTTCAACCGGTGCCAGCGCCTGGCCCGCCTCCTGCAACTTACCGCGCACTTCATAGAACCAGTTCAGAATCGAGGGCGGCAGCGGCGTGACCGAGCGCTTGCCCAGCCACCATAACCCCTGCATCGGCAGGCTCAGGGCAAACAGCGCGGTGGCAACAGCCGGGCCGAGCTGCCCGCCGAGGGCGATTTGCCAGCAGAGCGTGAAGATTGCCAGCGGCGGCATAAAGCGAATCGCATAGCGTGTCGCGCGAATGGTACGGTTCTCTACAAACATGGGAGCGAGGCGTTTTTCCATAGGCCAGGTCTTCGCATAGTGCTGACCCCGGCGAAATAAACTGAAGAAACTGACGGGTCGAATCTCAGGATTTGACATGGCTTTACCTCAACTTCACGTATAAAAATTAAAAATTTTATGCAAAACAACAACTGTGAATGACAACGTTAAAATTTTTTGTCAATCCCACCTGCTATCGGGTATTCTGTGGCGGCCTTTACCAGGCCTTAGACGAATAGGTTTGAGTCGTCAAATAATAAGCTCATTATGCCACTGTCTGAAAATTGCGCAAAATAGCTTAAAATTTTAACTATTCTTTCATCGTGTCAGAAAGTTCTCTCGACATGATGTTAATCATAAATGTCAGCGTCAACCTGCGCTACGCTGTGCGACTCACTGACCTTTTTTAGCCACGTATCATAAATAGGTACTTCCATGTCGAGTAAGTTAGTACTGGTTCTGAACTGCGGTAGCTCCTCACTGAAATTCGCAATTATCGATGCTGTTAACGGTGAAGAGTACCTCTCTGGTTTAGCCGAATGTTTCCACCTTCCTGAAGCACGCATCAAGTGGAAAATGGATGGCGGTAAACAAGAAGCGGCTTTAGGTGCAGGTGCCGCTCACAGCGAAGCGCTTAACTTTATCGTTAACACTATTCTGGCACAAAAACCAGAACTGTCTGCTCAGCTGACCGCAATCGGTCACCGTATCGTCCACGGCGGTGAAAAATACACCCGTTCCGTGGTGATCGATGAGTCTGTGATCCAGGGTATTAAAGATGCGGCCTCTTTCGCCCCGCTGCACAACCCGGCTCACCTGATCGGTATCGCCGAAGCGCTGAAATCCTTCCCGAGCCTGAAAGAGAAGAACGTTGCCGTGTTTGACACCGCGTTCCACACCACCATGCCGGAAGAGTCCTACCTCTACGCCCTGCCGTACAAACTGTACAAAGAGCACGGCGTTCGTCGCTACGGCGCGCACGGCACCAGCCACTTCTATGTAACCCAGGAAGCGGCAAAAGTGCTGAACAAACCGGTTTCTGAACTGAACATCATCACCTGCCACCTCGGCAACGGCGGTTCTGTTTCCGCTATCCGTAACGGCGAGTGCGTCGATACCTCCATGGGTCTGACCCCGCTGGAAGGCCTGGTAATGGGTACCCGTTCTGGTGATATCGACCCGGCGATCATTTTCCATCTGCATGACACCCTGGGCATGAGCGTTGAAGCGATCAACAAAATGCTGACCAAAGAGTCCGGCCTGCTGGGCCTGACCGAAGTCACCAGCGACTGCCGTTATGTAGAAGATAACTACGAAACCAAAGAAGACGCGAAGCGTGCGATGGACGTTTACTGCCATCGCCTGGCGAAATACATCGGCTCTTACACGGCGCTGATGGATGGTCGTCTGGACGCGGTGATCTTCACCGGCGGTATCGGTGAAAACGCAGCGATGGTACGCGAGCTCTCCCTGGGCAAACTGGGCGTGCTCGGCTTCGAAGTTGACCACGAACGCAACCTGGCTGCCCGTTTCGGCAAGTCTGGTTTTATCAACAAAGAAGGCACCCGCCCGGCGATCGTTATCCCGACTAACGAAGAGCTGGTGATTGCGCAAGACGCAAGCCGCCTGACTGCCTGATAGCTTACCCACACCGCCAGCCAACGCTGGCGGTGCTGTTTTGTAACCCGTCCGCTTCGACGGTAACGAAAGAGGATTAACCGTGTCCCGTATTATTATGCTGATCCCTACCGGAACCAGCGTCGGCCTGACCAGCGTCAGCCTTGGCGTGATCCGTGCTATGGAACGCAAAGGCGTTCGTCTGAGCGTCTTTAAACCGATCGCCCAGCCACGTGCGGGCGGCGATGCGCCTGACCAGACCACCACTATCGTGCGCGCCAACTCCGGGCTGCCGGCGGCTGAACCGCTGAAAATGAGCCACGTCGAGTCGCTGCTCTCCAGTAATCAGAAAGATGTGCTGATGGAAGAGATCATCGCCCGCTACCACGAAAGCAGCAAAGACGCTGAAGTGGTGCTGGTTGAAGGCCTGGTCCCGACCCGTAAACACCAGTTCGCCCAGTCCCTGAACTTCGAAATCGCGAAAACGCTGAATGCGGAAATCGTCTTCGTTATGTCTCAGGGCACTGACACGCAGGAGCAGCTTAAAGAGCGCATCGAGCTGACGCGCAACAGCTTCGGCGGCGTGAAAAACAGCAACATCACCGGCGTTATCGTCAACAAACTGAACGCCCCGGTTGATGAGCAGGGCCGTACGCGCCCGGATCTCTCTGAGATCTTTGATGACTCCTCAAAAGCAAAAGTGGTGCATATCGATCCGGCGCAGCTGCAAGAGACCAGCTCTCTGCCCGTGCTGGGCGCGGTGCCGTGGAGCTTCGATCTGATCGCCACCCGTGCGATCGATATGGCGCGCCACCTGAATGCGACCATCATCAACGAAGGCGACATCAAAACCCGCCGCGTGAAGTCCGTCACCTTCTGTGCGCGCAGCATTCCGCACATGCTGGAACACTTCCGTCCGGGCTCGCTGCTGGTGACCTCTGCCGATCGTCCTGACGTGCTGGTTGCTGCCTGCCTGGCGGCGATGAACGGCGTTGAGATTGGTGCCGTGCTGCTGACCGGCGGCTACGAGATGGAAGAGAGCGTGCGCAAGCTGTGCGAACGCGCGTTTGCCACCGGCCTGCCGGTATTTATGGTGAACACCAACACCTGGCAGACCTCCCTGAGCCTGCAGAGCTTCAACCTGGAAGTGCCGGTTGACGATAACGAGCGTATTGAAAACGTGCAGGAGTACGTTGCCCGTTACATCAACGCGCAGTGGATCGACTCCCTGACCGCCACCTCCGAGCGCAGCCGTCGCCTCTCGCCGCCAGCCTTCCGTTACCAGCTGACCGAGCTGGCGCGTAAAGCGGGCAAACGCGTCGTACTGCCGGAAGGCGACGAGCCGCGTACCGTGAAAGCGGCCGCTATCTGTGCCGAACGCGGTATCGCGACCTGTATCCTGCTGGGCAACCCGGATGAGATCAATCGCGTTGCGGCAGCACAGGGTGTTGAGCTGGGCGCCGGTATCGAAATCGTCGATCCGGACGTGGTGCGTGAAAGCTACGTCGCTCGCCTGGTTGAGCTGCGTAAGAGCAAAGGCATGACCGAAGCCGTAGCGCGCGAACAGCTGGAAGACAACGTGGTGCTCGGCACGCTGATGCTGGAGCAGGATGAAGTTGACGGCCTGGTTTCCGGTGCGGTTCACACCACTGCGAACACCATTCGCCCGCCGCTGCAGCTGATTAAAACTGCGCCGGGCAGCTCGCTGGTCTCCTCCGTGTTCTTTATGCTGCTGCCGGAACAGGTTTATGTTTACGGTGACTGTGCAATCAACCCGGATCCGACCGCTGAGCAGCTGGCCGAGATCGCGATTCAGTCCGCTGACTCCGCGACCGCGTTCGGCATCGAGCCGCGCGTGGCGATGCTCTCCTACTCCACCGGCAACTCCGGCGCGGGTAGCGACGTTGAGAAAGTGCGTGAAGCGACTCGCCTGGCGCAGGAAAAACGTCCTGACCTGGTTATCGACGGTCCGCTGCAGTATGACGCCGCGGTCATGGCGGATGTGGCGAAATCTAAAGCGCCGAACTCGCCGGTTGCCGGTCGCGCTACCGTGTTCATCTTCCCGGATCTGAACACCGGTAACACCACCTACAAAGCGGTACAGCGCTCTGCCGACCTGATCTCTATCGGGCCGATGCTGCAGGGTATGCGCAAGCCGGTGAACGACCTTTCTCGTGGCGCGCTGGTAGACGATATCGTCTACACCATCGCACTGACCGCGATTCAGGCGTCCCAGCAGCAGTAAGGTGTCGGATGGCGGCTGCGCCTTATCCGACCTAAGGTTTGATAAGCTTCTCCGCCACCAGACAAAAAAAGGCGACCTTCGGGTCGCCTTTTTTATATTGAGGAGTGTAGGCCGGATAAGCGCAGCGCCATCCGGCAAAAAACACACCCTCCACAGCCGCAAACCGGCAATAAAAAAGCGACCCTCAAGGTCGCTTTTTTCTGCAAAGCAAAAGAGGTTACTCCGTCTCCTGCTCGCGCTTTTCCACATCATTGCTGGCGTTACGGCTCATCCACAGCGCCAGCGCTTTCAGCGAATCATCGGTAAACTCGTCGCAGCGGGCGGTGATCTCTTCCGGCGTCATCCAGAAGACCTCGCTCACCTCCTCTTCCTGCAGGGCAAACGGCCCGTGGGAGACGCAGCTGAACAGCCCGCCCCACACCCGACAATGCTCATCTTCAAAGTAGAACTGACCATGCTCGGCAAACGGTACGCCGGCAATGCCCAGCTCCTCTTCCGCTTCACGGCGCGCGGACTCCAGCAGGTTTTCACCCGCCTGCACCACGCCGCCCGCGGTGGCGTCCAGCTTACCGGGCATAAAGTCTTTTAGCTCGGTACGACGCTGCACCAGAATATTGCCCATCCCGTCATGCACAACAATATAGGTTGCGCGATGACGCAGGCACTGCGCGCGCATTTGCTCCCGGCTGGCCTGAGCAATCACCTCATTGTCTTCGTTGACAATATCTACCCATTCCATGCCTGCAAAATGACTCTGTTCCACCATCGGGACATCTTCTCTTTATGGCGCTCTTACGGCGCGTTTCGGTTGACGGGTAAATTACGGATTAATCGCAACCTGCGCAATAACCCGCTGATCATTAAGTGCGATAACACGTAACATATTCTCTTCCAGCATGCCGTAGCTGGCGGCAAACCCACCTTTCGGGATAGAGACCGAACCGGGGTTGAAGTGCACAATCTCACCACGCTTCTCGGCAACCGGAATATGGGTATGCCCATACACCAGCACATCACCTGCTTCCAGCGGCGGAATATTCTCCGCACCGAAGAGATGGCCGTGGGTCAAAAACAGGCGGCACGCGGGTAATAAAACCTGCTGCCAGGGCGCGGTAATGGGAAAGCGCAGCAGCATCTGATCCACTTCGCTGTCGCAGTTGCCGCGTACGGCGATAATCCGGCTGGCCTGCGTATTGAGCTTTTCTGCCACCTGCGCCGGATTGTACCCCTCCGGCAGCGCGTTACGCGGGCCATGATTGAGCACATCGCCAAGCAGAACCAGCCAGCGGGCGCCGCTTTGCGCGAACCGTTCCAGTATGCGTTCCGTCGCGGGCAACGACCCGTGAATATCCGATGCAAACATCAGTTTCATCACTGCACCTCTTTGAAAAAAACGCCCTTATGATACCGGAACGCGAACCGCTTATCAGCCCGCGCGCTTAGCGGAAAGTGCAACATAGCGCTGAACCGAGGAGCGCTGCCACTGGAAGGTGGCGTACTCCGCTAAGCGCTCCGGCACCGGGTCACCGTGCATCACCAGCCGGTTAAGCATCAGAGCGAGATCGACATCGGCAATGCACCATTCGCCAAACAGGTTCGGCTTACCGTGTGCCAGCAATTCCCCCGCAATGGCGAATAGCTTATCGGCGCTCGCCTGGCCTGCTTCGCTGAGCGGCGCTTTTTTCGCCCCGGCAAAAACCACGTCCGTTGAGCGCGCTTCACGGATCGGCAGCAGATCGCTGCGCAGCCAGGCCTGCACCTGCCGCGCGCGGGCGCGGTTCTCGCGGTCATGGGGATAGAGACGCTCCCACTCCGGCGGCGCAAAACGCTCGTCGAGATATTCGGCAATCGCCGAGGACTCGCTCAGCACAAAGCCATCAATCTCTAAGGAAGGAACGCGCTGCGTCAGACGAAAGCCGGGCCAGCCCGCGCTATGCTGCGCGCCGCTCGCCAGATCGACGGTTTTCAGCGTGAAGGGCAGCGCCTTTTCATGCAGGGCAACGTACGCCGACAGCACATACGGGGAGAAGTACTCATTGTCAGACCACAACGTGATTGCCGGTTCGCTCATAACATCCTCGTTTAGCGGGTAGGTTTTGTCCAAAATATAGCCTCTTCTGCCTTCTGTCACTCGCGGAAAACGCTGTCATTACCGGGAACACCTATACTTAACGGGCGACGCCCATTCCGCTCACAGGAGTTTCGATGATAGACCTCTATTTCGCCCCGACACCGAACGGCCATAAGATCACGCTGTTTCTCGAAGAGGCCGGGCTGCCGTATCGTCTGATCCGCGTAGATATTAGTAAAGGCGAGCAGTTTCGCCCGGAATTTTTAGATATCTCACCGAATAATAAGATCCCGGCGATTGTCGATCATGAACCCGCCGACGGCGGCGCGCCGCTCAGCCTGTTCGAATCGGGCGAGATCCTGCTCTATCTGGCAGAAAAATCCGGCCAGCTCCTGAGCGGTGAACTGCGCGAGCGTCATGTCACTTTGCAGTGGCTATTCTGGCAGGTGGCGGGGCTTGGGCCGATGCTCGGGCAGAATCATCACTTTAACCACTTCGCGCCACAGCCGGTGCCCTATGCCATTGAGCGCTACCAGGTGGAAACGCAGCGGCTCTACCAGGTGATGAATAAACGTCTTGAGCAGGTGCCGTGGCTGGCGGGCCAGCACTACAGCATTGCGGATATCGCTGCCTGGCCCTGGATCAACTCCCATGCGCGCCAGCGTATTACGCTTGAGGATTACCCGGCGGTCTTTAACTGGTTTGAGCGCATTCGCACGCGCCCGGCCACCGAGAGTGCGTTGCAGAAAGCGCAGCTGCCATAAGCTGCGCGTTTTAAGGATAATCACGCTTCGGAGGGAAGCATGAAGATACTCGTTACTGGCGGTACTGGCCTGATTGGCCACCATCTGATCCCCCGTCTGCTGGAGCTGCACCACAGCGTAACGGTGGTCACGCGAAATCCGGCCAAAGCGCAGCAAAAGCTTGATGCCCGCGTCAGCCTGCTGAAGGGGCTTAACGATCTTACGGATCTCAACACCTTTGATGCGGTGATCAATCTTGCGGGCGAGCCGATTGCTGATAAGCGCTGGACCGAGGAGCAGAAACAGCGCTTGTGCAACAGCCGCTGGCAGATTACGCAGCAACTGGCAGATTTGATCAAAGCCAGCGATAACCCGCCGCAGGTGCTGATCTCCGGTTCCGCCTGCGGCTACTACGGCGATCTCGGCGAAGTGGTGGTAACAGAAGAGGAGCCGCCGCATAACGAGTTTACCCATAAGCTCTGCGCGCGCTGGGAGCAGATCGCCTGCGAAGCGCAAAGCGACCGCACCCGCGTCTGCCTGCTGCGCACCGGCGTGGTGTTGACGCCGAAAGGCGGCATTCTCGGCAAGCTGCTGCCGCTCTTCCGCCTCGGTCTCGGCGGGCCGATTGGCACGGGTCGGCAATATATGGCCTGGATCCATATCGACGATATGGTCAACGCTATCCTCTGGCTGCTGGATAACGATCTGCGCGGGCCGTTTAATATGGTCGCGCCCTACCCGGTGCGTAACGAGCAGTTCGCTCATGCGCTTGGTCATGCCCTGCATCGCCCGGCGTTTATGCGCGCGCCCGCCACGGCTGTACGTCTGATGATGGGGGAATCGTCGGTGCTGGTGCTAGGCGGCCAGCGCGCGCTGCCTAAACGCCTGCAAGAGGCCGGGTTTGCCTTTCGCTGGCACGATCTCGAAGAGGCGCTGACGGATGTGGTAAACACATAAATTTTGTCGCCTTGAGCCTGGGATGATGGTGGTAAGCTACGCCTTTTAAAGCAAAAGGGCTGCCATTGACCAGGTCGCAAAAAATCCGTCTCTTCGCACTCTGTCTGCTGCTTCTGATATGGGCGCTGTGGATGTGGGAGAGCACCCGACTGGGCGTCACGGTTTTTATGCGTGACGATGCGCCCGATACGCCAGTGCTGCTGGCGGTTGGCCTGCTGACTGGACTCTGGTGTGGCTGGCGCAGAGCCGTACGCGGTGAGGCGAGCGCGTTTAAGGCGCTAGCCCCGTGGCCGCTTTTCCTCTGCGTTGCGGCCTTTATTGGCGTCACGCTGCTTAATGTGCCGGAAGGCTGGGTGCGTCTGACAGCAGGCGAAACGATAAGGAGCGAGGTAACCTTTCGCCTCACCTACCCCGGCCCTTCGCTCGGGCGTAAAAGCCACTGCGAAGCGGGCCTACGCATTGACGATGCGTGGCTCGGGCGGTTGGTGACGTTGTGCACCCACACAGAGAGCGTGCCGCGCGATGCCAGCTCGGTGCAGGTCGAAAAACGCCTCGCCGCACGCGGCGCCTGGTTTACCCGCTACCGTTTTATCGCTGAGAATGGCAAAACCTACGCCTGGCAGCCTGCTACCCCCTAATTTTTGTGGCACTCGCGCGCGCCTTTGCAGTGCTAAGCTTCTTCGTTTGATTCTCACAAGGATGCGTCATGACGTTGCAGACCCCCCGTTTTACTCTGACGCCATTTCAGGCGTCTGACTGGCCCTTCTTTTTGCAGATACGTCAGGATAAAAGCGTGATGCGCTATATGGCTGAGATCGCCTCTGAAAGCCAGATCCGCACCCTGTTTGAAGATCGGCTTAACGATCCGAATGCCTTTGTGATCCGCGATGAGCAGGGTCATGCAATTGGCGATGTCGGCCTGCGTCCGAGTCCACATCTTGTGCAGGAAGCGGATGTCGGCTACTCAATCCTGCCTGAAGCGCAGGGCCAGGGCGTGGCGTCAGAAGTGCTGGCGGTACTCTGCGACTTCGCTTTTCGCGAGCGCGATATTCACGCCCTTAACGCGTGGGTGCTGTCGGACAACCTCGGCTCGGTGCGGGTGCTGGAGAAGAGCGGTTTCACGCGCGTACAGGTGCTGGAGCAGGCCTATTTGCTGCGCGGGAAATATTATGATGACTGGATCTATCGCCGTGAAAAGCACTAAGAGGATGTTCAAATCAGCCAAAGCGAAAGCCACTCTCGGAATTGTGATCTTCTTTTTGTGGGTGATATGGCTGCTTTTCTCCAGCGGTTTTAGCCACAAGGTCTATCTGAAAAACGGTGAGCCGGATCCCTGGATTATCCTGATCGTTGCCGTGCTGGTGGGATTATTGGCGGCCTGGCGCGGCCCCTTTACGACACTGCGCAATAAGCTGCTTTGTTTTGTTGCCCTGTGTTTGCTTAGCCTCGCAACCCTGTGGAACGTGCCGGAAGCATGGGTAAAGTTTACCGCAAGCGAAATAGTACATAGCGAGGTGACCTTTACTATTGGTCACCCAGGCCCGCCCATCACCCGCACCAACCGTTGCCCGGCGGGGCTGCGCTTTTACGATGCGTGGTTAAACCGCCCGATTGAACTCTGCACCCGCGACGCGCTTGTGCCGCCCGGCGCGCGAACGGTTCAGCTTGAGAAGCGGGTCTCCGCACGCGGTGCGATATTTACCCATTACCGTTTTATTTCCGCCTCGGGCATTCCGCAAGGCTGGTGGCAGGTTAATCGCCCGGATAAGTGACAGTGCGACGGTGCAGTGCCGGATTGCGGCGTTCGCCTTATCCGGCCTACAACAGCCGCAACAGCACTTCCCGTAGGCCTGATAAGCGCAGCGCTATCAGGCAATCATGGCTTACTTCAGCGATCCCTTGAGGAACTGCTGCAAGCGCAGGCTTTTCGGGTTGCCGAACAGCTCATCCGGCGTCCCCTCTTCTTCAATTTTTCCCTGATGGAGGAAGATCACATGGCTGGAGACATCGCGGGCGAAGCCCATTTCGTGGGTAACCACCACCATGGTTTTCCCCTCTTCTGCCAACTTCTGCATAATGCGCAACACTTCACCCACCAGTTCCGGGTCGAGGGCTGAGGTTGGTTCATCGAACAGCAGCACTTCCGGCTCCATCGCCAGCGCGCGGGCAATCGACACGCGCTGCTGCTGGCCGCCGGAGAGATGCACCGGATACTTGATCTGCTGCATCGCATCGATGCCCACTTTCGCCAGGTATTTTACCGCCCGCTCGCGCGCCTCCTGCTTGCTCAACCCCAGCACCTGAATCGGCGCTTCCATCACGTTCTCCAGCACCGTCATGTGGCTCCACAAATTGAAGTGCTGGAACACCATCGTCAGGCGCGTGCGCAGCAGACGCAGCTGATTCTTATCGGCGACTTTCAGCTGGCCATCTTTGTCGCGCACCAGATTGATATTCTGCCCGCTCACCACAATGGTGCCTTCGCTCGGTTTCTCAAGGAAGTTGATGCAGCGCAGGAAGGTGCTTTTGCCGGAGCCGGAGGAGCCGATGATGCTGATCACATCCCCGGCGTTAGCCCGCAACGACACGCCTTTCAGAACTTCATGCTCGCCGTAGCGCTTATGCAGATCGGTAACGTTTAATTTATTCTCAGACATCATGCTCTCAGTGCGTCGAAGAGGGCTTCATATGCTGTAAAAAGCGCTTTTCCGCCCGGCGGAAGAGGCTAATCAGGACATACGAAATAATGAGATAGAGCACCGCCGCGATACCAAACGCCGTAAAGGGCTGGTAGGTGGCGGAGTTAATATCACGGGCAATTTTCAGCAGATCCGGCACCGTCGCGGTAAAGGCCAGCGCCGTGGAGTGCAGCATCAGGATCACCTCGTTGCTGTAGGCCGGCAGCGCGATACGCAGCGCCGAAGGCAGAATAATGCAGCGGTACATTTTAAAGGATGAGAAGCCATATGCCCGCGCCGCTTCAATTTCACCGTGCGGCACCGAGCGGATCGCCCCGGCGAAAATCTCGGTGGTATAGGCGCAGGTGTTGAGCGTCAGCGCCAGCACCGTACAGTTGAGGCCGCTGCGGAAAAAGGCATTTAGCAACTCAGTCCCTTTCACGATCTCCAGCGTGTACATGCCGGAGTAGAAGACCAGCAGCTGCACATAGAGCGGTGTGCCGCGAAAGATATAGGTGAATAACCAGATCGGGAAACAGATAAATTTGTTGCTGGAGACGCGCCCAATCGCGAGAAACAGCGCCAGTATGCCGCCCATCACCACGGAAGCGATCAGCAGCCATAACGTAATCGCCACGCCGGTAATGCGGTAGCCATCGCTCCAGAGCAGGGATTGCCAGTACTCCTGAATAATCTCAATCACAGGTCGGCCCTCTTCACACCCACCGAGTAGCGGCGTTCAAGCAGCAGCAGGACACCGTTGGAGGCCGTGGTAAAAATGAGATAGATCGCGCCGCAGACAATGGCGAAGTAGAACGGCTCCCAGGTGCTTTTGCCGGCGAGCTGCGTCGCTTTCACCACATCTTCCAGCCCCAGTAAGGAGACCAGCGCCGTCGCTTTCAGGATCACCTGCCAGTTGTTGCCGATGCCCGGCAGCGCAAAACGCATCATCGCCGGAAACAGAATACGGCGGAACACCTGGCGGCCGGTAAAGCCAAACGCCGTCGCCGCTTCAATCTGCCCTTTCGGCACCGCCATAAAAGCGCCGCGAAAGGTTTCGGTAAAGTAAGCGCCGTAAATAAAGCCGAGGGTAATGATACCGGCCACCATCGGATCGATATCCAGCTGCGCCATGCCGAGCGCGTCGGTAATGGCGTTAAGGGCAATTTGCAGGCCGTAGAAGATAAGCAGCATCAGCACCAGATCGGGCACGCCGCGAATAAGGGTGGTGTAACCCTCAAAAATCAGCGCCAGCGCGCGGCTTTTCGACAGCTTCGCGCCCGCGCCCGCCAGGCCAATCAGCACCGCCAGCACCACGGAGCTGAGCGCCAGCTCGAGGGTCACCAGCGCGCCCTGGAATATCACTTGAGAAAACCCGTGCAGCATGCAGCCTGTCCTGTCGTGTGTGGTGTTTGCCGTGTCTCTTCCCCTCCCTTGCGGGAGGGGTCGCACGTTAATAGGGTGTGGGATTAACCACCGTAAACATTAAAATCGAAATACTTTTTCGCCAGCTTGTCGTAGGTGCCGTCAGCGCGCATCTCGGCGAAGGCTCTATTCAGCGCGTCACGCAGTTCGCTATCGCCTTTACGCACGCCCATGCCGGTGCCAACGCCAAACAGCTTCTCATCTTTAATCGACGGCCCGCCAAATTTGTAGGCTTTGCCCATCGCGGTTTTCAGGAAACCTTCGCTGGCAGCCACTTCATCCTGGAACGCCGCGTCGATACGACCTGCGGTCAGGTCGGCATAGATATTGTCCTGGCCCTGATAGGAGACGATTTCGACTCCTTTCGGTGCCCAGTGAACATTACCGTAGGTCTCCTGGGTGGTGCCCTGCAATACGCCGATACGCTTGCCTTTCAGTTTGTCCAGCTCCGGCTGAATGTCAGAATCTTTTGCCACTACCAGACGGGAATCTGCCGCGTAGAGCTTGTCGGTGAAGTCAATCTCCTGCTGGCGCTTTTCGGTGATCGACAGCGAGGACATAATCGCGTCGATTTTCTTCGCTTTTAACGAAGGGATCAGCGCGTCCAGCGGGTTCTCAACGAACACACACTGCGTATTAATGCGCTTACAGAGCTCTTTTGCCAGATCGATATCAAAACCGACCAACTCACCCTGCGCATTTTTTGATTCAAACGGGGCGTAAGTGGGATCGGTACCGATACGTAATTTTTGCGGGATTGCAGCAAATACAGTAGAGACGCTGGAAACAGCGAGCACCAGAGAAAGGGAGAGCACCAATTTTTTCATCATTATCCTCAACAGACTGTCTTTCCTAAGGGAATTCTCACAACTTAACGGTGCGTTATCGTGCCATCATCTCCCCCGGCAAGGCAAAAGATAAACGCGGCAGGATAACTTTTTTTGCAATCTGAGTGCGTAGCTATGCAGCCCTGCACTATTGTGATGCAGCCACTGCACCACGCTGGAACAGACACCGTTTGCTGCACCATGCCGCGAAAGGCGCATGGCGCACCGTTTTCCCTCACGGCCCGCTGGCGCAGGCCGTACAGCCTTACTCGCCGTAGACGTTAAAGTCGAAATACTTTTTGGCAAGTTTGTCGTAGGTTCCATCTTTACGCAGCTCGGTAAAGGCTTTGTCGAATGCCGCTTTCAGCTCGGTATCATCTTTACGCAGGCCAATCCCGGTGCCATCGCCAAAGTACTTTTTGTCTTTCACCGACGGGCCAGCAAAAGCAAACTCTTTGCCCGCAGGCTGTTTCAGGAAGCCTTCGCTGGCGGCAACTTCATCCTGGAATGCCGCATCGAGACGACCGGCAGCCAGGTCAGAGTAGATCTGATCCTGGTTCTGGTAGGCCACCACGTCGATACCTTTACTGCGCCAGTTATCGTTGGCGTAACCTTCCTGCGTTGAGCCTTGCAGCACGCCGACATGTTTACCTTTCAGCGACTCCAGCGTCGGCTTGATAGGCGAGCCTTTGGCGGCAATCAGGCGCGAATCCGCCGCGTAGAGCTTCTCGGAGAAGGCGATCTCCTGCTGGCGTTTTTCGGTAATGGAGAGCGACGAGATAATGGCGTCAATCTTCTTCGCTTTCAGCGAGGGGATGAGGGCATCGAAATCGCTGCCGACCCAGGTGCATTTCACCTGCATGCGTTTGCACATCTCATTACCAAGATCGATATCAAAGCCCACAAAATCCCCTTTGGCATCTTTCGAGGAGAAAGGTGCATAAGTGGCATCGGTGCCGATACGGACTGTCTGGGGAAGCGCTGCATAAACGCTGGCGGTGGCGGAGAGCCCCAGCAGTAAAGACAGAGCGAGGACCGTCTTCTTCATACATTACCCTCAAGTGTGCTGTTTTTTTATTGTGTCGTGTGTTGTGTTGCAGCCAGTAGCCTTGCACGTCTTATGCCACTTTCCCGATGATGAAATAACGCGGCGCGGGAATTGTTAACAAAACGTTGCAGATTGACCGTTGTGATGAAAGATAGCAGG
Source organism: Kosakonia sp. CFBP8986 (assembly GCF_034044935.1). Classification (NCBI taxonomy): domain Bacteria; kingdom Pseudomonadati; phylum Pseudomonadota; class Gammaproteobacteria; order Enterobacterales; family Enterobacteriaceae; genus Kosakonia; species Kosakonia sp. CFBP8986. Next base: position 316,973 of record NZ_JAXCXB010000002.1, on the reverse strand, counting down.
TCTGCGGAACGAACCGCAGCAGTAAGCGGGGGAAAAGAGGATTAAATGTTGAGGATATGATCGCGCTTACAAAATTGCCCTAAAAAAGCGCATCCGGCGATACGTTGCACTATTTTGCAGCATCGCCACCCTGCCAGCGGGCAAAAAGATCTTCCGGCAGTTCGATATCAAACTGATCCACGACGCGGTTGACGGTCTGATCGACAATATCCATCACGCTCTGCGGACGATGGTAAAACGCAGGCACCGGCGGCATGATCACCGCACCAAGTTCTGCCGCCTGGGTCATCAGACGCAAGTGGCCAAGATGCAGTGGGGTTTCACGCACGCAGAGCACCAGCGGGCGACGCTCTTTCAGCACCACGTCTGCCGCACGGGTCAGCAGCCCGTCGGTGTAGCTGTGAACAATGCCGGAGAGAGTTTTAATGGAACAGGGAAGGATCACCATGCCTGCGGTCTTGAACGAGCCAGAGGAGATATTGGCGGCGATATCGCGGGCGTCATGCACCACGTTTGCCAGCGCCTGCACATCGCGCAGGGAGTAGTCGGTTTCAAGGGAGAGAGTTTGCCGGGCGGCCTGGCTCATCACCAGGTGGGTCTCTACTTCAGCGACATCGCGCAGCACCTGTAACAGGCGAACGCCATAAATTGCGCCGCTGGCGCCGGAAATGCCCACAATCAGTCGTTTCATCTGCTTATCCACCCGCTAACATAAGCGCAAACTTTGCCTGATTATAGAGGGTGTTGCAACAAGTTGCGCCCCTCATGCGAGGGGCGCGGCGGGATCAGCCTTCGTTGTGCATCTCTAAGCTTTCAACTTCGTTCTGCAACTGTACCGCTTTGGCATCGTCATTACGCAGGGAGTCGAGGTAATCAAGATACTGCTGATCGACATCTTTGGTGACGTAAATACCGTTAAACACTGAGCACTCGAACTGCTGAATGTCCGGGTTCTCTGCGCGTACGGCATCAATCAGATCGTTGAGATCCTGGAAAATCAGCCCGTCGGCGCCGATGATCTGGCGGATTTCATCCACTTCACGACCGTGAGCAATCAGCTCATTGGCGGTCGGCATATCAATGCCGTAGACATTCGGGAAGCGAATTTCCGGTGCCGCGGAAGCGAGGTAAACCTTCTTCGCCCCGGCTTCGCGCGCCATCTCGATAATCTGCTCCGAGGTGGTGCCGCGCACGATGGAGTCATCCACCAGCAGCACGTTCTTGTCGCGGAACTCGGCGCGGTTGGCGTTCAGCTTGCGGCGCACCGATTTACGGCGCAGCTGCTGGCCCGGCATGATAAAGGTGCGGCCAACGTAGCGGTTTTTCACAAAACCCTGGCGGTAAGGCTTGTCCAGAATGCGGGCGATCTCCAGCGCGATATCGCAGGAGGTTTCCGGGATCGGGATCACCACGTCGATATCAAGATCTTCCCACTCGCGGGCGATCTTCGCGCCGAGCTTCATGCCCATATTGACGCGGGCGCTGTAGACGGAGATTTTGTCGATAAAGGAGTCCGGGCGCGCAAAGTAGACATATTCGAACAGGCACGGGTTGCTGACCGGGTTTTCCGCGCACTGGCGGCTGTAAAGCTGCCCTTTCTCGGTGATATAAACCGCTTCACCCGGTGCGACATCACGCAGGAACTCAAAGCCCAGCGTATCAAGCGCAACGCTCTCCGATGCCACCATATATTCGGTGCGGCCATCGCCTAGTTCGCGCTTGCCCAGCACCAGCGGGCGAATGCCGTTCGGGTCGCGGAAGGCGACCATGCCGTGACCAATAATCATCGCCACGCAGGCGTAGGCACCGCGGATCTGGCGGTTGGTCGCGGCAATCGCGGCGAAAACGTTATCCGCTTCAAGCGGGTAATGACGGAAGTTATCCAGCTCGCTGGCGAAAATATTGAGCAGGATTTCAGAATCTGAGGTGGTGTTAATGTGGCGACGCTTCTCTTCGAACAGCTTTTTACGCAGTTCGTGCGCGTTGGTCAGGTTGCCGTTGTGCGCAAGCGTAATGCCGTACGGGGAGTTAACGTAGAAGGGTTGCGCTTCTGAAGCGCTGGAGCTGCCCGCGGTAGGGTAACGAACGTGGCCAATCCCCATATTGCCCTGCAGACGCTGCATATGGCGGGCTTCGAATACATCATTCACCATGCCGTTCGCTTTACGCAGACGGAAACAGTTATTGGCATCAATGGTGATGATGCCCGCTGCATCCTGCCCACGGTGCTGCAGCACCGACAACGCGTCATAAATCGACTGGTTTACCGGCATGAAACCGGCGATACCGACAATACCGCACATACGTCTTTTCCTCGTTAAGAGCTTGGTTTACCAGGCGTAATCGTCAAAGACCTCTTGAAGAGGGACCGCGCGCGAAAACCGCCTGTTAAACCAAACTCTAAGCCACATCTCAGGGCTTAAGCCCTGGGCAAGAAACTCGACGAGCTTTGCAGATAGTCAAAGAACCACCTGATGATGAAGCTGAATTGCGGGATAAGCTGCGACTTTTGCCAGTCTTCGCTTTTCGACAGGCCTGTAAAGGTATCCAGAAAGAACAGAATGGCGGCGACGATCAGTACGCCACGAAGCGCACCAAAGCAGATCCCCAACACCCTGTCTGTACCCGACAGGCCGGTTTTCTCCACCAGCGTACCGATAACGTAGTTAACGATAGCGCCCACAATCAACGTCGCGATAAACAGCACCGCGATGGCAATTCCATTACGTACCAGTTCCTCTTCAAAGCCCGTGAACCAGACTGACAGGTAAGTGTAGTAATGGCTGGCGACAAAGAAAGCACAACCCCATGTCACCAGCGATAACGCTTCACGAACAAAGCCGCGGATCAGGCTTACCAGACAGGAAAAACCAATCACCGCGATGATGGCGTAATCAATCCAGACCATATGTGTCCCACGATTTTACGCCCTGTCATCCAGTTCGGGGCGCATTCTAACAGAAAAAGAAAACGTTTGCGTAGGGATTTCCTTCCCGCGCGGAAATAAAAATGGCGCTGAAAAAATATTCAACGCCAGCAGAACATTGGCCTTAATGACCGCGCATTTATCTGGCTTCCCTGCCCCGTTTACGGGCCGTTGCCAGCAAAATAGCGCAGGGTTGCGCGGTTAATTGGCGCTGTAGTTCATCACCACGCCATTGAGGCCTGACAGCTGGTTCAGCTCACCCAGCGACGCTTTGAGTTTATCGCGCGAAGCATCAGGGCCGACCAGAATGCGGGTGATTTTACCCTGAACCGGCGTCGTCGGCGATGTGTAAGCGCGATAGCCCGCCGCGCGCAGTTTACTCACCACTTCATTCACTTTATCGGCGTTTTTCAGCGCGCCCAGCTGGACCACATAGGCTTTGCCGGTCGGAGCAGGTTTCTCCTCCTGCGCTTTAGCCGGTGCCGCGTTCGCCGCCGTCTGCTGCTCGCGCGCAGGCTGCTGCGGCTGCGGCTGCGGTTTAGGCTGCGGCTTTTCAACAGGTTTTGGCTTTGGCGTCACCGGCGTGGTGGTCACTTCCGGATCGGGATTGCTGTTTGCCGCAAGCCTTGAGGCATCAAGGGACGGTGCCGCGGCATCGCCAGCACGCACCTCTTCGGCAGCGCCTTCCGGCGGCTGCGCGGGCAGCGCCTGGGTTGCCGCCGGCATCATATCCGGCTCGTCACGATCGCCCGGCTTAGGCACCAGCGGGATCGCTGCGAACTCATCCTGATAATGCTTTTTCTGCCCGTCGAGCAGCCCGGGCAGAATAATCACCCCGAGCGCGACCAGTATAACGGTGCCCATTAAACGGTTCTGAAACTTACTTGCCACCGGTTCTCCCCGCTTCCATCGCTTCCATGACATGCGCCACGGTGTGGAACGAGCCACACACCAGCACGGTATCGCAGGCGTCGGCCTCCGCCATTGCCGCCTGCCAGGCCTGGGTCACGTCCGGGAATGCTTGCCCCGACGTCAGGTGCGCCAGCAGTTGCTCCGCCGTCGCGCCGCGCGGCCCCTCCAGAGGGGCACAATACCAGCTATCGACCACCGGCTCCAGACAGGCAAGCGTTCCGCTAATGTCTTTATCATGCAGCATGCCAACCACCGCCAGCACGCGGCCACTTTTTGGCAGCGCCGCCAGCCGCCCGGCAAGATAGCCTGCGGCATGAGGATTATGCGCGACATCAAGGATCAGACGTGGTGATTCGCTCACAATCTGAAAACGACCGGGTAAAATCGCCCGTTCTATGCCGTCGCGGATCGCCTGCTCGCTTACTGCCAGTTTACTGGCGCGCAGCGCGGCCAGCGCGGTAGCCGCGTTCGGCTGCGGCACCTGCGGCAGCGGCAGATCGCTCAGCTCACCCTGCGCATCCCGAAAACGCCAGCTCTGCGCGCCAACCTCGTAGTGCCACGCCACATCGCGCTGTAACAGCTGCGCGCCTTTCTCCTGCGCGACATCAGCGATGGTGTGCGGCATATCCGGCTCGCCAACCACCGCGGGTTTACCGGCACGGAAGATGCCCGCTTTTTCACGGCCGATGCTTTCGCGATCCGGCCCGAGCCAGTCGGTATGATCGAGCGCAATGCTGGTGACCACCGCGACATCGGCATCGACCATATTGGTGGCGTCAAGACGTCCGCCGAGGCCCACTTCGAGGATCACCACGTCCAGCTGCGCCTGCTTAAACAGCCACAGCGCTGACAGGGTGCCAAATTCAAAATAGCTTAAAGAGATATCGCCGCGCACGGCTTCGATCTCCGCGAAGGAAGCGGTATGCGCGCTTTCTGCCAGCTCCTCGCCCTGTACGCGCACGCGTTCGGTGTAGCGCACCAGATGCGGCGAGCTATAAACGCCAACGCGATAACCGGCCGCCAGCAGGATCGACTCCAGCGTACGGCAGGTGGTGCCTTTGCCGTTGGTTCCGGCGACGGTGAAGACAAAAGGTGCAGGACGCAGCACATCAAGCCGCGCCGCCACCTGGCTTACGCGATCGAGCCCTAAATCGATAGGTTTACTGTGCAGCTGTTCCAGATAAGAGAGCCATGCGGCCAGGGGCGACGTGGCTTGCGGAGTAGAGAGAGTGTCCATGATGCCCGTTGATAGTGTGCGGTTTGAAAAGCAAAAGGGCAGTGCCTTTTGGCCCTGCCCTCATGAGTATACACATGCTCGTTTTCGCTGCTGGCGCGTGGTCACATAGCCATCCCGCTTTCCTGTGTGGAGAAAGAGCGAGCTAAGCAAGGCGCATCAACGCACCTGCAGCAGAAAGCGTGACGTGTATTATCAGGCTTCGCCTTCCTGATCCGGCTCTGGCGTTACCACCGTGCCAATATGCGTATCGTCCGCATCCGGCGCCGGCAGATTCATCATCTTCGCCAGAATACGCGCCAGCTTAAAGCGCAGCTCCGGGCGGCGAATAATCATATCGATAGCGCCTTTTTCGATCAGGAACTCACTGCGCTGGAAACCGGCAGGCAGTTTCTCGCGCACGGTCTGCTCGATAACGCGCGGGCCGGCAAAGCCGATCAGCGCTTTCGGCTCAGCGATGTTGAGATCGCCCAGCATCGCGAAGCTGGCAGAGACGCCGCCCATGGTCGGGTCGGTCAGCACGGAGATATACGGCAGACCGCGCTCCTGCATTTTCGCCAGCGCCGCAGAGGTTTTCGCCATCTGCATCAGCGACATCAGCGCTTCCTGCATACGCGCACCGCCGGAAGCGGAGAAGCAGATCATTGGGCAGTTATCTTCCAGTGCCTGCTCAACCGCACGCACAAAGCGCGCGCCAACTACGGAACCCATTGAACCGCCCATGAACGCGAACTCAAAGGCCGCTGCGACAACCGGCATGCCATGCAGCGTGCCCTTCATCACTACCAGCGCGTCTTTCTCGCCGGTCTCTTTCTGAGCTGTCGCCAGACGGTCTTTATACTTCTTCGAGTCGCGGAACTTCAGCACATCTTTCGGCTCAAGTTCGCTGCCCAGTTCAACCAGCGATCCTTCATCCAGCAGGCTATGCAGGCGATTACGCGCTGACATCCGCATGTGGTGATCACATTTCGGGCAGACTTCAAGGTTACGCTCCAGTTCGGCGCGGTAAAGCACCTGACCACAGCTATCGCATTTTGTCCACACGCCCTCAGGGATGCTCGCCTTACGGGTGGGGGTGATGTTGCTTTTAATTCTTTCAATCCAGCTCATTGATAACCTTTCTACATGAACCTGGTAGCCCTTGACTGGGGCACATTAAAACATAACGGTTCGCAACTTGGGATAAAAAAGTGGTCGAACCGCCAACAGGTGATTATTTTGTCTGCCGGGACGCGGCGCGGCGATGGCGGATAATCTCAAAGACCCCGGGAAGTATAGACACTACGATAATTCCGACAATCATCAGCTTGAGATTGTCCTGAATCATCGGGATGGTGCCAAAGAAGTATCCGGCGTAGGTGAAAAGTAACACCCACAGCAGCGCGCCCACGACATTATAGAGAGCAAAATGGCGATAGGACATATGGCCCATGCCAGCGACGAAAGGTGCAAAAGTACGCACTATCGGCACAAAACGCGCAAGGATAATAGTTTTCCCGCCATGTTTCTCATAAAACTGATGCGTTTTATCAAGATGGCTGCGACGGAAAATCTTTGAGTTGGGGTTACTGAATAACCGCTCACCGAACAGCCGTCCGATGGTGTAGTTCACCGCATCGCCCGCAATGGCGGCGATCAGCATCAGCAGCACCATCATATGCACATTGAGATCGTTGGTCTCAAGCGACGCCAGCGCGCCCGCGACAAACAGCAGCGAGTCGCCCGGCAGGAACGGCGTCACCACCAGACCCGTTTCGCAAAAGAGAATAATAAACAGGATCGCATAGACCCAGACGCCATACTGCGCCACCAGCTCAGCGAGGTGAACGTCAATGTGAAGAATGAAGTCAATCAGGAAGCGTATTAAGTCCATCTACTTATGCCTTATTAATGTGCGACTAGTCCGCCAGGAACAGCGGGCCCATTGGCGCAGCGGGTAGCGCAAAGTGGGATGGATAATCCACCGACACCAGATAGAGCCCCTCCGCTTTCGCCGTTGCTGCCGCCAGCGTTCTGTCCTTTGCCACCAGCAGCTCTGCTATCCAGCTCTCCGGCTGGTTGTGGGCGCCTACTTCCATCAGGCTGCCGACAATATTCCTGACCATATGATGTACAAAGGCATTGGCTTTGATATCGACCACAATATAAGTGCCGTAGCGGCTGACGTTGATGTGCATCAGGTTGCGCCAGGGCGTACGCGACTGGCACTGCACGGCGCGAAACGAGGTAAAGTCGTTTTCGCCAATCAGGCACTGCGCCGCGCGGTGCATGCGTTCGGCATCCAGCGGCTGATGATAGTGCGTAACACCATGACCGAGCACAGCCGGACGCAAGCGATGATTGTAGATGACGTAGCGGTAACGGCGCGCCGTCGCGCTAAAACGCGCATGAAAATCATCGGGCACATCTTTGACCCAACGCACCGCGATGTCTTTAGGCAAATTCGCATTTACGCCCAGCGTCCACGCGGCGTCTTTGCGCAGCGCAGTCGTCTCAAAATGGACCACCTGTCCTGTCGCATGCACGCCAGCATCGGTGCGCCCGGCGCAGAAGACCGAGATCGGCTCATTGGCCACCTGTGAGAGCGCCTTTTCCAGCTTTTCCTGCACGCTGCGCACTTCCTGCTGACGCTGCCAGCCATAGTAGTGGCTGCCGTCATACTCAATTCCCAGCGCGATTTTGTAGCGCGGCGCGGTGGTTTCTTCCTGCATCAGTACAGATACTCCTGCACCAATTTCTCGGCGGTTTTCACTGCCATCAGCGCGCCGCCAAAGCGGACGTTATCAGCGACTGACCAGAACTGGATCTGCTCCGGCATGCCGTAGTCGTTGCGTATGCAGCCGACGGAGAGATGCGCCTGGCCGGACGCATCTGCTACCTGGGTCGGAAACGCATTCGCTTCAGAGAGCGCAATATCCTCAAAGCGGGCAAACGCATCGCGCGCCTCTTCCGCTGCCAGCGGGCGTAACGCTTCGAAATTCACCATCTGCGCGTGACCGTAGAAGACCGGCGACTGCACGCAGTTAGCGGAGATCATCAGCCCGTCGTCCTGCAGGATTTTACGCATCTGATCGATAATGATGCGCTCTTCGCGCACGCTGCCTTCACTGTCCGGCAGCAGCGGCAGCATGTTGAATGCCAGCTGGCGACCAAAGTAGTCATCATCATCAATGGGAATACCGTTCAGCAGTTTGGCGCTCTGCCCTGCCAGCGCATCCACCGCCTGTTTACCGCTGCGGGAAACAGAGAGCAGACTGGTTACAGCAATACGCGACAGACCGCCTTCGTCAATCAGCGGCTTGAGGCCTGCCAGCAGCTGGCTGGTGAGGCTGTCCGGAATAGCGATAACGTTGCGGTTGCGGTAGTCCGCCAGCACGAACGGGTTGACGTCCGGCATCACCAGCGGCACGTCCGGCTCAAGGGCAAACAGACCGCTGGTGTCGATCACCAGGCAACCGGCGTTGGTCGCTTCTTCAATATAGGTGGCAGTGGCTTGCGCACCGGCCACAAAAAATGCCAGCTGCGCCTGCGTCCAGTCGAATTCGGCAGCATCTTCTACGCGTACGGTTTTACCGGCATAACGCAGGTTTTCTCCGGCGCTTTCGCTCCTTGCCAGCGCATAGAGTTCGCCAACCGGGAACTGGCGCTCTGCCAGCGTTTCGAGCAAGGCTTCTCCGACCGCGCCGGTGGCGCCGAGAACGGCAATATTCCAGCCTTCAGACATGGTGATTCACTCCAGAAAAAAGCGTCCCCGTCGGCGACGGGGAGCATAAAGATGAATTAACGTACCGGGTGATAAACGGCGTCGAAGCCCAGTTTTTGCAGCAACGCCGAGGCGTCCGCGTCGTCGCACTCAACGGTGAGTGACGACCATTCACGGCGCTCAAGATAGTGCTTACGCAGCTTATCGAACTCACCCGGTGTGCCCGCCGCTTTTCGCAGCAGGGCATCGTCGCGGCGCACATCATACACCAAATGCACCAACCTTTTTAACATTGCCTGTCCAACCGGACCATGAAGGGAGATGCGGCTGCACTCTGGCGCAGGAAGCAGCGTATTCAGCGCCACCTGCTGCGGCTGGCCGAGGAATTCACTATAAGCTTCAAACACCTGCGTGGTGCCGCGCGCTTTCCCCTCCAGCGTGTAGCCCGCGATATGCGCCGTGCCGATATCGACCTTCGCCAGCAGCTCAACGTTGAGATCCGGCTCCGGCTCCCAGACATCCAGCACGACACTAAGATCCTGCCCGGCCTGCAGGTGCTGCAACAGCGCGACGTTATCCACGACCGGCCCGCGACAGGCATTAATCAGAATAGTGCCAGCTTTGAGGCGGCTGAGCAGCGCGTCATCGACCAGATGCAGGGTTTTATAAGGCCCCTCTTTAAACAGCGGGGTATGGAAGGTGAGGATATCCGCTTCACTTACCAGCTCATCCAGCGAGCGGAAGTCGCCCGCATCACCGCGATCGGCGCGCGGCGGATCGCACAACAGTGTGCGAATGCCCAGCGCTTCCAGCCGCGCCTGTAAGCGGCGGCCGACATTGCCGACACCGACAATCCCCACGGTGCGATCGGTGAGTGCAAAACCATCGCGCTCCGCCAGCATCAGCAATGCAGAGAAAACATACTCCACCACGGCGATAGCGTTACACCCTGGTGCTGCGGAGAACGCGATGCCCGCCTGTTTCAGAAAAGCCTCATCAACATGGTCGGTACCCGCCGTGGCAGTACCGACAAATTTGATCCCGGTCCCTTGCAGTAAATCGTTATTCACCTTCGTGACGGATCGCACCATTAATGCTTCTGCATCAGCCAGTTCCGCCAGCGGAATCGGGCGTCCGGGCACGGCCTTAACCTCGCCCAGTCGGCTAAAAAGATCGCGGGCGTAAGGCATATTTTCATCAACAAGGATTTTCACACTACAGTACCTGTTTGAGAGCGGGAGTTGAGCGCGCAAGTGTGCCATAATCTCGCCGCCAGGCATACCCGCAATGCCGGCCACCGCCATGCGAGAGTAAGAGGAAACCCATGATTCAACCCATTCCGGGCGCACCCGCGCGTCCTCCCGGGCAAGAGCCACCGCAAGCCGCTAACCCTGTCGGCGAGCAGCCATTATCCACCCAGCAGCGTACGGTGCTGGAGCGGCTGGTGACGCGTTTGATCGCCCTGACCCAACAGCAGAGCGCTGAGGTCTGGGCAGGCGTAAAGCATGACCTGGGGCTGAAAAACGATGCGCCCCTGCTCTCGCGCCACTTCCCTGCGGCTGAGCAGAATCTGACTCAGCGTATGGAGACGGCCACGCAGAATCACACCACGCGCCAGATGGTGACCCAGTTGACCGAGCTGCTCGGCAAGGGGAACAATCGCCAGGCAGTGAGCGATTTTATTCGTCAGGAGTTCGGCCAGACGGCGCTCAGCCAGCTTACGCCGCAGCAGCTAAAGACTGTGCTGACGATGTTGCAGAACAACCAGATTGCGATCCCGCAGCCGCAGCAGCGCCCGGCAACCGAGCGTCCTCTGGTGGCGGCGGAGCACAACTCCCTCAACCAGGCGGTGACGAAACTGGCGGCGGCAACCGGCGAGTCGAGCAAGCTTATCTGGCAATCGATGCTGGAGCTCTCCGGCGTGAAGAGCGGCGAGCTGATCCCGGCGAAACATTTTACGCCGCTGATGACCTGGCTGCAGGCGCGCCAGACGCTGGCGACGCATACGGCACCGACTCTGCAAACGGTGCAGGCCACGCTGAAACAGCCGCTGGACAGCGCAGAGTGGCGCGGCATCAGCGACTATGCGCAGCAGACGTTCCAGGTGACGCCGCAGACGGTGCTGACCAATGCACAGGTGCAGGATATTCTCAACCAGGTCTTTTTACGACGCACCGAGCGCGCGTCGGGAATGATCGAAGTGCGTGATGTGCAGCCGATTTACAGCCCCTTCGTCGCGCCGATAGTCGATACGGTAAAAGCGATGTCGATGCGTCCGGGCCTCTTTTTTATTGCCCTGCTGGTGGTGATGTTTGTACTGTGGCTGGTGATCTAGCTTTCTGTAAGCCTGTGAAAAAACCGTAGGCCTGATAAGCGAAGCGCCATCAGGCAAAGACCTGATGGCGCTTTAGTGACCTACGGATCACCCTCTTACTTGATGTTATCGCCGTTCTGTTTGATCACATCCTGGTACCACCAGAAAGATTTCTTACGGCTGCGCGCCAGCGTACCGTTCCCTTCGTTGTCCTTATCGACGTAGATAAAGCCGTAGCGTTTTTTCATCTCGCCGGTGCCGGCAGAAACCAGATCGATACAGCCCCACGGCGTATACCCCATCAAATCGACCCCATCTTCCACCACCGCTTTTTTCATTTCGCGGATGTGGTTGTGCAGGTACTCAATGCGGTATTGATCGTCGACCACGCCGTCGCTTCCCAACTGATCGATAGCGCCGAAGCCGTTTTCAACAATAAACAACGGCAGTTGGTAGTGGTCGTAGAAGTAGTTCAGCGAGTAGCGCAGGCCAACCGGGTCAATCTGCCAGCCCCAGTCCGATGCCTTGACATACGGGTTTTTCACCAGGCTTTTGGTTTCGTCGTAATCAAGCTGCGGGTTATCTTCCGTCGCTTTGGTGGCAAAAGACATGTAGTAGCTAAAGCCGATGTAGTCGACGCAACCGCGGGTCAGGATCTGCAAGTCTTCGTCGGTGATATCAAGCTTGAAATCCCGGCGGGCAAAGTAGTTGAGCAGATGCTGCGGGTAGTAACCGCGCACATGTACATCGGTGAACCAGTAGCGGCGATGCATCGCTACTACCGACATCATCATGTCGTTTGGATCACAGGTGAGCGGGTAGATCGGGCACATGGCGATCATGCAGCCAATCTTGAAATCGGGGTTAATTTTATGACCCGCTTCCACCGCCAGCGCGCTGGCTACCAGCTCATAGTGCGCGGCCTGGTACATGATCACTTCACGATCTTCGCCCGGCTGATACTTCACGCCGGAGTTGGTAAACGGCGCGAAATCTTCGTTGTAGTTGGCCTGGTTGTTAATTTCGTTGAAGGTCATCCAGTATTTGACCTTGCTGCGATAACGGGTGAAGACGGCGTTGGCAAAGCGCACAAAGAAGGCGATCACTTCACGGTTACGCCAGCCGCCATACTTTTTGACGAGGTGATAAGGCATTTCGAAATGGGAGAGCGTGATTACCGGCTCAATGTTGTACTTCAGGCACTCGTCGAACAGATCGTCGTAGAACTGCAAACCGGCTTCGTTTGGCTCCAGCTCATCCCCATTAGGGAAGATACGCGTCCAGGCGATCGAGGTGCGAAAACATTTGAAGCCCATCTCGGCAAACAGTTTGATGTCCTCTTTGTAGCGGTGATAGAAATCGATGGCATCGTGGTTAGGGTAGTTTTTTCCCGGCAGTACGCCATCGGTGATCTCACGCGGTACGCCGTGCGCGCCTGCGGTCATCACATCCGCTACGCTGACGCCTTTACCGCCCTCCTGCCAGCCGCCTTCCAGTTGATGCGCAGCAACCGCTCCGCCCCACAGAAAATCCGCTTTAAAACCGGACATATCTCTCTCCTTTCGCTCATCAGTGCGAAAAGCATAAACGCGACCGCGCAGAGATGACATCACCGCGGTCGCGTTTTGTGAAACCGGTTGCAAAGAGAGTATTTGCTTCTATTTATTGCGCGGGCGAAACGCGATCAGCGTTACGACAATCCCGATCGCCGCTGAGATTGCCCCTGCAAGAAAGACGGAAGCGTAACCGAGCGAGGTAGCCAGAAAGCCGGTCAGCGGGCCGCTGGCGGCATAGGCAATATCCTGAAACGCCGCATAGCCGCCCAGTGCCGTCCCGCGAACCTGCGGCGGTACGCGTTTCACCACTTCCACCCCTAACGCCGGGAAGATTAGCGAGCAGCCACAGCCGGTTAACGCCGCGCCGAATAGCGCCATCCACGCCCCGCTGGCCTGCCACAGCAATAACAGCCCGGCGATTTCCACCAGCAGAGAAACGAGCGCTACCCGCACGCCGCCAAAACGGTCCGGCGTCCAGCCAAACAGGATGCGCATCAGAACGAATGCGCCGCCAAACGCGGTGAGCGTAAAGCCAGCCATCGACCAGCCTTCGCTGGCGAAATAGAGGGAAATAAAGGTGCCAATCACCGCAAAACCGACGCCCTGCAGTGCCAGCCCCAGGCCCGGCTGCCAGATAAGGCCGACCACGCTCCAGAGCGACGGGCGCTCACCGGCATGGGCCGGAACTTTACGCACGCCGCCGTTAAACAGGCAGGCGAGCAGCGGTAAGAGAAGAGAGATCGCCCCCAGCGCTGTGAAGCCAAAATGGCTATTGATAAGCAGCCCGAGCGGTGCCCCGGCGGCCAGTGCGCCATAAATTGCCATACCGACCCATGACATCACTTTGCCTGAACGTGCCGGGCCAACCAGGCCAACACCCCAGGTGAGCGTGCCGGTCAGCAGCTGGCTTTCACCGAAACCGAGGATCAATCGACCGACGATCAACAGCGCACACCTGGCCCATACGTCAACCGGCAAGAGTGCCGCCAGCAGCAAGGCGACACCCGCCAGCGAGCAGGCAAACAGGCCCTGTAACGCCGAGCGTTTTGCGCCATATTGATCGGCCAGCCGACCGGCGTAGCTGCGCGTTAAGACCGTGGCGAGAAACTGTGCGCCGACGGCAATACCGACCATGGTGTTGCCATAGCCCAGCTGATGATGAACAAACAGTGGAATGACCGGCAGCGACAGGCCAACCGTCATATAGGTCAGGAACACCGCGAAGGCGATGCGAAACAGCGAGTGCGTGGCTGAAGGGGAATGAACAGCGTCTGCTTGAACGGACATGCATTACTCCATAGGGCAGAGCAAGGCGGGAAGAGATTTTGACCACGCCCCCTCCGCCTGACAGTCAGGATTAGGGTGCGTTGGTTGACGTTGAACGCTTACGCATTATCAAAACGATAATGTTGGGCTGAAGTTTGCCTGCCGTAACAACGGCTTGTCAATACCAAAAAAAGGGAGCCGAGGGCTCCCTTTTTTAATACAGCTGCTCAATCATTCATGTCATGCCGTGGCATCAGATGAATGAAATCGCTCACTTATTTCAGCTTGCGCATCACCAGCGTGGCGTTGGTGCCGCCAAAGCCGAAGCTGTTGGACATTACCGTGTTCAGCGTCTGCTCGGTCGGTTTGGTCACGATATTCATGCCCGCCGCCTGATCGTCCAGATCGTCAATGTTGATGCTCGGCGCGATAAAGCCGTGCTCCAGCATCAGCAGAGAGTAGATCGCTTCCTGCACGCCAGCCGCACCCAGTGAGTGGCCAGTCATCGCTTTGGTGGCGGAGATGGCAGGCGTGTTGTCGCCAAACACTTCACGAATCGCACCCAGCTCTTTCACGTCGCCAACCGGCGTGGAGGTACCGTGGGAGTTGAGGTAGTCGATCGGCGTATCAACGCCGTGCATTGCCATCTTCATGCAGCGCACTGCGCCTTCGCCTGATGGTGCAACCATGTCGGCGCCATCGGAGGTTGCGCCGTAGCCGACGATCTCTGCGTAGATGTGCGCACCGCGCGCCAGCGCGTGCTCCAGCTCTTCAACCACTACCATGCCGCCGCCGCCAGCGATAACAAAGCCATCACGCTCTTTATCGTAGGTACGGGAAGCTTTGTCCGGCGTCTCGTTGTATTTGGTGGAGAGCGCGCCCATGGCGTCGAACTCACAGGCCATTTCCCAGCACAGCTCTTCGCCGCCGCCGGCAAAAACGATGTCCTGTTTGCCCAGTTGAATCTGTTCTACCGCATTACCGATACAGTGTGCGGAAGTGGCACACGCGGAGCTGATGGAGTAGTTAACGCCGTGAATTTTGAACGGCGTGGCGAGGCAGGCGGAAACCGCAGATGCCATCGCTTTGGTCACCACATAAGGACCAACGGCTTTCAGGCCGCGCGGGGTGCGCATCGCATCCGCGCCGAAAACCTGCGCTTTAGACGAACCACCGGAACCTGCAATCAGGCCCACGCGCGGGTTGTTCTGATAAACCTCTTCTTTCAGGCCGGCATCTTCGATGGCCTGCTGCATGGAGAGGTAGGAATAGATAGAGGCATCGTTCATGAAACGAACCACTTTACGGTCGATCAAACCCGTAGTGTCCAGTTTAACGTTACCCCAGACGTGGCTGCGCATGCCGGAATCTTTGAACTCCTGAGAAAATGTGATCCCTGAGCGTCCTTCACGCAGAGATGCCAGGACTTCCTGCTGGTTACTACCAATGCTGGAAACGATGCCCAGGCCAGTAATTACTGCACGCTTCATTCAATACCCCTAAGTCGCACTAATTAAGTTTCGTGTCGCAAGATAGCGTACACTTGTACGCCGAACAAGTCCGATCAGACATTTCACAGAGAAATTTGCGCCTTTCTTTGACCCTCGTTAAGATCGACGCACTGCTTGCCGGACGAGTAACTTACGTGAAACACACCGCTATACAGACCGCTAACCTCGAATTCAACGCTGAGGGTACACCTGTTTCCCGAGATTTTGACGATGTCTACTTCTCTAATGATAACGGGCTTGAAGAGACCCGCTATGTTTTTCTCGGCGGTAATGGCCTCCAGACGCGTTTTCCAGAACATTCAAGGAAGCTATTCATTGTTGCGGAAAGCGGCTTTGGTACCGGCCTCAACTTCCTGACGCTGTGGCAGGCTTTCGCCGCTTTTCGCGCCGAACATCCTGACGCTACCCTGGAAAGATTACATTTCATCAGTTTCGAAAAATTTCCGCTTACCCGTGATGACCTGCGAAAAGCCCACGCCCACTGGCCGGAACTGGCCTCCTTTGCCGGGCAGTTGCAGGCGCAGTGGCCGCAGGCGTTTGCCGGGTGTCATCGGCTGTTACTGGATGAGGGGCGTGTGACGCTCGATCTCTGGTTCGGCGATATCAACCAGCTGACCGACACCCTTGATGAGAGCCTGAACCAGCAAGTCGATGCCTGGTTCCTTGATGGCTTCGCACCGTCGAAAAACCCCGATATGTGGACCCCAGCGCTTTTTCAGGCGATGGCGCGCCTCACCCGCGCAGGCGGGACGCTGGCGACCTTTACCTCCGCCGGGTTTGTGCGCCGCGGTTTGCAGGAAGCGGGCTTTACCATGCAAAAGCGCAAGGGCTTTGGCCGTAAGCGGGAGATGCTGAGCGGTGTGATGGAGAATGGTGTTATCTGCGCGCCGCGCGCGCCGTGGTTTGCCCGCAGCGGAACAGAGACGCGGGAGGTCGCGCTGGTCGGCGGCGGCGTGGCGAGCGCGCTGCTTGCCCTTGCGCTGCTGCGCCGTGGCTGGCAGGTCACGCTCTACTGCGCGGATGACGCCCCGGCAGAGGGCGCATCCGGTAATCGCCAGGGTGCACTCTACCCGCTGCTTAGCGCGCATGATCCGGCGCTGGCACGCTTTTTCAGCGCCGCGTTTACCTTTGCCCGCAGGCTGTATGATGGGCTACCGGTGGCATTTGATCACCAGTGGTGCGGCGTCACGCAGCTTGGCTGGGACGAGAAAAGCAAGCATAAAATCGAACAGATGCTGACGCTGGAACTGCCTCACGAGCTGGCACACCGCATCAATGCGCAGGAGGTGCTGGCACAGAGCGGCGTGGAGACTGGCTGCGGCGGCATCACCTACCCTGCCGGCGGCTGGTTGTGCCCGGCGCAATTAACTGCGGGCGCTATTGCACTGGGAATCGAACAGGGTTTGCAGGTGCACTATCGTCATGAGGTTGAAGCACTTGTTCGCCATAGCGATGGCTGGCAGCTGCGTTTTGCCGATGGCAGCGAGCGCCAGCATGAGAGCGTGGTGCTGGCCAACGGTCACCGCATTCAGCACTTTTCCCAAACGGAGAAGTTGCCGGTTTACCCGGTCGCCGGTCAGGTAAGCCATATTCCCACCACTGAGCCGCTGGCCCGTCTGCGCCAGGTGCTCTGTTATGACGGCTATCTGACGCCGCACAACCCGCATAATCAGCAGCACTGTATCGGCGCCAGTTATCATCGCGGCCAGCAGGAAGCGACCTACAGCGAAGCGGATCAGCAGCAGAACCGCCAGCGCCTGATTGACTGCTTCCCGCAGGCTGAGTGGGCGCAAACGGTGGATGTCAGCGCCGGAGAGGCGCGTTGCGGCGTACGCTGCGCCACGCGCGATCACCTGCCGATGGTTGGTAACGTGGCGGATTACGATGCCACGTTGTCAGCCTATGCAAAGCTTGCAGAACATCCGCAGACGGCGGTCAGTGCGCCGGTGCATGAGGGATTATTTATGATCGGTGCGCTCGGTTCGCGCGGCTTGTGCAGCGCACCGCTGGCGGCGGAAATCCTTGCCGCGCAGATGAGCAACGAGCCTATTCCGCTGGATGGCGAAACGCTGGCGGCGATGAATCCGAATCGGTTATGGATACGTAAGTTGTTGAAGGGAAAAGCGGTGAAATAAGGGGTGGCGGCAGGTAGATCGCCGTAGACCGATTGCCGGATGGCGCGTAAACGCTTATCCGGCCTACGCCGTTTCAGCCGCTCCATACACGTTTCCGCATCCCCCACCCGTAGGCCGGATAAGGCGGAGCCGCCATCCGGCAATCCGTGCATACCCAACCACACGGTTTCAGCAGCCCCGAGTCGTAGGCCGGATAAGGCGAAGCCGCCATCCGGCAATCCGTGCATACCCGACCACGCGGTTTCCGCAGCCCCGACCCGTAGGCCGGATAAGGCGGAGCCGCCATCCGGCAACTCCGCCACAGGTTAAAGCAGGCTTAGTGCGCCTTCGCCTGCTGGTAAAGATTTTCCCACATGCTGAGCACCAGCGCCTGGTCACGCGGCGACAGCTCACCAGCCTGAATGGCGTGCTCCACACTGGTGGTCACGCGTGCGGATACCGCTTCCGGCGAGTGGTCGTCGCCGCTCTCCAGATCGGCCACCGCCAGCGTCAGGTGCCCGCGCAGATAACCGCCAGCAAACAGTTCATCATCACTGGCGTGATCCACCATATTGTCAATTAACGCCAGAATGCGTGATTCAAACTCCGCGATCATCTCTCTTCCTCTCGTAAAAACGTGGCCCTACAGATCTTCCGGCCACGGAAACTGTGCTGCCGCTAATGGCGGCGTCTGGTAATAATCCTGTAATGCTTTGATAAAGCGCGCCGGACGCGCCGGGATCCCCTGCTCCAGCCACACCATCACCTGGGCGTATACGCGGCGCTGAAACGCCACGCGATCCGGCTCGACATCGCCTTCAAGGTTGTCGCAACTGACATTAAACGGGAAGCCCGCTGCCGCGCAGAAGAGCCACTCCAGCGCCTGCGGCTTCACTTCGACATCTTCAAACTGCCCCTGGGTGGCGGCATCGCGCCCGTCCGGGCAGTACCAGTAGCCGAAATCAACCAGCTTGCGCCGCTCTGCCCCGGCGATGCACCAGTGTGAAATCTCATGCAGGGCGCTGGCGTAAAAGCCGTGGGCAAACACCACACGGTTGTAAGGCGCGTCGGCATCAGCGGGAAGATAGATCGGTTCGTCGTCGCCTTTAATCAGACGGGTATTAAAATCGCTGGCAAAGCAGCCATCAAAAATATCAATTAATTGCTGATAGTGGTGCGTCATACATTCACCCCCAGAAACTGGAGGATCTCCTGGCCGTGACTGTCATAGAGAAGTTTTGCGCTCATCACCGCCGAGACAATCACAATCATCGGACGAATAAGCTTCTGCCCTTTACTGAGCACCAGCCGCGATCCCATGCGCGCGCCAAGAAACTGGCCGACAAGCATCACAAAACCGGTGCCCCATACGACTTTGCCGCCGATGATAAACAGCAGCAGCCCGCCGACGTTGGAGGTGGCGTTTAGCACCTTGGCATGCGCGGTCGATTTCGCGAGGTTGAATCCGCAGAGGGTGACAAACGCCAGCGCGTAAAACGACCCGGCGCCGGGGCCGAAAAAGCCGTCATAGAAGCCGACGCAGCCGCCGGCTACCAGCGCAAATGGCAGACCATACAGACGACGCTGCCGATCCTCTTCGCCAAGCTTCGGCATCAATAAAAAGTAGAGACCGATACAAATAACTAATATTGGCAGGATCTGGCGCAGCACGTCTGATTTCACATACTGCACCAGCAGCGCACCGCTGGTAGAGCCGATAAAGGTCATCAAAATATTGAGCTTCTGATCGGCGATATTGACCACTTTGCGGCGAATAAAGTAGAGCGAGGAGGAGAGGGATCCACCGCAGGCCTGCAATTTGTTGGTCGCCAGCGCCTGCGCAGGCGTCATTCCGGCGGCCAATAGCGCCGGAACGGTTAACAGCCCGCCGCCGCCCGCCAGCGCATCAATAAAGCCCGCCAGCAGCGCGACCAAAAAGAGCACCGCCAGCATCAGCGGTGTCATCATAAACAGCGAATCAAAGAGTTCCATCAGAGGGCGTGTTCATCCAGTAGAGCCTGACAGGAAGGCGGCAACGGTGGCGGCGTCTTTTTCTCAGGCGTGCTGCTGCCCGGTTTCGCCGGTTCAAACCAGCTCTGCAGCTCCGCGCCGCAGCCGTCGCCCGGCGGCGGCGCTGGCTGATCGACACACTCAAGGCTGTCGGCCGGGCAGCGCAGGCGCACGTGCATATGCGCGCGATGCTGGAACCACGGACGCACCTTGCGCAGCCAGTCGCGATCCGTGCCGGCATCGAGGCAGAGCTGCTGTTTGATCGCCGGGTTAACGAAAATACGCGTCACCTCGTCATCCTGCGCGGCAAGCTTAATCAGGCTGCTGATTTCCGGCTTCCACAGCGATTGCACCACGCTTTTTCCATCCTGTGAGACCAGATCCAGCGCCTGCGGTTTTAGCAGCTGCGCCGCGCTCCAGCGCGTAGTCGGCAGTTGCAGGAAGATATCCACATCCAGCCCCGACTGATGGCTGGCGTGACCGCTGTTAAAGCGCCCGCCCGCCGGCATGCCCATATCGCCCACCAGCACGGTGCCAAGACCCAGGTTATGCACCTGGGTGCTAAGGCGCTGAATAAACAGCACCAGATCCGGGTGACCAAAATAGCGGCGCTGATCGGTGCGCATCACCTGATAAGTGTCAGATTGCAGCGGCAGCTCCTGCGCGCCGACGATGCAGCCATTCGAGAATGCGCCAATCGACTGCGGGCTGCCGGGCACCGGATGGGTCAGTTTTTGCCACGGTGTCGCCGCCGTAGCGGCGGCGCTCAGCAGCAGCGCAAACAGCGCGATTGCCGTGTTTTTCATCGGTTACCAGCGTGGAAGTGAAGGAGTGACATCAGCGTTTTGACCGCGCTGACGCAGGAAGTGATCCATTAAGACGATCGCCAGCATCGCTTCGGCGATCGGCACCGCGCGAATGCCAACGCAGGGATCGTGACGCCCTTTGGTGATCATCTCTACCTCATCGCCAGAACGCGTCACGGTTTTACCCGGCACGGTGATGCTGGAGGTGGGCTTGAGCGCGATATTGGCAACGATCTGCTGACCGCTGCTGATACCGCCGAGAATGCCGCCAGCATGGTTGCTCTGGAAGCCGTCGCGGGTCAGTTCATCGCGGTTCTGGCTGCCACGCAGTTTCACCACTTCAAAGCCGTCGCCAATCTCAACGCCTTTCACCGCATTGATGCTCATCATGGCGTGGGCAATATCGGCATCCAGACGGTCAAATACCGGCTCACCAAGGCCTGGTGGAACGTTGTCAGCAACCACTGTCACTTTCGCGCCGATAGAGTCGCCCTCTTTCTTCAGGCCGCGCATCAGCTCGTCCAACGCCTCGATCTTGTCCGGATCCGGACAGAAGAAGGGGTTAAGCTCAACCTGATCCCACGCTTTGATCTCCAGCGGAATGTCGCCCATCTGGCTTAAACAGCCGCGAATGACGATGCCGAATTTCTGTGCGAGGTATTTTTTCGCAATGGCGCCAGCCGCGACGCGCATCGCCGTTTCACGGGCGGAGGAGCGACCGCCGCCGCGATAGTCGCGCACGCCATATTTCTGTTCGTAGGTGTAATCCGCATGACCGGGACGGAAGAGATCTTTGATCGCACCGTAGTCCTGCGAGCGCTGATCGGTATTTTCAATCAGCAGGCCGATGCTGGTGCCGGTAGTCACGCCCTCAAACACGCCGGAGAGGATTTTGACCTGGTCCGGCTCGCGGCGCTGGGTGGTGTAGCGCGAGGTGCCAGGACGGCGGCGATCGAGATCGTGTTGTAAATCCGCTTCCGTCAGCGGAATGCCCGGCGGCACGCCATCAACAATACAGCCCAGCGCCAGCCCGTGCGATTCACCGAAAGTGGTGACGCGAAAGAGTTGTCCAATCGTGTTTCCTGCCATCACGGCTCCGTTATTCGTTGTGTGTTTGCGCGTTGATCAGTCTTTGTAGATGCTGAAATGTTCTTGTGCCGCAATCAGTTGCGCTTTGGTCAGCATAAAGACACCGTCCCCGCCGTTGTCGAACTCCAGCCAGGTGAACGGCACATCGGGGTACTGGTCCATCAGATGTACCATGCTGTTGCCGACTTCACAAATCAGGATGCCGTTATCAGAGAGGTACTGCGGAGCGCAGGCGAGAATGCGGCGCGTCAATTTCAGACCATCGCTGCCGGAGGCAAGACCCAGCTCCGGTTCATGACGGTATTCCGACGGCAGGTCGGACATATCCTCTTCATCAACGTACGGCGGGTTGGTGACAATCAGGTCGTACTGCACTTTCGGCAAATCGCGGAAAAGATCGGAGCGGATTGGCGTGACATGGTGAATAAGGCCATGCTCTTCAATATTGTGTTCCGTTACCGCCAGCGCATCGGCAGAGATATCCACCGCGTCCACTTCCGCTTCCGGGAAGGCGTACGCGCAGGCGATAGCGATACAGCCGCTGCCGGTGCACATATCAAGAATGTGCTGCGGTTGCTGGTCGATAAGCCCGGCGAAGTGGTTGTTAATCAGCTCGCCAATCGGCGAACGCGGCACCAGCACGCGCTCATCCACGTAAAATTCGTGACCGCAGAACCAGGCTTTATTGGTGAGATAGGCCACCGGAATGCGCTCGTTAACGCGGCGGATCACACGCTCAACGATGCGGTGGCGCTCGCTGGAAGTGAGGCGCGCGTTACGCATCTCTTCGGGAATATCCAGCGGTAAATAGAGAGTTGGCAGCACCAGCTGCACCGCTTCATCCCAGGGGTTGTCGGTGCCGTGGCCGTACCAGATGTTGGCGGCGCTAAATCGGCTGACCGACCAGCGCAACATGTCCTGAATGGTGTGCAGCTCGTTCACTGCTTCGTCGACGAAAATTTTATCCATACTATCCCCCAGGGCATGCTCGCAATAAATTCGGCGGCTAGTTTGCCATGAAGATGGGGATAAATCAGCATCCACGCGCATCTGCGCGGCGTAAAAATGCATTTTGCTGCACCGCAGCCGCCTGCAGTCGGGTACACTGGCGCAAAGAAAAAACAGGATGCGCAAATGAAAAAGAAACCATCGCTTAGCGAGGAGGAGCAGGCCCTGTTCCGGCAGCTGATGACCGGGACGCGCCAGATGAAGCAGGACACCGTTGTTCATCGCCCGGCGCGCAAGAAGATCGCCGAAGTGCCGGTCAAGCGCCTGTTGCAGGAGCAGGCGGATAACAGCCACTACTTTTCCGACGAGTTTCAGCCGCTGCTCAACACCGATGGCCCGGTGAAATATGTTCGCAGCGATGTCAGCCACTTTGAGTTGAAAAAACTGCGCCGCGGCGATTACTCCCCGGAGCTGTTTCTCGACCTGCACGGTTTAACGCAGATGCAGGCCAAACAGGAGCTTGGCGCGCTAATTGCCGCCTGTCGGCGCGAGCATGTCTTTTGCGCCTGCGTGATGCACGGCCACGGCAAACACATTCTTAAGCAGCAAACGCCGCTCTGGCTGGCACAACATCCGCACGTGATGGCGTTTCACCAGGCGCCAAAAGAGTACGGCGGCGATGCGGCAGTGCTGGTGCTGATTGAAGTCGAAGAGTGGCAGCCGCCGGAGTTGCCGTGAGGCAGAAATGAGAAGAGCCGCACTGTGCGGCTCTTTTTTTGCATCGGTCCGATGAATCAGATGGCTTTCGGCATCTTCAGGTTGCAGGGACTCATTTGCCAGTTGAACACCCCTTTGCCCTCTTTATCCAGCGTAACGCTGGCGATAGCCGAGGTGGTAAACATGGGCGGCGTTTCACCGGGACAGAGCTCGGCGACCAGGTAGCCTACCAGCGGCAGGTGCGAGATCACCAGCGCCGTTTCGGTGCCTTCATTGGCCAGCGCCTGCAGATAAGCGCTTACCAGGCCGACATCGCCACAGGGTGTCAACTCCGGCAGGACATCCACGTTGTCAGGCAGGTTCATGCACTCCCCTACCTTCTCCAGCGTCTGCTCAGCGCGTAAAAACGGGCTAACCAGAACACGATCGATATCCACTTTTTGGCCTTTCAACCACGTTGCCATTTGACGCGATTCGTCGCAGCCGCAAGGGGTAAGCGGACGAACGGAGTCACTGGCTGCATCGAGGGCAGCATCGCCGTGACGCATGATAAAAACTTGCATATTGCACCGCTTTTGTTAACCAGAAGCATCGCGCTTTTGCCGGTGAAAAGAGATCACGCTGGCAAAAAAACGGGATGGCCGGGCATTTTGCCTGATTCATTCGTTGAATGAAACGCTGTTTTTTACCTCAATGGCGCAAGTATAGTCAATCACTGTTTATGAAATAACCGCAAAGGCCATGAGGTATAACACATTTACTTTTTTCGACCTTAATTTACAGGCTCACTTTCCGCTGTCGGCCAGAAGCGTTTCCCCTCCTGAGCCATGCGTAACAGGGCTTCACACGGTGCAAATCGTGCCCCATAACGCGCCTCCATCTGCTGCAGCGACGCCACGACGCTTGCCGCGCCCAGCGTATCCATATAGTGGAAAGGCCCCCCTAAAAAAGGTGGGAAGCCAATGCCGAAAACGGCACCGATATCGCCATCGCGCGCGCTACGGATCACCTGTTCATCAAAACAGCGCGCCGCTTCGTTAAGCATCAGCAGGACGCAGCGCTCGGCAATCTGCTGCGCCGACGACTGCCCTTTTGCCGACACGCCGATTAAACGGTAGATCGAGGGGTCGGGCTGTTTTTTGCTTTTACGCCCTTTTGTCGGGTAAAGATAGAAACCACGACCATTTTTTCTCCCTTTGCGATCGTCATTCAAAATCGCGGAGACAAGCGTTGCAGGCGCGCTAAAACGCTCGCCATAAGCGGCCTCAAGCACCGGAATGATCTTCGTGCCGGTATCGATGCCCACTTCATCAAGTAACTGGATGGGGCCGACAGGGAAACCAAACTTCACCAGCGCCCGGTCGATGGCTTCAATCGGCTCGCCTTCACTCAGCATGCGCATCGCTTCACTGATATAGGGTGCCAGAATGCGGTTAACGTAAAAGCCCGCTTTATCGGCCACCACAATCGGCGTTTTGCCCTGCTTCTTCGCCAGCTTGACGGTAGTAGCGATAGTCTGCTCATCGGTACCGGCGTGCGGGATCACTTCCACCAGCGGCATCTTCTCCACCGGGCTGAAAAAATGTAATCCGATCACCTTTCCCGGACGCGCCGCGTTTTCGGCAATATCCGCAATGGGCAGCGATGAGGTATTAGAAGCAAAAATGGTATGCGGCGCGCAGTGCGCCTCCACTTCACTCACCATCTTCTGTTTGAGGGAGAGATCTTCAAATACCGCTTCGATCACCACATCACGATGCGCAAAGCCGCGGTAATCAAGCGAGCCGGAGATCTTCGCCATCTGGCTGTCGCGCTCGCCGGGTTTGATAAAGCGGCGACGCACCTTTTTATCCAACTCCTGCCAGCTGTACTTCAGCGCGTGGTTAATGCCTTTCGCATTAATATCTTTAATGCGAACCGGCAACCCGCCCTTGCTGGCAGTAACATAAGCGATGCCGCCGCCCATCAGCCCGCCGCCGAGAATGCCGACGGTGTGCAGCGGCGCGGCGGCAACGGTGCTACCGGGATCTTTTTTGATGTCGGTCGAGGCAAAGAAGATGTTACGCAGCGCCTGCGACTGCGGCGTCATCGCCAGCTGACCAAAGGCGCGCGCTTCCGCCTCATAACCGCTGCTGCGCCCCTGCGCCAGGCCGGTCTCAATCACCGACAAAATGCGTGGTGCGGCAGGATAGTTACCGTGGGTTTTCTGTTCGGTGCGCTTCGCCGCCATCTTAAACAGCAGCGTGCGGCCAAGCGGCCCGGCGAAAATGCGTTCGCGTACCGATAAACGGCGGCTGAGCGGGCGCTCCTGCTGCGCCAGTTCAACTGCGGTTTCCAGCAGAATATCGTGCGGCACCACATCATCCACCAGCCCCTCTTTCAGCGCCTGACGCGCACGAAGCTGTTTGCCGGTCAGGATCATCTCAAGCGCAATGCTGACACCGACAAGCCGCGGCAAACGCTGGGTGCCGCCGGAGCCGGGCAGCAAGCCGAGCTGCACTTCCGGCAGGCCAAGAATGGTTTTGCCATCGTCCGAGCAGACGCGGCGATGACAGGCCAGCGCCAGCTCCAGCCCGCCGCCAAGACAGGCACCGTGGATGGCGGCAACAACCGGAATCGAAAGAGCATGGATCTCCGCCATGATCTTCTGCCCCTGCAGGGCCAGCTCTTCCGCCTCTTTCGCGCTCTGGCAGCGGCCAATCATATTGATATCGGCACCAGCAATAAAGTTGTCCGCCTTCGCCGAAATAAACACCACGCCGCGCAGAGCCCGGTTATCACGGATCGCTTTTAAGATGGTGCGCACCTGTGCGCCGAACTCCGCTTTCAGGGTGTTCATCTTTTCATTGGGTACATCGATGGTAACGACCGCGACATTGTCGGGGCGCACATTAAGGGTAAATGCAGAAACCGTCATTATTCCGCCTCCAGAACCATTGCCGCGCCTAATCCTCCCGCCGCGCAGGCGGTGACCAGACCGAAACCGCCGCCGCGACGCCGCAGCTCATGCAGGGTTTGCGTGATCATCCGCGCGCCGGTGGCGGCAAAGGGGTGACCATAGGCAATCGAGCCGCCAAGCACGTTAAATTTGCTCTCATCCACCTCGCCGGTGGCCTGCGAGCGCCCCAGCACCTCGCGGGCGAAACGATCACTGGCCATCAGTTTCAGGTTGGTTAAGGTCTGGGCGGCAAAGGCTTCATGCATATCAAACAGAGTGAGATCGGCCAGGGTTAACCCGGCGCGATCCAGCGCCAGCGGCGTCGCCCAGGCCGGGCCGAGCAGCATATCTTTCTGCACGCCAATTGCCGTAAAGGCGTAGCTGCGCAGATAGCCCAGCGGCACAAGGCCCAGCTCTCTGGCGCGTGATTCGGTCATTAAAATCACCGCCGCTGCGCCATCGGTAAGCGGCGTGCTGTTGGCTGCGGTGACGGTGCCATGTTTACGGTCAAAGGCCGGGCGCAGTTTGGCGTAATCGGCGAGGCTGGAGTTGCCGCGCACGTTATTGTCCTGCCCGATGGGATCGCGGAACGGTGGCGCGTAGGCGGTCATCACCTCCTCAGCCAGTTTGCCCTCGGCCCAGGCCTGAGCGGCGAACTGGTGAGAGCGGTGCGCCAGCGCATCCTGCTCCTGACGGCTAATGGCGTAGGTTTTCGCCATCTGTTCGGCGGTATCGCCCATGCGCAGGCCGGTCGAATACTCGGCAACCGCAGGCGGGACGGGCAGCAGATCGCGCAGACGCAGGCGCGAGAAGAGTTTGAGTTTCTGCCCGACGGTGCGCGCTTTGTTAGCATCCACCAGCACGCGCGCCAGTTTTTTACTGACGCCAATAGGCAGTACAGAAGAGGAGTCTGCCCCTCCGGCGATACCCGCGCGGATGGTGCCAGCCAGCAGGCTTTCCGTTACGTTCGCCACCGCCTGGAAACTGGTCGCGCAGGCGCGGCTGACGCTATAGGCGTCGGTGTGCACACTCATGCCGGTGCCGAGCACGATTTCACGCGCGATATTCGGCGCTTCCGGCATCTGCACCACCTGACCGAAGACCAGTTGTTCAATCACTTCGGGGGGAATTTCGTTGCGCGCCAGCATCTCCCCCACCACCATTTTGCCGAGATCGATCGCCGGCACGCCGTGAAAGGCGGTCGCCTGACGGACAAATGGGGTTCGTAACCCGCAGACAATGGCAATGCGGTCGCCCTGACGGGTGACAAGCGGTAACGCCTGACTCATAACACTCCCCTGTTAACAACGGAATCAATAAAGTGGTCTGACCTGATAACAGTCTTAACCAATCTTTTACATTTAGCCAATGACAGGGAGGAAAAAATGCGAGCTAAGGCACAGATAAACGGATAAAAAAACGCTCCCGCAGGGGGGAGCGTTGAGCGCGGGGTTTAGCGCAGACCGAGCTGGAAAATGAGGGTTTCCGCTTCGCAGGCGAAAACAAAATCGATATCAAGTTTAACGCCGTCTGCCACTTCGGTGAAAGTCGGAGTGATTTCACACGGTTCAGACTCGACGCTACGTGCTTTGGCGGTCAGTGCCGCCAGCGTCTCTTCGGCGTTGGCGCGGTTAGCGAATACGCGGCTGTAAGAGGCGGTGCAGTCGGAGTTATCCATAATGGTTCCGACATCCATACAGCAGCAAACCGGGGTTTCATCAGCACTGCATTTACTCATAGAAGATTTCCTCTAAATTCGCACCCTGGGTGCCAGGTCAAGATTGCACATATTTTACGCCGCCGCGCAGGGTCGCTCCAGTCGTTAATCGCCGGAACGGCCTTAAGTGACCGAAATCACAATTAAAAATGATCTAAAACAAAAACTACCGAAAACGGGGATCCGTGCTACGGCCAAATTTGCCACGCAGATCCCGTTTCGGAGATCACAATTGAAAAATCTTGATTACATACTTGCAACATTAGTTCTGGTCAGACCTATACTCTCGCCACTGGTCTGATTTCTCTGCGGTAGCTCAGACCCTACACTTCGCGCTTCTTTAACAAGGCGTAAGAAAGTTTGTATAAAAATAACTCGCTTCGAATGAGGTTATGGTCATGAGCCAGAAAACCCGTTTTACCAAGTCTGCTCTGGCAGTCGCAGTGGCACTCGTTTCTACCCAGGCCTGGTCCGCAGGCTTTCAACTCAACGAATTCTCCGCCTCCGGCCTCGGTCGCGCTTACTCTGGTGAAGGCGCGATTGCTGATGATGCGGGCAACGCCAGCCGTAACCCGGCACTGATCACTATGTTTGATCGCCCGACCTTCTCCGGCGGCGCGGTGTTTGTCGATCCTGGCGTAGATGTAACCGGACGCTCTGCGATTGGCAACAACGCCAGTCAGGATAATATTGCACCGACAGCATGGGTGCCGAATCTGCACTTTGTTGCGCCGATTAACGATCAGTTTGGCTGGGGCGCATCCGTCACCTCCAACTACGGTCTGGCGACAGAGTTCAACAACAACTACACGGCTGGCTCAATGGGCGGTAAAACCGACCTTGAAACCCTGAACCTGAACCTCAGCGGCGCATACCGTCTTGATAACAACTGGAGCTTCGGCCTCGGTTTCGACGCTGTCTATGCGCGCGCGAAAATTGAACGCTACGCGGGCGATCTGCCGCAGCAGGTTGACGCCGCGACGGGCGGTGCATTTGGCCTTAGCGGGCTGATTCCGCCAGATACCCAGATTGCGCATCTGAAAGGCAACGAGTGGGGCTTTGGCTGGAACGCCGGCATTCTGTATGAGCTGGATAAAAATAACCGTTGGGGTCTGACTTATCGCTCGGAAGTGAAAGTTGATTTCGATGGCGACTATAAGAGCAGCCTGCCGACAGCAGTGAATACGCTGGCACCCGCGCTCGGTCTGAACGGCCTGCCTTTTGCTACAGGCGGCGCGACGATTCCAGGTTCACTGACGCTTAACCTGCCGGAAATGTGGGAAGTATCGGGTTATAACCGTGTCGATCCGCAGTGGGCAATCCACTACAGCCTCGCTTACACCAGCTGGAGCCAGTTCCAGCAGCTGAAAGCGACGGGTAACCAGGGTCAGCAGCTCTTCTATAAAGAAGAGGGCTTTAAAGACGCCTACCGTATCGCACTCGGTACCACCTATTACATGGATGATAACTGGACCTTCCGCGGCGGTATCGCCTTTGATGACAGCCCGGTTCCGGCTGACAAACGCTCTATCTCTATTCCGGACCAGGATCGCCTGTGGCTGAGCACCGGTGCAACCTATGCATTTAATAAAGATGCATCAGTGGATGTCGGCGTCTCCTATATGCACGGTCAGAAAGTGAAGTTCACCGAAGGGCCGTACACTTTCAAATCTGAAGGTCGCGCCTGGCTGTACGGTGCCAACTTTAACTACGCCTTCTGATAAGCGCGTAGCGATAAAAAAAGGTGAGCTTCTGGCTCACCTTTTTTATTGGCTTTTATTCCGAGTC
Source organism: Kosakonia sp. CFBP8986 (assembly GCF_034044935.1). NCBI lineage: Bacteria > Pseudomonadati > Pseudomonadota > Gammaproteobacteria > Enterobacterales > Enterobacteriaceae > Kosakonia > Kosakonia sp. CFBP8986. The sequence continues at coordinate 287,424 of NZ_JAXCXB010000002.1, read as the reverse complement.
GATATCTTTTAAATCACCCTCAATCGCCTGTGCGTTCGGGTTCTCCTGCGGCTTCAGCTTACCGCCGTTGGCGATAAAGTCATGGCGCTGGAAGTAGGCTTCACGCACAAGGATATAGGGATCGGAGGACTGGCGCAGCAGGCCGTCGGAGTCGAGCAGCTGGGCGCGCGATTCGATGCCTTCAACCGTCCATTTACCGACGGAGAGCGGCCAGGTGAGCCAGGAGAGCACCGGATAGAGCGTATCCGCCATATCGCCGCCATCTTCACGCAGGGTGAAGCTGCCATAGAACGGCAGTTGCATATACGGGCCGTAACCCATGCCGTAGTGGCCCAGCGTGCTACCAAAACGGTGCGGCTCTTCGCGCTGCAGTTTCGGGTTGGACATTCCGGCCACATCCATTAAACCGCCCATCCCCAATACGGTATTAAGGAAGAAGCGGGTGAAGTGAACCATCCCCTGATAAGGATTACCCTGCAGGAAGTAGTTCGCCATCACTGCCGGCTCTTCAAGGTTACTGGTGAAGTTGCTCAACCCGTTACGCGCCGGCTGCGGCACATAATCACGCCAGGCAACGGCAACCGGTCTGACAACATAGGGATCCAGCACATTGAAGTTGAAGTTATACATGGTGCGGTTAAACCCTTCTAACGGGTCCGAGCGCCCTTGCGTCTCGTTCGAGCTGGCGCAGCCGACCAGCACAGTGGTGGCCAGCGCAAGCGCCGACAGGCGGTATTTCATCATTCTCTCCCTGCAGAATACGGCCTTCTTCGAGGCCATTCATCAAATGCAACGCATTGTAACAGCGCGTCTTATGATGTCTATGTCGTGGACTGTGTGATTCACTTCAGCATAGCCGCAGTTGCCGGTGCAGCGTGTTAATAATCTTATACATTGTTTCCAGGCAATCTATCGCCTTTTTTGCTCTTCACTATAATTTCGGAGGATACCGCCCTGAATACAGGGAGAAAGCCGCTACGCTTAACGCACAAAAATTAATGAAGTGAGGCCTTCGTGGACAAAATAGAAGAAGAGAAGATCGACCAGCACAGCGATGATATGAAAGTCGAAAGCGAAGAGAAGCAGCGCGGCGAGGAGATAGAGGTTGATGAGGAGCATCTGCCCTCGCGGGCGATGGCGATCCATGAACATATTCGTCAGGATGGCGAAAAAGAGATGGAGCGCGACGCAATGGCGCTCTTCTGGTCAGCGATTGCCGCAGGCTTATCGATGGGCGCATCGTTACTGGCAAAGGGCATTTTTCATGTCCAGCTGGAGGGCATTCCCGGCGGTTTTTTGCTGGAGAACCTCGGTTACACCTTCGGCTTTATTATCGTCATTATGGCGCGTCAGCAGCTCTTTACGGAGAACACCGTCACCGCCGTTCTGCCAGTAATGCAAAACCCAAGCTGGAAAAATATGGGCCTGCTCGGGCGGCTATGGGGCGTGGTGCTGCTGGGTAACCTGGTCGGTACCGCCGTTGCCGCATTCGCCTTTGAGTATATGCCGATCTTCGATGAGCCAACCCGCGACGCCTTTGTCAAAATCGGCATGGACGTGATGAAAAACACGCCGCTGGAGATGTTCTCCAACGCGATTATCTCCGGCTGGATCATCGCCACCATGGTCTGGATGTTCCCGGCAGCGGGTGCGTCAAAACTGGTGGTGATTATTTTAATGACCTGGCTGATAGCACTCGGCGACACCACCCATATCGTGGTCGGTGCCGTAGAGATCTTCTACCTGGTATTTAACGGTACGCTGCACTGGAGCGAATTCCTGTGGCCCTTCGCCCTGCCGACGCTCGCCGGGAATATTTGCGGCGGCACCTTTATTTTCGCCCTGCTCAGCCATGCGCAGATCCGCAATGATATGAGCACCGCCCGCAAAGCGGAGGCGAAAGCCAAAGCGAAAGAGGAGAAACAGGCGCGTGGTGAGGCGTAATTTGTCAGCGACTGATAAATTACGGTGATATATCACATTGAGCAGTGAGCGCTGATTATCGCGGACTGGCACCCTCTAATGACCTTCCAGGGGTTGTCTGCTACACTCGCGGCATCAGCGACTCATTGCTCAGAATTATGTTTAAACGATTTTCTACCTACGCCTCTATTGGTTTATTAAATACCGCGCTGCACTGGCTTATTTTTTGTCTGTGCGTTTATGGTTTCTCCACGCGCCAGGCGCTGGCGAATCTTGCCGGCTTTATTGTTGCGGTCAGTTTCAGCTTTTTCGCTAATGCGAAATTCACCTTCAAATCATCAACCACTACCGGGCGTTACCTGATGTATGTCGGATTTATGGGCATGCTAAGCGTGGCAGTCGGCTGGCTTGCCGACAAATCCGGCATGCCGCCCATCGTGACGCTGATTCTCTTTTCCGCTATCAGCCTGGTATGCGGCTTCGCCTGGTCAAAGTTAATTGTTTTCAGGGATGCAAAATGAAAATCTCTTTGGTGGTGCCCGTCTTTAATGAAGAAGAGGCGATACCCATCTTTTATAAAACGGTACGGGGCTTTGACGCGTTAAAGCCCTATACCGTCGAACTGGTTTTTATTAATGATGGCAGTAAAGATGCCACTGAAACCATTATTAATACCCTCGCGCTCTCCGATCCGCTGGTCGTGCCGTTATCTTTTACGCGTAATTTCGGCAAAGAGCCGGCGTTATTTGCCGGGCTTGAGCACGCAACGGGAGAGGCCATTATCCCGATAGATGTCGATTTGCAGGATCCAGTTGAGGTCATTCCCCATCTGATTACTAAATGGCAGGCGGGTGCCGATATGGTGCTGGCGAAGCGTAGCGATCGCTCAACCGATGGCCGCATGAAGCGCAAATCAGCAGAGTGGTTTTATAAGCTGCACAATAAAATCAGCTATCCGCAGATAGAAGAGAACGTCGGTGATTTTCGCCTGATGTCGCGGGAGGTCGTTGAAAATATCAAACTGCTTTCCGAACGTAATCTGTTTATGAAAGGCATCCTTTCTTGGGTTGGCGGTAACACCGATATTGTTGAGTATATTCGCGCTGACCGCGTGGCAGGTAAGTCAAAATTCAATGGCTGGAAGCTGTGGAATCTTGCGCTTGATGGCATCACCAGTTTCTCCACCTTCCCGCTGCGTATCTGGACCTATATCGGTCTTAGCGTCTCGTTGCTCTCCTTTTTCTACGCCATCTGGATGGTGCTCGATAAGTTGTTATGGGGAAATCCGGTACCCGGTTATCCCTCTTTGATGACGGCGATCCTCTTTTTAGGCGGTATTCAGCTTATCGGCATCGGTATTCTTGGCGAATATATGGGACGCGTTTATACCGAAGTGAAAAAGAGACCGCGTTATCTTATTAAGAACAGAAAAAGAAACCTGGAACGTTAATTACTATGTTAGAGAAATCTTATAAAGCTCTGCTTATTGCGCTCGCTTTTGCGAGCCTGTTCGCCATTGAGTGGCTAACGCCGATTCACTCAGACGATTACCGCTACTATCTGTTGGGTATCTCCCCTGCCAGCCATTACCACCACTACATGACCTGGAGCGGCAGGATCGTGGCAGATTATGCCAGCTCGCTGATCCTCTTTACCCGGTCGCAATTTGTCTACGCTTTTTCAACCGCGTTTGCAGCTTTGGCCTTCTGTTATTTCATTGCCAAAACGCCGGGCAAAACCCTGCGCTGGCAAAAAAGCGATAATATTTTGCTGCCGCTGGTCTTCTGCACTTACTGGATAGCCAACCCCAACTTAGGGCAGACCACCTTCTGGTTGGTCGGTGCGGCCAACTATCTCTGGACAAACCTTTTTGTCGCCGCATGGATTTTTTATCTCTACCGCATCACCGTCGATAATATTAAAACCATTAATCCATTACTGATGGTGCTCGCTTTTATGGCGGGCTGCTCGAATGAGAGCGTGTCACCTTTTGTCGTGCTTCTCGCGCTGGTCGCCATTATTTATGAAATGGTCACAGCGAAATCGGTGGCCAAAAACAAAATTATCTATGCCCTTTCAGCGCTGGCGGGCTCCTGTACGCTGATCTTCTCGCCGGGTAATTTTGTGCGTGCGGCCAGTAAAACCTACTGGTATGGCAAACCGCTGCTGGAGCGTATTACCATTCACTTAACCGAACGAGTACACAACCATCTGGCGCTAATCTGGATTAGCTACGTTGTGCTGCTGCTGTTGGTGCTGGTTATTCTCTTTAATAAAGAGGTGAAAGCGAAAATTACCCGCCGCACGGTGCTGCCCGCTATCCTGACGGCGATTTTTGGCGCCGGCACGGTGCTGATTATGTTCGCCTCGCCCTCCTATCCGGACCGGGTCGTCAACGGCACCTTTATGTTTTTCCTGTTGACCATCGCTTTTATCGCCTACGGCATTTTAATGAGCGGTGTCAGAAAAGCCGTTATCTGCACGGCAATTGTCACACTGCTGTGCGCAGGCACTTTTGCCTGGTCATGGACGTTGATGCATAAAAGCTACACGCGTATTGCGCTGCAAGAGCAAGTGCGGATGAGCATTATCGAAAAAGAGTCCGCGCAGGGAAACAGAGAGATCACCATTCCTGATTACCACTTTATTAAAATGCAGAACAGCGGCGGTCAGTTTGGCCTGTTCCACGATCCTGAAGTCTATGGCGAATATTTTGGTGTTGATAATGTTTACCGCGAAACGGTGGACTTTGATTACTCCGCTATCGCCAATGGCGAGGTTATCCGGGTTGCGGACAACATCACCGCCTACAGCAACGCGCAGGGCGATTTAATTATCATCAGCCCGCAGCCAATTACTCAGCCGGTCACCGTTGAAGTGGGTCACACGCACCGTACGCTCGCGGCAGAGAAACTGAAATCAACGGAAATCAATGGCGAGCACTGGTATTACAGCCATATTCCTGACGGTCATGTAGAAAAGGTCTCATTGTAATTTTTAGCCTCCCTACGCGGTAATGGTGGGGAGGTTTGCTTCTCTTCGGGCATTTAGCCTGGTTTTAGATTGACTTAATAACTCTTAAAATGCGTGTTAGCGACATCACAATAAAAAACACGTGGCAGTAAAAACTCATAAAATATGGATGATGTGATGACTGATAGAAATTTCTATTCAATACAGGCATTGAGGGCCTTCGCTGCGGTAATAGTGATGTGCTTTCATTTTAAAAGCTTTATTAATCAGTCATTTCAAGGCTGGGGCGATCGACTTTTTCTCAACGGTGATATCGGTGTCGATCTCTTTTTCGTCATTAGCGGGTTTATTATTTACTACATTACCCGCGACGATAACGGCGGTTTAGCTTCTGCAAAGATCTTTTTCATTAAGCGTTTTTGCCGTGTCTTCCCACCCTATTTCGCTATTACGCTGTTGGTGGCTGGCAGTAGCGTTGAGTCGTGGATGCAAACCGCCACTTCACTGCTGTTTATTCCGTTAGACACGACGCAAATCGCGCCCTGGTTTGGCGTGGCTAAACTGTTTGTTGGCTGGACGCTCAATTACGAATTTATTTTCTACACGCTGTTCACCCTCTGCATGTTGTTCAAAACGCGTAAAAACAGTGTGCTGTTTGTGATTGTGGCTCTGGCGGTCGCCATCCCTGCCTGGCTGCACAACGTGGCGATTTCACCCTCAAACCACTATAACTATCCGGGCTATCTCGCCACCCTCACCAATAGTTTGATGCTCGAATTTCTTGTCGGCACCTTTATCGGCTGGCTGGTAGTGAATAAAAAGATCACCTACGGCAAAGGCGTCAGCATTGCCTTAATCGTGCTTAGCTTCGCGCTGTTTCTCTTTATTCTGTTAACCCATTACAGCAAGATTGGCGGCCTCGGTTATATTCTCGCCGCTTTTGCACTGGTATTTTCCCTGACCAATCACGAAGCGCAGTACGCTTTTTGGGCACCGAAGCCGGTGCTCTATACCGGGAAAATCTCTTTCTCTCTTTACCTTGTGCATTACCGTGCGAAATCACTGCTCAGCAAAGCGCTGCACCATAATCAATCTGCCTGGGGCGGTTTGATGCTGTTTGTGCTCGCGGTGATCCTCTCATTTATCTTTGCCATCATCTCTCACTATTTGTTAGAGAAAAAGCTCAGCTCGCTGTTCAGAAAGTACTTATTAAAAAAAGCCTGAACAGAAGGATGCCATCTCAGGATGGCATCCTTCCCCTACACCATATCGCCCCACGCTAAAACAAAAGAACAAAAACCTTGAAGCGCAGCAAACAGTTACGGTAGCATACGCACGCCAATTCACGGCCCCGCTCTGCGTCCCCTTAGTTAAATGGATATAACGAGCCCCTCCTAAGGGCTAGTTGCAGGTTCGATTCCTGCAGGGGACATACTGATATTCTGCCCCCGACCATCCCCCTTTATTCACACTCCTTCCAGCGCATACTTTTTAATTTTGCGATAAAGCGTAGCGATACCAATCCCCAGCACATCGGCTGCCTGCTTTTTATTTCCGTAGCGCGAAAGCGCGTCACAGATCATCTGCCGCTCCATCTCCTCCAGCGCCGTGACGCTCTCTGCCCGCCCTGCGGCAGCCGAGGAGTTGACGCGCTCGCGCGATACACTGACGTTGTCGCTGCTCAACAGATTGGGCGGCAAAAGCGAGATATCGATAACCTCCCCGGAGGGGACGACGTTGACCAGATACTCCATCAGATTGCTCAGCTCACGGATATTGCCCGGCCAGCGATAGCGTTGCAGAAAGGCCACCACCTCCGGCGCAACGCCGGGATAGACCAGATCCAGCCGGTGCGTATGCAGATGAAGAAAGTAGTGGATCAGCAGTTCAATATCCTGCTGGCGCTCGCGCAGCGGCGGTAAGCGCAGCGGGATCACATTCAGGCGATAGTAGAGATCTTCGCGGAATTTACCCTCGGCGATAACCTGTGCGAGGTTTTGATTGGTCGCGGAGATAATACGAATATCTACCGGCACCGGGTGGCAGGCGCCCACTGGCTGCACTTCCCGCGACTCAATAGCGCGCAGCAGCTTCACCTGCAGGGTTAATGGCATATCGCCAATCTCATCGAGAAACAGGGTGCCATGATTTGCCGCCTGAATAAGACCCGTTTTGCCATTAGCCGATGCGCCGGTAAACGCGCCTTTAACGTAGCCGAACAGCTCGCTCTCCAGCAGATGCTCGGGGATCGCCGCGCAGTTGATGGCGACAAACGGTTTGACGCTGCGGTCGCTCAATTTATGGATCGCTCTGGCGACCACCTCTTTTCCAGTACCGCTCTCGCCAACAATCATCACGCTTGAGGGGACGGGCGCGACGCGGTGAATCAGCTTTTTCAATTGCCGCATCGGGCGGCACTCTCCGATCAGGCTCTCAATTAAGGGCTCCTCGTGGGCAGCGCTTAATTCTGCTGATGAGTGGGACTGGTGAAAGGCCATTAAAAATAACCACTGATCCTGAACCGCATGCAGCTGACCGATAATAAGCTCTTTCTTATCATCGAATGAAACGACGTGCAGCATATGACCGTGGCGGAAATGGTCCTCAAAGCTCAGAGGACGAAAATGTATACTCTTGCCGATCATATTTCCCGCTGACGCACCGATAATTTTCAGTGCCGAAGGGTTAGCGAATTTAATTTTATGATCGTGGCCGACCACCAGCACGCCCTGATCCATAAATTCAATCATGGTCAAAAAGACTTTCTGAATATTATCGTTGCTGGAGAGATCCTGAAGAAAACGTGAAACAAATATCGAGGAGACGTGGCGAACATAATCTGAGAAGGCCTGAATATTATCGTTGATGCGAACTTGCTGCTCATGGGTTAATGCCACCAGGCTAATCACCCCAACACACTGCCCATGATAGATAACCGGGGTGCCGATAAAGGCTTTCTCTTTGCAGTTCGCTTTGCTGTGGCAGCCATTACAGAAGGGATCGAAGCGGGAGTGGGTAACCACTTTCTCCTTTTTTGTCTCAACAATGTGGCGCAATAGTTGTGAACTTGTATTTAATTTACGCCCAATTTGCGTATCAAAAATTCCCGTTCCGGCGACCCTGCATAATGAATTATCAACAATTTCCACTTCCAGTTGCAGAACGCTCGCCAGCATTCCGGCGAATTTTTGTATCTTAGGTTGAATCTGCATCAAAATGGAGGGCGTGGTGGATGGAATCATAATCGTCCTTATTTATTGCTCACAAACTTTTAACAGCATCTTTCCGCTCTGCTTTCCGTCGTTGCAGGATAACACTCCCCTTCGCGTATTACGGAATAACCACACCCAACCGCTTTGTGACGAATGGTAAATATGTAATAGCTATCACATTTCGCTATCAATATGATAATTGCGCGGCGCAGTTTATCAATTTAGCGGTTATTTCCCGGCTATTTTTCCCGCACGTCCCTTTTCGCCTTTACCTTGCCACCGCATCGTCTGTTCACACGCCTCAGCGTATTGCTTCTTTTCTGCGCAATCTTGCAAAAATCCGTGATATGGCTCGCATAATCCCGGCTCTTTACCCGCCATCCAGCACAGCCTGCGGGAAGTGGCACACTTATTGTTAGGGTGCCACTACACGCTGGCCGTCGCGCGTCTCACTCCCCCTGCAACCGCACCGCCATGCGTAAGCCCGTCATTCTTAATCAGGATTGCAAAATGAAAACTGTTAATGAATTAATCAAGGAGATCCGCACCCTTCACTCGCATCTGCATGAGAAAGATTTTCTGCTGACGTGGGAGCAGTCACCGGATGAGCTGAAGCAGGTGCTTGATGTCGCCGCGGCACTGAAGGCGCTGCGTGCAGAGAATATTGCCACCCGCGTGTTCAACAGCGGGCTGGGCATTTCGGTGTTCCGCGATAACTCCACCCGCACCCGCTTCTCCTATGCCTCGGCGCTGAATCTGCTCGGCCTCGCGCAGCAGGATCTTGATGAGGGAAAATCGCAGATTGCCCACGGCGAAACGGTGCGCGAAACCGCCAATATGATCGCCTTCTGCGCGGACGCCATCGGCATTCGTGACGACATGTATCTCGGTGCCGGTAATGCCTATATGCGGGAAGTGGGCGAAGCGCTGGATGACGGCCATAAACAGGGCGTGCTGCCGCAGCGTCCGGCGCTGATTAACTTACAGTGCGACATTGACCACCCGACCCAGTCGATGGCGGATCTCGCCTGGCTGCGCGAACACTTCGGCTCACTGGAGGCATTGAAGGGCAAAAAAATCGCCATGACCTGGGCCTACTCGCCAAGCTATGGCAAACCCCTCTCGGTGCCGCAGGGGATCATCGGCCTGATGACGCGTTTTGGAATGGATGTTACCCTCGCGCACCCCGAAGGGTACGACCTGATCCCGGATGTGATTGAAGTGGCAAAAAGCAATGCCGCAGCTTCGGGCGGCAGCTTCCGCCAGGTCAATGATATGGCAGAAGCGTTTAAGGATGCCGATATCGTCTACCCGAAATCCTGGGCGCCCTACACCGTAATGGAGCAGCGCACGGACCTGCTGCGCGCCAGCGATCATCAGGGGCTGAAAGCGCTGGAGCAGCACTGCCTGGCGCAGAACGCCCGCCATAAAGAGTGGGAGTGTACCGAGGCGCTGATGGCGACCACCCGCAACGGCGAAGCGCTCTATATGCACTGCCTGCCGGCGGATATCAGCGGCGTCTCCTGCGACGAAGGCGAAGTCGCGGCTGAGGTGTTCGAAAAATACCGCATTGCCACCTACAAAGAGGCGAGCTGGAAGCCCTACATCATCGCCTCGATGATCCTCTGTCGCAAATATGCCGAGCCGGGCCAGCTGCTGGAACAGCTGTTTACCGACGCGCAAAAACGCATTTTGTAACCGTCCGGCAGCCCGGTCGGCCACTTACTGTTTCTGACATTATGGAGAAGGTTAGAACATGTCCGCACTTCCATTGCGTATCAATATTGCAGAAAACCACTTCTTTACCGGCGAAGCCTCGCCGCGCTTCACTCGCCAGCAGGCGCAGCAGGCGCGCCAGTTTCATCAAAAACTGGCGGGCTATCAGCCCACCCCGCTCTATGCTCTGAACGCGCTGGCGGCGTGCGTCGGTGTCGATACGATTCTGGTGAAAGATGAGTCGCAGCGCTTCGGCCTTAACGCCTTCAAAATGCTCGGCGGCGTTTACGCCATCGCGCAGCTGTTGTGCGAGAAATATCATCTTGATATCAACGCCTTCTCGTTTGAGCACTTCAAAGCAAGCAGCAAAGAGAAGCTCACCTTCGCCACCTGCACCGATGGTAACCACGGGCGCGGCGTCGCCTGGGCGGCGCAGCAGCTTGGGCAGAACGCCGTTATCTATATGCCGAAAGGCTCTGCGCAGGCGCGGGTCGATGCCATTCTGCGGCTCGGAGCCGAGTGCATCGTCACCGATATGAATTACGACGATACCGTGCGCTTTACCCTGCAACGGGCGCAAAAAAATGGCTGGGAGGTGGTGCAGGATACCGCGTGGCCTGGCTACACCAAAGTTCCCACCTGGATTATGCAGGGCTACGCCACACTGATTGATGAAGCGATCGAACAGATGGCCACGATGGGCTCACCCCACCCCACTCACGTTTTCCTGCAAGCGGGCGTCGGCGCAATGGCAGCCAGCGTGCTGAACTACCTCGCCGACATCTTCGACGCCCGGCATCTGCACAGCGTGATTATTGAGCCGGAGCATGCCGACTGCCTCTACCGCTCCGCCGTGAAGGGGGAGATCGTCAAGGTAAGCGGCGAGATGGAGACCATCATGGCGGGCCTCGCCTGCGGCGAACCCAACCCGCTCGGCTGGACGATCCTGCGCAACTGCGCCAGCCAGTTTATCGCCTGTGAAGATGCCGTCGCCGCGCTGGGCATGCGCGTGCTTGGCCATCCGCTGGGCGACGATCCGCGCATCATCTCCGGCGAATCCGGCGCCGTTGGCGCGGGCCTGCTCGCCGCTATCCCGCTGCACCCACAGGGCGAGTCGCTGAGAAAAAGCTTACAGCTTAATCGCGACTCGGTGGTGCTGCTGATCAGCACCGAAGGCGATACCGATGCGCAGCACTACCGCGAGGTGGTGTGGGCAGGCAAGCATCCGGCGGCTGAATAATTTCCCCGGCGTCAGCGCCGCTCCCGCCAGGCGGCAAGCGTCATAACAGGAGAAGAGAGCGATGGCTAAAGCTATCCCGTTTAAACAGATTGTTGAAAAAGCACACCTCTACGAAGCGGAGATGACACGCTTCCTGCGCGATATGATCGCCATCCCCAGCGAAAGCTGTGATGAGAAGCGCGTCGTTCACCGCATCAAAGAGGAGATGGAGCGCGTTGGCTTCGACAAAGTGGAGATCGACCCGATGGGCAACGTGCTCGGCTATATCGGCCACGGCCCGCGGCTGCTCGCCATGGATGCGCATATTGATACGGTCGGCGTCGGCAATATCAAAAACTGGGGCTTTGATCCCTATCACGGGATTGAAACCGATGAGCTGATCGGCGGGCGCGGCGCCTCCGATCAGGAGGGCGGCATGGCCTCGATGGTCTACGCCGGGAAGATCATTAAAGATCTTGGTCTTGAGGATGAGTACACCCTGCTGGTGACCGGCACCGTGCAGGAGGAGGATTGTGACGGGCTTTGCTGGCAGTACATTATCGAGCAGTCCGGCATTCGCCCGGAGTTTGTCGTCAGCACTGAACCGACCGATTGCCAGATCTATCGCGGTCATCGCGGGCGCATGGAGATCCGCGTCGATGTGCATGGCGTCAGCTGTCATGGCTCCGCGCCGGAGCGCGGTGATAACGCCATCTTCAAAATGGCTCCGATTCTCAACGAACTGGAGAAGCTGTCGCAACGTCTGGGACATGACGATTTTCTCGGCAAAGGCACGCTCACCGTCTCCGAGATCTTCTTTACCTCGCCAAGCCGCTGCGCGGTGGCGGATAGCTGCGCCATCTCTATCGATCGCCGCCTCACCTGGGGCGAAAGCTGGGAAGGCGCGCTGGAGGAGATCCGCGCGCTACCGGCGGTGAAAAAGGCCGAAGCGGTAGTGTCGATGTACAGCTATGACCGCCCGTCGTGGACCGGGCTTATCTATCCTACCGAGTGCTACTTCCCGACGTGGAAAGTGGAGGAGGATCACTTCACGGTGCGCGCGCTCTACAATGCCTATGAGGGGTTGTTCGGCAGCGCGCCGGTGGTCGATAAGTGGACCTTCTCCACCAACGGCGTCTCAATTATGGGGCGGCACGGCATTCCGGTTATCGGTTTTGGCCCCGGTAAAGAGCCGGAAGCCCATGCGCCGAATGAGAAGACCTGGAAGTCGCATCTGGTCACCTGCGCGGCGATGTATGCCGCGATCCCGCTGAGCTGGCTGGCGACGGCGTAGTTTGTCGATGTCACGCCCGCTTGATTTCGCGGCGGGCGTTCTGGAGTCTCTATGCGCGTACTGATTAAAAATGGCCTTATCGTCAATGCTGACAAGAGAGCCTGCGCGGATCTGCTGATCGATGCCGGGCGGGTTAAGCAAATTGCCAGCACGATTGAGGCCGATGCCTCCTGCAAGGTGATTGATGCCACGGGCTGTTATGTGATGCCCGGCGGCATCGATGTTCACACCCATTTCAATATTGATACCGGGCTTGCCCGCAGCTGCGACGACTTCTTTACCGGCACCCGCGCGGCGGCCTGCGGCGGCACTACCACGGTGGTCGATCATATGGGCTTTGGCCCGCCCGGCTGCCATCTGCGCCACCAGCTCGGGGTTTACCATAACTATGCCGCCTATAAAGCAGTGATCGACTACAGCTTTCACGGCGTGATCCAGCATGTGAATCACGGCATTCTGGATGAGATCCCGATGATGGTGGAGAGCGGCATCAGCAGTTTCAAGCTCTATCTCACTTATCAGTACAAGCTGAACGATGATGAGATTTTGCAGGCGATGCGCCATCTGCATCTGGCAGGCGCGCTGACCACCGTCCACCCGGAGAACGATGCCGCCATCGCCCAGCGCCGCGCGGCGTTTCTTAATGCCGGGAAAACCGCGCCGCGCTACCACGCCCTGAGCCGCCCGCCGGAGTGCGAAGCGGAGGCGATCGCCAGAGTGATTAATCTCGCGCGGCTTGCCGGCGACGCGCCGCTCTATATCGTGCACCTCTCCAATCAGCTGGGGCTGGAGTACCTGCGTCTGGCCCGCGCGCAACAGCAGCCGGTGTGGGTAGAGACCTGCCCGCAGTATCTGCTGCTCGACGAGCGCTGCTACGAACGCCAGGACGCGCTGAAGTATCTGCTCAGCCCGCCGCTACGTAACGCCCGCCACAATGATGCGCTGTGGAGCGGCATTGCCGATGGCACGATTGATACCGTTGCTACCGATCACTGCGCTTTTTCGCTGACTCAGCGCCAGACCCTCTCCGGCGGCGATTTCAGCCGCTGCCCGAACGGGCTGCCGGGGGTGGAAAACCGCCTGCTGCTGCTCTTCTCCTATGGGGTGATGACCGGGCGTATTTCGCCCGAGCGCTTTGTGGCGCTCACCAGCGCCAACCCGGCGAAATTGTTCGGCATGTGGCCGCAAAAAGGGCTATTGGCTCCCGGCGCGGATGGCGATGTGGTGATTATCGATCCGCAGCGCACCACCACCATTCGCCACGACCGGCTGCATGACAATGCGGACTACTCGCCGTGGGAGGGGTTTATCTGTCAGGGGGCGATCCGCCAGACCCTGTCGCGCGGGCGGGTGATCTTCGATAACGGCGTATTCACCGGCGTTGCTGGCCAGGGCCGCTTTTTACGCCGCCAACCCTTTCAGCCGCTTACGCTGCCGTCAGCGGAACCGTTGCTACAAGAGAGTGTGCTATGAAGAAAAAGATTGTTCTCGCCCTCGGCGGAAATGCGCTCGGGTGCGATCTCGCCGGGCAGATGCAGGCGCTACAGCAGACTGCACAAACAATAGCGGAACTGGTCGCACAGGGGCACCAGGTGGTGATCACCCACGGTAACGGCCCGCAGGTGGGCATGATCACTCTCGCCTTCGAGGCCGCCGCCAGAACCGAGGCACACACGCCGATGCTGCCGATGTCGGTCTGCGTCGCCCTGAGCCAGGGCTATATTGGCTACGATCTGCAAAACACCCTGCGCGAAGCCCTGCTCGCCCGTAACCTCGATATTCCCGTCGCCACGGTGATAACCCAGGTGGAAGTGGCGGCGGGCGATGCCGCCTTTAGCCAGCCGGACAAACCGATTGGCTCCTTCTTTTCCGAAGCTGAAGCGCAGGCGCTTATCCGCCAGGGTTACACCATGAAGGAGGATGCCGGGCGCGGTTACCGGCGGATTGTCGCCTCGCCAAAACCGGTCGATATCATTGAAAAAGAGACGGTAAAAGCGCTGATGGCCGCGGGTCAGGTGGTGATCACCTGCGGCGGCGGCGGTATTCCGGTGGTACGTGAGGGGCAGCATCTGCGCGGCGTCAGCGCGGTGATCGATAAAGACTGGGCCAGCGCCACCCTCGCCGCCATGATCGATGCCGATATGTTGATCATTCTCACCGCCGTGGAGAAAGTGGCGCTGCACTTCGGCAAGGCCAACCAGCAGTTGCTCGATACGCTCTCCGTCAGGGATGCGGAGCGTTTTATCGCCGAAGGCCACTTCGCCGCGGGGTCAATGCTGCCGAAGGTGGAGGCCGCCGTCGCCTTTGCCCGCTCGCGGCCTGGCCGCCAGGCGCTGATCACCGAGCTACGCCAGGCGAAAGCAGGCATTGAGGGGAAAACCGGCACGCTGATTAGCCAGTAACCGGCGGCCGGGCGTGCCCGATCAGCTCACCGCAATGGGCGTTTCACTCTGTTGCTGCGCGGGCGTATTGAGGCCGAGCAGCCCGCCCGCCGCGCGGTTTTTCACCTGCAGGATCTCCGCCAACACGCTGATGGCAATCTCCTGCGGCGTCTCGGCACCGATGTCATACCCCACCGGCGCGCGCAGGCGGGCAAGCACGCTGTCGCTGACGCCCGTATCGCGCAGCTGGCGCAGAAAGGATTGCACTTTACGCCGGCTCGACAGCAGCCCGAGCCACGCCACCGGCTGGTCAATCAGCAGCTCCAGCGCCTCGCGATCCTGGTTATGGGTGGCGATCAGCACGTAGTCCTGCGGCTGAATTGCGAGGTTGTCGATCACCTCGACGAAGGTTTGCCCATACACCAGCCGAATGGAAGGGAGAAAAGCATCAGAGGTAAGGCTCTGAAGATAGGTGTCGCCAACGGCGATATCAAACCCGAGCGGCACCGCAGCGTGCGCCATTGCGCGGTTAACGTGGCCTGCGCCAACCAGCACCAGCCGGGGGCGCAGGCCATGCACGCTGATATGGACCGTCATTGCGCCGCCGCAGTCCGAGCCGACCGCATTTTGCCCGCTGCGCGCCATACGGCCATGAAAGACGCGGGCGGTTTTCTCCCGCAGCGCCTCCAGCGCCTCGTTAATAACGTGGTGCTCAATCACGCCGCCGCCGATGGTGCCGATGATCGTGCCGTCATCGCGAATCAACATCTGCGCAGTGTGCCGGGGGGCTGAGCCACGGCTGTCAATAATCTGCGCCAGGGCGAAAGGCCGGTTCTGCTCTTCAAGTTTTGCTGCTTCTGCAAAAATCGTCATAACATCCTCAAGGTTATTTAGTCCGCGCGTGGCACGCTTTTTCACCTTTGAGTAATGCAATATTTATACTCGTCTGCCGTTTTATTTTTTAAAGCGTGAGCCGCGTCGTAAACGAACCTAATATTTGCCTGAAGATTAATCAGTAATAACCACGCTAATACGCAGCGGCGGGCGAGAAATTATCACTCTGATAGTTTCTCTGCGCTTTTTGAGAAAATAAAAATCACGCTGACCTGAGGATTGCCTGATACTCACCCTCGAAATAAACCCAACCGCCAGGACTTTAGATACACCTCACACTTTCATGCTCTTTCAACCACTTAAACCAGGAGTGGTGTGATTGTTGCTTTCTCTCCCCTCGCCGCTGCGATGAAAAATAGTGCGGCAATGTCGTTTATCTGAATAAGCCAGAGGAGAGGGTTATGGGAGATATTATGCGCCCCGTGCCGTTTGAGGCGCTGCTGACGCGTATTTTTGCGGAGTATCAGAGCCAGCGGTCAATATTTGGCATTCCTGAACAGCAATTCTATTCAGCCGATCGTTCGCGGCCCATCACGGTATTTGGCGAAACCTGCGCTACCCCGCTTGGCCCCGCCGCCGGACCGCATACACAGCTGGCGCAAAATATTATTACCGCCTGGCTGACCGGCGGGCGTTTTATCGAATTAAAAACCGTGCAGATCCTCGATCGCCTTGAGATTGAAAAGCCCTGTATTGATGCCGCAGATGCCGGGTTTAATACCGAGTGGTCGACGGAGTTCACCCTGGCAAAGGCCTGGGATGAGTACCTGAAAGCCTGGTTTGTGCTGCATTTGCTTGATGCGGTGTTCCCGCAGACGCCGAGAACAGAAGAGAAATCGTTTATTTTCAATATGAGCGTCGGCTACAACCTTGAGGGGATCAAGCAGCCGCCGATGCAGACCTTTATCGCCCGCATGATGGATGCCTCGGCGGAGCCAAAATTTCACCTCTATCGCACCACCCTGCATCACTGCCTGAATAACGCCGACTTTCTCGCCCGCCTGCCAAATCATGCCCGTTCGGCCAGGCTGCAATCGCTCTCGGAGCGCATTCCCGCCACGCTGGTGCAGGGTGTCACGCTCTCCACCATGCATGGCTGCCCGCCGGATGAGATTGAAGCCATCTGCCGCTATATGCTGGTGGAGAAGCGGCTCAACACCTTCGTCAAACTCAACCCGACCCTGCTGGGCTACGGGCGCGTACGCGAGATCCTCGACCGCTGCGGCTTTGAGGAGATTGTGCTTAATGAAGAGTCCTTCGCCCACGACTTACAGTTTGCCCCGGCGGTGGCGATGCTGACGCGGCTGATGGCGCTGGCGGTCGAACAGCAGCGCGG
Organism: Kosakonia sp. CFBP8986; assembly: GCF_034044935.1. NCBI lineage: Bacteria > Pseudomonadati > Pseudomonadota > Gammaproteobacteria > Enterobacterales > Enterobacteriaceae > Kosakonia > Kosakonia sp. CFBP8986. The sequence continues at coordinate 270,476 of NZ_JAXCXB010000002.1, read as the reverse complement.
CTTCGGCGTCAAGCTGACCAACACCCTCGGCACAGTCAATACCCGCGGCGTGTTACCGGGCGGCGAGATGTATATGTCCGGGCGCGCCCTCTTCCCGCTCGCCATTAATGTTGCCGCCCGGCTCTCTCGCGCCTTTGATGGCAAGCTGCCGATCTCCTACTCCGGCGGTGCCAGCCAGCTCACCATCCGCGATATCTTCGAGACCGGCATTCGCCCGATCACGCTGGCAACGGATCTGCTGAAACCGGGCGGCTATCTGCGCCTCACCGCCTGCCTGCGCGAGCTGGAGCAGGCGCAGGGCTGGGAGATGACCGCTATTGATGTCGCGCGGCTCGATGCGTTGGCCGAACGCGCCATCACCATGGAGTACACGCAGAAAGGGTGGAAGCCGGACGATCGCATCGAGGTCGCCAGCCCGCTGCCCGCCACCGACTGCTATGTTGCGCCATGCGTTAACGCCTGCGCCATCAAACAGGATATCCCGGAGTATATTCGCCTGCTTGGCGAGGGCCGCTACGCCGATGCGCTGGCGTTGATTTACCAGCGCAATGCGCTCCCGGCGATGACGGGGCATATCTGCGATCACCAGTGTCAGTACAACTGCACGCGGCTGGATTATGAGAGCGCGGTGAATATTCGTGAGCTGAAGAAGGTCGCGCTGGAAAAGGGGTGGGAAGCGTACCAACGCCGCTGGCATAAACCGGCAGGCTCCGGCTCGCGCCATCCGGTAGCGGTGATCGGTGCCGGGCCTGCCGGGCTGGCGGCAGGCTACTTTCTCGCCCGTGCCGGGCATCCGGTGACGCTGTTTGAGCGCGAAGCCAGCGCCGGTGGCGTGGTGAAAAATATCATTCCGCCATTTCGTATTCCGGCGGAGCTGATTGAGCACGATATTGATTTCGTGGTGCAGCACGGCGTGAAGATCGTCTATGGCTGCGATCCGCACCTGACCATCGGGCAGTTACAAAAGCAGGGTTTTCACTATGTGCTGGTGGCGACCGGCGCGGATAAAAGCCACGCGGTGGCGCTGGGCGGCGATAACCCGAATATTCACGCCTCGCTGGCGTTTTTGCGCGCCTTTCATCGCGGCGAGCCTTTGCAGCCCGGTAAACATGTGGCGATTATCGGCGCGGGCAACACGGCGATGGATTGCGCCCGCGCGGCGCTGCGCATACCGGGCGTTGAGCGTGCCACCGTGGTTTACCGTCGCTCGCGCAAAGAGATGCCCGCCTGGCGCGAAGAGTATGAAGAGGCGCGCCGTGCAGGGGTGGAGTTTGCGTGGCTGAGCAACCCGGAGCAGTTTGCGCCAGACGGCACGTTGACCCTGCGCGTAATGCAGCTCGGCGAGGCCGATGCCGCAGGGCGACGCCAGCCGCTGGCCACCGACAAAACGCGCACCATGCAGGTCGATAGTGTCATTACCGCCATCGGCGAGCAGCAGGATAACGCGGCGCTGGCGGCATTCGGCCTGCCCGTTGATGAAAAGGGCCGCGTGGCGGTCAATGCCGAGGGTGAAACGCGCCTCGCCAACGTCTTTTTAATTGGCGATGTGCAAAATGGCCCGGCGTCGATTGTCGCTGCCATCGGCAATGCCCGGCAGGCAGCGGAGGCGATCCTCGCACGCGAAAGTCTCGCCAGCCATCAACAGAGCAAATACTGGAGCAATGTCGATCCGGCGGAGATTTACCAGCGCAAAGGCGACATCGCCCTGGCGCAGGCGGATAAGGCGGATCGGGAGAGCTTTGTCGCCCAGGAGGCGAGCCGTTGCCTGGCCTGCAACTACATTTGCAGTAAATGCGTCGATGTCTGCCCGAACCGGGCGAATATCTCGCTGCCGATCCCCGGCTTCAACAACCGTTTCCAGACCCTGCATCTGGATGCCTGGTGCAACGAGTGCGGCAACTGCGCGCAGTTCTGCCCGTGGCAGGGCAAGCCCTATCAGGACAAAGTGACCCTCTTCAGCCTCGAAGAGGATTTCCTCACTAGCCACAATCCCGGCTTTTTCATCGATAACCAGCGCGTCTATATCCGCCAGCATAACCAGCGGTGGCTGCTGGATATCGATGCGGATGGCCGTTTCGGCCATGTGCCGCCGCAGCTGGAGGCGATGTGCCGCATTATCGGCCACATCCATGAGCACTATCACTATCTGCTTAGCGAGGTAGAACAATGAGTCTCACCATCCTGAAAAATGCCACCGCCGCGCAGCTCTTCCCGGCGAAAGTGTGGCAGCAGGTCGATATCGCAATTAAAGATGACCTGATTCTCGCGGTCGACAGCGGGCTGGAGCAGCGCTATATGGGCGCGAAGGTGATTGAGATGCAGGGTCGACTGGTGATGCCCGGCCTGGTCTGCGCCCATAACCACTTCTACTCCGGTTTATCGCGCGGGATTCAGGCGAAAATCGCCCCCAGCCCCGATTTTATCTCGACGCTGAAAAACCTCTGGTGGCGGCTCGACCGCGCCATCGATGCCGAGTCGCTCTACTACAGCGCGCTTATCTGCGCGCTGGAAGCGGTGCGCAGCGGCTGCACTACGGTTATCGATCATCACGCTTCGCCGGGGTATATCGCTGGTTCGCTCAGCCAGCTGCGCCGCGCTTTTCTTACCGTCGGGCTGCGCGGTATGACCTGCTTTGAGACCACCGACCGTAACGGGGGGCTGCGCGAGGTGTGTAAAGGCGTGGAGGAGAATATCCGCTTTGCTAAGGAGATCGACGCCGCGCGGCAAAAAGAGCAGGAACCTTATCTGGTCGAGGCCTGTATTGGCGCGCATGCGCCCTTCACCGTGCCGCACGAAGGGCTGGTGATGCTCAGTGAGGCGCGAAAAGCGACCGGGCGCGGGCTGCATATTCATGTCGCCGAGGATCGCTATGATGTCGCCCATAGCCATCACCACTACGGAAAAGATCCGCTGGAGCGGCTGGCAGCGTATGACCTGCTTGATGACAAAACCCTTGTCGCCCACGGGCTCTATCTCTCCGACATCGATATCTCGCTGCTCAATGCCCACGACGGTTTTCTGATCCATAACGCCCGTTCAAACATGAATAACCACGTCGGCTATAACCACCGGCTGGCGCAGTTTCGCCATTTTGCGCTCGGCACTGACGGCATCGGCTCCGATATGTTTGAAGAGCTAAAGTTCGCCTTCTTCAAGCACCGCGATGCGGGCGGCGCGCTGTGGCCCGACAGCTTTGCCCGCGCGCTTCATAACGGCAACGAGGTGCTGAACCGCAACTTTAACGCCCGCTTTGGCCGTATCGAGGCGGGGTATAAAGCGGATTTGACCATCTGCGATTATCTGCCGCCGACACCGCTGGTTGATGCGAATGTCGCCGGGCATCTGGCGTTTGGCCTCAGTTCCAACAGCGTGCACAGCGTGATGGTGAACGGCAGGATGATTTACCAGGATCGCCGCTTTACCCTCGACTGCGCGTCGCTGTTTGCCGAGGCGCAGGCGGTGGCGAAACGGCTGTGGGCAAGGATGGATGCCCTGAACTGACCCCGCCTGCCCGCCCGTTGGTGCAAGCCGGGCGGGCAGGCGCTACACGGTAGGGTTGAGTGGTTTGCCCGATCCGCACAGGAGAGAGAACTCATGAAAGAGAGTGCTATGGCGGCTTCGGCCGCGTCCGTTGATGAGGTTCTGCCCGTTACGCAGATGTTCTTTTATGGCCTGCAACATGTGTTGGTGATGTATGCCGGTGCGGTGGCGGTGCCGCTAGTGGTGGGCAACGCGGTCGGGCTGCCTGCGGAACAGATTATTTTGCTTATCAGCGCCGATCTGTTTATTTGCGGCGGCGCAACGCTGATGCAGTCGCTGGGGGTGACGCAGTGGCTTGGCTGTCGGCTGCCGTTGATCCAGGGCTGCACCTTCGCCGCGCTGATCCCGATGGTGCTGATTGGTAAGGAGTATGGCCTCGGCGGCATCTCCGGGGCGGTGATTATCTCGGGGATCTTTATCCTCTGCTGCGCGCCGTGGATCAGTAAGCTGATCCGCTTTTTCCCCAGAGTGGTGATGGGCAGTATCGTCACGCTTATCGGCCTGTCGATTCTCCCCGTCGCCGGTGGCTGGGTCGGCGGCGGCGCAAGCGATATGCACGGCTTTGGCGACCTGATTTCGCTCCTGATGGCCGCCGTGACACTGGTGGTGATCCTCAATATCTACACCTTCGCCTCCGGGGTGATTAAAAACACCTCGGTGCTGATTGGACTGGTGGTCGGCACGCTACTGTGGAGCGTGTTTAAACCGCTCGATTTTCAGCTGGTGCAGGCGACGCCCTGGCTGCATCTGCCGCAGGCGTTGCCGTTTGCGAAACCGGAGTTTCACCTGCTGCCCGTCGCCCTGCTGTCGATGGTAATGGTGGTGGTGATGGTGGAAACCATGTCGTCGATGATGGCGACCGGCGATATTGTCGGTAAAAACGTCGATGCGCGGATGCTGCGTAACGGCCTTAACACCTGTGGGCTGGCAACCATGATCTGCGGGCTGTTTAACCTCTTCCCCTATGCCGCCTTTGCGCAAAACGTCGGGCTTATCGGCCTCACCGGCGTGCGCAGCCGCTTTGTGGTTGCCATGTCGGGCGTGATTTTGATGTTGATGGGGCTGTTTGCCAAACTGGCGGCGCTGGTGGTGTTAATCCCCAAACCGGTGCTGGGCGGCGCGGGGATTGTGATGTTCGGCATGGTTGCCGTCTCGGGCATTCGCACCCTCGGGCAAGTCGATTATCGCAACAACAATAACGGTATGGTGGTGGCGCTGACGCTCGGGCTGGGGATGATGCCGGTGCTGGTGCCGACGCTGTTTACCCAGTTTCCGCCAACGGTGCAGCTGTTTATGCACAGCGGCATCACCATCGGCACGCTGACGGCGATTGTCGCCAACCTGACCCTCAACGGCAGCGCGCCGTTTAAATTCTCCCACAACGCCCCCTCCCCCGATCCGCTGCCGCCCAGCGCCGCCGCGCGCAATGTGGCGGTGCGCACGGTGAGAATGTGGCTGCTGCTGCGCAAAGTGCAAAAAGAGCGGCAGGAGAAAGCGTGATGCACTCGCCCCGGCGGGCTGCCCTACACTGCCCGCCGCTGCGTGCCCAGCGCCAGTAACAGCAGGCAGATCGCCACCGAGACGGCCAGATTACAGAGCATGCCCGCGACAAACGCCGATGCGTACTGCCCCGCCTGCGCAACTGACCCGGCATCGCTCAGGGCGGCATTGAACAGCATCGCCACTACCGCCACGCCCAGCGCGGCACCGACTTGCTGGACGGTGGAGATGATGCCGGACGCCATGCCGGATTGCGCTTCGTCAACGTAGCCGAGCACCAGATTGAGCAGCGGCGTCATGATCGCCCCCTGCCCGGCGCCGACAATCACCAGCACCGGGATCAGGGTAACGGGGTTCAGCTGCGCCCCCGCCATCGCCACCTGGGCAATCAGCGCGGCAATAAACAGCGCGTAGATCAGCGCCCCGCCGATAATCGCCCGGATCCCCCAGCGCGCCACCAGCCTCGGTGCGGCGAGTGATGCCAGCACAAAACCGACGCTACAGGGTGCAAAAATCAGCCCCGCCTGTAACGGGTCCAGCCCAAACCCGTTTTGCACCAGCAGGGCAAAGCAGAGAAAGAAGGAGCTGGAGGTGGAGTAGACCAGCAACACCAGCATTACGCCGAGCGCGACATGGCGTTGCGCCAGCAGGCGCATATCCACCAGCGGCCATAAGCCTGCAATCCGACGCTGCTCCTGCTGGCGATAAAAGAGTACTAACATCGCCGCTGCCGCGCCCAGTGAGCAGAGCGTCCACGCGGGCCAGCCCTGGGTTGGCCCCTCGATCAACGGCACCAGTAACAGTGCGAGCGCGGTGCTAATTAGCAGCACGCCGCGCCCATCGAGCAGCGGTTTTTGCGGCGCGAAAGATTCGGGAATAGCGCGAGCCGCAACGATGGCAATCACGCCAACCGGGATGTTAATCAGAAAAATAGTGCGCCAGCCCAGGCCAAAGAGATCGGCGTGAATCAGCCCGCCGCCCAACACTTGCCCGGCAATCGCCGCCAGCCCCAGCGTCATGCCGAGCAGGCCAAACGCGTGGCGTCGGTCGTTACCGTCAAAGTTAACGCGAATCGAGGCGTAGACCTGCGGAAAGAGCAGCGCCGCTGCGAGCCCCTGCAACACGCGGGCGGCAATCAGCGTCTCGCTGCCTGGTGCCAGGCCACAGAGTGCCGAGGCGAGGGTAAAGCCCGCCATACCTAAGACAAAGAGGCGACGGCGACCAAAGCGATCGCCAAGCCGCCCGCCGGTGATCAGCAATACGCCAAAGGCAAGCTCGTACCCTGCGACGATAAAGCTGATTTGCGCAAAGCTGGCACCCAGCCCGCTCTGCATACTCGGGATGGCGACGTTCACCACAAAGAGATCGAAAATGGTGACAAAGCCTGCCAGCAGCAGCACGGCTAAGCCAGCCCACGGCGGCGCAGCGGCGGGAGTGCGATCACAGGGGATCGCAGCACAAGATGAGGATTTCATAACGCATTTCCATTATCAGCGGAGTGTGCGACGATTCTCCCTGCTTCATTAAGCCGTTACAATTTAACCATTTATACTATTACTTTTAGCAACGAGAGCCGAGATGCGAACTCTGGAACGAACCCGCCCCGATCTGGCGGCCTTTTTACGTGCGCACCGCCAGCGCCTGTCGCCCGCCGATGTCGGCCTGCCGAGCGGCAACCGACGCCGCACGCCGGGGCTGCGGCGCGAAGAGGTGGCAGCGCTGGCCGGGGTCGGTTTAACCTGGTACACCTGGCTTGAACAGGGGCGCGATATTGGCGTCTCGGCGCAGTTTCTCGACAACCTCGCGCGGGTGCTGAAACTCGATGCGGCCGAGCGCCGTCATCTCTTTATGCTCACCCACGCGCGCCCACCGGCCGAACCGGGCAAAACCTGGTGCGTACTGCCGCCGCTGGTGCGCCGCCTGATGCACGATCTCCCCCACCCCGCCTTTGTGCTCAACCTGCGCTGGGATGTGCTGGGCTTTAACGCCCCGGCAGACGCGCTTTTCGGCTTCAGTCGCCACGCGCCCGAGCGGCGTAACCTGCTCTGGCTGCTGTTCACCGATCCGCTGCTGCAGGAGCGTTTTGTCGCCTGGCATGAGCAGGCTCCGCTGATGCTGTCGAGCTTTCGCCGCGACTTCGCCCGCGCCAGCCAGAGCACCGATATTGTCGAACTGGTAGATGAACTGGAGCGCGTGTCGCCAGAGTTCAGCGGCTGGTGGCGGCAGCATGATGTACATGCTCCGTGCAACGGGCTGCGCCATTTGTGGATTGATCAGCATTCCGTGCCATTCGAGCACACCACGCTGATTATCGACGAAGATCGCCACCTGCGGCTGGTGGTTTATGCCCAACAACAGCAAGAAGCCGGGTAGCGAATAACGGGAAGCAGGTCAGGGCAAAAACTCGTGCGGCGTTGCGCCAAGAATCGCCCGGAAGGCCGCGGTGAAAGCGGCGGGACAGGAAAAGCCGAGCTGGTAAGCGACCTGCTTCACCGGAATGCCGTTAGAGAGCAGATCCAGCGAGGCGCAGATGCGTGCCCGCTGCTTCCAGCTTCTGAAGCTAAAACCGGTATCGCGGATAAACTGGCGCGAAAAGGTGCGTTCCGACATCGCTGCAATGTGGGCCAGATCGCTCAGCGACGCGTCCCAGCGCTGACCGATCAGTAATTCATTGGCGGCGCGGGCGAGGCGTTCGTCCTGCGGCAGGGGAAGTTCGGCGGCAAGGTGTTCTGTTTCGCTGAGGATTTCCAGCAACAGCAGCGCCATTCTCCGCTGGCTTGGCGCTTTGTACTCATGGCTGAACAGCCCCGCAATCAGCTCTTTCACCAGTGGCGTCGCGCCAATCACATGCACCAGTTCGCTCTTGGTGAAGTTGCTGCATTCGGCGATCAGCGAGCGGCTGAAGTAGAGGGTGCGCAGGTCGGTCTGCGAGAGCAGCGTATAGCTATGCTCCTGTAACGGTGGCAGCCATAACGCGCGCTGCGGCGGGATCACCCAGCGGCGCTCGCCGGTCTCTACCAGCAACACGCCACGGGTGGCAAACAGCAGTTGCCCTTCCAGATGGTAATGGGGCGGATCGATCTCTCCACGCTGATAGCCTCTGGCAAGGTTTGACCAGCCAATGGCGTCATCATGTCTTGGCGCTTTATCTATGCTGTTTGGCATTTGAGATTCAAAACCTGCATTTATGATTGCCGGGTTATATCACCCCATCGCAATCTGGAGCAAACATCAATGCGGGTTCATTTTATCGTTCATGAAAGTTTTGAAGCGCCCGGTGCCTATGAAAGCTGGGCGCAGCAGCGCGGTTACCAGGTTAGCCACTCCCGCGTCTATGCGGGCGATGCGCTTCCGGCCACGGCTGACGGCTTTGACCTGCTCATTATTATGGGCGGCCCTCAGGATCCGCATACCACGCAGGCAGAGTGTCCCCATTTTGATGCCCGCGCCGAGCAGGCGCTTATTGCTGCGGCGATCGCGGGCGGAAAAGCGGTGATCGGCATCTGCCTGGGGTCACAATTAATTGGCGAGGCGCTGGGCGCTGCTTTCGCACACAGCCCCGAGAAGGAGATCGGTAAATTCCCCATTACGCTGACCGCGGCCGGCAAAAATCACCCGCTGTTTGCCCATTTCCCTGAAACGCTGGCGGTCGGGCACTGGCATAACGATATGCCGGGCCTGACGGCAGACGCGCAGGTGCTCGCCTTCAGTGAAGGATGCCCGCGACAGATTGTCGCCTACAGCGATCGCGTGTTCGGCTTCCAGTGCCATATGGAGTTAACGCCAGAGGTGGTCGAGCAGCTTATCGCTCACTCCGAAGCGGATCTGAGCCGCGCCGCGCAGTTCCGTTTTGTCGAAACGGCTGAAGCGCTGCGCGCCCATGATTACCGCGAGATGAACGATATTCTGTGCCAGTTTCTCGATAAGCTTACGGCGTACTATCAAGACGCAACGCAGGCGCTGCGCCACTGATCTCATCAAGCGTATCGCGACCTGCCTCGCGCCACATACGCAGCAGGCGCTGGCGCGAATGGGGAGCGGCGCACGCAAGCTGCTGCAAGCTCTCAATCTGCGCCACGGCAAAGTGGCGAAAATCGCCGCGGGTTTCGCACCATGCGGCGAGCAACAGATCGCGGGATAAGTAGCCGAGGGCGAAAGGCCAGATCACGCGCTCGCTGGTGTTTCCCTGGCGGTCGGTATAGCGAATGCTCACTTTCAACTGTCGACGGATGGCGGCGCGCAGCCCGGCAACGTGCTCGCTTTCCACCGCCGTTTCTGCCCTGCCTACCAGCAGCGTGGCGTGTTCAAACAGCGATTGCATCGGCGGCGGGATGCTCTGCATCACTTTGCCCGCCACCTCGTTGGCCGCCTTGCCAATCTCCGCATCGCCATAGGTCGCCACCCAGCGCAGGCCGAGCGCCAGCGCATCCAGTTGCTCCGGGGTAAACATCATTGGCGGCAGAAGATAGCCCGGAGCAAGCACATAACCGGTGCCTGCTTCGCCCTGAATATCCGCGCCCTGCGCGCGCAGCGAGGCGATATCGCGATAGAGCGTGCGCAGGCTGATGGACAGCTCCTCCGCCAGGCTTGCGCCGCTCACCGGATAGCGGTGGCGGGCAAGGATTTGCAAAAGCGCGAGCAATCTTGCGGCACGCGCTGGTCCTGATGCTGACATGTTTTGTCACTCCTCCCTGCGATAGTCATCTCCCCATTACCTTGAGGAGAGAAGTGCCCAATGATACCGAATTTATTCATCCTGTATGTTTCCGACCCACAACGCAGCAGCGATTTTTACCAGACGCTGTTTCAGCAAGCACCCGATGTGGTGCTGCCCACCTGGGCGGCGTTCTCATTTGCCAACGGGCTTAACCTCGGATTATGGTCCACCCGCGCCGCGGATTTTCTCTCCGGTGGCGAAGGTAACCGCATGGAGATGAGTTTTATGGTGCAGGATAGCGCGGCAGTTGATGCGCTTTATCAGCAGTGGCTGGCGCTGGGCGTTGAGATGGAGCAGCCGCCCGCGCAGGCGGTTTTCGGCCGGACCTTTGTCGCCCGCGATCCCGACGGTCACCGCATCCGGGTTTGCATTCCGGATTAAGCGGGCTGTTCGCAGCCCCGGGAGATGGTATTGTTTTTATCCCTTACCGGATGTTCGCCGGGCTTAGTGCTTGATGCCCGGTGAACGCGCCTTATAACGATAAAAAGGATCAACAATGCAACGAAACCTCGCCTGCCTGACACTCGCTATTTCCGCCCTGCTCGGCGCCTCGACGCTACCCGCGTTGGCTGCGCCGCTTCCGGTCACGCCAGATCAATCGGTGCCGGTCAGTCACTACATTACGCAACTCAACGCCGATAAGAGCGTCACCTTTCGCCTTTTTGCTCCGGGCGCAAAGCGCGTCTCGGTGGTAACCGGCTCCAGCCCGGACAGCTACGTCTCGCATGATATGGATAAAGATGAGCGCGGCGTCTGGTCGTGGAAAAGCGAGGTGCTGACACCCAACCTCTATGAGTATTACTTCGACGTAGATGGTTTCCGCTCGGTCGATACCGGCAGCCGTTTTCAGAAACCGCAGCGCCAGGTGAACACCAGTTTGATTCTGGTGCCGGGCTCGATTCTTGACGATCGCGCGGTGGCGCATGGCGATCTGCGCACGGTTACCTACCACGCGAAAGCGCTGGGCGCCGAGCGCCGGATGTATGTCTGGACACCGCCGGGTTATGACGGCAAAGGCGAGCCGCTGCCGGTGCTCTACTTCTATCATGGCTTTGGCGATACCGGCCTGTCGGCGATTGACCAGGGCCGCCTGCCGCAAATCATGGATAACCTGCTGGCGGAGGGAAAAATCAAACCGATGCTGGTGGTGGTGCCGGATACGGAGACGGATATTACTGAGGCGATCCCGGAGAACTTCCCGCCGAAAGAGCGGCGTAAGGAGTTCTATCCGCTGAATGCGCAGGCCGCTGACCGTGAACTGATGCAGGACATTATTCCGCTGATTGATAGCCGCTTTAACGTGCGCAAAGATGCCGACGGGCGCGCGCTGGCGGGCTTATCGCAGGGCGGATTCCAGGCGCTCTACTCCGGTATGCACCATCTTGAGCACTTTGGCTGGCTGGCGACCTTCAGCGGCGTGACCACCGCAACGGTGCCGGATAGCGGAATTACCCGCCAGCTCGATAATGCCCAGGCGGTGAATAAGCAGTTGCATAACTTCACCGTGGTGGTTGGCGAAAAAGACTCCGTTACCGGCAAGGATATCGCCGGTCTGAAAACGGAGCTGGAGAGCAAGGGCGTCCATTTCGACTACAAAATGTACCCGGGCCTCAATCATGAGATGGATGTCTGGCGCCCGGCCTACGCCGAGTTTGTGCAGAAAGTGTTTAAGTAACGGCAAGCGCCTTCTCATCCCCCGGGAAGGCGCTAATCTGCCCCTGCTGCTTGCCTGAGATTTTTGCTATCGCGCGCCGGGGAAGAGAATAGGTTGAACTCGCAGGCCAGGCAGGCTAGCCTGCGTCAACAAATACCCTCTTCTAAAAAACAGGTAATGTCGGTAATGGCTTTAATCCCTAAAAACTACGCGCGGCTGGAAAGCGGCTATCGTGAAAAAGCACTTAAAATCTATCCGTGGGTATGCGGGCGCTGCTCGCGGGAGTTTGTTTACTCAAACCTGCGTGAATTGACGGTTCATCATATCGATCACGATCACACCAATAACCCGGAAGATGGCAGCAACTGGGAGCTGTTGTGTCTGTTTTGCCACGATCATGAGCACTCGAAATACACCGAAGCGGATCAGTACGGTACTAACGTGATTGCGGGAGAGGATGCGCAAAAAGATGTGGGCGCGGCGACCTACAACCCGTTTGCGGATTTAAAGTCGATGCTGGGCAAGAAGAAGTAAGGTTGCGTGAAATTCAGGCAATAAAAAACCCGCTCGTGGCGGGTTTTTTTTCATTATCAGTTGCGCTTACTGCTCAGGCTATCGCCGTCATCGCGGTTGTAAGGCTTGCTGATAATCAGCGCGGCTTACAGGGCAGTAACGTTGCCAGCTGCAGGGCCTTTAGCGCCGTTTTCGATGGTGAAGGAAACTTTCTGACCTTCATCCAGGGTTTTGTAGTTGTCGCTCTGGATTGCAGAGAAGTGTACGAATACATCTTTGCTGCCGTCGTCCGGAGTGATAAAGCCAAAACCTTTATCAGAGTTGAACCATTTTACTAAACCAGTCATTTTATTAGACATAGATAATTCCTTAATAGATGAGCCACTTAGCGCGGCGATAATGGCCTGTAATTAGAGAGTATCTTATTTGGCACTTAGGAGGAGGCTCACGAAGAAGGGTATCTTTGGATAACTCTTGAACTGAGGACTGCTTTACTAAAACTGCTTTCATAAGGTCTGTCTTCCAAACCGATGGCGCTATTAAGACACAGCAAATTTCTTTTGGCAACGTTTAAGTTTAATTATTTTAACCGCTTACACACCTGGACGGCTGCCTGTAGAAGCCGGAAGGCTTGAGTGGCGCGGCTTCAGCCGCTTAAGCCAAACGGCAAACTTTTTGTATTTATCGTCTCATTCAGGAACGTTTTTGCGAACTTAAACGCTCCCTCAATCATCTGCACGTTCACATTATCCCCCCTTAAATATAGGGGTATACTCCCGCCCGCAGTTCGATCTTGTTATGGCGAGGCTCCTGAGCAAAAACAAGTTACCGCCCTGATGGTGTCGAGAGAGACCACACAGGGAAATACAGGCATCCATCGAATCAAGGTGTTGCCAAGGTAACTTCCGGCGTGTTTATCGCGGATACGTTGCTCAGTGCTAAAACCGGGACGTAGGGATCTTCTTCTATATCTTCCTGTTTTGTTCGCCCTGTAAGCAGTTTTCTATAGGGAACGTTGTATGTCACATATTTATACTCACGGCGCACACTATCCAGAGGCGCATCAGGCTGGCGATAAGCTTGCCCACTATATGTCTGCCGACTTTATTGCACTCTCTGACGATCTGACCGTTGAAGAGGGTCGCTCGACATTTCTGCAACAGATTAGCGATGACTTTTTTCCGACATACGTCTTTATCGTATGCGGTGCGATGCTGCGCGGCGCTCTGCCCATCAGAGCGTTGTTGCAGGAGGAGAATGTCGCGAAGCCCATTACCTCTTTAATGACCAGCGATCTGGTTCACGCCGCGCCTGATGATACGCGCCATGAAACCGCCCGGCTGATCGAAAGCCGGGGAATGACGCTGATTCCGGTCACCGAGCACGGCAGGCTGGTCGGTTGTCTGGCAGAGAAAGAGATTGCCCACCTGCTTGCCGATGAAGCGACGGAGGATGCCCAGCGCCAGGGCGCAACCTTGCCGCTGGAAAAGTCGTATCTGGAGATAAGCCCGGTCGGATTATGGAAAAAACGCGCGCTCTGGCTGTTACTGCTGTTTGTCGCAGAAGCCTATACCAGCAGCGTGATCCAGCACTTTGAAGAGGCGCTGGAATCGGCGATTGCGCTGGCGTTCTTCATTCCGCTGCTGATCGGTACGGGGGGGAATAGCGGAACGCAAATCACCTCTACGCTGGTGCGTGCGATGGCGCTGGGCGAAGTGAGGATGGCCGACATGGGCCGGGTGATCCGTAAAGAGATGACTACCGCGCTGATGATTGCCGTCACCCTTGCCGCTGCCGGGTGCCTGCGCGCATGGATGATGGGCATCGGCCCGGAGATCACCTTAATTGTCAGCCTGACGCTGCTCTGCATTACGCTCTGGAGCGCGGTAGTCTCCTCCGTGATCCCGATGGTGATTAAACGCGTCGGTATCGATCCGGCGGTGGTCTCCGCGCCGTTTATTGCCACGCTGATAGACGGCACCGGCCTGATTATCTACTTCAAAATTGCGCAATATTTTCTTGGGCTGAGCTGAAATAACTTCACTCTTCTCTCTTTCCTGAACGCGCTGGCTTAATCCGTCGGCGCTTTCCCTGCCCCCTCCCCCCAATTTTCGGCGCATTCATTGCGCATCAAGACGTGCTATCGTCAACCGTTAACAGACTGTTAAAAAAGGTTTTATGATGAGCACGCTCGAACAATTAAAAGCAAAGTACCCCGGCGCGCAGGCGTGGCAGATCGGCGACAGCCCGGCGCTGGCTGATGAACTGGCAACGTTAGTCGCCAGCGGCATCAAAACCGCCTCCTGCGGTTCATTCGCTTGCTGGCAGGCAGAAGATCCCGCGCCCAAACTGGGCAGTTACAATATTATTCTTAACGGCCGGGATGAGCCGGTGTGCGTGATCCGCATCATCTCGCTGCGCCTGACGCGCTTTTGTGATGTCACCGACGCGTTTGCCCGTAAAGAGGGTGAAGGCGACTTAAGCCTCGAATACTGGCGTAAAGAGCATCAGCGCTTTTTCAGCGCAGCCGGGATCTTCTCTGAAGAGATGGAGCTGGTGGCAGAAGAGTTTGAAGTCGTTGAGCGAGTTTAAATAATGCCGCATCATGCGGCGTTTAATTAAGTTACTTCTATAAAACCTGCTCTACACCCTATAACCACATTAATAATGAGCCAATAATTCATTGTGGCTAATATAGAAATTAATTTAGTAACTATTATTAAATAGCATTACTTTGCGTAAGCTTATTTTTTAATTGCGACTCATTATCATAAATATAATCACCACCCGACTTATTATTCAATTATCAAATCCACAAAAAATAAATTAAAGGGGTGGTTATCGGCGCTAAAAATTAAAACTTTATGCTTTTTATAAAATAAAAACAAACCGTTAAGCCAAGTGAATGCTTTCAGCAAAACCCCAGCATTACACACGCGTAAGCCATTGATTATAAATTAAATTAAGCATTATTTTTAATTAGAAAATTTAAACAATTTACTTCATGGACAATTCACCATGCGTATCTATAATTCCTTTGTCGCCAGCTTTCTTTAAATTAAAACCTCCTGAATACAGGGGGGTAATTTTTATCATGAGCGCATTAACCATTTTATTGATGCTATTTAAAACATTACAATCACCAGGGTAAAAATGAAAAGCCTATTAAATAAAATTAACCTCTCCACGAAGTTTATGGTGCTGGGTATCATTTCGCTTCTCCTCTTTGCACTGCCGACTGCTTTATTTGTAAATGAAAGCAGCCAGAAAGTGCAGGCCAAACAGGTTGAATTGAAGGCGATTCCGGTTGAGAAAAAGCTGTTAAAGCTGCTTAACCTGATCCAGCGCCACCGCGCCGAGTCCGCTATTGCAGTTACGCAAGGGAACCCTGCTTATCCGCCGCGTATTGCGCTGCGTGACCAGATCAATGTGCTGGCTGATGAGATCAGAAAAGATATCGTCGCTGAAAGCCCGGAGGCACACCCTCTACAGCAGCTCGATAAGGTCAATCAGCAGTGGCAGGCGCTGCAAAACCAGATCGACAGCCGCAGCCTGACCGCGCCAGAAAGCCTGGTCTCCCATGCTGCGCTTATCCGCAGCCTGCTGGACTTTAATATCGACGTGCTGGATTTTTATGGCCTGTCGCTGGATCCTGATTTAGATACCTCGCAACTGATTACGGCGGCGCTCTTTCACCTGCCTGAGCTGACCGAGACCCTGGGCCAAATCCGCGCCAGCGGCACCTCCCTGCTGGCGAAGAAAGATGGCATCAGCGAGACCGACAATGCCCGCATGGAGTTTCAGATCGGCAACGGCGAAAAAGCGCTGCAGCTGTTTGACGTCGGTATGAAGAAATACCTGGGCGGCAACGAAGAGATCCGCAATCTGTTTGGTCGTAAAACGGAAGGTGCTGTTCAGGGCGCAACGCAGGCGCTCTCTACGGCCCGAGAGATCTTTATCACCCACTCGCGCCCGCCGATGGCACCAACGGAGTATGTGGCGATCTTTACCGAAGCCATTAACAACTTCACCGTGCTGGGTAACGGCATGAGCGATGAGCTCTCGCAGCAGTTAACTAAACAGATTTCGGCGCAGCGTAGCGCACAGATCACCCTGCTGGCGGTGCTGATCTTCAGCGCACTGCTGGGTATTACCCTGACGGTATTTATCATTCGCTCGATTACCGGCCCGGTTAATGAAGCGGCGCGCATCGCGCAGGAAGTGGCAACTGGCGATCTCACCTCCCGTATTGCCGTCACCGGCAGTAATGAGATGAGCGCGCTGTTGCAGTCCCTGATGAAGATGAGCGAACACCTCTCATCGCTGGTGAATGATATTAAAAACAACGCCGTGACCATTGCGACCTCCTCTGAAGAGATCGCCAGCGGCAACAGCGATCTCTCCTCGCGCACCGAGGAGCAGGCCGCTTCGCTGGCGCAGACTGCCGCCAGTATGGAGCAACTCGCCTCAATTATTCAGCAGAATGCGGACAATACCCGCCATGCCGCGTCGATGGCAGGCTCGGCAACCAGTGCCGCGCTGCTCGGCGGTGAAGCGATGGAGTCTGTGCTGGCCTCGATGCACAAGATCAGCAACAGCGCCGGTCAGATTGAAGAGATCATCGCGGTGATTGATGGCATCGCCTTCCAGACCAATATCCTGGCGCTGAACGCCGCAGTTGAAGCGGCCCGTGCGGGCGAGCACGGTAAAGGATTTGCCGTTGTCGCCTCTGAGGTGAGAGCCCTGGCGCAGCGTTCGGCTGTGGCAGCGAAAGAGATCAAAGAGCTGATTGAAAACTCGGTGAGCGACGCGCAGTCGGGCATTAAGATGGCGGAAAACGCCGGTGACAAAGTGAAGCAGAGCGTCAGCGCAATCGAGCAGACCTCAATGCTGATCAACGAAGTCTCCGCCTCTTCTGCCGAGCAGAGCTCCGGGGTATCGCAGATTAATATCGCGGTCAGCCAGATGGATCAGGTGACCCAGCAAAACGCCGGGCTGGTTCAGCAGTCAGCCTCTTCGGCAGACGATCTCGCCGAGCGCGCGGCGCGCCTGCGCCAGCTGGTTGCCGTCTTCAAAACGCAGTAACCCGCTGCTGCTCAGAATGAACCCGTTCTGGGCAATCGACTCCGACGCCGCCCGCATCGCCAGGCGGCGTCCTCTCCTCTCCCCTGTTTCACCGCCCGCTTTTTATCTCCTGCGCCAGCGTTTGCAGCATCGCCTGCAACCAGCTTGTCGCGCCTCGCTTGCCGCTGCGTTTATGGGAGTAAATCTTCACTTCAAACGGCGCGATGTCGAAAGGTAGGGCAAAGAGCGTGATATCCACGGCGGGCATCACTTTCTCGGCGGCAAAACGCGGGATCGCCATCAGCAAGTCGCTCTGGGCGACGATAAATGGCGCGCTCAGCATCGACGGCGTTTTGATTGCTATCTGCCGCCTGTACCCCATCTGCTCAAGCTGTAAATCAATCACCCCCCGCTTCTCATTCCACGGCGTCACCACCAGATGCCGCGCAGCAAGATAATCCTCAAGCGTCAGCGCGGAGCGGCTCTTGTTGCTGATAACGACATACTCATCCCTGAACCAGTCGATCTCATCCAGTTCCGGATGGCGAGCTTCATCCGGCGTGCTGAAGCCCAGCGCCAGATCGATCTCGCCGGCCAGTAATTCAGTGAGCGCCGGGCTGTGCGGCAAGTAAACCAGATCAAAACCGAGACCGGGCGCGTCGTATTGCAGTTTCTCCATCAGCGCGGGGAAGATGCAAAAAGCGGTGAAATCGGTGATGGCGATCTGCAAACGCTCCGTCGTGGTAGCGGGTGAGAACTCCGGCTGCGGCGTCAGCTCTTGGTTAAGGAATTTCAGTGCCGAGGCGATCGAAGGCGCGAGCTGGGTGGCATAGACGCTGGGGCACATGCGGTGCCCTTCCCGGTAAAAGAGCGGATCGTTGAGCGCGGTGCGCAGCCGTGAGAGCGCATGGCTCAGCGCCGAGGTGCTCATCGCCAGTTCATCCGCCGCAAGGCGCACCGAGCGGTAACGGTATACAGCATCAAAAACCGGCAGCAGATTGAGATCAAGACGCCGCAGCGCCGGATGCATAATATTCATCATTGTGTGATTTCATTGCACTTAATTCTTCAGACAATACCCCTTATGCTTAGCGCCAGCAATCTCACCTCTTGACTGAACGAACAGGAAAACCGATGAGCCTCACTATTCGCCCGGCCTGCCCGGAAGACGCATCCGCTATTTACGATATGATTTATGAACTGGCCGTGTATGAAAAAGCGCCGCAAGAGGTGGTCACTACCCCCGATGAGATCCGCCAGACGCTTTTTGGCGCGGGCAGCAATACCGAAGCGTTAATCTGTGAAATCGCGGGTAAAACCGTCGGTTATGCCGTCTTCTTCACCAGCTACTCCACCTGGCTTGGCCGCAACGGTATCTATATGGAAGATCTCTATATCTCCCCGGATTATCGCGGCCAGGGTGCGGGCAGAGCGATGCTGAAGCAGATTGCGCAATATGCCGTGCAGCGCCGCTGCGGCCGCCTTGAGTGGAGCGTGCTCGACTGGAACCAGCCGGCCATTGATTTTTACCTGAGCATTGGCGCGCTGCCGCAATCTGAATGGGTACGCTACCGCCTTGATGGCGATGCGCTGCTGAAGTTTGCTGAATAAATGGCGCACACCGCAGCAGCGTGACGGGCATAAAGCCTCACTCCGCTACGGTGATTTTTGTCGTAACAGCAACAAACAGCGACAGGTGGTTTGACCTGGTGAGCGGCGCTGGATTATAGGTATAGCGGGTACTATTCATTTCCTGAATCTAACGAGAAAAATATGCGCACAGATAACGTCTGGCATCACGCCTATACGCTCACCATCAACTGCAGCCCTGAAGCGATATGGCAGGCATTTATCGACACAGCGAACTGGAAACGATGGAATGCTGGCGTGAAAGCCATTCACGCCGAGGGGCCATTTGTAACAGGAAGCTGGTTCACGATGGAACTGCCGGACGGTGACAGCATCCGCAGCCAGCTCGTGGATGTCTGCGACGGAAAATACTTTATTGATGAGACCTGGGTGGATCAAACCCGCGTCGTTGTGGAACACCGAATTGAACCCTTAAGCAGCGACCAGAGCCGGGTTGTCTATGCCATCAGCACAGAAGGCCCGGACGCGCAGGCTTTCGGCGAAGGAATTAGCGCCGACTTCCCGGAGGTAATGGCAGGGCTGGCGAAATACCTGGCTGAAACCGAACCAAACATTGCAAAGCAATAATCTGTCGGGCCTCAAGCAAAGCGGGCGTAATGCCCGCCAGGAACAGAGAAAGCGGATATTTATTCAGAGAGAAGAAGAGGAGATTTCTTTCACTTCTGCCTGCGGATTCGCTTCTTTAACCGCGCGTAAAAAATCAGCGAAATTATGGTTGAAGAGGGTAATGTTGTGATAAAAACTGACCTGTTTTTCCGCGCCATCGCTCTGCCATGTCACCACCCAGTTTCGTCTGTTATTGACCCTCATGTAGCCCGGCTTCACCCGTACTATTTTTGCAAGCGGAACTTTAAGCTTCACCGTTTCCTTAATCTGATAAAAAAACTCATCATCGTAGTAATAGAGCGTGCGAGATGCGAATAAACCGAACAATGACGGTGGCGTGGAAACTTTCTTTAGCCCGTTGCTCTCCGTAATGATTTTTTTCGGATGACGTAATGATTTATAGAAGGATCTCATTAGCCTCCAAAACAGAGCGACGGTAACAATTAACATAAAAAAAGCAAAAATTTGCTGCATATACTTCTCCAGGTCTTCGGTGGTACAAACCTTCTCAGAACATATAAAGTGCATTTAATACCAATAAAACAACAAACGTAACGCCACAGTTCACTCTCAATCGCTGCTGCCGAGCCTATTCATTTCCGCCAGCAACCAGCCTTCAAAACTCTCCAGCGCGGCTTCATTGATTCCCGTCTCCGTCGGTTTTACTAAACAAAATCTTTTGCTCAGGCTTTCTGATGCAGGCCACGGTGAAACAAGCGTGCCGCAGCGCAACTCATTCTCGATATACATACGCGGAACCAACGCGACGCCCTGCCCCGCCATCACGGCCGCGATGGCCATTTCATGCAGATCGTAGCGTGCGCCCTGCGCCGGGTTATCGAGGTCTATTCCGCTCTCTTGCGCATAGCGATGCCATGCATCGGGATTCTGTCGGCGGTGAATGCGCGGAAGAGCGTTTAACTGCTGATTGACGTCATCATGAGTCAAGAGTGCAGGATGGCAAACCGGCAGCAGATTTTCCTGAAACAGAAACTGCATCCGCATGCCTGCCCACGCGGAATGTTCAAAATGAATAACGGCGTCAAAACCGCTGCCGGGCAAAATAAAAGGATCCGTTCTGGCGGCGATATTTAAAGTGATATCCGGAAACAACGCGTTAAAGCTGTTCAGGCGGGGAATCAGCCAGCGGCTGGAAAAGGTCGGCAGGACAGCGATATCCAGGCTTTTACTGCCTTGCGGCATGCCCATTATGTATTGCGTATCTCTTTCCAGCCGATCGAGGGTTTCACGCACGTGATGTGCGTAGCGCGCGCCAAGCGGATTAAGCTTTACCCGGCTTCCCACGCGGTCAAAGAGTTTACAGTTCAGTAGCGCTTCAAGGCGCGCAATCTGACGGCTAATCGCCCCTTCCGTTAACGATAGCTCCTCTGCCGCCCGGGCAAAATTTCCGTGCCGTGCCGCGGCATCAAAAGCCTGCAGCGATGCACTGCTGGGTATTTTTCTGCGCATAGAAGAGGCTCCTTGCTCTCACCTTCAATGACTAAATGTCACTGATGCATGACATATTATCGATTTTAAGCGGCTAAACCAGCTTGTAGCATGATGAAAAATCATTGAGCAAATCTGTTTGCTTGCGTTTATGACTCATGTGGAGATGGGCTGATGTTCTATACCGTGGAGTGCTCGTATACCGATGCTGAAAGCGAGGCTGAATGGAATGCGTTTTACAGCCAGCAAAAGCTACCCGCATTAATATCTGTTACTGGCTTTACTACCTCTCAACGCTTTCGTGCTCTCCAATCTGGCTGCCCGGCTTATCTTGCCATTCACACTGTCGATGATGCGGATGTGCTCAGCAGTGAGGAGTATCGTTTAAAAGGAGGCGGTAATTTTTCCCGTTGGCAGGCCTGCATTACTGACTGGCACCGTAACCTCTATACCGGTAAAGGCCCTGCGCCAGCCCTCGCTTGCAATGAAATTTTGCTATTGAGCGCAACGCCAATCGGCTTTTTAGAATCAGAACTGGGGTATCGAGGCCTGGAAATGGCTGCGGTGGCGCTGGATAAAACCCCGGCTCGGCGCGTTGCCTATGTTTTGCCTGCTGAAGTTGCTTCGCCCTTTACGGACATGCCCGGTGTCTGGCTCTACGAGGCTCTTACACCGCAGTTGCAGAGCACTGAAAAAGGAACGCCATAACGTCATGCCTAATCTGACTTTTTATCTTTCTGAAAACCACGCTGACAAGTTTCAAAACCTTGATGCGTTAACCGACAGATGCAACGCGCTCTGCTGTGACATCCTCGGCGCAGAACGTAAAAACGTGCATATCATATTTATCAATGTAAAGCCGGGCTGCGGGCAACCGGTCTATGCCGAGCTATTTTTCCGTCTCACTCCATTGCGAACCCCCGAAATGATGGAGAAGTTTATGCGTGAAGTGGATCTTGCCACGCAACAGGCCTCTGGTCTGACGGCCCGTATTCGCTGCTTTGGATCGCAAGCAGAACACCTTTTTGCCCGCAACTGACCCCGAGGTCGTGATGAGCCACCCTTTTCCGTTCCGCCAGATTGGCGATTTCCAGATAACCGCGCTGAGTGACGGCACAATGTCAGCCAGTCTGGAACTGTTATCAGGTATTGAAACCGCTGATGCGGAGGCTATTCAGTGCGGTGCCGGCATCGATAAGCCCGGCGATATTCATATAAACAGTTACCTTATTCGCGGACGGGGTCGGGTTATTCTGGTCGACGCTGGCGCAGGCGCGCCGGGGCAGCTCACCGCCAATCTTGCCGCAGCGGGTGTCCGCCCTGACGAGGTCGATAGCGTTTTATTAACGCACTGCCATCCGGATCATATTGGCGGCCTGCTCAATGCTGAAAAAGAGCCGGTTTTCAAACGCGCTGAAATTATTCTGCACCCTCTCGAAGCGCAGCACTGGCGGGATGATAAAAAGCGCGAAATAGCGAATGAGCGCGGGCAGCGTAATTTTTTGCTGGCGCGGCAAACCTTAGATGCCTATGCCCCGAATGTCCGTTTTTTCAATGGCGAAAAGATAGCTGAGGACATTCTTCCAGTATGGCTACCAGGCCATACCCCCGGGCATAGCGGTTTTCGCATCGATTCCGGGAGTGAACGCTTATTAATATGGGGCGATATTGTCCATTACCCACATATTCAATCAGCACAACCGGCTGTTTCTATTCTCTTCGACGTCGATCCCGCGCAGGCCGAGGAGACCCGGAAAAAAATAATGGAACAAGCGGCCAGCGAAAAACTGCTCATTGCAGGCATGCATTTAAATCAGGCAGGATTTGCCCGCATTCTTCGGGATGGGAGTAGATACCGTATTGATTACGCTGAAAAATGAGTGAATAGCCTGGCTGGCGGACAGGGACGTTATGCCGCTGCGCCAGGCATTTATCTTCTCCTTCCTCACCCTCTGAAGCTAACGAGGGATAAAAATTCGCTACCCATTCTCTTTTTTATCACTCCCTGTCTCGACCTTTTCGCAAAAAGCTATCACGAGACAGCCTTATGAATGCCCGCTCTTTCAGTGACAAAATCAATGTCACTTCGGCGAGCTTACATTGCCGGTTTTTATGTCGCGCGCACGGTTCCGTTGGCGCGTTTCTGCCTCTCTCCAGCGTTAACACCCGCTTCGTTTACCTCTTTCCCTTAACAAAAAATTGATTAATTTTTCTTATGTTTTGAAGAGCGGAGCGCGATTTCCTTAGTACGAACTACTACGAAAATGCAACTGATTTAAAAGTAAAAATCGCTATTGAAAAGCCTGAGGTGTCGGCGTACAGTAAAAACACTGTATATAAATACAGTATAAAGCACCACTTAAAGGAGATCACATATCATGGCTACTAATGAAAACAGCACCGCCATTACGGAAGTCGCCTCTTTTGCAGCACTGCGTGCACGTAAACCTGCAACCGAGGGTGAACGTGTTTTTCTGACCTCATGGAATGCGCGGGCAGCCTCCGATCGCTCCATCAATTATGGCGAAGGATGGTTTATCGGGAACCTGGTGGCGGGCAGTGACGATGGCGGTTTTATCGCCAGCAACGGTGGGGCATACCACTGGCGACGCGATACGGATATTGACGCACTCACCGTTCACGATTTCGGTGCTGTACCGGGCGGCACCGTTGACTGTGCCCCTGCCGTCAAAGCGATGTACGAATTTATGAACGGTACCTTTGCGCGTGGCGCAACCAACAATCTTTCCAGCAAAGTTGGCGTCCGTTTCGGTGCAGGTACCTATCTGATTAAGCCGCTCGACATGCGCCGTTACGGCAAAAAGATCGCTGCCGACGACGCTGAATTGCGTTATAACCCAAGCGGTTACTTTGCCGCGGGCGACTTTGTCCTGCGCGGTGTGACCACCAGTTTCGGCAAACAGATTGCGACCCGCATTGTCTCCGATAAATCGAATTCAGCCGTGCTGGCGCTGAACCACCGTTATTTCTCCATTTATGGCATTGAGTGGGAGGGGCAGCAAACCGTCGAGCAGGATAAAAAGAGTAACCTGCTGATTGGCGCTACGCTTGGGGTGTTCAACGATACTGCCTCCAACAAGCAGCCGTTTCTGACCAACGAATGCGTGGGCGGCACCTTTGCTAATGTCTCCTACTTCAAGGCCAGCAATACCGGCGAGGCGACGATTTACTATCTCGACAGCCTCGACAGTAAATTTACCCAGATCTACTGCAGCAAGGTGGCGGGGCCGGTGATCAAAGTGGGCTGGAGTAACCGCAAAGTAGGCTCCTGGGATCACTCTACGGCGATTGAGCTTTCTGAATTCAACTTCCAGTACTGCTATGCCCCGGCAATCTGGATCCCGCGTCACGGCCAGGGTCTGATCCGCAACGGCTGGATTGAGCACAGCGCGGTGCCGATGGATATCAACAACGGCCAGTGGCTAATTGAGGCGCTGAGCATTGAGTCATCCACTTATGACGCCGTGTTCTTTAACTCACGCGTGGTGATGTCGCAATGGTCAAACCCGACCGGCGTCAATTATGACCGCACCACCGCGCCTGGCAGCGATAAGTGGTTCAGCTACCCGAAAAACCCGGACGGCAGTGCGATCACCGCGATGGTTTCCGGCTATGAAATGGGCATGTCGCTGTTTCAAAATAACATTACTTATCTGGACAATCCGCTACGCGCTAAGTGGTTGAGCGGCATACTGCGCGGCACCATCGACAGCAAAAAACTGTGGCTGAATATCGGTTCGTTCCAGATGCCGCAAACGGGCACCCACTGGAAGATTGAAGTCGATTGCCGCAGCACTTACTACAGCCTGGGCGGAAGCGGTCCGATGCCGGTAAATAACGATCGCTCTGCGGGAACGCTGCATATTCACGTTGCGCGCGGTGCTGCGGACGTTCCGGCCATAACCTACTGGATGGAAGGTGCGCCGGGCATTACCGAGGTGAAGTATATTGCTCAGGATTCCAACAAGCTGCTGCCGGGCTTGTGGATCAAACTTCCGGCAACCATTGGGGAGTATGCGGTGCACGTTCGCGGCACCGGTGAAACCAGCCAGGAGAAAGGGGAATG
This sequence comes from Kosakonia sp. CFBP8986, assembly GCF_034044935.1. NCBI lineage: Bacteria > Pseudomonadati > Pseudomonadota > Gammaproteobacteria > Enterobacterales > Enterobacteriaceae > Kosakonia > Kosakonia sp. CFBP8986. The sequence goes on along the minus strand of NZ_JAXCXB010000002.1, from coordinate 245,696 downwards.
GGCCCTCTTTAAGCCGGATGGTCAGGTGCAGGCTGAAGCACCGAACGGCGTGGACGCCGAACCCCGCGCGTCGATGCACAACGGTAAAGCGGGCTTCGGTGCGCAAAGTGATGTCGCGGCAATCAGCACCCGTGCGCAGGACTCATCCAGCGTACCGGTTGAGCAATCCAGGCCGTATCAGTGGATGCGGGTAAATATCAACGGCGTTGAGTATGCGATGCCTTACTACGCCTTTACGCCGCAGATTAAGACCCAGCCGGCGGCAACCGTTTCTGTTGCCACAGGCGCTACGCTGAACCTGACCGTGGAAGCCAATGATGCCGCCAGTTATCAGTGGCAGAAATCCACCAACGGCACCAGCTGGAGCACTATCTCCGGTGCTAACAAGGCGACATACACTAAAGATGCCGTCGCCTCGGGCGATGCGGGGCAGTATCGCTGCGTGATCAAAGGGCAAGTGGCTAAGGCGGACTCCTCCGTGACGACCAACCAGGTGACAACTAAAACGTCAATAGTCACCGTAAAGGCCTGATGCGCCTGACTAAATAGAAGAAAAGCTACTCTCTAAAAATCCACGCACTTGCGTGGATTTTCTTTGCCTTCGGCTAACTCACCGGCTCCTGCTCGCCTTATAAATTCTTACTCATATTGATGCCGGTTACGCCAAAGCCGATGGCTTCATAAACATGGCGCGCCCGCGCGTTATCACCCGCCACGCGAAGGCGTATCTGCTCAACGCCTTTCGCCCGCATCTCATCCTCAAAAGCCCGCAGTGCACCTTTGCCAAGGCCCTGCCCCTGGCAGGCGTCGAAGATATGAAAATCATAAATAAAAACGGTTTGCATCGAAGCATCGGGTTTATACCAGAGATAGCCGACATGCTTCTCGCCCTCCGCCAGCAGGCAGAGCAGAACGTGGCCCGGCGTATTAACACCTTCCGGGAGATCGTCAGCGATCTCCTGGGTGGCTCTGGCCTGCGCCTCTGCCTCAGAAAGGCGATAGTTTGCGGCAATCTCTTGCGCATAGTCCGCAATGAAATAGTCCAGATAAGCCGGGTATTCATCCTCACGCATGGGGCGCAATGTAATCATCGGTGTTCCTTTTATTAAAGCGGGATGCGCATCGCCGCCCTGAGTTATCGGCGTTCACAATAAAGCGCCCGGCGAACGCTGTCAGCATAAAAGCGCCAGGCAATGTGAATCCCCTCAGTTGATGCGAAGCACGATCTTGCCCTGAATACCGCCCTGTGAAGCGCGTTGGTGCGCGGCGGCGGCGTCACGAAGAGGATAAATACTGTCCGTCACGACGCGCACTTCACCGCTTGCCAGCAGTTGGCCTGCTTGCTGAAGCTGCTGACCGCTGGAGCGAACCTGGGTCGAAGAGACCGTGATCCCCCGGCGCGCAGCCTCTTGTTGCCCGGCAAAGCCGAGCGGATTGACCAGGTAGAGTGCTCCACCGGGTTTGATAAGCGGCAGAAAGCGCTCCATATTTACACCACCCACGGCATCCATCACCAGATCAACCGGCTGCGCGACCGTTTCTGCGGCGTGCCGGGTGTAATCAATAAACTCGCTCGCCCCCAGTTCTCGCAGCAGCGCTTCATGTTTACCGGAAGCGACGGCAATCACCCGCGCGCCCCGCCAGCGGGCAAGTTGTACAGCAAAGTGCCCAACGCCGCCGCCAGCGCCGTTAACCAGAACCGTTTTGCCCTTAAGCGAAACAGGAATATGTGGAAAAGGCTGGAAAGGGTTAGGCTCATGATGACCGGGATCGATCAGGAACTGCCAGGCCGTCAGCAGTGACATCGGGGCTGCGGCGGCCTGCAAATAATCAATGCCCTGCGGCATCAACGCCAGTTCGTCGGCAGGCACCGCGATGTACTCGGCATAGGCTCCGCTGCCTTTCATCACATCCTGCGGAAATCTCACCATGGAAAAAACCTCATCGCCCGCGCGAAAACCCTGCTCACCCTCACCAATAGCCTCCACCACACCGGCGATATCGGTTCCGGGAATAAGCGGGAAAACGGAGTCAGGCTGCCATTGCGGCGGTAACGTGCGGTAGCCATCGCGCAGATAGAGATCGGACGGGTTAATGCTCGCCGCCTGCACCCGCACCAGCACCTCACCAGCACCCGGCACTGGACGGGGTGCCTCTTCATAACGCAACATTTCCGGCCCGCCAAATGCGTGCAGTCGCACGGCTTTCATCATTGCACTCATCTTATTTCCTCTGCCTGGTATTCAGTAGCAGCAGAATATGACAGCGACTTCAGGTTGATAATGGGCCTGCCTTTCGCTTTACTTATGTCATGAAAGAACAAATCGGTTTTGAAAGCCTGACGGGGCTGATTGCTTTCGCGCGCGCCGGATCCCTTGGCAGCTACACCGCAGCCGCGCGGGCACTGTCGGTTTCGCCTTCGGCAGTCAGTAAAAGTATTCAGCGGCTGGAGCAGCAGCTCGGGCTGGTGCTTTTCACGCGCACCACGCGCTCGCTGGCACTGACGCCGGAAGGGCGCGATCTGCATGAGCGGGTACTGCGGCTGTTACAGGATGCACAAGAGATTGAGCAGGCGGCGAAGAGAGCCCGCGCTGAACCCAGCGGCACCGTGCGGGTTGCCGCCTCGCTGCCGGTCGGGCTCTATATGCTCGCGCCCCTGCTGGCGCAGTTTCGCCAGCGTCAGCCCGAGGTACGCATCGATCTGCGCCTTGGCGACGAACGGGTAAATGTAATAGATGAGGGAATTGATGTCGCACTGCGCATTGGCGATCTGCCCGATTCGCGGTTGTTGTCGCGCCGCCTCTCGCCCTATCGTCTCTGTTGTTACGCCTCGCCTGACTACCTGGACAAGTACGGCATGCCGCAGCATCCCGATGAACTGGTGGATCATGAGACGGTAAATCTGCGTTATAAAAGCAGCGGGCAGCTGTTTCGCTGGCCGTTCAACGTAGGGGATCGGGAGATCGAGTTAGTGCTCCCCGCCGCAATCGTCGTTGATGCTAGCGAAGGTGTGCTGACCACCGTAGCGGCAGGCGCAGGGATTGGAATGGCAGCAAGCTTTATGGCGGCGTCATGGGTTGAACGCGGTGCGCTTGTCCCTGTGCTGGCAGATTTTGCCGTTGAAAAGTACAACCTCACGGTGCTGTGGCCCGAGAGCCGCCGTGCGAATCCCGCCGTGCGTGCTTTTCTGGATCTGCTATTTGCGCAGTTATAACTCAGTTTTTTGAGAAGCATCCGCGCCTCTGGCAGAGCAGAGGCGCGGGTAAAACATTAAACGTCCAGCGTGCGTAGCACCACCAGTTCAAGGGCGTTACGCAGGACATCTTTACGGATCACATCCGTTTCAGTCTCTACGCGGGCGATCAGCGCCAGCATGATGTCTTTATTCGCCACCGTCGCTTTCACGGCCTGAAGCTCGCGTGTCACTTCATCAATGATCTCTTTTTCCGCCTCAAAGACCGAAAAAACTGACTGAAGGGTCTGCGGGAGTGTTGCGGTCGGATTATTCATTTTTATCACTCATTAAATGGGCCCGGATTACGCATGGTTGGGCCGGCAGCCTGGTAGCGAGGTAAGTTGTACAACTTACCCATGCAAACTTGTACAAGTTGCTACTATAGTGCCACTCATTCAGAACTGCAATGTCACTTCTGAAATAATTCACCACGCAATGAGTTGTTATGAGGCGCCTTTCTTTCGTTACACGCGTAAAGCACGCACCCGGCCGCCGCTACTGCCAGCGCCGGGTAATATTAAAAACGCCGCTTATGCAGACATGCCGCCATCAATCACCAGTTCGGCGCCGCTGACATAACTGCTTTCGTGCGAGGCGAGGAACAGTGCCGCAGCCGCCACTTCATCGGGATGTCCCAGCCGCTTCGCCGGAATTTGCGCGCTCAGCGTCTGCCTGACGTCATCACTCGCCTGGCTGAACATCGGTGTATCCGTGGGCCCAGGGCTGAGGGTGTTGACCCGGATGCCGCGCGGAGCCAGCTCGCTGGTCCAGGTTCGCGCATAGGATCGCACCGCGGCTTTACTGGCTGCATAAGTGCCGTAACCGGAAACCGCCATGCTGCCGGCAATCGAGCCGAGCAGCACGACAGTGCCGCCCTCACCCATCTGCGTGACGGCCTGCTGCACCGTGAGCACCATCGCGCGCACGTTCAGGCCAAAAGCGCGGTCGATATGCTCTTCCGTGCTCTCCTCAAGACTCGCCGGTTCGGAAACGCCTGACGAATAGACAAGGATGTCGAGGCCTCCGGCTTTGGCATGAATGGTGTCAAACAGGCGAGAACGATCGTGCGTATTGGTGATATCACCCGCAACCGCCTCAACGTTACCGCCAATACGCGTTACCGCTTCTGCCAGCTGCGCTTCGCGTCGACCGGTGATGAAAACATGGGCACCCTCTTGTGCAAATCGCTGAGCAATCGCAAGGCCAATACCGCTGTTACCGCCGGTCACCAGGGCGGTCTTACCTTCAAGTTTCAACATGGCTACTCCAGAACGTGGGATGGACGCCTGATGATACATTTCGTATATTTACCGTCAATTACGCACCTGATATACACCAGATATAGAGAAGGTAACCTTATGTCGACCGATATCCCTGCCCTGCTGGCTGAAATCAACAGCACACGCCCGATCCTTGAACAGGTTGCCAACAAATGGTCGGTGTTGATCCTGACCGTTTTGTGCAGCGAACCCTCGCGCTTTAACGCCATTAAACGCCGGCTCGATCCCATCACCCATAAAGCCCTGACAGAGGCGCTGCGCCGCCTTGAGCGTAACGGGCTGGTTAACCGCCGCGTCATCGCCTCATCACCGGTGGCGGTCGAATACTCCATCACGCCGCTGGGCCGCTCCCTACAGGACCCGTTTGTGGCACTGGTGAGTTGGGCGAGGCAATACGGTGTGGCGATTGAGCAGGCACAAGAGCTTTACGACGCGCGGCGTGCCACGGAAGAAGAGGTGTAAATTTCCCGCACAAACAACGGGTGCAGGATTTAAGGAAGGGAAGTAAAGCAGATGACAAATCAAAGAAGATCCACTTTGAGCGCAGAGCGGATCTTCAGTCAGAATATCTAAGGAGCGGGACACAAATCTTCTGACGAAGCTCTAACAACCCAAAAACCAGTACATCTCATATGAAGTGAAATAGTGCGCTCTCTTAAGACATTTCCATGTTAAAAAATAAGATTAACCTACATGGAGATGTTGTTCTTTATGGCTTTTTTTTCCGGAATTACTGGGCGGCTGTTCCTTATAAACGTAATGACCGCCATTTCATATGCCTTCATTTTGCCTGTCATGAGTCTTTTTTTGATAAACGGATTACATGCCAGCCCGATTTTTATCACCTTCTACAGCCTGGGGTTTGCCCTCTCAGGATTATTTTTCAGCCAGTTGATGGGATCGCTTGCAGATAAGGGACATCCCGTCCGGCAACTTTTCATGATTTCTGTTGCGTCGCTTTTTCTGGCGGGTTTAGCCTTCAGTTTCTGCCGCCAACCCATCGAGGCTCTGGTCATCGGTATTTTCTTGATGGGGCCAGGCAATGCGTCTATCCCCTTACTCCTGTCGATGATCCGAAAGCATTCACTGACAGCAGGGCTTAACGCTACGCGGCTCAATACGCAAATGCGTTCGGGCGTGTCAATTGTGTGGATTGCCGGACCGGCTCTGGCATTTGTCTTCGCCGACCGATTTGGCTTCACCTTTAATTTTTTGGCCTCAGCCCTGCTTGCGGCCATCACCTTACTTGCCAGCCAGGTGCTGCTTTCGAAGGATAAAAACAGTGTCGCTACAGGCAGAGTAGAAAAAACTCAAGCCAGTAAAGCCCCTGTCACGGGTATGATTTGGGCACTGGGCGCAGTAATGATGCTGGCAAATTTATCCAATAACATGTACCTGACCATTATGCCGCTGTACCTGGTACACGAGCTTAATTTACCCGCTTCGTTTCCGGGCTTTCTGCTTGGCGCAACCGCGATAATGGAAATTCCCGTTATGCTTGCCGCTGCTCATCTGGCAGAGAAAACCGGGAAAGAGCCACTGATTATGGTCGGATTTCTCTTTGCAGCCGTCTATTACAGCCTGCTTCAGCTGGCCACTAATATGACCGAACTGGTTGTGTTGCAACTTTTTAACGGATTATTCTTTGGTATTTTTGTCGGCCTGGGCATTTCTGTTATTCAGGAAGCGTTGCCAGAACGTAGCGGTTTCGCATCAGCATTTCACTCCAATGCCATGCGCACAGGCATGATGGCTGGCAATGGGATTGCCGGTCTGATGGCGGAACTGGCAGGGTTTAAAATGACTCTGCTTGTTCCACTGTTATCAGTGTGTTGTGCTGCTTTGCTAATGCTTTGTATAAACAGAAATCACTCTACAAAAAGAGTTCACCAATAGGCTGACAGCTCTCATAAAAATAGGCAGCAATTGTCCTGCCCCCGGATTTATCCGCCGTCCCTGCCATAAGGACAAACACCAACCATACAAGGCGATAGGGGCTAAAAACGGGGAAAAGCCGCTTCCCCGTTGCGATCGTGCTTACTTCTGCTCGTTTTGACCAACAACCTTATTGATCGCTTCCATCCCACAACGCTCGTCGGACTCCGCGCCGCCGGTGCCCGCCATGCCGATAGCACCGATCCACTGACCGTGATATTTCACCGGCACGCCACCGCCGAGCAGCAATAACTCATGCACCGTATTGAGGTTGGCGGTCTCAGGCGAAGCCTGCGCTTGCTTCGCAAACTGCCGGGTCGGCGTTTTGGTCGACAGCGCCGTAAACGCTTTGCGCCAGGCGGCCTGCGTATTGTGCGGCCCGATGTTGTCATCGCGCACCAGCGTCACCAGATTACCGCCACGATCGACCACCGCCACCACGCCCTGACGATGCATGTCATGACAAACCGATAACGCTTCGGTTGCCAGCTGCGTAGCGAGCGCCTGCGTCATCTCATAAACGGTGGCGGGCGTCGCAGCCAGCGTCGTCGCGGGTCCTGCTGCCAGCAGCAGCGCGAGCATAAGACGTTTCATCTGCCCTTAGCTCCCGCGGTAGGTGGAGTAGCCATACTGGCTCAGCAGCAGCGGAACGTGATAGGTGGACGTTGTATTATCAATATGAAACTCCACCGGAATTTCCGGGAAGAAGCTCTGCTGTTTCTGGTCAGCAAAATATTTACCGGTTTTGAAGATCACCCGATAGTCGCCCGCAGCAAACGGCTTTTCCGGCCACAGAGCACTGATGCGCCCGTCCTGATTGGTGCTGGCGGTGTTGAGCACCGTCCAGTTATCCCCCTGCTTCTGCTCAAGCGTCACCGTAACATTGGCGGCCGGCAGCCCGGTTTGCTGATTCAGCACATGGACGCTCAGCGGGTTTTTATCGGCCGCGAAGGTGAGAGCGGGCGCGGCAAGCAGTGCAGCCAGGGTTAACGCAGCGATAGACTTTTTCATGTTGGATTCTCCTGTGTTGATGACCCGGCTTTTATACCTCCACGCTTGCCGCAATTGCCTGTCAGAAAGATGACCATATTGTCATCTGGCGCTGAAAGGCTGGGGCGGCTCAAAATTTCGTGGCACACTGCGCCGGTGAAACTGTTACTGATTGAAGACAACCTGAAAGCCAGCGCCTGGGTGCGCAAAGGGCTTGAAGAGGCGGGCTATATCGTCGATTACGCAGCGGACGGGCGCGATGGCCTGCATCTGGCGCTGGCGCACCCGTATAGCCTGATGATCCTCGATATTATGCTGCCGGGCATGGATGGCTGGCAGGTGCTGAAAACCCTGCGTACCGCAAGCCAGATGCCGGTGATCTGCCTTACCGCCCGCGACTCGGTAGAGGATCGGGTCAAAGGGCTGGAGCTGGGTGCGAACGATTACCTGGTCAAACCCTTCTCCTTTGCGGAACTGCTGGCGCGCGTCAAGAATCAGCTTCGTCAACACCAGCCGCACAGCACTACGCTGCGCGTCGCCGATCTGGTGATGGATTCGGCGCGTTTTCAGGTGACACGAGATGGCACTTCCATCGCGCTGACACGCAAAGAGTTTATGCTGCTGTGGCTGCTCGCCAGCCGGCACGGCGAGATCCTGCCGCGCACGCTGCTGGCAAGTGAGATTTGGGGTGTCAATTTCGACAGCGAAACCAACATTGTTGATGTCGCCATTCGCCGCCTGCGCCGCAAAGTCGATGACCCGTTTGCGCAAAAGCTGATCACCACCGTCCGGGGCATGGGTTACTGCCTCTCCGTGCAGGAGCCAGGCGATGTATAGCCCCTCCCTGACCCTCAGGTTGACGGCGATTTTTACGCTGATCATGGCGCTGGCCTGCGGCGGCATCAGCCTGATCCTCTATAACGCCCTGCGCAGTGAGCTGGTGTGGCGCGACGACCAGACGCTGATCAACCGCGCCGCGCAACTGCGCCAGCTGCTGGAAGATGGCGCTCAGCCGGAGTCGCTCCCGCTCTACTTCAACCGGATGGTCGATATTCGCCAGGATATTCTCAGCATCCGCCCGCAGCAGGCGCAAAACGTCACTATTAACCATACCGGCGTCGCGTTGCCGGATATCGCACCAACCCCGGTTAACACCCCGCCCAGCGCGCAGCAGCTGCACCGCTGGCGCAGCACGGATGATATGGATGCCTCGGCGCTCAGCCTGCAGGCCAACTCACCGCACGGGCCGGTCACCGTCACGCTTGCCCGTGTAGCGCGTGAGCGGGCAATGATGCTTGAGCGCTACCGCCAGCAAAGCATTATGGTGTCACTGGCGGCCATTCTGCTCTGCGCCGCCCTTAGCCCATTGCTGATTCGCCGTGGGCTGCGGGCCATTGGCCGCTTAAGCCAGATTGTGGCCGAGACCGCCAGTGACCGGTTAAATCAGCCGGTGCTGTTGCAGGCGATCCCGCAGGAGTTGCTCCCCCTTGGCAAGGCGCTCAACGCCATGCGTCAGAGCCTGTCGACAGACTTTATCCGCCTCACCCAGTTTGCCGACGATCTGGCCCATGAGATCCGCACCCCGATCAACGTTATGTTAGGCCAGAATCAGGTGGCGCTGGGCCATCAGCGTTCCGTTGCCGAGTACCAGGCGCTGCTTGAAGGGAATATTGAGGAGCTGGAAGCGCTGTCACGGCTGACGGAAAACATCCTCTTCCTTGCGCGCGCCACGCATCACAATATCAGGCTCAATCAGGAAACCTTCTCGCTCAGTGAGGCGCTGGAGATGGTGATCGATTTTCTCGAACCGCTGGCGGAAGAGCGTGAAATGGCGATCGAGCTGAATGCGCAGGGCAGCCTCACCGCCGATAAAATGTTGTTTCAGCGGGCGATAACCAACCTGCTGACCAACGCCATTCGCTATGCGGCGGGAAACGGCACCATTGCCGTCAGCACAATTCAGGGTGGTGACTCGGTTGAAATTGAAGTGGCGAACGACGGGGAGCCGCTTGCCGAGCCGGATAAAGCCTTCGAGCGCTTCTGGCGGGGAGATAATGTCCGTCACACCGCCGGCAGCGGGCTGGGGTTATCGCTGGTGAGCGCCATCGCCGCGCTACACGGCGGCAGCGCCTATTATCGCCACGCGCAGGGCAAGAACATTTTCGCCCTGCGTTTGCCCACCTGACACGTCGCGCAAATAGCATTAAAAGGTGTAAAGCAGCGCCGCGCCATACAGCCCGAGGCCATAGGCCAGATGCGTCAGCAGGCTGAATACCCGCGCCCACCACGGCCTGGGCGTGCGCGAGGCCGCAATGCCAAAACCCAGCGCTGGCTGCATAATCAGCCAGGGCGCAGGCAGCGTAAGCACGCCTGTCAGCACACCCGTCAGCAGAAGCGGCTCGCGCAGCCATGACGAACCCTGGAGCAAAAATGGGATCGCCGCAAACAGCATGCCGGTGAGGTAATGGAATGCCCATCCGGTAAAACTTTCCCCTTTAATGGAAGGCGTGGAGAGGATGGTGTTATGCCACCTCTTTCCCCGCGCGAGCCACAACAACCAGCGCCCCACCAGCCCATAGTTAAGCGGCGGCACACGGAGCAGCTTTTTCTGACACATTGACCAGCCATCCATCAGCAGCGTTGCGCCAATGCCAGTGACGATGATGTGAAGCACAAGAGCGCTATCCAATTTTCCTTCCCCTGATAAAGAGATGCTAAGGTGTCGGCGAGTGTGCAACGTGAAGTGAGGTTTAAGTCAACGGTGAAAGAGCTGGATATTGGGGAAGTGGCGGCGCTTTCCGGCATAAAGCCCTCCGCGCTGCGGTTTTACGAAAAGAGGGGCTTAATCAAACCGATTGGCCGCAACGGGCTGCGAAGGCAGTATCCGCAAAGCGTGCTGAGTAAATTGCAGCTGATAGCGCTCGGCCAGGCGGCAGGCTTCTCGCTCGATGAGATGGCGGCAATGTTAAACCCGCAGGGTAAGGTCGCTATCAACCGCGAGCAGCTTCAGCAGCGCGCGAAGGCAATTGACGAGACGATTTGCAAACTGCAGTTATTCAGCGAAGGGCTGAAGCATGCCGCCCGCTGCCCGGCGCCGGAGCATACGGAGTGTGCGTCGTTCAAAAAACTGGTGGGCAGAGGGCTGCGGCTGATCGCGCGCAAATAACGTCAACGCAAATGCATTACTCATCATGATAGCGGGTCGAGCGGCTCTCCTTCTTCGCCGAGTGCATCCAGCAGCGGCCATAGAAGGTTGACGCGTAGTGGCGACCGCGATCGTCAGTAATCTGGCAGCGGCAGGCAAAAGGCTCAACGGAGGCGGCGCCTTCAATTAACGCCGCGTCTTTAATCTGCGGCCTGAAGTCGAGAATGATGCTAACGTTGCTTACCCACTCATGCGGGATACGCTGTCTGTTCAACAAATTTGTCAGCATATTCGTGTAATGGCGCACCAGAAAATGTATCAGCTTATCGCTAGCCTCAGGCTGAGGTAAGGGAAACGAAAGATCTACAGACGTCCCCCCATCTCTGAGCGCAAAGTGCTTTAGCAGCCCCAGAGACCAGTAGCCATGAAAATCATTATTGCGGCTCACAAAGCTCGAATTGAGCGCGTTAGCAATGCCTTTAAGCTCACGTCGCCTTGCCATCATTACTCCCTGTTTGCAGATCAACGGCCTCGCCAATATTAGGGGTTGCGCACCTGTTGTTGCCTTTCAAAAGATTATCCATGTTAGAACATGGCGTTAGTCTTTATGAATATACACGCGCACATTACAGGAATCGCTATGCCATATACATCAGCAACGCCGCGCCTCTTTTACCGCACGCAGGGAGAAGGTCCGTTAGTCATCATGCTTCATGGTCTGTTGATGGATAGCAGATGCTGGGTGGATAACGGCTTCATCTCTGCGTTGAGTCCTCATTTTCAGGTGGTGTGTCCGGATCTGCCCGGCCACGGGGCAAGCGATAAACCTGATAATCAGGCTGCCTACACCCAACAGCGCCAGGCGTTAGCCATCGTCAATCTGATGGATGAACTGGGGTATGAAAAAGCGCATATCATCGGCTACTCTGCCGGTGCCTGGCTGGCAATGGAGCTGATAAATGCTCACGCAGATCGCCTGCACTCTGTGGTGTTGGGAGGATGGGATTGTGAAGCTGGCCTGCCTGAAACGCCTGTTGGCAAGCTGACGTTTGAGATGTTTATCGCTTATGCCCGGCAAGTCGCGCCGGAACTCACCGCCTCACTCACCTCTGAGGATGAAAAAGGGGCTGAGCATTTTTTCAATGAACTGAGAAAACATGCTCAGGACGCGGAGGGGTTTTTCCCCTGCCCTGTTCCCCTGCGGTTTTGGGCAGGTGCTGATGACCCCTATTACGCCACAATGGCGGCGTTAGCCACGCGCTATGCCATACCGCTTTTCGCCGGTAAAGGCGATCATCTGAGTGAAGTGAATCATCCCGAGAGTGCCACGCTCAGTGCGATCCTCAACTATGTCCGCAATCCTCAAGCATCCGGGCGGGCATAACCTCTGTAGCGAGGGGGAGCAGCCACAGCAGGCCTGCTCCCCTTTGTCGCTGCACTCTATTAATTCGTCACTGCGGTTTTCATTGCCGGGCGCTGCGGCAGTAGCCAGAGAAACGCCACAATAATCAACGCCAGCGTCAGTGAGGCGCTATAGCGGCTCAGCGCAAGCCCGCCAGCGGCGACAGGTTTATCGAGGAAATCACCGACTACCGCACCCAATGGGCGAGTCAGAATAAACGCCGCCCAGAAGAGTGCAGTGCGCGACAGCGAGGTAAAGCGGCTGGCGGCCCAGATAATCGCCAGTGCGCCGACAAACAGCAGGATGCCGCCATCATAGCCCAGCCCTTCGCTGTCTGCGGTCCAGTCACCCAACGCGGTGCCGAGAGTCTGTGAAAACATAATGGTGACCCAGTAAAAGCTCTCCGTGACGCCGTTGTTCACCGAACTGACAGCGATGGTGCCGCAGGTCAGGCGCCAGATAAGCAGTGAAAGCATCAGCAGCGAACTCAGCAGCAGCGTGCCGCCCAGATAACCTATCCCAAGTGAGCGATCGGCAAAGTCCGCAAGCGTAGTGCCAACGGTGGTGGTGGCAACCACCGTAAACCAGTAGATCCACTTATTAAAACTGTGGCGCTCAATCTGCACCACCACGGCGATTAAAAAGATGATGGCGAAAATCAGCGTCCCGGTGAGGTAACCCAGATTCATCGACATGGTCACTGCATCACCACCGGTCTCACCCAGCGTTGTCGCAGCAATCTTGGTTAACCAGAACGCCATCGTCACTGCGGGGACTTTGCTGGCGGTAGAGACTTCTGCGAACTTATTTTGCATAGGAGAGGCTCCGGAATAGCCCGGGATGGGCTAGCGTAGCGCTTACATTATCGGAGTATTCTTAAGCGAGGATTAAGTAACACCGATAAATTGCAGAAATTTTGCGCGACAGCCGGGGCACGCTACCTGGCATAACTATTAAAATGAGCAGCATCATGTTTTCTGCAGTTTCATATGCAAAAGCGGATAGGGCCGCCCCTGGCCATCATGCTCAGAGCGGCCGACAACCTCAAAACCCTGCTGTTGATAAAAGCCCACCGCTTGCGGATTCTGTTCATTGACGTCCAGCTCATCCGCACCCTGGGCGATGGCGTGTTGCAGGAGCACTTTGCCGGTGCCTTTTCCGCGCTGGGCGGCATCGACAAACAGCATCTCAATCCTGTTGTCACTGACGCCAACAAAGCCGACGATGGAGCCATCTTCAACCAGCCGGGCAATCGACAGCGTGACGGCAGGGAAATAGCAATTTTCTAACAGCGGGCGCAGCGCCTCAATATCCCCCTCCGGTAAGAAATCGTGGCTGGCACGCACCGATGACTCCCAGATGTCCAGTAATGTCGGGTAGTGAGCGGGTCTGCCCGCTTCAATCGTTATCATGATCTTCCTCTCTGTAATGGCTTAACAGCGCGGAATGCATATTAGCAGCCTCGAATGCCAGCTACACTTTCAGCGGCTTAAACGAATGGAAACCAGTTATCAAAGAGGTCACACAATGAGCACTTCAACCTTCACGCTATACGTCACCTATTACGGCGATCCGCAGAGCCGTTTTGACCGGGACTACTACGTCAACAGTCATATTCCGCTGGTGATCAAAGCGTTCCAGCCCTATGGCCTGCTCAGCGCCGCCGCCCTCTTCCCGGCCGTTGAGCAGACGGGAACCGTCGCCATCGCCGAGTGCGTTTTCCGCGATGAGGAGGCGATGAAAGCGGCGTTTAACTCGCCAGAAGCGCCAGAAGTGACGGGCGATGTGCCGCACTTTACCGATCTGACGCCGAGCATGTTGCGCGCCGTTGCGCTTTAAGCGCGAAATAATAAGGCCGGTGCGCAGCCACCGGCCGTCTCATTTTTACTGTGCGGCAAGTGCCGCCACAAAGTCGCGGTAGGTGTGCAGCGGGCGGCCAAGCAGTGCCACCAGCCGCTCCCGGTCGCCCTCATTTGGGATCATGCCGTGGCTGACGTAGCGCTCGGCCATCAGGCGCATTTCATAGGCCATCCATTTCGGCATAAATTCTGCCATGCCAGCCTCAAAGGCATCCGGGCTGTCTCCGCCATACATCACCTCGCGCCCAAGCACATCGCGCCAGATTGCCGCCGCATCATTACCGGTCAGCATATCGGGGCCAACGAGATTAATGGTCTCGACGGGTAGCTTCTCGCTCGCCTGGTCGCGCCGAAGCAGCTCAATAGCCGCCACCTCGGCGATATCACGCGTATCCACCATCGCCAGCCCGCGGCTGCCAATCGGCATCGGGTAAACGCCGTGGTTAACGACCACCTCCTTAATCATCGCCTCATTATCGATAAAGTAAGTGGGGCGCAGAATGGTGGCGCTGAAGTTCATCGCGGTCAGCATGCGCTCGGCACCGTATTTAACCGCGAAATGCGGCACATTGACGGCGGCATCCGCGCCAAAAACCGAGAGATAAACCACGCGCTCGACGCCAGCTTCCCGGGCGATATTGAGCGTAATCAGCGTCTGGGTAAATTCATCGGCGGCAACCGCATTGAGTAAAAACAGGGTTCTGATGCCGCTAAAAGCGGCGCGCAGGGCATCGATATCCAGCAGATCGCCCTTAACAACCTCCACATTGTCAGCAAAACCGGCTTTTACGGGATCGCGGGTCAATATGCGGACATCAGCGCCGCGGCGAAGCAGCTGGTCAACAACGTGGCGGCCAACACGGCCGGTCGCTCCGGTAACAAGAATAGTCATGATGTTTACTCCGTACTGTCTGGTGGGTGTAACCAGAGACTATCCCGATCCATTTTTGCCCGGAAGAGGCTATTATTTGCACACTCTGTTCCAAAAATGAGACAGCTAATGGATATCAACGCCTTAAAAGAGTTTCACCTTATCGCGGCAGCGGGCGGGATTGGCGCCGCCAGCCGCGCAAGCGGTAAACCTAAAGCCACCCTTTCGCGCAGGCTGACCGATCTCGAAGAGGTGCTGGGCGTGCGGCTGGTGGAGCGCGGCGGCCAGAAGCTGAAAATCACCGAGGCGGGCGAACGTCTATTGGCGCGCACGCTGGGCGCCATCCGTGAAATTGATGAAGCGGTTGAATCGGCGCGGGAAGATAATGCCGCGCCAGCAGGATGGCTGCGCGTTGCTGCCCCGCTGCTCTTTTCGCAGCTGGCGCTGGGGCGGCTGATGGCGGAATTTCGCCAGCGCTATCCGCATATCCATATTGAGGTTGTCTCGGAAAACCGCATGAGCGATTTAGTGGAGGAGCAGTTTGATGTGGCGATCCGCATAAACCCGCAGGCAAACAGCTCGCTGGTTGGCCGATGCTTCGCCAGGGACAAGCTGGTGCTGGTCGCCGCGCCTGCTATCAGCCTGCCCGTTGCGGATAGGCAAAGCGTGCCGACGATCCCGGCCGTAGTGATGTCAACGCATATTGAAGGGAGTGACTGGATCGTTGAGAACGGGCAGCACCGCTTTACTCCGCAGCCGGTAATGCGCCTCTCCTCACTGCTGACCGTCCGCGATGCGGTGCTGGCCGGAGCCGGTGCGGCGATGGTGCCGAAGTCGATCGTCAGCACTTATCTTGCGAGAGGTGAATTGATAAGTTGGGGAGAGGCCGAAACGCTTACCGAGCTGTGGGTGCTGCACACATCGCGTCGGCTGCAGAGCCCGAAAGTGAAAGCCTTTGTGGAGTTTATCTGCGAATACTATCCCGCTGGCTGGTTCTCAACCTGAGGCGAGCGGGAAGCGTAATAACAGTTGCATCGGTGCCAATCACTGCTCGCTGACGGCAACGCCCTCGCTGGCAACGAGGCGAATAGCGGATTCATACACGTCGTTCATCCCATCCACCGCCTGCGCTTTTCCCTTTTGCAACTGCTCGAGAATCCCCTCTTTTTCAACGCGTTTTCCCGCTGAAATTAACGAGGATACCGCGTGCCCGATAACCATATAGACTTCACTTACACGTTCTGAACTTATGATATCCATTCACTTCCCTCCCGCGTAGATGCCACACCCGTAATTACTCGCTGCCCGAGCAGTTACGTGAGCAAGGTCTGCGATGTTGTCCCATATATTTATAAAGTAATTTACCTGCAAAATCATCACTATTTAATGAGGATTGTCTGAAGGTGAGTTAAATATTTTTTCGGTTTTAAAGAAGATGTTAGATATTGATACAGCTGAAGGTTTTATGACAATGGAAAATAAAAAAGGAGTGACGAAATAATCTTTCTGGCGAATAAAAAGTTAAAAAAGTGGCAGGGGACATCATCTCCTGCCGACTATAATCCGACAATGGCACCGAAACCATGTGCGCTTTATACCCCCAGTGTGACGAAGAAAGCTTAGAAAAACCTTAACGCCCCGGCCTTTTTCGACATGTTAACCAGCGCCGCTCGCTGAAATATGCCGATGCCACCCCCCTGGTTTTTGCTTAAGGATCTACTCAGCTAAACAGTCCCCGCGAGGTATGATATCGCTTCAGTCACATGTGGAGCAGAAGATGGATAAGGACACACTGGTTAGCCTGGTGAAATTTAAGCGCTGGATGGATGGCGAAACCCTGAAAGCCATCAAGGCGATCGACGAATCGGCGCACCCGCAAAAGCGCCACCTGATGATAAGGCTGATGAACCATATTTATGTCGTCGACATGATTTTCAGAGCCAATCTCACCGGTCAGCAGCATGGCTACACTGCGCTAAATACCCCGGAAACGCCTACCCTGGAAGAGCTTGAAGTGAAGATGGCCGACTGCGCCGCGTGGTATATCCAGCATGTTGACGCCCTCATTTCGAGCGATCTTGAAAAAGTCATCACCTTCCGTTTTGTCGACGGTGGTCACGGCGAGATGCGCGCCATCGATATGCTTAACCATGTGTTGTTTCATGGTACCTATCACCGCGGCGCGGTCGGCTGGATGATTTCAGAGTGCGGCGGCGTCGCGCCGAAGGATGTGCTGACGGTTTTTCTGCGGGACCATAATCACTGACGGTTTCATCCCTTTTTTATAGAAAGGAAGCCAGGAGCCAAACCATGCTGATGTACACAACCATAGGCACCGACGATTTACCGTCGATGACGCGTTTCTATGATGCGATTTTCGCAGTGCTGGGCGTGCCGCGCACTCCTGCGTGGAGTGAAACCTGGGCGATGTGGGGCGAGCCGCCAGACCAGGGGTTCAGTTTTTGCATCTGCCCGCCGTTCGATAAAAAAAGGGCCACGCCGGGTAACGGGACGATGTTCTCCTTCCGGGCACGCAGCGCAGAGCAGGTAAGGCAATTTCATGCCGCAGGGCTGGAAAATGGCGGCAGCGATGAGGGCGCGCCTGGTCTCCGAGAAGCCTATGGGCCAGATTTCTATGTTGCCTATCTGCGGGATCCGCAGGGGCACAAACTGGCCTGCGTATGCCATCCGTGGCACCCGGAAATAGATAACCCAGCCTGATAGTTCTTGTGTTATTACTGGTCAGGCTTAAAAACCTTTCCAGAACGGCCTTTCTCGTATGGGCTTATGCATAAGGATTCGATGTCATGGAAATCAGTATTCAGACCCCACTGCTGCACTCACTGCCGCTGAGCCAGCGCAGCGGATGCAATGTGTGGCTGAAAATGGAGTCTGCCCAGCCCACCGGTTCGTTCAAACTTCGCAGCGCGGCCCATGCCTGCCGCTATTATGCAGAACAGGGCGCAAAAGGCTTTATCAGTTCCTCGGGCGGAAATGCGGGCATCGCGGTGGCGCACAGCTGTCGCAAACTCGGCCTGCCGGTCACCGTCGTAGTGCCTGAAACCACCTCCCTACGGGCGAGAGAGCTGATTGAGCAGGAAGGGGCCACCCTTGTGGTGCACGGCAACGTCTGGAGCGAGGCGAACGACTATGCCCTCTCTTTAGCCACCGATGAGGTCATTTATATTCACCCCTTTGATAACCCGTTGCTGTGGGCGGGCATCAGCACGCTGGTAGATGAGGTGATTGCCGCAGGCGTGATCCCGGATGCCGTGGTCCTCTCGGTCGGCGGCGGCAGCCTGCTCTCAGGCATCGCTCAGGGGCTGGAAAAACATCAGTTGAGCCATATTCCGATCTATGCCGTTGAAACCGAGGGCACCGCGTCGCTTAACGCCTCGGTTAATGCCGGTAAGCTGGTGCGTCTGGAGAAGGTGAGCGGCATCGCAACGACCCTTGCCGCAAGCCAGGTGTGTGAAAATGCGTTTAACGTTGCCAGCCGTTTTGAGGTGAGAAGCCAGGTTGTTTCTGACGCTGAGGCCGTGCGCGCCTGCCGCCTGTTGCTGGACGATCATCGCGTGCTGACCGAGCCTGCCTGCGGCGTGTCGCTCTCGCTGCTCTATGACAACAAACTTCGCTTTGCCCCCAGCGATAATGTGCTGGTGATTGTCTGCGGCGGAGCATCGGTGACGCTGGAAAGCCTGCTCGGCTGAAGAAAAGCGCCACAGCGCGTGAAAACGTGGCGGTAAGGGCGCACGCCCCTACCGCCGTGCCTGCTACCACTCGACGCAGATTTTCCCCAGGTGGGAACCGCTTTGCAGGTGTGCAAAGGCTTCGCTCAGCGCCTCATAGCTGAAGGTGCGATCGATAACCGGCTTTTGCTTCATCACTTCCAGCGCTTTCACAAAATCGATCTGATCCTGGCGGCTTGCCACAATCACCCCTTTGATCTGCACCTGTTTCGCCAGCAATGAAAGCACCGATACGCTGGCCTCATCGCCGGACAAGATACCAATCTGCGCGATATGCCCGCCGACTTTAACGGCTTTCAGCGACTCTTTCAGGGTAGCCGGACCGCCCACTTCCACCACGTGATCGACGCCGAACCCCTGGGTCAGTTCAAGCACTTTATCCCCCCATTCGGGCGTGGTTTTGTAGTTGATGGTCTCATCCGCGCCCAGCTCGCGCACAACGTCGAGCTTCTTATCGGAAGAGGAGGTGGCGATAACTTTCGCGCCCATCGCTTTCGCAATTTGCAGCGCCGCGATGGAGACGCCGCCAGTGCCCTGAACCAGCACCGTCTCGCCCGCTTTCAGGTTGCCATCCACCACCAGCGCCCGCCAGGCGGTCAGTGCTGAGGTAGTGATGGTCGCGGCCTCTTTGTGGCTCCATCCCTGCGGCGCATGGGTAAAGGCATTTTGCGAACGCACAACGTACTCGCTCGCCATGCCGTCAATGCCGTCACCGGGGGTATGAGCAAAGCCGCTCACCTCGGGGCCTGGCTTACCTGCCAGCCAGATGGGAAAAAAGGTAGAAACCACGCTATCGCCGACGGCAAACTCCTCAACGCCCTCGCCTACCTCTTCGACCACGCCCGCGCCATCGGACAGCAGAATACGGCCATCCTCAGTCGGGAACTGGCCGCTGGCAACAATCAAATCATGAAAGTTCAGCGAGCTGGCTTTAATCGCAACCCGAATTTCACCCTTGCCGGGTCTGCCCGGATCGGCGATATCTGAGACGGTAATGTTTTCCAGGCCGCCCGGCGCGTTAAGTGTGACTGCTTTCATCATGCTTCTCCTGTTACAGCGTAAATTTGCGTTAACCAGCCTAAATCATAGGATCACTTTGTTAAAGGCGAGCGTTTTTGTGACCGGGCACACACCGCCCCCGGCGTGGACTTATATCCCCTTGTTATGCCATGATGCTAATTGGTTAAATTTTTGTATATATGCCCGCCAGCCAGGGCTTATACAGATGGCATACTCGTTCAGGCGATAAGTAATGGCGTATTTGAATTCTTTATTGACGTTTATCGAAGGCAGGCCGGCGCTGGCCATTGTTTTAAATATTATTCTGCTGATCGTCTCTGGCATGTTTGCGCATCTGATGTGCAAATTCCTGCTGATTAAGGTCGTTCGTAAAGTCTTCTTTGCCAGCCATAAAAAAGATGTGCCGCTGGAAAAAGATCGCCGTATCGCTGAAAAATTATCCAATTTCGTGCCAGTTCTTACGGTCTATTACCTGCTGCAGTTTATGGAAAATATGCCAGCCTCGCTGGTAACGGCAATAAATACCATGTGCGGTATTTTGTTCTTTATTTTCCTGTCGGTCTTTTTTAACGAGATGCTGGATATCGTTAATAGCTCTTATTTGCGCAAGACCAAGCGTAAAAATCACTCGATTAAGGGCTATATCCAGATAGGTAAAATCTTAATTCACGTTATTGCCGCGATCATGATCCTCGCGGTGATGTCGAACAAATCACCGGCGATTATTATCTCCAGCCTCGGTGCCGTGGCGGCAGTGCTGATGTTAGTGTTTCAACACACGCTGCTTTCGCTGGTCGCCAACGTGCAGGTCTCCTCAAATGATGTCCTGCAACTCGGGGACTGGATTGAGATGCCCGATAAAAACCTCAGCGGTGAAGTGACCGATATCGCGCTGCACACCATTACTATCCGGAACTGGGATAACACCATCTCCCGTATTCCGACGAAAAACTTTCTTACCGAAACCTATACCAACTGGCAGGCGATGTTCTCCTCCGGCGCGCGCCGCATTATGCGCAGCACCAATATCGATCAGCACTCGGTGACCTTTCTCTCGCAGGAGATGCTGGCTCCCATGCTGGCAATACGCGGCGTGAGTGAACCGCTGTCAAAACTGCTTGATGGCCGCGATCCGATGGGCGTGGCGGACAGCTGGTTTATTGATAATGGCCTGACGAATTTGACGCTTTTCCGCCACTACTTAATGGCTTATCTCGCCGAGCGGCAGGATATTGTCAAAGAGATGTACATTGTCGTCAGGACACTAAAACCGTCACCGGCCGGTATTCCGCTGGAAATTTACTGCTTCACCTCGTCGACCCTGTGGGCAGATTATGAGAATACGCAATCGGCGATATTTGAATATATCACTGCGGTAGCAGGACAATTCTCCCTGCGCTTATATCAATATCCCGCAGGCCATGATTTCTGGCGTTTATCGCAGCAGCACGCGATAGAGAAAAGCGCGCCGCCAGGGGAAGGGTAACAGGCTTAAAGGCTTACAGTAGTGCGGGTCGGATCCCCCTCCCGCGCCTTACCTCAGATAAACATCGCCACGTTACGACGGGAAAATATATTTTCCCGAGGCACTACGCATATCGGTAATTGATAAACCAAAAAAAGAAGAACAAAAAAAGATATATCTCAGACTTAGGATCTTTATCAAAAAATAAAAAAGAAAAACCCCACTTCATTGCAGAAGTTTATACCCGTAGCAAGAATCATTATTACCGTTGTGATATGAGCAAAGAAAAATGAAAAAAACTCGTATTGTAGTGATGATGATAAGCGCTATTTCCGGCACCGCGTACGCAGACTCAGAGCAGTTAATCCCCGATTTTTCTCCCGAAAGCTTTTCCGCCTCCGCCTCTGCCGGGATGCTGAGCGGTAAATCGAATGAGCTAGTCTATGACGAAACAACAGGGAGAAAAATCAGCCAGCTTAACTGGAAGATAAAGAATGTCGCCATTGTGAAAGGCGATCTCTCCTGGAACCCCTACTCCTTTTTAACCCTTAACGCCCGCGGCTGGACGTCACTCGCCTCCGGGGCAGGCCATATGGATGATTACGACTGGCTGAGTGAAAGCCAGTCAGGCTGGACCCATCACTCCACCCATCCTGATTCGGATGTCAATTACGCCAATGAGTTCGATCTCAACCTGAAAGGCTGGATTTTCCAGGACGCGAATTATAAAGCGGGCGTGGTGGCAGGCTATCAGGAGACGCGCTTCAGCTGGACGGCGCTCGGCGGCGCTTACGATTATAATAATGGAGCCTCAGTGGGTAACTTCCCGGCAGGCGAACGCGGGATTGGTTACAGCCAGCGCTTCACCATGCCCTATGTTGGGCTGGCGGGCCAGTACCGTATTGATAATTTCGAATTCAATGCGCTGCTGAAATTCAGCGACTGGGTGCGCGCCCATGATAACGATGAGCACTATATGCGCGACCTCACCTTCCGAGATAAAACCAGTAACTCACGCTATTACGGCGCGTCACTTGATGCCGGTTACTACGTCACGCCACATGCGAAAGTGTTTGCGGAGTTCACTTACAGCAAATATAAAGAGGGCAAAGGCGGGACGCAGGTTATTGACACTACCAACGGCGGATCGGAATTCATCGGTGGCGATGCTGCGGGTATTGCCAACAAAAACTACACCATCACCGCCGGTCTGCAATATCGCTTCTAAACCCGCGATATGACCACCGCATATTAAGCCCCTGACGGGGCTTTTTTATCTCCGCTATTTAGCTGCAATAAACCCGGCAATCGCCGCCGTCACCGCATCGGCGGCTTCCGTTGGCGGATGGTGGCCGGTTTTTGCCAGCGTGAGCAGTTGAGCATCGGGCAGAAGCGCGGCGATCTCCTTACTTAATTCAACCGGGGTTGCCCTGTCCTCTTCCCCGACGATAACCAGCGTCGGCGCGGTGATTATCGGCAACAGGTGGGTGATATCGCCCCGGTCAAACACGGCGGCATCCAGCGCCAGCGCTAAGCCTTCGCGGTTGTGAGCATGCATCATGGCGCGCTCTTCGGCGGCCTCATGGGGGTGGTTTTGCAGCCATTCTTCACTGTTTACATAGGACTGAAGGGTGGTAAAAAGCGCCTCCCGCGCCTCATCGGAACCCTTCAGCAGGGTTTCGCGCTGCCTGCGCCACATCTCCAGCCGTTCAGGCAATTCCGCACGCGCGCTAGTGCCAATCAGCACAAGGCCTGCCAGCAGCTTCGGATAATTCGCCGCCAGCCGCAGCGCCACCATCGCGCCCTGGCTCTGCCCAACGATTGTGACCTTGCCGAGCGCCAGTTCATCAATCATCAGCGCCAGCTCGCGGCTCAGATCGTCAAGCGTCCAGCCGGTGGCATCGTAACCGCTCAGGCCGTGTCCCGGCATATCAACAACGATGCAGCGATAAGCGTGGCTCAGGGCCTGAACCTGTGCGGCGAAAATGTGATGGCTGGCGAAAAGCCCGTGGGCAAAAAGCAGCACTGGCCCTTCGCCGATATCGCGGTAACGGTAGAGCGTGCCATTGATGCGTACCTGCTGCAGCGACCACTCATCATCCGCGTCAAAAGCCCTTGCCAGCAGCGCCGAATCTTCAAAGATTTGATACCGGCGAATCTTACCGTTGGTGACCGTAAAGTGAATGATCATATCGCTGCCGACGGTGTGCTGCGTGCTGACCACCGTATGGCGAAAACGCCCCAGTACCAGCACGCTATCGTGCTGCGCGATAATCTCATTAATCACAAATTCCCGTGGCCTGAAATTCTGCGGGAAGGCTATCAACCAGCGCCGAACCTGCTCAGGCCCCTGCAACAATCCAACTGTCGAGACGCCTGGTTCGCCGTCGATATGCCACACCACATCGTCGGCCAGCAGGCTGACAATCTCATCGACTCTGCCCGCAGCAAAAGCTGCCAGATAGGTTTCCACGACCGCACTGGTGGGGGTCTGATTCGCTGTGACTTCCATCTGCTCACTCCTGTTTTTCGAATAGTAATGCCGTAACAGAAGTCTATTTTTTCCATATTTTGAAAACTACGGATAAAATAGTCGAATCATTTTGCATAAACAGAAAACATAGACGATGGACTGGAACGATTTACGCTTCTTTTTGGCCGTTGCGCGCACCAGCAGCCTGACAAAAACGGCAGCCACGTTAAAAGTGAGCCAGTCGACGGTATCGCGCAGAATTAACGCGCTGGAAAGCAGCCTGCGGACCAGCCTGTTTCTGCATCATCAGACCGGCTACTTTCTTACCGATGCCGGGCAGGCGCTGCTGAGTTATGCCGAAGAGGTGGAGAGCCGAATCGGCGCGCTGGAGCACGCCTTTGCCGGAGGCGATGGCGAAGCGGCGGGAACCGTGCGCCTGGCGACGGCAGAGACGCTGGCCAACCACCTGATTATCCCGGCTCTGCCGCAGTTCCAGGCCGATTACCCGGCGATCCGCCTCGAGCTGATTACCGGGGTCAACACCGTCTCGGTGGTACGAAACGATGCCGATATCGCGCTGCGCCTGGTGCGCCCCGAGCAAAACACGCTGAAGATCCGCAAAGCCGGGGTGATGGCCTCGGCGGTCTACGCAGCAGAGCGCTATCTGCGCGCTCACCCTGCGCCAGAAGATGCCCCCTTGAGCGGGCGGCGCTTTATTACCTGGGACAGTTCGTTCAGCCATCTTCCCGCGGCCCGTTGGTTTGATGAACAGGTTGAAGATAAAACCTCTGCGCTTGCCACCACCAGCCTGATGACCCAGCTCTCTGCCGTCAACGCCGGGCTTGGGCTGGCGGTGCTGCCCTGCTTTATCGCCGCGCAGCAGCCGGAATTAATCGAAGTGATCCCACCCGGCCAAGTGCTGAGCGAAGATCTCTGGCTGGTGACTCATGCCGATCTTATCGCCTCGGCACGCATCAAAGCGGTGGCGGAGTTTTTAATGACGATCCTCAATCGGGCAAACATGGCCTGACGAACATTACCTGCCGCCATGCGGGTTTATGCGCCGCCGCGTCAGTGTATCAAGCAAGCGGTTAAGCTCGGTTCGCTGGCGATACTGCGCTGGCGTGTCGATATCGCAATGGATCCCCGGCTCATCGACAGCAACCGTGCAGGTGCCGATCTGGCGAACAATCGTCTTTAAGCTGCTGTTGGCGGGCGCGTTGCTGATAAGCGCAAGCGCCTGCGCCGGGAGCAGCACCGGATGGCCGCAGCCCTGCTCATAACCTGGCACCAGGCAGTGGTCATGATCCGCATGCTGCCATAACGCGCTGTAAACCGCGGGCGATACCTCCGGCATATCGCCCAGCGCCAGAAAAAAACGTCGCGAGGTGACCGCTGCCGCACCACACTTTACTGATGAGAACATCCCTGAAGCGTAATCAGGGTTGTGGACAAGCGTAATAGCGGGCTGCCCGCGATAGTAGCGCGCCAGCTCATCGCCACGATGCCCGGTAACCAGGATCACCCGGTCGCAGAGCGAGAAGGCGCTGCGAAGCGCACTGTCGAGCAGCGTGCCCGCCCCCCAGGGCAGCATCATTTTCCAGTCGCCCATCCGGCTGGATAACCCGGCCGCCAGCATGACGCACTCAATCAACGCCTTTTCACTCATTACTCGCCCCTTTTCACGCCTCGCCTTTCAGCACTGCTTTGATGGAGGTGATGATCGGCTGATAGCCGGTACAGCGGCACAAATTCCCCTCCAGCGCCTCTTTCAGTGCGTCATCATCCGGCGCGGGGTTCAGTTCCAGCAGGGCTTTAGTGCTCATTAACACCCCTGGCGTGCAGAAGCCGCACTGAACGCCGCCGTGGCGCACAAACGCATTTTGCAGACGTTTGCCCACCGGGTCGTGATGCAGGGCTTCGATAGTGGTCACCTCCGCACCGTGACACTGGGCGGCGAGCAGCAGGCATGAGCAGACCGCCTTGCCATCAAGCATTACGGTACAGGCACCGCACTCGCCCACGGAACACCCCTCTTTGGTGCCGGTCAGGCGTAAGTCGTCGCGCAGCAGATCGATAAGCCGCAGGTTATCGTCCACGTCGCGGCGAATACGGATGCCATTCACTTTCAGTTCGATTGGGTGCATCTTCGCGCTCCTTAGTTGCTCTGCTCGGTTATTACGTCCTGCATCATCAGGCGGAACATATCGACAAATACCGGGATTTTGTACGGCGCAGACCAGCGCCCGCCAATGGCCTCATCCACCAGCCCTTTTAACACCTGCGCCGCTTTATCAATCGAGGCTGCGTTCAGCGGCTGGCCGACCAGTGCCTCTTCTACCGGGCTTAGCCGCTGCGGTTTTCGCATCAGCGCGCCGTCGACCAGCCGACAGATGCGGATGGTGCCTCGGCTATCGACATGAAATTGTCCGCTCAGGCTTTGCCGCGTGATGTTGAGCGCATTGCGCCGCCCCAGTTGCAGGTAGCACTCCACCAGCGGCTGGGTCATCGGCACCGGCAGAATAAAGCGCGTGACCAGCTCATCGGCAGCGATGCCGGTGCGATAGCCATCAGTGACAAACTCGCTCACCGGCAGACGGCGGGTACCACGCAGGCTGCGCAGCTCCACCTGCGCGTCATAGATAATCAGCGGCGGCAGGGAGTCGGCGCAGGGCGCGGCATTGACCACATTGCCACCGAGCGTGGCGCGGTTGCGAAGCTGTAACGAGCCGATGGTTTTGCAGGCGGTAATCAGCAGCGGGTAACGCTGCTGTACCAGCGGATGTTTAATCAAATCGCTGAAGCAGACCCCGGCACCAATCGACAGCCCGCCGTCGAGATCGAAGATCTCTTTCAGTTCAGCCAGCCCGGCAATATTGACTAGCGGCACCGCGTCACAGCGCAGGCGCGCCTGTACCAGCACATCCGTGCCGCCGGCAATTGGCTGCGCTGCGTTTTCTGCCATCAGGGTTAACGCTTCTTTTAAGGTGTGCGCCACTTTCAGCGACACCGTATTAAGCCGGTGCACCTCTTTTTTAGGGCCGCAATCGAACAGCCGCTCGCTCTGGCGTGCCGGTTTTTTCAGGTTATAACCGAGCCTGACCTGCTCAAGGGTCAGCGGTAGCGTGCGGTTAAAGCGGCCGATGGCGAAACTGACCGCGTTATTGAGCGCCGCAGCACCAAGTTCAAGCACCGGCTCGCCGATCACTTTTCCTCCCATCGGCCCCGCTTTATCGGCATTTTCGATGGCGTTGATGATAATTGGCGGCATATCTTTGATGGTCGGCAGCAGGTAGGTGTCGAAATTCTCCGACTTCACCACCCCCTGTTCGGTATTGAAATCCTCCAGCATGCCGTAGCCAATCATCCCTTGCAGCACGCCGCCGTAAACCTGGCCATTAAAGCCGACCGGGTTGATCACCTTGCCGACATCGTGGGTCGCAACCACGCTGTTGACCGTCACTTTGCCGGTGCGCAGATCGACCGCCACATCGGCAATCTGGCAACCGTAGACCCAGGTGAAATAGGGGCTGCCGCTCCCCTTCTCCTCATCCCAGTGAATGGGCGGGGCCACATGCCAGCCGTAGGCGGATAAGTTCGCGCCGGTGGCGCGGGTCATATCGACCACCTGCTGAAACGTGAGACGGCGTTGCGGCTGATGGCGGTTGAAGACGTGCCCGTCGCGCCATACCAGATCCGCTATCTCACCGGCGTGCAGGGTTGCCAGGATAGCGGCGGCCATCCGATTTTTAATGGTATTGGCGGCGCTGAGGATCGCCTGCCCGCCCATCAACGTGCCGCGCGAGGCGACGGTAGAGCCGCCATCGGCAATCATCGCCGTCGCCGGTTCGCTAAAGGTGACGTGCGCAAGCGGTATACCGAAGGCTTCCGCCGCCAGCAGCGACATGGTGGTCTGCAACCCCTGCCCGTTCTCCGAGACCGAAGTGGAGATATTGATACTGCCGTCGGCATTAACCTGCATCAGCGCAGATGACGCATCCAGCCCCTCCGCACCGAGCGAGCAGCCGCGGTGGCTTAGCGCCAGGCCGATGCCGTAACGCACCGGGCCGCCCTCGGCATTCAGCTGCTGATAGTGCGCCCGCCGCGCCTCGAACTCGGCTTTCAGCACTGATGTTTCCAGCACCTCCTGCGCCGAGACGGTGTGATCGCACATCCGCTGACCTGCCATGCTGGTATCGCCCTGGCGCAGAATATTGCGCAGCCGCAGCTCCACCGGCGAGAGCCCCATTATCTCTGCCACTTCATCCATCAGGGATTCATTGGCGAAGATGATTTGAGGCGCGCCGTAACCGCGATAAGCCGAAGTGTAGTTATTGTTGGTGTAGACGCCGGTGATATCGACGCGCACGTTGGGAATGTTATAGGGGCCCGCCGCCTGCACCGAGCTGCGCCAGGTGACGAACATAGTCTGCCCGGCGTAGCTGCCGCCGTCTGCGATGATATTGATCTGCATCGCCTGAATGCGGGCATCATCATCAAGACCAATGCGATAATGCAATTTATAGGGGTGGCGCTTATAGCTCTCGCGCATCGACTGTTCGCGGTTATAGGTCATCTTGACCGGACGTCCCGTCAGCTGCACCAGCAGCGCCGCGCGGCAGGCGAGGTTATCAATAATGTCATCTTTGCCGCCAAACGAGCCGCCGAGCACCGAGCGTTTTACATTCACCTTGCTCTGCGGCAGATCGAGGTATTTGGCGACAATGCCGCGAATACGGTGCGCATTCTGAATCGATCCCGCCAGAGTCATAATCTGCTGGTCATCATCCAGCCACGCGGTGATCGACTCCGGCTCGATATAGGCGTGCTCCTGGAACCCCACCTCATAATCGCGCTCAATGATCTTCGTCGAGGCGGCAAACCCGGCCTCAATATCCCCTTTTACCGTGTGATGGCGGTTGATCACATTGCTCTCAAGCGCACTGTGGATCAGCCGCGCGCCTGGTTTCAGGGCCTCCTCCGGGGAGGTGATCGGCTCGCAGGGCGAATAGGTGAGCTTAATTTTGTCTACCGCCAGGCAGGCGGCCTGATAGCTCTCCGCGGCCACAACGGCAATCACGTCGCCGCGATAGGCCACCTCATTGTCGATAATCGGCGGGTAATCGGGGATGATCACCCCCAGCTTGCGCTGGCCGGGGATATCCTTCCAGGTGGCGATACGCACCACGCCAGGCACTTTTTCCGCTTCACTGAGATCGACTGAATCAACGCGTCCCGCAGCGATATCGACATAGCGACAGACGCCGTAAAGCATGTTTTTCAGCCGGATATCGTCGCCATAAATCGCTGTTCCCCTGACTTTGGCCAGCCCGTCTACGCGGGCTACTTCACTGCCAACCAGCACCGTCTCCATTGTTATGCGCTCTCCACTAGCAAAAGGATGATTGCTATAAGCAATGGCTATGCCACTTTCAATTTGGGTAAAAAACAGACGAAACAGGGCGAAAAGCGGCAATAACGGATAAAAAGCAGGCAGATGCGCGCCCGGCCCTTATCAAGCCGGGAAAAGGAGTATCACTTTGATAAATTTACCGCCGACGGCGGCTATTTTTCGGCGCGGCGGTAAATCGGCATCAGCCGCGTGGTGCCGGTAAGATCGTCGAACACCTCGGTTTCAGCGGTGGCGATCGCCATCCCGCTTTTGCGCAGCCGCTGCACATCTGCGGCTATGCGTTGTAGCCCAAACCAGAACAGCCCATCCAGCGCGGTGACCTGCAAACCAGACTCCAGCGCCTGTTTCAGCCGCTCGCGCGGGGCTTTTATCTCTTTGGCGATCTGCTGGTAGGGCGCGGCCGTCGTACCGGTCGGATCGATGCGCCGGATACGCGTCGCAAGACGGTACTGGAAGGTATCGGGAATGTCTTTTAAATCAGTTTTCAGGCTGTAGACGCAGCCAAAACGCTTGCCATTAAACACGATATTTTTCTGCGCCAGACTGAATTCGTCGCGCAGCGCGGCAATCAGCTGCGGCGCGCGGGTCAAGAGTAAACGGAAGGGAAGCTCAAAGCTGGTGACATAATCAACATTGAGCAGCGCAATGCGCAGCCGCTCTTCGGCTCCGGCATTAAGCTGGCGGCACTCATCCAGCACATCACGCCACTGCTGCGCCAGACGCGGCGTACCGGCGACATCGGCAAAGCTATATTTCTCAATCTGATAATCAATTTTCCCACTCACCCGGCCTTCCCTTCTGTATGAAGTCACTCTCCGTGGCTCAATTTACCAACTCCGTGACATAACCGGAAGCCGCTATCGCCGCGCCGTGATAGCCGTCATGGCGCGAAGGTGAATGATGCCTGGATAAGCTGTTTATAGGGCTGGCTGTCATTGCTCAGGCCATAAAAGAGGGTATAGGTTTTACTCTTAGCGAAAGGATAATTCCAGGTCGGCAGACATTCGCCGCTGCGCGGCAGCACCGGCTTGTCATTAAACACCTCATACCATGTCTCCCCGCTTTCACTGCCAATTTGCAGGGAGGTGATGCGATCGCCCGGCTTCACCGCATAGGTAATACAGACATGATTCTCTTTTGTCGTTACCTCAGCCGGTATTTTCTCAATCATACGATCGCCTGGCCCCGGGCAACCGGCGAGAAGAAATAGAGAGATTAACAACAGCGTTTTATTCATCATTTATTCCCGCCCGGTAACAATTTTGCGATATAAGCGCGGAATTTCACTTATAGGATCCTTCCCGCTGTATTTACCCTGGCTATCCGAAGAAAGAAAAGATATCCATTTATTTAACCCATACACCAGAAGAAGCCAATAATCAGCGATAATGGATGCTTGCTGTTCCAGAGGGTAATCCGTCAATTTTTCCCTATCGAGCTGATAATAGTAATTCGCAAATTTGCTCACCAGGCCCCGCACTCTTACCCATTGTCCATGCTGGTGTTGCCACACATGCCCCAGCTCATGAATAAAAATGTGTTTGTCTTCCAC
Source organism: Kosakonia sp. CFBP8986 (assembly GCF_034044935.1). NCBI lineage: Bacteria > Pseudomonadati > Pseudomonadota > Gammaproteobacteria > Enterobacterales > Enterobacteriaceae > Kosakonia > Kosakonia sp. CFBP8986. Next base: position 215,307 of record NZ_JAXCXB010000002.1, on the reverse strand, counting down.
CGAAACATCTGCACGTGAGAAGTCTGCGTGATAGTCCTCTTTACGAAACCAGAGTTCGCCATTTGGTGCCATTGCTGTACCAGGTGTCTGCAATCCAAAAGGGAAATAACTGTCGCAATGAACCCATACACGGCTATAAACGATGCTGTCGCCAAAGATCCGTCGCGCCATTGCAATTTCACCCAACGTCATCAGCCGTAACGTGCCCTCTTTGTATCCCGCATTCCTTTGCATCCGTCTGTTCTCCTTTAACAATACTGACCCGACACATTAAAGGGCGATGAGTTTTCACTCTAGCGGTGAATATTAAAAAAAATCCTATTTATCAGAAAACCAGCCTCCACTCACACTTCAAATTAGCTCTCTTAAGCAATGCAATAAAAAGCCCGGCGTAGGTGCCGGGCTGGGTGTTTAGTTTGCAGGTGAAAGTATTTCTGGCAGCAGTTGCCGCAGATGTCCTGCGCTGAGCAGCGTCATCGCGGCCTCGATATCGGGGGCGAAGAAGCGGTCCTGCGCATAGTGCGTGACCTGCTCGCGCAGCAGGCTGCGGGCCTGCTCCAGCAGCGAGCTGGTGGTTAAACCTTCGCGCAGATCCAGCCCCTGGCAGGCGGCCAGCCACTCGACGGCAATCACGCCGCGGGTATTGGCTGCCATCTCCCACAGGCGGCGACCGGCGGCGGGTGCCATCGAGACGTGATCCTCCTGATTGGCGGAGGTCGGCAGGCTGTCGACGCTGTGCGGGTGCGCCAGCGCTTTGTTTTCGCTTGCCAGCGCCGCCGCCGTCACCTGGGCAATCATAAACCCGGAGTTGACGCCGCCGTTTTTCACCAGGAAGGGGGGCAACTGCGACATATGGCTGTCCATCAGCAGCGCGATACGCCGCTCCGCCAGCGCGCCAATTTCGGCAATCGCCAGCGCGAGGTTATCGGCCGCCATCGCTACCGGCTCGGCATGGAAGTTGCCGCCGGAGATAACGTCATTCTGTGCAGCGAAGACCAGCGGATTGTCGGAAACGGCGTTTGCTTCGGTTAACAGCACTTCGGCGGCAAAGCGCAGTTGCGTTAAACAGGCGCCCATCACCTGCGGCTGGCAGCGTAATGAGTAGGGATCCTGCACCTTGTTGCAGTTGTGATGGGACTGCGCAATCGCGCTGTCATCGGTAAGCAGATGGCGGTAGAGCGCGGCGGCGTCAATCTGCCCGCGCTGACCGCGCACGTCGTGAATACGCGCATCAAAAGGCCGACGGGAGCCGAGCGCCGCTTCGGTGGTCAGCGCCCCACATACTACCGCCGAAGCGAAGAGATCTTCAGCTTCAAACAGCCCGCGCAGCGCAAAAGCGGTGGAGGTTTGCGTACCGTTCAGCAGAGCCAGCCCCTCTTTTGCCGCCAGCTTCAGCGGCACCAGACCGGCGCGGTTAAGCGCCTCGCTGGAGGGCAGCCACTCGCCGTGAAAGCGCGCTTTACCTTCGCCAAGCAGCGTCAGGGAGAGATGCGCCAGCGGCGCGAGATCGCCGGAGGCACCCACGGAGCCTTTCGCCGGGATCCACGGATAAACACCAGCGTTGAGCATATCTATAAGCAGTTGGATCACCCGCAAACGGATGCCGGAGAAGCCGCGCGCGAGGCTGTTGATTTTCAACAGCATTATCAGGCGCACCATCGCCTCATCCAGCGGCTCGCCAACGCCCGCGGCATGGGAGAGCACCAGTGAGCGTTGCAGGTTTTCCAGGTCTTGGGTGGCGATACGCGTCTGCGCCAGCAGGCCAAAGCCGGTGTTGATACCGTAGGCCGTGCGACCCTCAGCCATAATGGCGTTTACGCAGGCGACGCTTTGCGCAATATCAGCAAAAGCGCTTTCATCCAGAGTGACGTGTAACGGCTGACGCCAGGCGTCGCGAAGCTGCGCCAGCGTCAACTGGCCGGGAATAAGGTGTAGCGTGATGTTCATGAACGTTTCCCCTGGGTGGCGGCCACCATCGGTAAGTTAAGCCCCTGTTCAACCGCGCACTCAATGGCGCTCTCATACCCGGCATCGGCGTGGCGCATTACGCCGGTGGCCGGATCGTTATGCAGTACGCGGGCAATCCGCGCCGCCGCTTCATCGCTGCCGTCGCAGACAATCACCATCCCCGCATGCTGTGAAAAGCCCATGCCGACGCCGCCACCGTGGTGCAGCGAAACCCAGGTGGCTCCGCTGGCGGTGTTAAGCAGCGCGTTGAGCAGCGGCCAGTCGGAGACGGCATCGGAGCCGTCGCGCATCGCTTCCGTTTCGCGGTTCGGGCTGGCAACCGAGCCGGAGTCGAGGTGGTCACGGCCAATCACAATCGGCGCTGAAACTTCGCCGCTGCGCACCATTTCGTTAAACGCCAGCCCCAGTTTTTGTCGCCACTCCAGCCCCACCCAGCAGATGCGCGCCGGTAAGCCCTGGAAGCTGATGCGCTCGCGCGCCATATCAAGCCAGCGGTGCAGGTGCGGATCGTCAATCATCGCTTTCACTTTGGCATCGGTTTTGTAGATATCTTCTGCATCGCCGGAGAGCGCCACCCAGCGGAACGGGCCAATGCCGCGGCAGAAGAGTGGGCGAATATACGCCGGGACAAAACCGGGGAAATCAAAGGCGTTGGTGACGCCCATCTCTTTCGCCATCTGACGAATGTTGTTGCCGTAATCAAAAGTCGGCACGCCCATCTTCTGAAACGCCAGCATCGCGTTGACGTGCTCCGCCATGCTCTCTTTTGCTGCCTGCACGGTCTGTTGCGGATCGGATTCGGCTTTGTGTTGATACTCTTCCCATGTCCAGCCCTTTGGCAGGTAGCCATGTAGCGGGTCGTGGGCACTGGTTTGATCGGTGACCATGTCCGGGCGCACGCCGCGCTGCACCAGTTGGGGCAACACTTCGGCGGCGTTGGCGCAGAGCGCCACGGAAACTGCCCTGCCCTCAGCGGTGTAGCGTTTGATTCTCGCCAGCGCGTCGTCGAGGGAGCTGGCCTGCTCGTCGATATAGCGGGTGCGCAGGCGGAAATCGATGCGGCTCTGCTGGCACTCAATCACCAGCGAACAGGCACCGGCCAGCGTCGCCGCCAGCGGCTGTGCGCCGCCCATGCCGCCCAGCCCGGCGGTTAACACCCAGCGCCCGGTTAAATCACCGCCGTAGTGCTGACGCCCGGCTTCAACAAAGGTTTCATAGGTGCCCTGGATGATCCCCTGGCTGCCGATATAGATCCAGCTTCCGGCAGTCATCTGGCCATACATCGCCAGCCCTTTCGCATCCAGCTCGTTAAAGTGTTCCCAGGTGGCCCAGTGCGGCACGAGGTTAGAGTTGGCAATCAGTACGCGCGGTGCATTTTCATGGGTTTTAAACACGCCGACCGGCTTGCCGGACTGCACCAGCAGCGTTTCATCGTTTTCCAGATTCGTCAGCGCCTGAACGATGGCGTCATAGCACTCCCAGTTACGCGCCGCGCGTCCGATACCGCCATACACCACCAGCGCCTGCGGGTTTTCCGCCACCTCCGGGTCGAGGTTGTTCATTAACATGCGCAGCGGCGCTTCGGTCAGCCAGTTTTTGGCCGTCAGCGCCGTGCCTCGCGGGGCGCGGATCGCCTGCGGGCGAGAGGGGGTATGCGACATCGTTGTTCTCCTGAAATCACGCGATGAGTATGTAAACACATATACTTGTCTATACAATTGCGCGCAAGGCAGGATTTAACACTTAAGATACATTTTTCTGATAGTGCGCTAACAATCACGCTTTTGCTGCTGACAGCGCTCAGGAGCCGAAATGGCCCTGTAAACGGTAGCGGGAGCCGGGGTAAAGCAGGCTGGCGTGGGAGACAATCTGCGATGTCGACCAGGTACGGCGGCGGATCAACAGGCAGGGATCGTGCTCCTGGATCTGCAACAAGCGGCACTCTTCAGCCGAGGCATGCACGGCTTCCACAATGTGCTCCCCTTCAGTGAGCGGTGCAATTAGCGACAGATAAGCATGAGCGGTAGTCTGCGTGTAATCCTGTTGCAGATACTCCGGCACCACGTCGGCATTGACCCAGCGCTCCTCAATCTGCACCGGGGTGCCATTCTCAAAATGCACCATGCGCGAGTGAAAAATGCGTGTCCCTTCCGCCACGTTTAACGCTGCGGCCTGGGTTGCGTCGGCGGCGCGCGCCTCCAGCAGCAGCACTTCACAGCGGTGCTGATGATGACGGTCGGCAATCTCATCGGCAATGCTGCGCACTTCGAACAGCGCCGATTGCCCTTTCGGCTCGGCAACAAAGGTGCCGACGCCTTGCAAGCGTACCAGTAACCCCTCATCGGTCAGCGCGCGCACCGCGCGGTTAATGGTCATGCGGCTAAAACCAAACTGCGCCACCAGCTCCGCTTCAGAGGGGATGCGATCGTGCGGACGCCAGATACCGGCGGCGATCTTCTCGCTGATAGCCTGCTTGACCTTCTCGTAAAAGGGCACGGGCGCGGTGGCCGGGGCCACCCGGGGGCGGGGGGAATACATAGCGCGGCAATTCCTTATTGTTATTTGTCAGGTGAGTATATCACTGCCACCAGTGCAGGATTTGCCAGGCCAGCCGGGCAGCGGCTTTCGCGCCCTGCCCTGCGTGATCAAACGTTGGATTAAACTCCACTAAATCCACCGCCTGCACTTTGCCGCTGCGACACAGCGGTTCGATAATGCGCAGCAGCAGGTGCATCGGCACACCCAGCGCCGCTGGCGCAGAGACGGCGGGCATCTCCCAGGCGGGCAGCACGTCGAGATCGATGGTCAGATAGATCCTGTCGTGCTGCTCAATGATGCGTTTAATTTCCGGTAGCGCTTCAGTTTCAAAGGCGTTTAACAGCGCCAGATCCTCAACTACCGTCACGTTGCGGTGCGTCGCTTCATCCCACAGCGCCTGGGTATTGGCAGCCAGGCTTGCACCGAAACAGGTGTAGTGAAAGCCGCGCTGCTGAGTGTCGCACTGCTGGGCCAGCTGGCGAAACGGCGTGCCGGAGCTGGCGCGCGCCGCGTGGCGTAAATCGAGGTGCGCATCGAGATTGATAATCGCAACCTGCTCATGGGGGAAAGCATCAAGGATTGCCGAGCCGTGGCCAAAGGCCGTTTCATGCCCGCCGCCAAACACCAGCGTGCGCATCTGCGCCTGCTGGCAGGCGAGCACCGCATCATGCAGCGCCTGCTGCGCCTGCTCCAGCGCCTCCGGCCGGGCGACAATATTACCCAAATCAACAAGATGTTGATGCCCGGCGTGGCTGGCCATATTAGCCAGTGCTGTACGCAGGGCAAACGGCCCCTTCGCGGCCCCCGCGCGCCCCTGATTGCGCTTCACCCCCTCATCACAGGCAAAGCCGAGCAGCGCCGTCTTGCCGCTGTGCTGCTCGGGCGCAAATGTCGCCGCCTGAGTGACGGTCTGAAACAGGCGCAGGGCATTTGCCGCTTCGCCGCTGTCATCCCTGCCCTGCCAGCACGCAGGCGCTACCGGCTTCCATAGATTCATGCAGTGACCTCGCCACGGAAAATGCGTTGATAAAGCGGATTACGTCCCGGCTCGTAGATCATCTCCACCGGATGATTAGCGTCCCAGACGACAAAATCGGCGACAAACCCGGCGGCCAACTGACCATGGGTTTGCTTACGACCAAGCGCCTGCGCGGCATGACGCGTGACACCCGCCCAGGCCTCTTCCGGCGTCAGGCCAAACTTCACGCAGGCCATATTCATCGCCAGATGCAGGCTGGCAAACGGGCTGGTGCCAGGGTTGAAATCCGTTGCTACCGCCATCGGCACCCCCTGCTGGCGCAGCAGGGCGACCGGCGGTTTTTGCGTTTCATTAAGAAAATAGAAGGCACCGGGCAGCAGAACGGCAACGGTGCCGCTGGCGCGCATCGCCATCACGCCCGATTCGCTCAGGTACTCAATATGATCGGCGGATAAGCCCTTAAAGCGGCTGACCAGCTCCGCGCCGCCCAACGAGGAGAGCTGCTCAACATGGCCTTTCACCGGAATGCCGAGCGCCTGCGCGGCGCGAAACACCTGCTCGGTTTGCGACGGAGTAAAACCGACGTTTTCACAAAACGCATCTACCGCTTCAAACAGACCTTTGTCCGCAAGGGTAGGCAAAATGGTGTTGCAGACCAGATCAATGTAGGCCTGCGGGTCCGTTTTATACTCCGGCGGCGCGGCGTGCGCGGCGAGCAGCGTGCGGCTCACTTCCACCGCGTTGTTTTGCGCAAGCTTACCGGCGACGCGCAGCATCTTCTCTTCGCTGGCGACATCCAGCCCGTAACCCGATTTGATCTCAATCGTGCTGACGCCTTCGCGCATCAGCCGTTCAAGCCGCGACTGCGCGAGATTCAGCAGTTCGTCTTCGTGGCTTTCCCGGGTCGCCCGCACGGTTGAGCTGATCCCACCGCCTTCGGCGCTAATCTGCTGATACGAAACACCGTTTAACCGCTGCTCCCACTCCTGGGCGCGGTTACCGGCAAAAACAAGGTGGGTATGACAGTCGATTAAACCGGGCGTCACCAGACGGCCCTGCAGATCGGTGCTCTGCGGCACATGCGCGGGCAGTTCACTCTCCGGCACGATTGCCCGGATCTGCCCGTTGCGCACCACGATGGCATGGTGCTCAAGCAGGCCATAGGGTTCTGCTCGCGTGGGATCCATGGTCGCAAGCGTTGCGTTACGCCACAGACGATCGTCAGAGGTCAGCTCAATCATATGGTTCTCTTGTCATGTGTTGTATAGACATTTATTTGCATAATGATTCGCTTGTCAACTCTGCGGCGCGTTTGCTGCGGGCAGTGCCGCCAATAACATGGCTGCAAGCAGCAAACTGTGACGTACCACATAAAATTCGCCTTATATTTCAACCGCAAATGAACCGTTTCAGCAGCGCAAAAAAATCGTCGCTAAAGGGCAATTTATTTAGCAGTGAAAGTATTGTGTCGCCAAAGCCCGACACTGTGTAAGTTGCTAAAATTAAATAGAAAAAAGGCTCTTGTAAGGGCAAAAAATTAAGCGTACATTAGCCCCCGTTTGGTGATGAATTCACCCGAAATTCTGAGATGGCGCTGTGGCCGAAAGGGAGAAAATTCTCATTTTCGTTTTGGCGTAGTTTCACCTCTCTATACTCAGTCCTGACAGATCATTAATGCATACTTTGTGTGCGGAGCGATGAACGTGAAATATTTCTTTATGGGCATATCGGTGATGGTTATCGTGTGGGCCGGTACATTCGCCCTGATGATCTAGCCTGAGCCATAGCGCAGAAAAAAATAAGGAGCCATGCGGCTCCTTTTTTTATGGCTGATTGTTATGGCTGGGTCTCTTCCGCCGCCCCTTTTGGCGTCACGGGAAGCAGCCCATCGGCGCGGAACATCGCTTTGATGCCGCGCACCGCCTGGCGGATACGATCGCGGTTCTCAATGAGCGCAAAGCGCACATGGGTATCGCCATAATCACCAAAGCCGACGCCGGGCGAGACGCACACTTTCGCCTCCTTCAGCAGCTTTTTCGCAAACTCCAGCGAGCCCATCGCCGCATACTGCTCCGGGATTTTTGCCCAGACGTACATTGATGCTTTCGGCATCTCGACCATCCAGCCCGCTTCATGCAGCCCTTTGACCAGCACATCGCGGCGGCGCTTATACTGCGCGGCGATATCGTGCACGCACTGCTGATCCCCTTCCAGCGCGGCAATTGCCGCAACCTGCAGCGGTGTGAAGGTGCCGTAATCGTGGTAGCTTTTGATACGCGCCAGCGCGTTGACCAGCGTCGGGTTGCCGACCATAAAGCCAATGCGCCAGCCCGCCATATTGTAACTTTTCGACAGGGTGAAGAACTCAACGGCCACATCGCGCGCGCCGGGCACCTGCATAATGGACGGTGCTTTCCAGCCATCAAAGACGATATCGGCGTAGGCCAAATCGTGCACCACCAGCACATCGTAACGCTTCGCCAGCGCCACCACTTTCTCGAAGAACTCCAGCTCCACGCACTGCGCGGTCGGGTTCGACGGGAAGCCTAAAATCATCATTTTCGGCTTCGGGTAACTTTCGCGGATCGCCCGCTCCAGCTCGTTAAAGAAGTCGACCCCTTCCACCAACGGCACCGATCGCACCTGCGCACCGGCGATCACCGCGCCGTAGATATGGATCGGATAGCTCGGGTTCGGCACCAGCACGGTATCGCCGTGATCCAGCGTTGCCAGCATCAGGTGCGCCAGCCCCTCTTTCGAACCGATGGTGACAATCGCCTCCGTTTCCGGGTCAATGTCCACCTGGTAACGATCCTGATACCAGCGTGAAATTGCCCGGCGCAGACGCGGAATACCGCGCGAGGTGGAGTACCCGTGCGTATCGGGGCGCTGCGCCACGGTGCAGAGTTTTTCCACAATATGCGGCGGGGTGGCACCATCCGGGTTGCCCATACTGAAATCGATAATGTCCTCGCCGCGGCGTCGCGCAGCCATTTTCAGTTCAGCAGTAATATTAAACACATAGGGGGGAAGACGATCGATACGCGTGAAACGGCGTTCAGGACTGGAGTCAGCCATAGATTCCTCGAAGTTACGTTAGCGCCCGGACCGTCCGAGCGACGTCGCTGCATGTGCAGCCTGTTCAGAACATAGCCTGATTAAATTCCACCTGTCGAGAGGGAAACGAAAAAATAGTGCGGGAGCGCAAAAGAGGAAACGTAATTTGAGCCACCGAAAAGTGATTGCCGCTTAAGCGGATGAGAGCAGCTTTTTATTAACAATATGATAAAAAGAAAATTACCTTATATGCAGCCGGGTTAAGGTATCTCCAGCCCTGCGTCGGATATCTTTTAATCCCCTTTTTAAAAAATGGTTTTTCCCCATTCATCTAATCAATGGTTAACTGGTGATCTGCCGCCGGGTTTTTTATCATAGCCCTTTGACCTCTATCACATGAGTCCCCCGTGCACGAAATATTCGACATGTTGCTGGCGGTTTTTGACCGCGCGGCGTTGATGCTGATCTGCCTCTTCTTTCTGATCCGCATCCGCCTGTTTCGCGAGCTGCTGCATAAAACGGCTCACTCACCGAAGGAGCTGCTCGGCGTAACGGCGATCTTCTCTCTGTTTGCGCTGTTCAGCACCTGGTCCGGCGTACCGGTAGAGGGATCGCTGGTCAACGTGCGCATTATTGCCGTGATGTCCGGCGGCATCCTGTTTGGCCCGTGGGTCGGCATTATTACCGGCATTATCGCCGGTACGCACCGCTACCTGATTGATATCGGCGGCGTGACCGCCGTGCCCTGTTTTATCACCAGTATTATCGCGGGCGTGATGTCGGGGCTGATTAACCGAAAGTTTCCCAAAGCCCAGCACTGGCGCGCCGGGATTATCGGCGGGATGATTTGCGAAAGCCTGACCATGCTGCTGGTGGTGATCTGGGCGCCTTCTACCGCGCTGGGGCTGGATATTGTGGCGAAAATCGGCGCGCCGATGATCTTCGGCACGGTCTGTATCGGCTTTATTGTGCTGCTGGTGCAGAGCGTCGAGGGGGAAAAAGAGGCGATTGCCGGGCGGCAGGCGCGGCTGGCGCTCGATATTGCCAATAAAACGCTGCCGCTATTTCGCAATGTGAACAGCGAGTCGCTGCGCCAGGTGTGCGACATCATTCGCCGCGATATTGACGCCGATGCGGTGGCGATCACCAACGTTGATCACGTGCTGGCGTATGTCGGGGTGGGCGAAAATAACTACCTCGACAACGATGATATTATTAGCCCGACCACCCAGCAGGCGATTACCACCGGTGAAATTATCATTAAAAACAATGATGAAGCGCACCGCACGCCGGAAATCCACTCGATGCTGGTGATCCCGCTGCGCGAACAGGGCATCGTCACCGGCACGCTAAAAATCTACTACTGCCACGCGCATCAGATTACCTCCGCGTTGCAGGATATGGCGGTCGGCTTATCGCAGATTATCTCAACGCAGTTAGAAGTCTCCCGCGCCGAACAGCTGCGCGAGATGGCCAATAAAGCGGAGCTGCGCGCACTGCAAAGTAAAATTAACCCCCACTTTCTCTTTAACGCCCTGAATGCCATCTCCTCATCCATTCGCCTCAATCCCGATACCGCGCGCCAGCTGATTTACAATCTGTCGCGCTACCTGCGCTATAACATTGAATTAAAAGATGATGAGCAGATCGACATTAAAAAAGAGCTTTACCAAATCAAAGACTATATCGCCATTGAGCAGGCGCGCTTCGGCGATAAGCTGACGGTTATCTATGATATCGATGAAGAGGTGAGCTGCGTGATCCCGAGCCTGCTGATCCAGCCGCTGGTAGAGAATGCGATTGTCCACGGTATTCAGCCCTGTAAAGGCAAAGGCGTGGTCACCATTAGCGTGGAAGAGTGCGGCAACCGGGTGCGCATTGCGGTGCGCGATACCGGCAACGGCATTGCCCCTGAAATGATCGCCCGCGTCGAAGCAGACGAAATGCCGGGGAATAAAATTGGTCTGCTGAATGTTCATCAGCGGGTGAAACTACTGTATGGCGAAGGGCTGCATATTCGCCGCCTGACGCCGGGCACCGAAATCGCCTTTTATGTGCCCCGCCAGACGTCGCGCGCGACGCTGTTGCCCTCACCGGAGAGAAGATGAAAGTCATCATTGTAGAAGATGAATTCCTGGCGCAGCAGGAGCTAAGCTGGCTTATTCGCGAGCACAGCCAGATGGAGATTGTCGGCACGTTCGATGATGGTCTCGACGTGCTGAAGTACTTACAGCACAACCGCGTGGACGCCATTTTTCTCGATATCAACATCCCGTCGCTGGATGGCGTATTGCTGGCGCAGAATATCAGCCAGTTCGCCCATAAGCCCTTTATTGTCTTTATCACCGCGTGGAAAGAGCATGCGGTGGAGGCGTTTGAACTTGAAGCGTTCGACTACATCCTGAAACCCTATCAGGAGTCACGCATCGTCAATATGTTGCAGAAGCTGGAGAGCGCCTGGCAGCAGCAGGCTGGTACCGCGAGCAGCCCGCAATCGCGGGAAAACGCCACCATTAACCTGGTGAAAGATGAGCGAATTATTGTTACCAGTATTCACGATATCTATTACGCAGAAGCGCACGAGAAGATGACGTTTGTCTATACCAAGCGGGAATCGTACGTGATGCCGATGAATATTACCGAGTTTTGCAGCAAGCTGCCGACGGCGCACTTCTTCCGCTGCCACCGCTCATACTGCGTTAATCTGGACAAGATCCGCGAGATCGAACCCTGGTTTAACAACACCTATATTCTGCGGCTGCGGGACCTGGATTTTCAGGTGCCCGTCAGCCGCAGCAAGGTAAAAGAATTCAGGCAACTGATGAATCTTTAGAGGACATAACCCAGCGTCTGGCGCAGATGTGCGCCAGAGCCCAGCAGGCCTGGATTATCGTGAACAATCAGGTAGACCGGAATATCCTGCACATAGGCTTTGAAGCGCCCTTTATCTTCGAAGCCGCCGCGAAAACCGGACGCGGTGAAGAAATCAAGGAAGCGCGGCACGATACCGCCCGCGATGTAAACGCCGCCAAACGTACCGAGATTGAGCGCCAGGTTGCCGCCAAAACGGCCCATAATCACGCAAAACAGCGACAGCGCGCGGCGACAGTCGGTGCAGCTGTCCGACAATGCACGCTCGGTAATATCTTTTGGTTGCAGGTTTTCCGGCAGGCGACCGTCTGATTTCACAATCGCGCGGTAGAGGTTGATAAGCCCGGGGCCGGAGAGCACGCGCTCGGCGGAGACATGGCCAATTTCAGCCCGCAGCTCCTCAAGGATAATCCCCTCCTCTTCGCTGTTCGGCGCGAAATCGACGTGGCCGCCTTCGCCCGGCAGGCTCACCCAGCGCTTATCCACATGCACCAGATGCGCGACGCCAAGACCGGTGCCAGCGCCATAAACGGCAATCGGTTTGCCTTCAACCGGCGCATTGCCGCCAAACTGAATCAGGTGTTCCGCTTTCAGCATCGGGATGGCCATCGAAACGGCGGTGAAATCGTTGATGATCTCCAGATGCGCGAAGCCGAGGTTTTGCCTCATTTCGTCAATGGAGAAGGCCCAGGTGTGGTTGGTCATCGCCACCCAGTCGCCGGTGATGGGGCAAGCGATGGCGATACAGCCATCTTCCACACTCACCTCGTGCTCTTCGAGGTAAACGCGAACGACCGCTTCCAGGCTTGGGTAATCAAGACCTGAATAGGTCTTCGCCCGGGAAATGTCGCCGGTCTCGACATCACACAACGCTAAGCGCGCGTTGGTGCCGCCCACGTCTCCCACTAAAGCATATTTTTTCATTCTTCTACGGCTCCGCTAAAGTCAGAATAAATCTTTGGCACACTGTAAATTCAAGGCGCTGTAACGACAACGACCATATCACGAGTGCCCCTTTATTATCGATCTACATCACAGATTAGCCCTAAGCTTTCAGACTGATTACTGCCTTATTGCCGCAGTACGGTACAAGGAGATACCTGGAGTGCGTTTGTGCGCTGAAATAGTGCGCAACATGGCGCGCTTTCGTGCCTGGAATTTATCGCTTCCCCTTTTATCAGGAGTATTTGCATGGTTTACCTGGCGGACCCCGCACGTTATGAAAAAATGGCCTATAAGCGCTGCGGCGAGAGCGGGCTTAAATTGCCTTTGGTGTCGCTCGGGCTGTGGCACAACTTTGGCGATGCAACGCTGCTTGAGACCAGCCGACAGCTGCTGCGCCACGCCTTTGATCTCGGTATCACCCATTTCGATCTGGCGAACAACTACGGGCCACCGCCCGGCTCGGCCGAGAGCAACTTTGGGCGCATCATGCAGGAGGATTTCCGCCCCTATCGTGATGAGCTGATTATCTCCAGCAAAGCCGGTTACACCATGTGGGAAGGCCCTTATGGCGACTGGGGATCGCGCAAATATCTGGTTGCCAGCCTCGATCAGAGCCTGCGGCGCATGGGCATTGAGTATGTCGATATTTTCTATCATCACCGCCCGGATCCTGAGACGCCGCTGAAAGAGACGATGCGCGCACTCGATCACCTGGTGCGCCAGGGCAAGGCGCTCTATGTCGGGCTGTCGAACTACCCGGCGGCGCAGGCGCGGGAGGCAATCGAGATCCTTAACGATCTCGGCACGCCGTGCCTGATCCATCAGCCGAAATACTCGCTGTTTGAACGCTGGGTCGAGAGCGAGCTGCTGGATCTGTTGCAGGAGAAAGGGGTTGGCAGTATCGCATTTTCGCCGCTGGCAGGTGGGCAGTTGACTGACCGCTATCTGCAAGGGATCCCGGCGGATTCGCGCGCGGCGAGCGGCAGCCGCTTCCTCAACCCGGATCAACTCACCGAAGAGAAGCTGGCGACGGTGCGGGCGCTAAATGCCGTGGCCGAGCGACGCGGGCAGAAGCTGTCGCAGATGGCGCTGGCGTGGGTGCTGCGCGGCGGGAAAGTGACGTCGGTGCTGATTGGTGCCAGTAAGACCAGCCAGCTAGACGATGCGGTGGGGATGCTGGCGAACCGGACGTTTAGCGCACAGGAGTGCGAGGAGATTGATGCCATTCTCGCCGGCACGCAGTAAGCAAGTAATTTAGCAAAACGTGCTATTAACGGTGATTTAGGAGTTCCGCCACTAATACGGGGTTTGCGCGCCCCGTAATATTGCCGCCACAGGCCTCCCCGGCCCGATCGTGAAGGAGAAGAGTATGTTCAGGTCACTGATTCTGGCAGCAGTATTACTGGCTTTTGCGCCGCTGGCCGCCAATGCTGGAGAAATCACCCTGTTGCCGTCGGTTAAATTGCAGATCGGCGATCGCGATAATTATGGTAACTACTGGGACGGTGGCCGCTGGCGCGACCGCAATTACTGGAACAATAATTATGAGTGGCGCGATCACCGCTGGCATAAACATGACCGCGGCTGGCATCGTGGCTGGGATAAACGTGGTTGGGACAAGCGTGACGCCTATGAGCGCGGCTACCGCGAAGGCTGGAACGATCGTGACGATCGCCGTGGACCGGGTCGCGGTCACGGGCATGGACACCACCATTAATTGTGTTTCGCAGGTAGTTTGATTACCCGATGAAACGTACAGTGCCGGATGGCGGCTAACGCCTTATCCGGCCTACGCGATCAAGCCCCCGAAAAGTTTTTGTGCGCCGGTAAATTTTTGTAGGCCCGATAAGCGCAGCGCCATCGGGCATTCAACACCGAACCTTCAAACCGCACAAGATTCGTAGGCCCGATAAGCACAGCGCCATCGGGCATTCAGCACCGAACCTTCAAATCGCACAAGACTCGTAGGCCCGATAAGCGCAGCGCCATCGGGCATATAGCATCAAACCGTCACACCGCACAAGATTCGTAGGCCCGATAAGCGCAGCGCCATCGGGCATTCAGCATCAAACCGTCACGCCGTAGCAGAAACCGTAGGCCCGATAAGCGCAGCGCCATCGGGCATTCAAGCCGCAGAAAAGATACGAAAACCCGATACACCCATCGCCACCGGGCGTTATTTACCCATCAACTCGGCAAGCGTTCCCACCAGCAGCCAGCCATTCAGGCACACCACCAGCGCGACAATCACCCAGCCAGTGCGTCTTACCAGCGCGGTATTCACCAGTTCGCCCATCAGTTTTGCATTACTGGTAAACATCAGCAGCGGCACCAGCGCCAGCGCGATCCCAAAGCTCAGCAGCACTTGGCTCATCACCAGAATTCGCGTCGGATCCAGCCCCAGCCAGATCACAATAAACGACGGCATCATGGTGATGGTACGGCGTACCCACAGCGGAATATGGAACCGGACAAACCCCTGCATCACCACCTGCCCGGCCAGTGTACCGACAACGGTCGAAGAGAGACCCGCAGCCACCAGACTGAGGCCGAAAATAGTCGCCGCGGCATGGCTTAACAGTGGCTCCAGCGTTAAATAGGCCTGGTCCAGATCGGCCACCCCGGTGTGTCCATTAAAGTGAAACGCCGCAGCTGCTGTCGCCATCATCGCCAGGTTAACAAACCCGGCAATGGTCATTGCCAGCCCGACATCCCATTTGGTGGCGGAATAACGCTCACGGCGCGTCCCATCATGCAGGTTCTGCGTTAAGGAGGAGTGCAGATAGATGACGTGCGGCATAATGGTCGCACCCAGTACCCCGGCGGCAAGGAACACCGCATCAGTGCCTGAAAGCGTAGGAATAACAATCCCTTTCGCCAGCGCCGCCAGCTTCGGCTGGGAAAAAATCAGTTCGACAATATAGGCCGCCGCGACAAACAGCAGCAGGCCGCCAATCACTTTTTCCAGCGGTTTCTGCCCGCGCTTTTGCAGCATCAGGATCAGGAAGGTGGCGATCCCGGTCAGCACCGCGCCCTGCATCAGCGACACGCCGAGGATCAGTTTGAAGCCAATCGCCGCACCGATAAACTCCGCGAGATCCGTCGCCATGGCGATAATTTCCGCCTGCACCCAGTAAAACCAGACCAGCGGGCGCGGATAGTGATCGCGGATCTGCTCCGCGAGGTTTTTTCCGGTCGCAATACCGAGCTTGGCAGAAAGCAGCTGAATGAGCATCGCCATCAGGTTCGCCCACACCACCACCCATAAAAGCTGGTAGCCGAAGGTCGCGCCCGCCTGAATATTGGTGGCAAAGTTACCCGGATCGATGTAACCAATAGCCGCAATAAATGCAGGTCCCATCAACGCAAACCTGAGTTTGCGCGCTGCTCTTCCGTTAGTACTCTCCACGCGACTACTGCTCATTTATTGCCCCTAAATATAGCCTTTGCTATGTTTGATGCTACCAAAATGAGAATGATTATCAAGATCATTAAGATGGGTTTACTTGATTTCTCTGATAGCCTGAAACAATAGAAGGGTTGAATGCCAAGGATGGTGACGGCGGCGACAACATTTACCGCAGCGTTATGTTATGAGTCTAGCAGCGTGACGCAACTTTTCACGGCCTTTATTAACATACCTGAATTGTATGTTTGATCACTAATTTTGAGTCTGGTCACAGGACATTAATATAGTGTGCCTTTGATCTCGTTTTCTTTTGTCTTGTTACATAGAATGTGCACGAAATTCCTACCCGTCTCATATTTGGAGCAAATATGTCCCGCGTTCTGCACTTTGTCCTGGCGCTTGCTGTTGTGGCGCTGCTTGCCTTGCTCGTGAGCAGCGATCGCAAAAAGATCCGCATCCGCTTTGTTATTCAACTGCTGGTGATTGAAGTTGTGCTGGCCTGGTTCTTCCTCAACTCTGATGTTGGCCTCGGCTTCGTAAAAGGCTTCTCCGAGATGTTTGAAAAACTGCTCGGCTTTGCCAACGAAGGCACCAACTTCGTCTTCGGCAAAATGAATGACGAAGGCCTGGCCTTCTTCTTCCTGAAAGTGCTCTGCCCGATCGTCTTTATCTCTGCGCTGATTGGTATTCTGCAGCACATTCGCGTCCTGCCGATTGTGATTCGCGCCATCGGTACGGTGCTGTCGAAAGTGAACGGCATGGGTAAACTGGAATCGTTTAACGCGGTCAGCTCCCTGATTCTGGGTCAATCTGAGAACTTTATTGCTTATAAAGATATCCTCGGCAAAATGTCACGCAACCGCATGTACACCATGGCTGCGACCGCAATGTCGACAGTTTCGATGTCAATTGTGGGTGCCTACATGACCATGCTGCAGCCGAAATATGTCGTCGCGGCGCTGGTGCTGAACATGTTCAGTACCTTTATCGTGCTCTCGCTGCTCAACCCGTACCGCGTGGATGAGAGCGAAGAGAACCTGCAGATGGCGAAACTGCACGAAGGTCAGAGCTTCTTTGAGATGCTGGGTGAATACATTCTGGCAGGTTTCAAAGTGGCGATTATCGTTGCGGCGATGCTGATTGGCTTTATCGCGCTGATTTCCGGCCTGAACGCCCTCTTCGCTGCCGTGCTGGGCATCTCCTTCCAGGGCATTCTGGGGTACATCTTCTACCCGGTTGCCTGGGTGCTGGGCGTCCCGGCTCATGAAGCGTTGCAGGTGGCGAGTATCATGGCGACCAAACTGGTCTCCAACGAATTCGTGGCGATGATGGATCTGCAGAAAATTGCCTCCACCCTCTCTCCGCGTTCGGAAGGTATCCTCTCGGTCTTCCTGGTCTCCTTTGCTAACTTCTCCTCTATCGGCATTATCGCAGGCGCGATCAAAGGACTGAACGAAGAGCAGGGCAACGTGGTTTCCCGCTTTGGTCTGAAGCTGGTTTACGGTTCGACGCTGGTGAGCGTGCTCTCTGCGGCGATCGCGGCGCTGGTTATCTGATTCGAACATGCTTTAACAAAAACCGGGGCCTGCCCCGGTTTTTTTATGCCAGCGGCTGCGGCTTGCCGAGCAGATAGCCCTGCAGGTAATCAACGCCCGCATTCAGCAGCAGCTCGCGCTGCGCCTCGCTCTCCACATACTCGGCCACCACCGTCAGACCTTTGGCCTTTGCCAGATCGCATATCGCTTTCACGATCATCGCATCCTGCGGATCATTGAGGATATCGCGCACAAAACAGCCGTCGATTTTGATGATATCCGCCTTGATGCGCTTTAAACGTTCGAAGTTGGCGTAGCCGGTGCCGAAGTCATCAATAGCGATCTTAAACCCCGCCTCGCGTAAGCGCGTGATATTACGGATGCTCACTTCCGAGTGAGAGAAGGCCTGCTCCTCGGTAATTTCGATAATCACCGCCTGCGCGGCGATACCGTAGCGCGCAAACAGTGCAAGAAACTGCGTAGCGAAGGATTGCTGCATCAGGGTCAGCGGCATCAGATTGAGGGAGAAACGCGCCTTTGCAGCGGGCTGCGGATGCGCCTGCATCCATTTCAGCAGCGTTTCGACGACCTGCATATCGAAGCGCGAACCGAGATCGAACTGGGCAATCACCGGAATAAACTGGTCGGGCGTGATGATATGGCCATCGCTGACCAGCCTTGAGAGGATCTCGTGATAGCCCTCGCCACTGGCATCGACGATGGGCTGGGCATAGAGCGTAATGCCGCCCTCCTCCAGCGCCCGTTTCACCCTCTCCAGTTGCAGCACGCGCTCAGTGGTCTGGGTATTCACTTCCGCCAGGCTGTTAGTGAGCGCCAGCACGCGATTTTCGCTGTCCGTCTGCTCTGACAGCCAGCTCAGTTGGCCGAGCGTCTGCTGCAACGCCTCCCGGTTGCCCTGCAGTTCGCCCCACGAGGCACCGAATTCAATCTCCAGCGGGTTCTTATTCCAGCATATGCGCTGGCTGTTAAGGCGATCCAGCATCGAGTGCAGGCGCGCCAGGGTTTCTGGCCCATTGAGTAGCAGGAGTAATTCACTGCCGGGCAGCTGAAAAAAATGCTCTCCTTCACGCAGCCAGGGTTGCAGCGTGCGGGTGACGCTGCGCTTCACATGCACGCGCATCATCATGCCAAAGTGGCGGCTGAGGAAATCGAGATTTTTCATATGCAGGCAGCAGACGATGCTGCCCGGCTGGCGCTCCATTTCTCTTTCCAGCGCACGCAAATTGGGCAACCCGGTGAGGGGATCGCTCATCGCTTGCGCCTGCCAGCGCCGCTTTAGCCACAGGCTGCGGTTGAAAACGCGGATGTTATAGAGCAGGCAGACGGTGAAACAGATCAACACTGACATGACAAACGCCAGCGAGTAATCCGCACGTACGCCATGAAAAAAGTTGTTGTTATAGGCCAGTAACAGGAAAGCCGATATGGACCAGCTCAGCGTCAGAAACGTGCCCGGCAGGCGGCTACAGCCAAAGTTGAAAATAATAAAGATAACCGGTACCAGATAACCGGCAATCAGATCTGATTTATAGGGCGCGCATAGAAGCGCCACAACGGTGATTAATGTCGCCAGCCAGCCCAGGCTAAATAAACGTTTTCTTTTGCTAAAACAGGGAATAACGCTACGACGCCACCACACTTTTGCGAAGCGCGGATTGAGGATCATGCGCATCGGATAATAAACAATCATGGTGAAAATCAACGCCGAACACATCAAACTCTGAATATCGATTATTGAGAATATTAACGAACCGCTGCCGAAATAATTGGAGAGATAGACCGGATAATTAAGCCACTCCCCGGCAAGATACATCGCTATTTTTATCCCGACGGGCGCAATAAATCCCAGCCATAAAATGCGTACCCCCATATTTTTATTGGGAATACCGTAACGCCAGCGCGAACCAAGCTGCCAGCGGACAATGCCGCACACCATAAAGAGAATAAACAGCTGGCAGAAGAGCAGCACTGCCGCTTCGCCGAAAGGCAGATGAAAGGCAATCTCATTAATGATGGCGGAGCCGACAATGAGAGGCGCAATGGCGTGTCGACCAAATAACAGCAGCAGCGCCAGCGTAACGCTTAAAGGTAACCAGGCGAGATAAATATTGCCGCCATCAACGACCGTTTTCGGCGAAATATAACGGGCTACGGGAATGGCCACCAGGCACATCATTAACGCCAGCAGAAACGGCTTCACGTAACCGGATTTCATAAAATAATGTCGGCTCTGGTGGTTAAAAAATAATTACCATGAATAATAGGTTTATTGAAAGGGTGAAGCAAGCAAGGGAAATGGGCGAGAAAATGGCAGAGATGCATCTTTATCAGGCAACAGCGTAGAGAAAACCCGAAACAAAAAACCCCCGCGTAAACGCGAGGGTTCAAATTTTGGTGGAGCTAAGCGGGATCGAACCGCTGACCTCTTGCATGCCATGCAAGCGCTCTCCCAGCTGAGCTATAGCCCCACAATGTTACTTTACGCACCAGTTCCGTTGGGTTCGGAATTTGGTGGAGCTAAGCGGGATCGAACCGCTGACCTCTTGCATGCCATGCAAGCGCTCTCCCAGCTGAGCTATAGCCCCATCGCGTAAAGCGTGTCGTGTTGACGGGCGGCATGATATGAATTCCCTTGTCAGGTGTCAACGGCAAAATCACCGCCCCTTTATCAACCGCTGAAAAAGCATGCAATTGAATCCCCTTGCGAAGCGCCTCGCAGCCAGCAGTTAAACCTGTCACATTTTCTTCTAAAATGGTGCTATAACATAAACCACTAATTACCCTTACTACTCACCGGGAAATTATATGCTCAAGGAACGAATGACGCCGGAAGAGCTTGCTACGCTTACCGGGTACAGCCGGCAAACCATCAATAAATGGGTGCGTAAAGAGGGGTGGATCACCTCGCCAAAACCTGGCGTTCAGGGAGGAAAAGCCCGCCTGGTTCACGTTAATGAACAGGTTCGCGCCTTTATCCGCAGCGCGCAGCGCAATGAACTCTCCCCTTCTACCGACAACTCCAGCAGCGACGCTTCGCTGGAAGCACTTCTGCTCAGGCTGGCAAAAGAGATGACCGACGCCGAGCGCACTCTGCTCTCTTCAATGCTTTTACGCGACGGCATCACCGGCCTGTTGCAACGTTTAGGGATCCGCGACCAGAAATAAGATGAACACATTACCAAGCAAAATGACCACCGCTGAGTTAGCCAACCGCCTCGGCGTCACACGACAGACCATCAACCGCTGGATCAAACGTCACAAGTGGAAAACCGAGAGTCTCCCCGGCGTAAAAGGGGGCCGCGCCCGCTACGTATTGATCACGGATAAAGTGCTGAGCCTGGTGATGGAGCTGCCCGCCATGCGCCACAGCGGTTTTAACAGCTCGCTCGCCGAACCGCCGACGCCCTATCTCACCGCGCCAGGCACCATGCAAAATATCATCAACTCCTTGCAGATGCTTACCGCTGACGAACTGCACCAGCTTGAAGTGCTGCTGGCGCGGGAAGGGCTGAGCACCTTTTGCAGCCGCTTAGGCATTAAGCAGACGGTACAAGAGTAAAAAACCGGCCAGATGCCGGTTTGTACTGTTAATGGGTGTGCTGATGGTTTTCACGCCGGTAGGCTCCCGGCGGCAGGTTGAAGGTGCGGGTAAAGATCCGCGTGAAAGTTTGCTGCGAATCGAAGCCATATTTCAGGCAGATGTCGTAAACCTTCTGATCGGTGTTGCGTAAATCCTGCGCGGCGCGCGCGAGTTTGCGCTCGCGGATATAGCGCCCGAGGCTCTCCCCTTTGTACTGCAAAAAGAGCCGTTGCAGATGCCACTTGGAGTAGCCTGCGTGCGCGGCAATCTCATCAATACGCAAGGGTTGATGAAGATTGTCGTCGATCCACTCGACGATAGTGTCGATAACCTGAGCGGAAATAGTCATGCTGCGATCCCCCCTGCACTTCGATTAATTAAATGGTTTATTCCCACCAGGCGCTGAATGTTTGCGCCGTATCGGCCGCAAACACCACCTCGCCCAGCTTCGGTGTCAGTAAGCGAAACTCTTTATCGCGGCTGGCAGCCGCTAAACGTTTGTACGGATCGTCCCAGCTGTGTTTTGCCAACACAAAACGCCCGGCATGGCCCGGCAGCACTGCGCGTGCCTGCAGATCCTGCGCCGCCTGCGCGCTCTGCTCCGGCATCATATGAATATGTTTCCACGCCTCGTCGTACTGCCCATTCTCCATAATGGCAATATCGATGGGGCCAAACCTGTCGCCGATGGCCTTAAAGTGCGGGCCATAACCGCTGTCGCCGCTGTAGTAGACTTTGCGTTCAGGCGTGACAAACAGAAAGCTGGCCCACAGCGTCTGGTTGCGCTTCAGCCCACGGCCGGAGAAGTGACGCGCGGGCAGAATATTGACGCTAAGCGTATCGCTGACCTGCACGCTCTGCTGCCAGTCCGCCTCCTCAATCTTCGCCGCGTCCATCCCCCAGTAACGCAGATGGGAGCCGACGCCGAGTGGCGTAACAACGCGTTTGATCTTCGGCATCAGCGCCTTGATGGTGGCGTGATCGAGGTGGTCATAATGGTCGTGGGAGATAATCAGCAGATCGATCTCCGGCATACTCTCTGCGGTCCAGACGCCGTTACCAGCAAACGCTTTGTTGAGAAAGGAGAACGGCGCAGCGTAGTCGCTCAGCACCGGGTCGATCAGGATACGTTTGCCCGCCAGCTGCATATACCACGAGGAGTGCCCCATCCAGACCAGCGTATCCTCCTGTAGAGGCAGCGCCGCGAGATCGGTTGCCACCATCGGCAACGGCTGCTGCGGGCGCGCGTTTTCGCGTTTACCGAAGAGAAAATCCCACCACAATGCCAGCTTATTTTGCTCACCGGTAAAGCCCGGCGTCGGCAATGTATTGTGAAATGCGCCATCGCGATAATGGGGCGATTTTTCCACGGCGCTGAGCGCCTCACCCTGCGGTGGCTGGCCAAAACCGGCATTCAGAACAAAAGGTAAGCTTGCAGCAGACGCAACGAGCATAACGACAACCACGCTGATAGTGAGACGTTTCATATCCTGACCCGGCTAAATCGATCCCATCCGTTGAGACGATACTCATTGAACTTGATTATGAGTGAGTAAGCACTCATTATAGAAACGAACATTAAATCGTCAAGACGATTTTTCGTTGTTTGATATTCGACGTTGCAGCCTCTCAAAGGGCATGTTTCAATCGTGGTTTTTGTAAAAAGCGGAGAAAAGCGGCGTGGCTCGTCCGAAGAGTGAAGATAAGAAACTGGCATTACTGAAAGCAGCAACCAAGGCGATTGCCCAGTCGGGGATTGCCGCCTCAACCGCGCTTATCGCCCGTAATGCAGGCGTCGCGGAGGGGACACTGTTTCGCTACTTCGCCACCAAAGACGATCTGTTGAACGCGCTCTATCTGCATCTGAAAACCGATCTTTGCGGCACCATGCTGGCGAATCTCGACCGCTCCAGCAGCGATTCGAAGGTGCACACCCACTCCATCTGGGACAGCTATATCGACTGGGGTATTCTCCACCCCAACGGCCACCATGCGGTGCGCCAGATCGCCATCAGCGAAAAGCTGACCGCCGAAACCAAGCAGCAGGTGGCCGATATCTTCCCGGAGCTGCATGAGCTGTGCCACCGCTCGGTGCGCCCCGTTTTCCTCTCGGATGAGTACGCCGCCTTTGGCGATGCCATTTTCCTGGCGATGGCGGAAACAACCATCAACTTTGCGGGACGCGATCCCTCGCGGACCAAAGAGCTGAAGCGCCTCGGCTTTGAGGCGATGTGGCGCGCGCTGGCGAATGAGGAAAAAGATGGAGAGTAAAACCTTGCAGGAGAGCGCTCATCGCTACGCGCTGTCGCTCCCCTTTACCGAGCACTGCTGGCCGTTTGGCCCGGAACATGACGTCTTCAAAGTGTGCGGCAAGATCTTTATGATGACCACCACCGCCCACGGCAGGCCGATGGTAACGATGAAATCGGAGCCGCAGACTGCCCTGCTTAACCAGCAGATCTACCCCAGCATTGAACCGGGCTATCACATGAATAAGAAGCACTGGATTTCGGTCTACGCAGGCGATGAGATTGACCTCCCGCTGCTCGAATCACTGATCCAGCACTCCTGGGATCGCGTGGTCGACACCCTGCCGCGAAAAGATCAGAAGCGCCTGCGCCCTTAAGCGTTCTGCGCCAGCCATTGCAGCGCCTGCTCGCCCTGCTCATCCACCGGCATATAGACCAGTAACCGCGATCCGTTGCGCGGCGCGGAGTACCAGTACATCTGCTGCAGGGTAATCGTGCCGAGTTGCGGGTGCGCAAAGACCTTGACCTTATTCTCCACGCCGCTCACTTCATAGTGCTTGCGCCACAGCGTTTCAAACTCCGCCGACGCCGCGCAAAAGCGCGCCAGCTTCGCTTCCCATATCGCATCACCGCGATGCGCGGCCATGGCCGCCCGGAAATAGGCAACGAAGGTCGAAAGCACCTGATCATCCAGCCCTAAGCGGCTGCGCCACTGCGGATGGGTTAAGTAGAGATAGATGCAGTTGCGGTCATCTTCCGAGATTTCGTCAAACTTGATGCCCATCAGGCGCTCAAAACCTGCATTCCACGCGACAATATCGAAATTGGGTTTCTGAATACTGGCAGGATTCGGCAGCAGGCTGTCCAGCAGGCGGCGCGTGCTGTCGCTGATGCCTTCGCACTGCGGGGAGTTGAGCGCTTCGGTCGGCGCTAGCCCAGCCAGCAGAAAGAGATGCCGCGTCTCGGTTGGCGTGCACTGCAATGCGGAGGCAATCGCCTGCAAAACATTAGCAGAGGGGTTCACCTCGCGGCCCTGCTCCAGCCAGGTGTACCAGGTGACACCGACATCGGCTAGCAGCGCCACCTCTTCGCGCCTGAGGCCCGGCGTGCGCCGCCGGCTGCTGCGCGGCAGGCCGAGGCGCTGCGGGTCGAGGCTTTCGCGCCGCGCGCGCAGAAACGCGCCCAGCTGTTTGCGGCTCTCTTCAAGCAGCGCCAGCTGCGGCTGTTTATCCACCATCAACGTCATAAACCCTCCAGCATGGTAGTGCCAGTACCCGTATAGGCAAGAACTGGTACCCGTTTTATCATTCGGCGATGCTACGTCCATCTGATGAATGACGCAATGGAGTCACCATGAATACGTCTGCTGTTTCTCCGGGCCGGGCGGGCCTGTTTTTGCTGTTAACCGGGCAGATGCTGCCGCTGATTGACACCTCAATCACCAATGTGGCACTCGATTCCATCACCCTCTCGTTACACACCTCAGCCACCCAACTGGCGCTGATTGTCGCGCTCTACGGCGTGGCATTTGCCGTCTGTCTGGCGATGGGCAGCAAACTGGGGGATAACCTCGGCCGCCGCCGCATCTTTTTATGGGGCGTTGCGCTGTTCGGCATCGCCTCGCTGCTGTGCGGGCTGGCGAACTCGGTCTCTGCCCTGCTGGCGGCGCGCACGCTACAGGGGATGGGCGCGGCGCTGATTGTGCCGCAGATCCTCGCCACTTTGCATGTCACACTGAAAGGCACTGCGCATGCCCGCGCCATCAGCCTCTACGGCGGGGTGGGCGGCGTGGCGTTTATCATCGGGCAGATGGGCGGCGGCTGGCTGGTGTCGGCAGATATCGCCGGGCTCGGCTGGCGCAACGCCTTCTTTATCAATGTGCCCATTTGCCTGCTGGTGCTACTGCTGAGCCGCCGCTACGTGCCGGAAACCCGCAGTGAACAACGCACACGTATTGACTGGCAGGGCACGACTGCGCTGGCGCTGATCCTCTGCTGCCTGCTTTTCCCGCTGGCATTAGGCCCGGAGATGCACTGGCCGTGGCAGAGCAAAGCGGCGTTGCTGGCCCTCTTCCCGCTGGCGCTGTGGATGCGCAGCAGCGCGGTGCGGCAGGAGAAGCGCGGCATCACGCCGCTGGTGCCGCCACGCCTGCTTAAGCTGCCGAGTATCCGCTTTGGTTTGCTGATTGCGCTGCTCTTTTTCAGCGCCTGGGCAGGGTTTATGTTCTGCATGGCGCTCACCTTGCAGGCCGGAATGGGTATGACCCCTTACCAGTCCGGGAACAGTTTTATCGCCCTCGGCGTCGCCTATTTTATCGCTGCCTGGTATGCGCCGAAGCTGATTAGCCGCTACAGTATGCGCACCATTTTGTTGACCGGGCTTACCATTCAGATTGCCGGTTTGCTGACACTGATGGTTACTCTGCACCTCTCAGGCCGCGTGGTCGGCGTGCTGGCACTCGCCCCGGCAACCCTGTTGATTGGCTACGGCCAGGCGCTGATCGTTAACAGCTTCTACCGTATCGGCATGCGTGACATCACCGCCCAGGACGCAGGCGCAGGCAGCGCACTGCTCAGCACGCTGCAACAGTCGGCGCTCGGTCTGGGGCCTGCGCTGCTCGGCGGCATTTTTCTCCACCTTGTCGGCCAGTCGCACGGCGACTACAGCGCGGCGCTGAGCGGTTTTCTGGCAACAGAAGTGGTGATGATGCTGGCGCTTGTCGCAGCGGCACTCTTTGCCCGTCGGCAGTTAGCGCCCCGCTGCACAACCACTGCCTGAGGCAAATAAAAACGCCAGCATGGAGGCTGGCGTTTTCTCTTCTGATACTGAGGCTTATGCGCGCTTCGGTGTCCGCCGCAGCAGTTTGAAGGCGGCAAACAGGAACACAATCCACACCGGCAGCAAAATGGCCGACAGGCGCATATCGTCGATGGAGTACATCAGGCCGAGAATAAACAGCATAAAACCGATGCAGAGGTAGTTGCCCGCCGGGAAGAGCAGCGCTTTGAACTGCGGATCGCGCCCTTTGCGGCGCATCGCGGCGCGGAACTTCAGGTGCGCCAGCGAGATCATGATCCAGTTCAGCAGCAGAGTGGCGACCACTAATGCCATCAGCATAGCAAAGGCTTTCTGCGGCAGCAGATAGTTCACCAGCACCACCAGCGAGGTAATCGCGCCGGAGAGGATCAGCGAGTTGACCGGTACGCCGCGACGGCTGACGCGTGTTAAAAACGCAGGCGCATTGCCCTGCACCGACAGGCCAAACAGCATACGGCTGTTGGAGTAAACGCCGCTGTTATAGACCGACAGTGAAGCTACCAGAATGACGAAGTTGAGTGCCGAAGCGACCAGATTGCTGTCGAGTTCATGGAAGATCATCACAAACGGGCTGCTGTTGGCCTGCACATCAATCCACGGATAGAGCGCCAGCAGCACCACCAGCGAACCGATGTAGAAGAGCAAAATGCGGTAAACCACCTGGTTAACGGCTTTTGGAATAGTGGTGTGCGGCTCGCTCGCTTCCGCGGCGGTGATACCAATCAGCTCAAGGCCACCGAACGAGAACATAATCACTGCCAGCGACAGTACCAGCCCATGCCAGCCGGTGGCGAAAAAGCCGTTGTACTGCCAGAGGTTATTGATGCTGGCGCGTTCGCCGCCGTGGCCGGTGAACAGCATCCAGATGCCAAAGCCAATCATGCCGATAATTGCCAGCACTTTGATCAGCGCAAACCAGAACTCGGTTTCGCCATACAGGCGCACATTGACGAGGTTAACGGCGTTGATGATAACGAAGAAGGTGGCGGCCCAGACCCAGGTCGGAATATCGGGGAACCAGTACTGCATATAGATCCCGGCGGCGGTCAGTTCCGCCATGCCGACCAGCACAAACATCGCCCAGTAGTTCCAGCCGGAGAGGAAGCCCGCAAACGGCCCCCAATACTTAAAGGCGAAGTGGGAAAACGATCCGGAAACCGGCTCTTCAACCACCATTTCACCGAGCTGGCGCATAATCAAAAAGGCGATAATGCCGGCGATAGCGTAGCCGAGTAACACCGCAGGCCCGGCCATCTGAATTGCCGGACCGATGCCGAGAAACAGCCCGGTGCCAATTGCGCCGCCAAGGGCAATAAGCTGAATATGACGGTTCTTTAATCCCCGTTGTAGCGTCGGCGCTGCCTCCGACGCGGTCCCGGTCATGTTCCCCACGACCTGTGACGCGTTTTTCACGTCCTTCCCCTTTGTGGTTTCATTTAAAGGGGCACCTTTTAACATCTCCGCCAGGGGCTGGCAAGAAATGGTACCGGCAACGGGGAGCCTGTACTAACCGACTCCCCGCTCCAGTCAGGCCTGCAGACGGAACTGCTGTACGCTCTGCGCCAGCTGCTCTGCCTGATCTTCCAGCGACGTTGCGGCGGCAGCCATCTCCTGCACCAGCGAGGCGTTCTGCTGCGTCACGCCATCCATTTCGTTGACCGCAATGGTCACCTGGCCGATGCCTTTGGCTTGCTCATCGGAGGCGCTGACAATCTCATTGATGATGGACTGCACCGAGTTCACCGCCTGGGTCATCTCCTGCATGGTTTTACCGGCATCGTTCACCAGTTGCACCCCGGTTTCCACCCGCTTGCCGGACTCTTCAATCAGCGCGCCAATCTCTTTCACCGCATCGGCGCTGCGGCTAGCCAGATTACGCACTTCCGAGGCAACCACGGCAAAGCCACGCCCCTGCTCGCCGGCACGTGCCGCTTCCACCGCGGCGTTCAGCGCCAGAATATTGGTCTGGAAGGCAATGCTGTTGATAATGGCGGTGATATCGCCGATCTTCTTCGCACTATCGTCAATCTGCGACATTGTTTGAACCACCTGGCCCACCAGCGCTTCGCCGCGGCTGGCAATCTGCGTGGCATTGGCGGTCAACGCGGTAGCATGGTGCGCATTGTCGGCGTTGTGTTTAACCGTGGCGCTAAACTGCTCCATACTGGCGGCGGTCTGCTCCAGCGCGGCGGCCTGCTGCTCGGTACGAGACGAGAGGTTGATGTTACCGCTGACAATCTCGCCAGCACCCTGGCGCACAGAACTGCTCGCCTCCTGGATCTGCCCCACCATCTGGCGCAGCTGTTCCTGCATGGTGTGCAGCGCATAGAAGAGGCTACTGCGATCGCCCGCTTTTACCGCAATAACGTTATCGAGTTTGCCTTCGGCGACCGCCAGCGCAATGCTCGCCCCCTCCAGCGGCTCACCGCCAATCGGCTTCAACACTTTACGGCTAAAGAGCACGCCCAGCAGCGCGCTGACCAGCAGGATGCTGATAATGCCAAGGATCACGGCGTTGAGCAGCTGGCGGTTAGCGGCAGCCATCACCTGGCTCACCGGCGCAACGATGCCCAGATACCAGTTATCGGTGCTGTTACCGATCGTGATGGGCTGCCAGGTCACCAGCGCTTTCTCGCCCAGGATCGGATCATCCTGCTCCACCACACTGGTGGTAAAGCCTTCGGTATTACCAGGGTAGGGTTTACTGGTCAGTGTCTTATCCGGGTAGGAGATCACTTTTCCCGAGGTGGAGAGCAGCATTGCATAGCCGCCGCCTTCCCACGGTTTGATCTGATTCACTTTCTGCTGCAGTGAAGCCAGCGAAATATCGGAAGTGACCACCGCGTTGAGTTTGCCGTCATTAATGATTGGCGCGGCAACCGAGGTTAACAGCGTCGGGACGCCGTTATAGGCATAGCTGTAGGGTTCGATCAGCGTATCTTTTTGCGTGCGTTGCGGCACGAGGTAGTAGTCGCCCTGCCCCGGCGTCAAGATCGAGAGCAGCGGATGCATAGCGTATTTCCCGGCGGGATCGCGATCGGCAAACACCGCGTAGCGCCCTTTGGGAGCCTGATCCGGTTTACCGGCGAACTCTGCGTCGCGGCCATCGAAGGCGTTCTCTTCAAAAATCACCGAAACGGAGAGGTAGTCCGGGTTATCGCGTACCGCGTACTCAATTAACTTATTCGCCACGTTACGATCGGTGATCCCGGCCTGCGGCAGCGCGGCCAGGCTGTGGCCGAGGTTATGCGCCACATCGCGCGCATAGTTAAGCTGTTGCTGAATATTGAGCGCCTCACTGCGGGCGATTTTTTGCAGATATTGTTCGGCGAGGGCTTTTTGCTGATTGCTGGACTGCCAGCTCAGTACCCCGATAGTGACCACAAAACCGAGGGTGATGGTGATGGCGCCCGTCAGCAGCATTTGCGCGCGGGTGCTCATTTTTTTATTCACGAATTGTCTGGCCATTACGGCTCTCCTGGAGTCAGCCTTCTGTCATCAATGTTCCTTGCAGCATGCACTCCCTGTAGCAATGCTATCGGCGATTATTTTTTGATCTTTAATTGTTAAAAATGGGCAGACGGGAGAGGGAAACACGCCCTTTCAGCCAGCAAGGCAGCAGGCTAGCGCGGCGCTTAATGTAGCGGTGGTTAACTTATCGGGCACTGATACTTAAAACAGAGTTTTCGACTGGGTGAGGGGTAATAACTTTATTTACATAATGTGATAACGGAAACTGCCCCGGCGGAGAAACCGGGGCGAGAGGGTCAGCCGCGATCGTCTTTCGGGCCAAGGAAGTAGAAGCCAAACGGCAGCGAGCCGATGATGGTGAACATCAGGCTGTAAATCGCCACCCATGCGCCCTGCATGATAAACATCGAGGTGGTCCAGGAGGACATCGGCAGATTGTATTGATCCTCAACGCCTTCGAAGGTCACTTTTGACACCACGCTTACGGCAATCAGGAAGACAACCAGCACCGCGCAGAGAAATTTTTTCCCGTCGCGGGTTCGTAGTTTTTCCAGCATCTCACTCTCCTTTTATGTGGATTTTCTGTGCCGCGAGTGTAACCGATCTGCTGTTTAAATGTTGTGATTGAGCAAATAAAAGGCAGCATGCCGGATAAGCTGAGCGCGCTCCGGCCTGCTGCCATTTGAAGTTAAAAATCGTAGCTCATTGACACTTTCAGCTCACGGCCGCCGCCCTGATAGATATAGGTGCCGTTATCTTCAACGCTTGCCCAGTAGCTCTTGTTGGTGACGTTATCCAGCCCGACGCGCCATACCATCTCGTTGCGATCGGCATTCAACCGCATGCGGTAACGCGCACCGAGATCGAGGGTGGTGTAACTGTCCAGCTTCTTGCTGTTCGCCGCATTGGCGTACTGGGATCCGGTGTGATTGACTCGCGCCGTTGCCGTCAGCCCCTCAACCGCAGCGATGTCATACTCCGCGCCCAGCACCGAGTAGAAGCTCGCCACGCCAACCGGTTTATTGCCCTGATTGATGCCATCCTGGGTTTTGGTCATCTCGGCATCGATCCAGGTTGCGCTGCCGTTCAGGCGCAGGCCGAGCGTCGGCTCGCCAAATACACTCAGCTCAACGCCGCGGTTGCGCTGCTCGCCGCTCAGTTCATAGATATTGGTGCTGCTGTTCTGGATCGCCGACGGTTTCTTAATTTCAAACAGCGACAGCGTACCGCCGATGCGGCCAAAGTCCGTTTTCACCCCCACTTCATTCTGCTTCGAGTGGGCAATGCCGGTGGTTTGATACTGGTTCGCCGCCCCTTCTGGCGCGGTGCTGCCCGGTTGCAGTGCTTCGGTGTGGTTGGCATAGAGCGAAACGACTTCCCACGGTTTGTAGACCACGCCGTAGGTCGGCATCCAGCGATCTTCAATAAAGCGCGCGTTGCGGTTCTCGTCACCGGTGGCATTGTTGTAACTGTGAACCCACACTTTCTGATACCGCGCGCCTGCGGTGAACAGCAGCGTATCGTCAAGTACGCCCAGCGTATCGCTCAGCAGCCAGCCCTGGGTGCGGTTGCGCCCGGTGGTTAACGGATCGCTGTAGTTGCCGCCGGTCAGGCTGTAATCCGGCATCGGCACCGCGCTGTTGTTGTAGATATTGACCAGCGGATTCTTCGACGACATGCGCCAGGCGACTTTGTCCTGCTTGATGCTGGCGGAGTAACCGACGTTGACTTTGTGCGAAACCGGGCCGGTATCGAAGTTGCCGCGCAGGCCCACCATGCCGCTCCAGCTATCGCTGATGCGATTCGTGTCGAGGCGGCCAATCGTCGCATCGCCCGCAGCGTTAATCACTTTCGGCCCGCCATAGACGCCTTGCTCATGAGAGTGCTGGCCGCCAAAAGCGGCGTAGGCCGTCCAGATATCAGTGACATCATACTCGGCGCGGGCGAGGCCAAACTCGTTTTCGATATCGCTCCACGCCCACTTCTGGCTGGTGTTTTTGCTGTTACCCGGCACGGCGGGCACGAAATCGATGTTGCTGATATTGACCCCCATCGAACCGCCGTGGAAGGTCTTCTTCTGGTAGCCAACATCAAGGGAGCTGCGCAGGCGCTCACCGCGATAATCGAGGCCAATGGAGGCAGCGGTGGTGCGGCGCTTATCATCTTCAACCGTGGTTTCGCCCTCGCGGTGCAGCAGGTTAACGCGCACCCCGACCTGGTTGTTATCGCCATAACGCCGCCCGACATCCAGCGAGCCGCCGAGCTGCGAGCTCGAGGAGTAATCGACGCCGAGGCGCGTCAGCGGGGTATCTTCAGCGTGTTTCGGCTCAAGATTAATCATGCCGCCGACGCCAGAGGTGGCCGCGCCGTTCATTAACGCATTCGCCCCTTTAAAGATCTCGATGCGATCGAGCATCTGCGTATCGACCACCTGACGCGGCACAATGCCCGCCAGGCCGCCCATCAGCATATCGTCGCCATCAAGTTTAAAACCACGAATGCGGTAGGTTTCCGCCATATTGCCGTAGCCCTGGCTGACCTGCACCCCGGCATCATTGCGCACCACATCGGCGATAGTCTTCGCCTGCTGATCCTGCACCAGCTTCGAGGTAAAGCCGATCACGTTAAACGGCACATCCATCGCCTTCTGTTCGCCCAGCATGCCAAGCCGCCCACCGTAGGCCACCTGGCCATCAAGATAGGCCGGCACCAGCGCGTCGCCGCCGGGTTTAAAATCGCTGCCACTGGTGGACTGGACAATCAGCGTCTCCTCTTTCGTTCCGCTGGCGGGTGTTGCTGCCTGTACGGCATGCGTCGCCGCGCCAATCGCGAGCGCAAGCAAGCTCTTGCGCAAAGGTGACCAGGTATGTTTGCTGTTATTCATCATCGACTCATATCGAAGTGGAGAAAAAGGCCCGCATTCAGGCCGGATGGTTAAGGGCATCAGCCAGAAAGCTGGTCGCCATTGCCTCTCCCCGCCTGCCTTTTCGCGTTGATTGAGTGTGTGCGCGGGCGGGTGATATCCCGGTTGTGATGGCATACTGCGCCGCGGCAACGCCATCAAACACCAAAGAGAATGAGAACTATACTCATTAACCTTAATGAGGCAAGCATAATTGACTCTATTCACCTGCATCGATCGCGTTGATAACAGAGAGTGCAATCTCATACAAAATAGAGGGTTGACCATGAAGATGATAAAGATTATCTTTCGCATTACCGAATAGTTGAGTGTCTAACTCAGGTATTCGGTACGACATTGCTCACATTGCTTCCAGTATTTTTTGCCCGCCGTTTGTGCGGGCTTTTTTTTGCTTCTTTTTCGCCCCTCTTCCCTCCCGCTGCGCCGGGCATAATTAGCGATTCCCTTCCATACTCAAACAAACATTTGCGTAAGGAATGGTTATGCCTTTGCCCGATTTTCATGTCTCTGAGCCCTTTACCCTCGGCGTTGAGCTGGAGCTGCAGGTGGTTAACCCACCGGGCTATGACTTAAGCCAGGACTCATCCCGGCTGATCGACACCCTTCAGCACCGCGTCAGCGCCGGTGAGGTTAAGCACGACATCACCGAAAGCATGCTGGAGATCGCCACCGGCGTCTGTCGCGATATCCGCCAGGTCGCGCATCAATTTTCGGCGATGCACCACGCCATTTTGCAGGCCGCAGGCGAGCACCACGTGCAGATTTGTGGCGGCGGCACCCACCCGTTTCAGAAGTGGCAGCGCCAACAGATCTGCGCGGATGAGCGCTATGCCCGCACGCTGGAGATGTTCGGCTATCTGATGCAGCAAGCAACGGTGTTTGGTCAGCATGTTCATGTCGGCTGCACCAATGGCGATGATGCGATCTATCTGCTGCACGGCCTGTCGCGCTTTGTTCCGCACTTTATCGCCCTGAGCGCCAGCTCGCCCTATATTCAGGGCACCGATACGCAGTTTGCCTCCTCGCGCCTCAATATTTTCTCCTCCTTCCCGGATAACGGCCCGATGCCGTGGGTGGCGAACTGGCAGGAGTTTGAAGGGCTGTTTCGCCGCTTAAGCTATACCTCGATGATTGAGAGCATTAAGGATCTGCACTGGGATATTCGCCCGAGCCCCGGTTTCGGTACCGTCGAAGTCCGGGTAATGGATACGCCGCTGACTATTTCCCACGCTGTCAGCCTGGCGGGGTTTATTCAGGCGCTGTCGCACTGGCTGCTGGCTGAGCGTCCGTTTAAATTCCAGGAGCGGGACTACCTGCTGTATAAATTCAACCGTTTTCAGGCCTGCCGCTTTGGCCTGAAGGGGGTGATAACCGATGTGCATACCGGCGAACAGCGCACCATTGCGGATGATGTATCGCATCTGCTGGAAAAGATCGCGCCGTGGGCCGACAAACTTAATGCCAGCAGCGCGCTGGATGAAATTGCCGTCAGCGTTAAACGCGGCAAAAGCGAAGCGCAGTTGATGCGGGAATTTATTGCCGATGGCGGATCGTTAATTGGCCTGATGAAAAAGCACACTGAAATTTGGGCCGCCGGATAATCCATAGATTAGTTAGGGTTATTTCTTTGCCGTGGGGATATTTCACCTGCGGCAAACTCTTTTCTCATTGATTAACAGAGATATTTCTTAAATAAGTAATACTTATGGAGTAGCGATATTTCCTGAGAATTGATAAATATCAACAACCCCTGCATTAAAATAAAGGCCGCGCGTAATCACTCCGATAACAAATATATACACGCGAACAAGAGGCCTATTTATGAAGTGGATTTACCGTATCTCGATGAAGTCAAAACTGCTATTAGCTCTGCTGCCTCTGTTGTTTGCGCTTATCTGGCTTGCCGCCAGCGGTATCATGTCACGCGTTGAGACCGGCCAGCAGATGCATACCATCATTTCACTAACCTCGCTGGCGAAAGAGGCCGGGAGCGTTATTCATGAATTGCAAAAAGAGCGCGGTTTAAGTGCAGGTTATATCGGCAGTAAAGGCCAGCAATTCAATAATGAGTTATCCACGCAATATCCCGTCTCGACAAAAGCGCTGACGCAATTAACCGAGCTGCTCGACCAATTCCCGGAACAGGACGCGAATAGCGATATTCGCCAGGCGCTGGCGCAATTTCGCCAGCATCAGCAGGGTATTAATGGTTTTCGCGACCAGGTGCGCGCATTAAGCGTCAATGGATCCGATTCGCTGGTGTGGTACAGCACCATCATTAATGACCTGCTGAATGTGGTCGGTGGTATTAGCCAGTTAACGGATAACGGCGAGATTGTTAACCAGCTGGCGGCCTACTACAGCGTGCTGAATGCCAAAGAGCAGAGCGGTATTGAGCGTGCGCTGCTGTCGAACGTCTTCTCCGCCGACCGCTTTACCGAGGCGCAATTCCGCCAGCTTAATGAAGTGGTGGGTAAACAGGCCTCATGGCTGGCGGCAACCCACGCGTTTAGCTCCGCAGAGGTGAATGCGAAAATGAACGCGCAGCTTAACTCTCCAGAAGCCCTTAAAGCCCTCTCTTTACGCCAGACCGCTATCGATCATGCCGCAACCGGTGGCTTTGGCGTCGCCCCCGCCGACTGGTTTAACGCCCAGACCGCGCGCATTAACACGCTAAAAGCCGTTGAAAATGCCGCGTCTAATCACCTGCTTATGACCGCGCAGAAACTGGCCGATGAAGCCTGGCGCGAAGTGACGCTGTTCGCGGTGATAAGCGTGATTGCACTGGTTATCGCCCTCTTCTTTGCCGTGCTGGTCGCCAGCAGCATTCACCGCCAGTTGCAGCACTCACTGGCAACTATTGAAGGGATGGATGGCGATCTCACTCAGCGCCTGGATGTGCCGGGCAGCGACGAGCTCTCTCTGCTTAACCGCGCCTATAACCAGGCGATCGAGAATATTCAGCATATCGTCAGCGAGATCAAACATGGCGCAGGCGTGCTGCGCGGCGCCAGCTCTGAGATCGCCAGCGGCAACCAGGATCTGGCTTCCCGCACCGATCAACAGGCGGCCTCGCTGGTCGAGACTGCCGCCAGCATGGAGCAGATTGCGACTGCGGTAAACATGACGGCAGACAATGCTAATGAAGCAAAACGACTGACGCAGGAGATGGAGAAACAGGTACAGGAAGCGAGCCGCGTGGCGGGTGAAACCAGCAACAGCATGTCGGCTATCCGGTACTCCAGCGAACAGATCTCCAACATTGTCAGCTCGATTGATGAGATCTCGTTTCAGACCAACCTGCTGGCGCTGAATGCCGCGGTGGAAGCGGCACGCGCCGGTGAGCTGGGCAAAGGCTTTGCGGTGGTGGCATCAGAGGTGCGTAACCTGTCACAGCGCTGCGCCAACGAGGCACAGCAGATCCGCGAACTGGTGAGTAAAAATATGGATCAGATCCAGCAAGGCGTGGCGTTGGCGCAGGCATCGGATCGCGCGCTGCATGCGGCTCGCGAGAATACCGGCCAGATGCTGTCGTTTGTCAGCGATATTGCCCACGCGGCTAATGAACAGTCGCTCGGCGTCTCGCAGGTGCATGAAGCGCTCAACCAGCTAGAGCAAGTCACGCAGCAAAACGCCGGTCTGGTGGCGAGTGCGGCCAGCGCCAGCCAGCTGCTGGATCAACAGTCTGAAACCATGTCAGAGCTGGTCGGCCGCTTCGTGGTCGCCTGAGTGAAGGTCGGGGAACGTTGCGCTCAGGCCAGCTTTCCCCGACAATGCGTTTTTTCATCAATGATTAACGCTTATGAAACATCCCCTCGAAACGATGGTCACGCTTGCGGGCATCCTGCTGCTCTCTTTTGTCTCTGTGCTGCTGCTACCTGCGCCACAGCTGGGCATGCAGCTGGCGCAAACGCTGATGCAAACCTTCCATCTGCTGGATTTAAACCAGTTTTATACCCTGCTCTACTGCCTCTGGTTTTTGCTGCTCGGCACCATCGAATTCTATGTTTTACGCTTTATCTGGCGGCGCTGGCTGGCGGTGTAACGCCGCGTGGCTCTCTGGCTCATTCTAATTTTTTGAATGTTAACGGCAAATTGTTGGACTTTTCTTTATTGCATCCCAGGCCTATGCTTTTTCGAGGCAGCATATTGATGCAATGAATGATCAACCGGTTATAAATTTGCTTCGGGCGCTTTTTCCGCCGTTTGCTGATGACAGCACAGCGGAGGTGCAGATAACTTCAGGAGGAATCATGTCAGATAATTTTCTCGCTTTAGCTACACAACGTAGAACGATCTATGCTCTCGGCAAAAACCTGCCGTTGGCAGAAGATGAGGTGATTGACCTTATTAAAGAAGCGATTCGCCAGGCACCGTCGGCGTTCAACTCGCAAAGTTCACGTGCGCTGATCCTGCTGGGTAAAGAGCATGAGCAGTTCTGGGAACTGACTCGCGCGCAGCTGAAGAAAATCGTGCCGGAAGAGAATTTCCACGGTACTTCGCAAAAATTAGATGGTTTTGCGGCAGCAGCAGGTTCGGTGCTGTTCTTTGAAGATCAGGAAGTGGTGACCCGCTTACAGGAGCAGTTCGCCGCGTATGCCGATAACTTCCCGGTGTGGTCTGAACACAGTACCGGTATCGCCCAGTATGCTGTCTGGGTTGCGCTGGCAGAGAAAGGTATTGGCGCTAACCTGCAGCACTACAACCCGCTGGTGGATGAAGATGTGCAGCGCACCTGGAATATTCCGGCGAGCTGGAAACTGCGCGCTCATATGAACTTCGGTTCAATTATGGCTCCGGCAGGCGAAAAAACGTATATGGATGACGATAAACGCTTTGTGGTTGCGCGTTAAGCTGCGCACTGGCGTATGTCTGAACAATTAAAAAAGCCGCCTTTTCAGGCGGCTTTTTTTTGGCTTACTGCTGGCTTTCACGCTCAGCGATAAAGCCCAGCGCTTTATTGATGCGCTCAATGCTACGGGTCTTACCAATCGCGTGAACGGTAACATCCAGACCCGGCGACTGACCGGCACCGGTTACTGCTACGCGCAGCGGCATGCCAACTTTACCCATGCCCACTTCCAGCTCATCGGCGGTGGCCTGAATGGCATGATGGACGTTTTCAGCACTCCAGTCGGTAATGGCGGCGAGTTTGTCGCGGACCACTTCCAGCGGCTGACGCGCAACCGGACGCAGGTGCTTTTTCGCCGCATCAGCGTCGAATTCCGCAAACTCTTCATAGAAGTAACGGCAGCTTGCCGCCATCTCTTTCAGCGTTTTGCAGCGCTCGCCCAGCAGCGTGACCAGCTCCGCCAGCTGCGGACCGGTGCGGGTATCAATATTTTCCTGCTCAATGTGCCACTGCAGATGGGTAGCAACATACTCCGGCGCCAGGGTGTTGATGTAGTGATGGTTCAGCCACAGCAGTTTGTCAGTATTAAACGCACTGGCGGATTTGCTTACCGCGCCCAGCGAGAAGAGTTTGATCATCTCTTCGCGGCTAAAGATCTCCTGATCGCCGCTGGACCAGCCCAGACGCACCAGGTAGTTAAGCAGCGCTTCCGGCAGGTAACCATCATCGCGATACTGCATCACGCTCACTGCGCCATGGCGCTTGGAGAGTTTTTTACCGTCGTCGCCGTTGATCATTGAAACGTGCGCGTAAACCGGCACCGGCGCGTTCAGCGCTTTCAGGATGTTGATCTGGCGCGGGGTGTTGTTGATGTGGTCTTCACCGCGGATGACGTGGGTGATCTCCATATCCCAGTCATCGACAACAACGCAGAAGTTGTAGGTCGGGGAGCCATCGGTACGGCGAATAATCAGATCGTCGAGTTCCATGTTGCTGAACTCGATCGGACCGCGGATCTGATCGTCAAAAATTACCGATCCATCCTGCGGGTTGGCAAAACGCACCACGCACGGCTCATCAGCAGCATGGTGAGTATGGTCATGGCGGCAGCGGCCGTCGTAACGCGGTTTTTCGTTGTTTGCCATCTGCGTTTCGCGCAGCTGCTCGAGGCGCTCTTTGGAGCAGTAGCATTTATAGGCGGTGCCCGCTTCCAGCATTTCATCAATCACCGCGTTATAGCGGTCGAAGCGTTTGGTCTGGAAGTACGGGCCTTCATCCCACTCGAGGCTCAGCCAGTTCATGCCATCCATAATGGCTTCGATTGCTTCCGGAGTGGAACGCTCGAGATCGGTGTCTTCGATGCGCAGCACAAACTCACCGCCTTGATTGCGGGCAAACAGCCAGGAGTAGAGAGCAGTGCGCGCGCCGCCAACGTGCAAATAGCCGGTGGGGCTTGGCGCGAAGCGAGTTTTGATTTTCATGAATTGGCCTTACGTTGATAGCGATGCCGACCGTCGGCAATACCTAATAGAAAAGTGGGCGATATTCTATCACTGTGGGCTGATTCCTCAATGTTGTTACCGAAATGGCGCAGCAAACGGGCTATTTTGTTTATAAATCATGCGCTCGCGATCGATTCATCAGCGGTTTGTCTAATTTTACGACGAACGAACAATTTCTTTAGAAAATGCGTTGACTCATTTTCAACTCTCCCTATAATGCGACTCCACACAGCGGGGGTGATTAGCTCAGCTGGGAGAGCACCTCCCTTACAAGGAGGGGGTCGGCGGTTCGATCCCGTCATCACCCACCACAAATTTTGTGGTTCCCGCAGTGTAGATAAGAATGAGAAGTGGGTGATTAGCTCAGCTGGGAGAGCACCTCCCTTACAAGGAGGGGGTCGGCGGTTCGATCCCGTCATCACCCACCACTTTCTCGCCAGCGAATTCTTATCATTGAAGTACCGAAGTGGGTGATTAGCTCAGCTGGGAGAGCACCTCCCTTACAAGGAGGGGGTCGGCGGTTCGATCCCGTCATCACCCACCACTTCGGGTCGTTAGCTCAGTTGGTAGAGCAGTTGACTTTTAATCAATTGGTCGCAGGTTCGAATCCTGCACGACCCACCAATGTAAAAAAGCGCCCTAAAGGCGCTTTTTTGCTATCTGCCGGTTTCAAAGATTCGACAAAATTGTAGGGAACAATTTTGAACAACGCGAAGCGTTGGCCCGTAGGGTGAGTCTCAGGATGAGACGAATATACCTGCGGCAGGTTCGGGTCGAACGTAGTGAGACAACGGAGCCGCTTGCGGCGACGGCCCGAAGGGCGAGCGAAGCGAGTCATCCTGCACGACCCACCAATGTAAAAAATGGCGCTTGCGGCGCTTTTTTGCTATCTGCGATTTGAAAGATTTGTGCCCTCTTCTTGCCGGATGGCGGCTGCGCCTTATCCGGCCTACAATATCTCTCCGCACCCGGTTTTCGTAGGCCTGCTAAGCGCAGCGCCAGCAGGCAGTTTGCCGGGTAAGCGCTTTCGACTGACACATCCTCACACGCTTCTTATTTAAGTCCGCCACAATTGGGCCGATAACACTCTTTTAAGGCAAAAAAGGAGTTTTCAATGACTACCATTTCGGCAGCAACCCCCTCTGTTCAGGGCGGCGGCACCAGCGGTTCATCTTCCGCCGGTAGCGACACCGCATCTCAAATCAGCCGCGTGACGCAGCAGATCGCCAAACTTACCCAGCAGTTAAAAGATATCCCTAATGGCGAAGGGACGACTGAAGAGAAAAAGAAACAGCAAGAGCAGATTCAGCAACAGATCCAGCTGCTGCAGGCACAGCTACAACAGTTAATGCGCAAGCAGGCTGAAGAAGCTGAGCAGAAGCAGACGCAAAACCATCCGAACACCCCGACGCAGGGCAAAATTGAAGGCGTGAATAACCCTTCAGTCGATCATCAGGTTGATATCTACATCTGAGTAAAGAGCGGATCGTTCTCCCGGGCCCGGTTTAAACACCGGGCCTCTTCTCGCACCACATCCCATAACGCCTGCGCCGCGCCGGAAAGCGATCGGTTTTTGCGCCGTACCAGCATAATTTTGCGCTGCATATCCGGCACCAGCCGTTTCACCATCAGTTGACTACCCTGCGGGAGTGGCAATGCCAGCGCGGGCAGAATGCTGATGCCAATCCCCGCTTCCACCATCGGAAAAAGCGTCGCCGGATGACCAATCTCCTGCACGATTTTCGCCCGCACCGCAAAGTGATGGAGCGCGGCATCGATCAGTGGACGGCTGCCGGAGGCGTAATCCTGCACCACCAGCCGGGCACCATCCAGCGCCGACCACGGCACGGCATCAAGCGGCGCCCAGGAGTGATCGTTGCGGCACAGCAGGAAAAAGGGCTCGGCGAGGATCTCCTCGATCTCCAGATCGCTTGCCGGGCCGGGATCGATCACAATGCCAAAATCGACTTCACCCTGGCGAATACTCTCCAGCACCCACTGCTGCGGGCGGTCATGCAGCACAAAATCGATCTCCGGGTAGCGCTTGTTGCTGCTGGCGATACAGTGCGGAATGAGATGCGCGGAGATAGTCTGGCTGGCAGCGACGCGCACCGTTCCGGTTAACTGCTGCCCTACCCTCCCCGCTTCGCGCAGCGTGCTGCTAAGCTCATCTAATAGCCGTTCCAGCCGCCCGGCCAGCTGCTGGCCCGCTTCGGTCAGCACCACTTCCCGGGTAGTGCGATCCAGCAGCTTGACGCCGGTCTGACGCTCCAGCTCTTTTACGCTGTGGCTGACCGCCGACTGGCTGAGGCCGATCATCTCCCCGGCACGGCTGAAACTCTTCGCCTGCGCGACGGTGACAAAGACACGTAATTGACGGAGTGAATAATTCATCTGATAAATTCATGAATGGATGCAATAAATCAATTTTATTTCTCAAAGCAGACAAAGCACAATAGCGCCATCGACTTTCAGGAGTGCACATGAAACTTTTTCGTATCCTTGATCCCTTTACCCTGACGCTGGTGTGCGTCGTTCTGCTGGCCTCTTTCTTCCCGGCGCGTGGCAGTTTTGTCCCCTTTTTCGAATGGCTGACCACCGCCGCGATTGCGCTGCTCTTTTTTATGCATGGCGCGAAGCTTTCCCGTGAGGCGATTATTGCTGGCGGCAGCCACTGGCGTTTACACCTGTGGGTGATGTGTAGCACCTTCGTGCTTTTCCCGGCGCTCGGCGTGCTGTTTGTCTGGTGGTCGCCGGTCAATATCAGCCAGGAGCTTTATACCGGCTTCCTCTATCTCTGCATTCTGCCCGCCACGGTGCAGTCGGCCATCGCCTTTACCTCTCTGGCGGGCGGTAACGTCGCGGCAGCGGTCTGCTCGGCGTCGGCCTCCAGCCTGCTGGGGATCTTCCTGTCGCCGCTGTTAGTCGGCCTGCTGATGAACCTCCATGGCGCGCAGGGTAGCCTTGAGCAGGTTGGCAAAATCATGCTGCAACTGCTGCTGCCGTTTGTGCTCGGTCACCTGTCACGCCCGTGGACGGCGGGATTCGTCACCAAACATAAAAAGTGGATCTCCAAAACCGACCAGACCTCGATTCTGCTGGTGGTTTACTCCGCCTTTAGTGAAGCGGTGGTGAACGGCATCTGGCACAAAGTGGGCCTCGGCTCGCTGATGTTTATCGTGGCGGCGAGCATCGTCCTGCTGGCGATTGTGATTGCGATAAATATTCTGGTGGCGCGCAAATGCGGCTTCAATAAAGCGGATGAGATTACGATTGTCTTCTGCGGTTCGAAAAAGAGCCTCGCCAACGGCATACCGATGGCCAATATTCTCTTCCCGACGTCGGTGATCGGCATGATGGTGCTGCCGCTGATGATTTTCCACCAGATCCAGCTGATGGTGTGCGCCGTGCTGGCCCGCCGTTACAAACGTAAGGCGGAGCAGCACGCCGCGCAGGAAGCGGCGAAAGCTTAAGGCCGCTTGAGGGGCTGAACCAGATGGCTCAGCCCCTCGGTTTTAATCACTAAGGTGATTTGCATTAACTCACCAAGCCGCCCGGCGGGAAATTGATCCTTACGGGCGAACCAGAGCAGATACTCCTCCGGCAGATCAATCAGCCGACGCCCCTGGTATTTGCCAAAAGGCATTACCATATTGGCGATCTCTATCAGCTGCTCCTTCTCCATTCAGGCTCCCAGCAGACGAATCATTTCATCTTCATCAATGACCGCAATGCCCAGCTCCTGTGCTTTTGCCAGCTTCGAGCCTGCGGCTTCGCCGGCAATTACCAGATCGGTCTTCTTCGATACGCTGCCAGCCACTTTCGCCCCCAGCGCCGTTAAGCGCTCTTTGGCCTCGTCGCGCGAAAGCTGGCTCAGGCTACCGGTTAACACCACGGTTTTACCGGCAAATGGGCTGTCGATCTCCTCGGCGTTAACCACCTGCGGCGCGGGCCAGTGAATGCCTACTTCTTCCGTCAGCTGGCGAATCACGTCGCGGTTGCTCTCTTCACTGAAGAAGTTATGCACGTGTTTTGCCACCACCACGCCGACATCGGGCACTTTTTGCAACTCGTCAACCGAGGCCGCTATCAATGCCTCCAGCGTGCCGAAGTAGGCCGCCAGCCCTGCCGCCGTCGCTTCGCCTACTTCGCGAATGCCGAGCGCATAGAGGAAACGGGCAAAGGTGGTCTCTTTCGCTTTTTCCAGCGCGTTGACCACGTTTTGTGCTGACTTCGGCCCCATCCGATCGAGACCGGTCAGCTTACCGGCAGTTAAGCGGAAGAGATCCGCAGGCGTGTGGACGTACTCCTTCTCAACCAGCTGGTCGATAATCTTATCGCCCATGCCATCCACATCCATCGCGCGGCGCGAGACGAAATGCTTAAGCGACTCTTTGCGCTGTGCGCCACAGATGAGGCCGCCAGTACAGCGGGCAACGGCTTCGCCTTCCACACGCTCGACATCAGAGCCGCACACCGGGCAGTGCGCCGGGAAGGTGACTTCCCGCGTCTCTTCCGGACGTTCCGAGAGCACCACATTCACCACCTGCGGGATCACATCTCCGGCGCGGCGAATCACCACTTTGTCACCGATACGCAGGCCAAGACGGTCAATCTCATCGGCATTATGCAGGGTGGCGTTACTGACCAGCACGCCGGCAACGTGTACCGGCTCAAGGCGTGCGACAGGGGTTATCGCCCCGGTGCGCCCTACCTGGAACTCGACATCGCGCACAAACGTCAGCTGCTCCTGCGCCGGGAATTTGAACGCTACCGCCCAGCGCGGCGCACGGGCCACAAAGCCGAGCTGCGCTTGCAGATCGAGGGAGTCGACTTTGATTACCACACCATCGATATCAAACCCGAGCGTCGGGCGGTCTTCCTCAACTTTATGGTAGAACG
The DNA here is from genome assembly GCF_034044935.1 of Kosakonia sp. CFBP8986. Classification (NCBI taxonomy): domain Bacteria; kingdom Pseudomonadati; phylum Pseudomonadota; class Gammaproteobacteria; order Enterobacterales; family Enterobacteriaceae; genus Kosakonia; species Kosakonia sp. CFBP8986. Next base: position 171,688 of record NZ_JAXCXB010000002.1, on the reverse strand, counting down.
CCAGCACCTCTTCCGGCGTGCCGCACAAGCGGATGCGATCGCTCACCGGCAGCCCCCACGCTTTAAACTGCTGCAAACGCGCCAGGTGGCTGTTGGGCAGCTCGCCGCCTTCGAGGATGCCAATGCCGTAGCAGAAGAAGGTGAGCGGACGCTTCGCGGTGATACGCGGATCGAGCTGACGCAGTGACCCGGCGGCGGCGTTACGCGGGTTAGCAAACACTTTCCCGCCGGTGCGGCGCGCCTCTTCATTGATCTTTTCAAAGCCGGATTGCGGCAGGAAAACTTCGCCGCGCACTTCCAGCCGCGCCGGAATGTTCTCCCCGCGCAGTTTCAGCGGAATGGCGCGGATGGTGCGCACGTTAGAAGTAATATCTTCCCCGGTAGTGCCATCGCCGCGGGTGGCAGCGCGCATCAGCACGCCGTTTTCATACAGCAGGCTGACCGCCAGGCCGTCGAGCTTCAGCTCGCAGCAGTAGATCAGTGCATCGCTGCTCTTTAAGCGATCCTGTACGCGTTTATTGAATGCCAGAAAGCTCTCTTCGTCGAAGACGTTATCGAGCGACAGCATCGGCACTTCATGGCGTATCTGCGTAAAGGCGGTGAGCGGCGCGGCACCAACGCGCTGGGTCGGCGAATCGGGCGTAATCAGATCTGGATGCTGCGCTTCCAGCTCGCGCAGCTCGCGCATCAGGCGATCGTACTCGGCATCCGGGATCTCCGGCGCGTCCATAACGTGATAGAGATGTTCATGATGGCGAAGGGTAGTTCGCAGTTCTGTCAGTTGTTGTTCAATTGATTCCATATCGCACCATCAATGTAAAAAACCCCCGACGAGCGGGGGTTCTGGAAGGGAATGTGTCGTGACGCGCCGTTACGCGTTAGCGTCTTTCACTTCGCGAATACGCGCCTGGTATTCACGCAGCTTCTGCGGCGTCATCATCCGACGCTGGTCATCGAGCACCACACCGCCCACTTCATCGGCGATATGCTGTGCCGACTGCAGCATCAGCTTGAAGTTCTGCAACTCGTCGCCGTAAGACGGCACCTGCATAAAGATCGTTACGCCAGGGGTTGCCATCTCGCCCATGGTTTCGACATCAAATGTGCCAGGGTTGACCATGTTAGCCAGGCTGAAGAGCGCCGGGCCGCTGCCGTCCGGACTGAGATGACGATGGAAGATATTCATATCGCCAAATTTGAAACCGGCCTGCAGGATGCTGTTAAGCAGCACTTCGCCATTGAGCGCCGCGCCGTGATGGGCCGCAACGTTCATAATAATCACCGTCTCTTTACGCTGCGGTTTTTCTACCGGCGCTTCCACAACCGGCTCCGGCTCTGGCTTCGGTGCAGGCTCGTGAACCTGAGGCTGCATCTGCGGCTGTTGGGCACCTTGATGTGCCGAAGGCTGATGATGTGACGGCGGTTGCGGAAAGTGCTGCGGTGCCATCTGCGGCTGGGCAGGCGCGGTCGGCTGGGCAACAGGCTGCGGCTCCACTATGCGCGGCTCGACAACGGGGCGCTCCGGCTGCTGCGGCTGCGAATAGGGTTGCGGCGCGTGGTGCGCGGGCTCGCTCTGCTGAACCGGCGGAGCCGACGGGCGTGGCTGGGCCGACGCATAAGGCGGCTGGTATTGATGCTGCGCGGCATGACGCGGATTTTCCTGCTCTACGCTGGCCTTCGGTGCGCTGTGGGTTTTATGCACCCGAACTTCACCAACGCCTTCGTCCTCTTCGACGTCCTCGTCCTCAAACTCGTCGTCGTCACGTCGCGATTTCATACGTTTTAGTGGGCGATCGCGGAACATAGAAGAGCGTTCTTTGCGACTGGTCCAGAAACCGTGAACCAGTAAAGCGATTATGGCGATCGCGCCAACAATGATTAATATCAGACGCAAATCCTGCATCATTATATTCTCTGTTGTTCTAACACCTTGCCACCACGGCAAACATTTACTCACTAAGAGTATTTGCGCATTAGGCCAAGTGCAAGTGGATGGGAAGCATTCACCGCATAAAGATGAATTAAATCGTACTTTTTGCTGTTTTTTCGAACATTTCCGAACAGGTTTCCCCCGTCCGGTGAATATTATAAGCTTCGGTTTTTTCGCATGAGTTTAAAAGGAGTCCAGCCAAATCATGGTTTCATCCTCGCCTGGCGCTGCGCGCAGCGGTCTTTACTACTTTTCTCAAGGCTGGAAACTGGTCACGTTACCGGGCATTCGCCGCTTCGTGATCCTGCCCCTGCTGGTCAATATCCTGCTGATGGGCGGCGCATTCTGGTGGCTTTTTACCCGCCTCGACAGCTGGATCCCAACGCTGATGAGCCACGTACCGGACTGGCTACAGTGGCTTAGCTATCTATTATGGCCAATTATCGTTATCTCCATCCTGCTGGTGTTTGGCTACTTCTTTTCAACCCTCGCCAACTGGATTGCCGCGCCCTTTAATGGCTTGCTGGCCGAGCAACTGGAAGCGCGATTAACGGGCGCGACGCCGCCGGATGTTGGCGTATTCGGAATGATGAAAGATCTGCCTCGCATCATGAAGCGCGAGTGGCAAAAGCTCGCCTGGTACCTGCCGCGCGCCGCGATCCTGCTTATCCTCTATTTTATCCCCGGTATCGGGCAGACCGTCGCCCCGGTGCTCTGGTTCATGTTTAGCGCCTGGATGCTGGCGATCCAGTATTGCGACTACCCGTTTGACAACCACAAAGTGCCGTTTAAAACCATGCGCTCTGCGTTGCGCGAACGGAAAGTAATCAATATGCAGTTCGGCGCGCTGACCAGCCTCTTCACGCTGATACCGGTGCTCAATCTGGTGGTGATGCCGGTGGCGGTCTGCGGCGCGACGGCCATGTGGGTCGACTGTTACCGCAATAAGCTTGCCAGCTGGCGCTAAGGAACTATTCCTTTTCTTATTCCATACTGATAACCATTATTTCGTCGCAGCATATAGATATGCGAAATCCTTACTTCCGCATCATCAGTAAGTGCGTATGCTGGGTCGGTTCCCAAATTTCATACAGTTAAGGACGGGCTATGAGTAAGATTTATGAAGACAACTCGCTGACCATTGGTCATACGCCGCTGGTTCGACTGAACCGCATCGGTAACGGACGCATTCTGGCGAAGGTCGAGTCGCGTAACCCGAGCTTCAGCATAAAATGCCGTATCGGTGCCAATATGATTTGGGATGCCGAAAAACGTGGTGTGCTGAAACCGGGCGTCGAACTGGTCGAACCGACCAGCGGCAACACCGGGATTGCGCTGGCCTATGTTGCCGCAGCGCGCGGTTACAAGCTGACGCTGACCATGCCGGAAACCATGAGCATTGAGCGTCGCAAGCTGCTGAAAGCGCTTGGCGCAAACCTGGTGCTGACCGAAGGCGCGAAAGGGATGAAGGGCGCGATTCAGAAAGCGGAAGAGATTGTCGCCAGCGATCCGGCGAAGTTCCTGCTGCTTCAGCAGTTCAGCAACCCGGCGAACCCGGAGATCCACGAAAAAACTACCGGTCCTGAAATTTGGGAAGATACCGACGGCCAGGTGGATGTCTTTATCTCTGGCGTGGGCACCGGCGGCACGCTGACGGGCGTTACCCGCTTTATCAAAAACACCAAGGGCAAAACCGATCTGATTACCGTGGCCGTGGAGCCTACCGACTCACCGGTGATTTCACAGGCGCTGGCGGGCGAAGAGATTAAGCCCGGCAAACATAAAATTCAGGGTATCGGTGCCGGTTTTATTCCGGGCAACCTCGATCTGAAGCTAATTGATAAAGTGGTGAAGATTACCGATGAAGAGGCGATCAGCACCGCGCGTCGCCTGATGGAAGAGGAAGGCATTCTGGCCGGTATCTCATCTGGTGCTGCCGTTGCGGCCGCGCTCAAACTTCAGGAAGATGAGGCCTTTACCAATAAAAATATTGTGGTTATCCTCCCCTCTTCCGGTGAGCGTTACCTCAGCACTGCACTGTTTGCCGATCTCTTTACTGAGAAAGAATTGCAACAGTGATGCCAGATTGTTAAATCAGCGCAAAAAAGCACCCATCGGGGTGCTTTTTTGTGGCATACATCAAACTTTTGTCCCACCTGGCATTGCCGAAAATGGCCTGGTCTGGTATTTAACCATCACATTTATTTTGAAGCGCGAAATTAATCGAAGTCAGATTTCACCTGGCTGAATCGTTTTTATGATTTGGTTCAATTCTGGCTTTCACGGCATAATGTTTAATGACGTGCGAAACGTCAGCGACCATCAGCGTCTGCACGAGACCGCGCCTTTCTGGCATCTGTACCTTGGCTCGTTACGCCAGCGCTAACTATACAGGCTAAAGTCCTGCCGCCAGGCTAGACTTTAGTTCCACAACACTAAACCTATAAGTTGGGGAAATACAATGTTCCAGCAAGAAGTTACCATTACAGCTCCGAACGGTCTGCACACTCGCCCTGCTGCTCAGTTTGTTAAAGAAGCAAAAGGCTTCTCTTCTGAAATCACTGTGACCTCCAACGGCAAAAGCGCCAGCGCAAAAAGCCTGTTCAAACTGCAAACTCTGGGCCTGACTCAGGGTACCGTTGTGACTCTGACCGCTGAAGGCGAAGATGAGCAGAAAGCAGTTGAACATCTGGTTAAACTGATGGCGGAACTCGAGTAAGTTTTTCGCGGGTTTCTTTAAAGATCAGTCACAAGTAAAGGTAGGGTTATGATTTCAGGCATTTTAGCATCCCCGGGTATCGCTTTTGGCAAAGCACTTTTGCTGAAAGAAGATGAGATCGTCATCGACCGGAAGAAAGTTTCTGCCGACAAGGTTGATCAGGAAGTTGAGCGTTTCCTGAGCGGTCGTGCCAAGGCATCGGCGCAACTGGAAGCGATCAAAACGAAAGCAGGTGAAACTTTCGGCGAAGAAAAAGAAGCCATCTTCGAAGGCCACATCATGTTGCTGGAAGATGAGGAGCTGGAGCAGGAAATCATAGCCCTGATTAAAGATAAGAGCATGACTGCCGACGCGGCAGCCCATGAAGTTATCGAAGGTCAGGCAACCGCCCTGGAAGAGCTGGACGATGAATACCTGAAAGAGCGTGCGGCTGACGTGCGCGACATTGGTAAACGTCTGCTGCGCAACATTCTGGGTATGCCGATTATCGATCTGAGCGCCATTCAGGATGAAGTTATCCTGGTCGCAGCCGATCTGACACCGTCCGAAACTGCACAGCTGAACCTGAAAAAAGTGCTCGGCTTTATCACCGACATTGGCGGTCGTACCTCCCACACGTCGATCATGGCGCGCTCCCTTGAGCTGCCGGCGATTGTGGGCACCGGTAGCGTCACCACTCAGGTGAAAAACGGCGACTATCTGATCCTTGATGCGGTAAACAACAAAGTTTACGTCAACCCGAGCGACGACGAGATCGACGCACTGCGCGCAGCGCAGGCGCAGGTCGCGGAAGAGAAAGCTGAACTGGCGAAGCTGAAAGATCTGCCGGCGATCACCCTTGATGGCCATCAGGTCGAAGTGTGCGCCAACATCGGTACCGTTCGCGATGTCGCGGGCGCGGAGCGCAACGGCGCTGAAGGCGTTGGCCTCTACCGTACCGAATTCCTGTTTATGGATCGCGACGCGCTGCCGACCGAAGAAGAGCAGTTCGACGCCTACAAAGCGGTAGCGGAAGCGTGTGGCTCCCAGGCCGTGATTGTACGTACCATGGACATCGGCGGCGACAAAGAGCTGCCGTACATGAACTTCCCGAAAGAAGAGAACCCGTTCCTCGGCTGGCGCGCCATCCGTATCGCCATGGATCGCAAAGAGATCCTGCGCGATCAGGTTCGCGCTATCCTGCGTGCCTCTGCTTTCGGCAAACTGCGCATTATGTTCCCGATGATCATCTCTGTTGAAGAAGTGCGTGCACTGAAGAAAGAGATTGAGATCTACAAACAGGAACTGCGCGACGAAGGCAAAGCCTTTGACGAATCCATCGAAATCGGCGTGATGGTAGAAACCCCTGCCGCCGCGACGATTGCGCGCCATCTGGCGAAAGAAGTGGACTTCTTTAGTATCGGCACCAATGATTTAACGCAGTACACCCTGGCAGTTGACCGCGGTAATGATATGATTTCACATCTTTACCAGCCGATGTCGCCGTCCGTACTCAACCTGATCAAGCAAGTTATTGATGCTTCTCATGCTGAAGGTAAATGGACCGGCATGTGTGGTGAGCTTGCTGGCGACGAACGTGCTACACTTCTGTTGCTGGGGATGGGTCTGGATGAATTCAGTATGAGTGCCATTTCTATCCCGCGCATTAAGAAGATTATTCGTAACACGAACTTCGAAGATGCGAAGGTGTTAGCAGAGCAGGCTCTTGCTCAACCGACAACGGACGAGTTAATGACGCTGGTTAACAAGTTCATTGAAGAAAAAACAATCTGCTAATCCACGAGATGCGGCCCAAATTACTGCTTAGGAGAAGATCATGGGTTTGTTCGATAAACTGAAATCTCTGGTTTCTGACGATAAGAAAGAGACCGGCGCCATTGAGATCATTGCCCCGCTGTCTGGCGAAATCGTTAACATTGAAGATGTACCGGATGTGGTGTTCGCTGAAAAAATCGTCGGCGACGGCATTGCTATCAAACCGACCGGCAACAAAATGGTCGCTCCGGTTGACGGGACTATCGGCAAAATCTTTGAAACCAACCATGCCTTCTCTATCGAATCCGATAGCGGCATCGAACTCTTCGTTCACTTCGGTATTGATACCGTTGAACTGAAAGGTGAAGGTTTCAAACGCATCGCGGAAGAAGGCCAGCGCGTTAAAGTTGGCGATCCGGTTATCGAGTTCGACCTGCCGCTGCTGGAAGAGAAAGCAAAATCCACGCTGACGCCGGTTGTTATCTCTAACATGGATGAGATCAAAGAGCTGATCAAACTCTCTGGTAGCGTGACCGTGGGTGAAACCCCGGTGATCCGCATCAAGAAGTAAGCGCTCTACAGTCTAAAAAAATGGCACCGTAAGGTGCCATTTTTGTTTTAGCGCGGCGGTAAAATCAGCTCGTCATACCCCTTCTCAAGGGTATAACCCATCACTTCCACCACCCGCTCACCCGCAGCCTGCACCGCCATATCCAGCGCTTTGCCCTGAATAATGCCGCTCACCAGTTCGGAGCAGAAGAGATCGCCCGTCCCTTTCAGATCCGTCGCCACGCGCGGATAGCTGCTGATATTGACGCCCTCGGCTGAGACCACTACTACATGGATCTGTCCATCGTTGCGGTCCACCGGCGCGCTGGTGATTGCCACCCAGCGCAATGACGAGGAGAGCAATCCCTGCGCCGCGGCAATCGCACTTTGCAGATCGCGGCACGGTTTGCCACTCAGCACTTCAAGCTCAAACACATTCGGCGTAATGCCTTGCGCCAGCGGCAGCATAACTTCGCGGTACGCCTCAGGAATTTCCGGTTTCACATAGATGCCGCTGTCGATATCGCCAATCACCGGATCGACCAGAATCAGCAGCTCCGGGTGTTTCTCCCGCAGCGCCGTCAGCCACTTCGCCAGCAGCTTGATCTGGCTGGCGCTGCCCATGTAGCCGGTTGTTACCGCCTTCACGCTGCGCAGTACATCACGCTCTTCCAGCGCCTGTAAATAGCCGCTGAACCACTCATCGGGAATAACGCCGCCATAAAAGGTGTCGTAATGCGGAGTATTGCTGAACAGCACCGTAGGAACGGCCAGAACGTTAAGCTGGTGCTGACGAATATTGGGTACTGCAATGCTGTTGCCCACGCTGCCGTAAACCACCTGCGACTGAACCGCGACGATATCGGCCTGCTGCGCCCGGGTTTTATCCCTGAACAGGATCATCTCCATTTTGTCTCCTTGACGGGTTAAATCCCCGCGCCCTGCGAATAACTCTCTTCACCAAACACGCCGGTCGACAGATAGCGATCGCCGCGATCGCAAATGATGGCGACAATCACCGCGCCCGGGTTTGCTTTCGCCACCCGAATCGCGCCGGCGACCGCGCCGCCAGAACTGACGCCGCAGAAGATGCCCTCTTTGACCGCCAGCGCGCGCATGGTATTTTCCGCCTCGCGCTGCTGGATATCCAGCACCTCATCCACCAAATCGGCGTTAAAAATGCCCGGCATATAATCCGCAGGCCAGCGGCGAATACCGGGAATGCTGCTCCCCTCTTCCGGCTGAAGGCCAACAATCGTCACCTTTTTCGCCTGCTCACGCAGGAAACGTGAAACGCCGGTGATGGTGCCGGTGGTGCCCATGCTGGAGACAAAGTGGCTGATGCGCCCCTGCGTCTGCTGCCAGATTTCCGGGCCGGTAGTGGTGTAATGGGCGTAGGGATTATCGGGATTATTGAACTGATCGAGCAGCTTGCCGTCACCGCGCGCCGCCATCTCAAGGGCCAGATCGCGCGCCCCCTCCATGCCCTGCTCTTTACTGACCAGAATCAGCTCGGCACCATAAGCACGCATTGCCGCGCGGCGCTCCTGGCTCATGTTGTCCGGCATCAGCAGCTTCATGCGATAGCCCTTCAGCGCCGCAATCATCGCCAGCGCAATGCCGGTGTTGCCGCTGGTTGCTTCAATCAGCACATCGCCAGGTTTGATTTCGCCGCGCCGTTCCGCCTGCACAATCATCGACAGCGCAGCGCGGTCTTTTACCGAACCGGCCGGATTGTTACCTTCAAGCTTGACCCAAATTTCACTGCCGTTATCCGGGGTGAGGCGCTGTAATTTGACCAGCGGCGTATTGCCAATAGTCTCTTCTAATGTGTTCACGATCGCTGTCCAATAAAAAACCCGGTCCGCATGACGCATACCGGGCTTGTCGGCCGGATGAGCAACGCGCTACCCGGCAAAAACCACGTTTCCTTAAGCTATCAGGCTGACTGAGCCAGAGCAAGCTCCGCGCCGGGCTCAATACGCTCATCGCCGTTATAGAGCCGCGCGTTCTGCAAGCCAACGAACAGCCGCTCGCCGCGCTGGGGCGGATGCTCGTCGCGCATCACCACCGTTAACGGATCCGGGTTCCAGCCGAGCGGCTGCACCACCAGCTGCGTGTAGTGCCCTTTCGGGCTGGCTTCCAGCACCTGCACCGGCAGCGGCGAATCAAGGCTGGTGCGGCGGCTGACGTCCACTTCCCATGGGCGCAGGAAGAGATCGATATCGCCCTGATAAACCGGCGTATGGCCAAGCGGCCAGTGGTGCGCGCCGACGTGGAACTGCCCGCCGCGAATCACCCCTTTCAGGCGATTCACCTCGCCCATAAACTCCAGCACAAAGCGGGTCGCCGGTTCGCGCCACACCTGATCCGGCGCGTCCGCCTGCTCAATATTCCCCTGGCTCATCACCACCACGCGGTCGGCCACTTCCGTCGCCTCTTCCTGATCGTGGGTCACGAAGACGCTGGTGAATTTCAGCTCTTCATGCAGCTGACGCAGCCAGCGGCGAAGCTCTTTACGTACCTGCGCATCCAGCGCGCCGAAAGGTTCATCAAGCAGCAGGATTTGCGGTTCAACCGCCAGCGCACGCGCCAGCGCCACACGCTGCTTCTGCCCGCCGGAGAGCTGCGCCGGGTAGCGATCCGCCAGATGCGCCAGCTGCACCATCTCCAGCAGTTTGGTCACTTTCGCTTTGATGGCGGCGGCATTCGGCCGCTCGCGGCGCGGCAGCACCGTTAAACCAAAGGCGATGTTGTCGAATACTGACATATGGCGGAACAGCGCATAGTGCTGAAACACGAAGCCGACGCGGCGCTCGCGCGCATGCAGGCGGCTGACATCGGTGCCGTGAAAACGGATGCGCCCGCTGCTCTGGTGCTCCAGCCCGGCGATAATGCGCAGCAGCGTGGTTTTACCGGAGCCTGAGGGGCCCAGCAGCGCCACCATCTGCCCGGACGGGATATCCAGAGAGATATCATTCAGCACCTGGGTGCGACCAAACGACTTCTTAATATTCGCAATCTCAATGCTCATGATTTCCCTCCTCGTGCAGGCGTTTTTCCTGAGTGTTCAAACGCCACTGCACCGCACTCTTTAAAAACAGTGTCAAAATCGCCATTAGGGTCAGCAGGGCCGCGGCGGTAAAGGCACCGACGGTGTTGTAGTCCTGCTCCAGTAACTCAATTTGCAGCGGCAGCGACAGGGTTTCACCGCGAATCGATCCGGACACCACCGACACCGCACCGAACTCACCAATCGCTCGTGCGTTGGTCAGCACCACGCCGTAAAGCAGCGCCCAGCGGATATTAGGCAGCGTGACGCGGCGGAACATCTGCCAGCCGGAGGCCCCAAGCAGGATCGCGGCTTCATCCTCATGGCTTCCCTGGCTGAGCATCACCGGCACCAGCTCGCGCACCACAAATGGGCAGGTGACGAAGACGGTAACCAGCACCATGCCGGGCCAGGAGAACATGATTTGCAGATTATGTTCATCCAGCCAGCCGCCAAGCGGGCCGTTGGTGCCGTAAAAGAGCAGATAGATAAGACCGGCAACCACCGGCGACACCGCAAATGGAATATCGAGCAGGGTCAGCAGCAACTGGCGGCCGGGAAAGTTAAAGCGCGTCACCAGCCAGGCGAGCAGCGTGCCGAAGACCAGGTTGACCGGCACCGAGATGAGCGCAATCAGCACCGTCAGCCAGATGGCGTGCAGCATGTCGGCATCGGCGAGGTTTTGCAGCACCGGAGCCAGCCCTTTGCTGAAGGCCTGCACAAAGATATAGATCATCGGCACCAGCAGGATAAAAGCTGAAAGCAAAATACCGGTGCCGATTAAAAACCATTTCCCCCAGTTCACCCGGGGCTTGTCATAGCGTTTCAATGCACTTATTTCCGCCATTAGTGACCTACCACACGCTGACCAAAGCGACTTTGCAAGGTATTGATGGAGAAGAGCAGCAGTAGCGAAGCCGCCAGAATGACTGAAGCAATCGCGCTCGCCGCCGGGTAGTCAAACTCCTGCAAACGTACGAAGATCATCAGCGAGGTCACTTCCGTCTTCCAGGCGATATTCCCGGCGATAAAGATCACCGCGCCAAACTCACCGAGGCTGCGGGTAAAAGAGAGCGCAACGCCCGCCATCAGTGCAGGCGACAGCTCCGGCAGCACCACTTTACGGAAACTCTGCCAGCGCGTGGCACCCAGGGTTTCCGCCGCCTCTTCATACTCCGGGCCAAGCTCTTCCAACACCGGCTGCACCGTGCGCACCACAAACGGGATGCTGGTAAAGGCCATCGCCACTGCAATCCCGAGCCAGGTGTAGGTCACTTTAATATCCAGCGCCGCCAGCCACTCGCCGTAAAAGCCGTTAACGGAGAAGAGCGAGGCCAGCGTCAAGCCCGCCACCGCCGTCGGCAGCGCAAACGGCAGATCCATCAGCGCGTCGAGCAGCGTACGTCCCGGAAAGCGGTAGCGGGTAAGGATCCACGCCATCAGCATGCCGAAGACGCCGTTGAAGATTGAGGCGACAAACGCCGCCAGCAGCGTCACTTTATAGGCGGCCACCACCTGCGGGTTGGTGACCACTTCCCAGTACTGTTCCCAGCTCATCTGCGACAGTTGCATCACCAGCGCGCTTAAGGGTAATAACAGAATCAGGCAGACAAAAAAGAGGCTGCTGCCGAGGCTTAAACCAAAGCCCGGCAGCACGCGTTTCGATCCAGACAACATCACTTATGCCCCGCCGCCAGCAACTTATCCAGCTCGCCGCCGCTGGCAAAATGGGTTTTCATCACTTCCGGCCAGGAGCCGAACTTATCTTCCACGCGGAACAGCGCGGTCTGCGGGAATTTATCACCCAGCTTTTTCATCACTTCCGGGTTGTTCACGCGGTAGTAGTAATCGGTGATGATGGTCTGCGCCTGCGGCGAGTAGAGCCAGTTGAGGTAGGCTTTCGCCGCCTTCTCTGTGCCGTTGGCTTTCACGTTTTTATCCACCCACGCCACCGGGAACTCGGCGAGGATATTGACCTTCGGCACCACCACTTCAAAGCCCTGCGCTTCATACTGTTTGCGGATGTTATTCACTTCCGACTCAAAGGTGATCAGCACATCGCCGAGGCCGCGCTCAACGAAAGTGGTGGTCGCGCCGCGACCGCCGGTGTCGAACACCTCAACGTTTTTCAGAAACTGGGTCATAAACTGGGTGGTTTTGGCGTTATCACCGCCGTCAGCCTGATCGGCTGCGCCCCAGGCCGCCAGATAGGTATAGCGGGCGTTGCCGGAGGTTTTGGGATTCGGGAAGATCAGCTTCACGTCAGAACGCACCAGGTCGTTCCAGTCGTGGATATTCTTCGGGTTGCCCTTGCGCACAAGGAACGCCATCGTCGAGTAGAACGGCGAGCTGTTATTCGGTAAGCGGCTCTGCCAGTCGGCGGGGATCAGCTTGCCCTTATCGTGCAGGATCTGCACATCCGTCACCTGGTTATAGGTAACAACATCTGCTTTCAGTCCCTGCAAAATCGCCAGCGCCTGCTTCGACGAACCGGCATGGGATTGCTTGATGGTCAGCTTGTCGCCGCCATTCTCCTGCGCCCAATGCTGCTCAAAAGGCGGGTTCAGCGCCGCAAACAGCTCGCGCGAGACATCATACGAGCTGTTGAGCAGTTCCGTTGCCTGTGCCTGCGCGCTCAACAGCGTCAGCGCTGCCAGCGTCAGATATCCTTTTTTCAGTATGTTAACGGCCATTGCGCACCCTTATAAGCTAATCACTCGACGATGTTCAGTTTATTTATAACGGGAGTGAAAGCAGTAACGGTTTTATATACCAATTGGTGATTTGGAATCAGAAAAGAGTATAAGCAGAAAGGGGTATAAGCCGGGTTGCCCCGGCCTGATGTGACGCGGGTTTGTTACAGGGCAAAGAGCCTGTCGAGTGCGGGTGCGAAGTAGTAACCACCGGTAACCGGGCGGGTAAAACGCAGCATGGCGTCGCGCTTGCCGTCACGGTCGCCGAACATGCTCAGCAGCTGCTGCTCAATGTTATAGAGCCGCGCGCTGTAGGTGCAGAAATAGAGGCCGTGAGTGCCGCTGGCGGTGCCATAGGGCAGGCTCTGGCGCACAATCTTCAGCCCCTTGCCCGCCTCTTTCAGATCGACACGCGAGAGATGGGACGTTACCGGGCGCACATCGGCGTCGATCTCTTCGTTATCCGCTTTGGTGCGCCCGATCATCATCTCCTGATCGCTGACGCTCATGCGATTAAGCTGCTTCAGGTTGTGCTCCCAGCGCTGCACCATCACGTAGCTGCCGCCCGCGTCGACGCCGTCCTGGATAATCGCCACTTCACGGCGTTTCTCTTCGCCGGCCGGGTTCTCGGTGCCGTCGACAAAACCGCTGAGATCGCGATCTTCCACCCAGCGGAAACCGTGCGTCTCCTCTTGCACCTCCAGCGCATCGCCAAAGGCAGCCAGCGCCGCCTGGGCAACAGAGAAGTTCACATCGTGACGCAGGGAGAGAATGTGGATCAGCACATCGTGCTGAGTAGCGGGGGCAAGGCCTTTGCCATAGGCGGGAAAATCTTTCAGCTCTTCAGCGCCCTGCCCGTTGCTTAATTCACGCCAGACGCGGGAACCAAACGCAACCACCGCGCCGAGCGCCGCGTCGGGGAACTGCAACTGGAAGTTTGCGAGCTTATCGGCAAACGCACGGCTGCCGGCACGCAGGGCATCGGCCTCCCCTTTTACACTGGCCTCAATCCAAATTGCCGCACGGCAATGTTCCGGCAAAATGCCGCTCTGAACCTGGGACATCACATCTCCTGAAAACTGACCACAAAAACGATGCGGTATTGTACCTGTTTTTGGGTCAGTATCAGACTATTCTGATGCGATTAGCGACGCCAGATGATCTTGCTCACTTTCCAGCTTTTCAGGGTGTCATCCGACGGCATTAAGCCATCCGGGCCGCTCCAGCTGCCGCTGAAGAGATAGCTGATATGCTGGCTGTCGGGCGCTTTACACTCGATGCCGCCGATATCGGCGTCAGAGGCTTTCACGCAGTTGCCGAATGCTTTGTCATAGAGGATGTTGAACGGCGCGCCGATTTTAACCCCTTTAGCGGTGGCAATGTCGGGATCGGTAACATCAATCCGGCTAACGGCACCGTTTTCACCATTGACCACCAGCGCCAGCTGCTTCTCTTTCAGCGCTTCGAAATAGCGAACAATGGTGCCTTTATCGGTTTTCATGCCGCTGCGCAGGTGGTAATCGCCGCCTAACGCATCGCCAATCGCCTGTTCATTGAGCGGCGTGCTGGCTGTCAGGCCGCCAACGCCCTGCTCGTTGACTTCGAGGGAGGAACCAAACCAGTTCCAGGGATACGCGGCAGACCAGTTGACGGAGGCGAACGTCGAGCAGCCGGTTAACGCCAGCGGCAGCGCGATAAAAAACATACGCAGGGGTTTCATGCACAATTCCTTATATTGACCAAACGCCTGTTGGAGTGCCGAAAGTGAAAAAAGTGCCCTCCTCACAGCGAAAGGCCAGTTTCAGTACTCTTCATCTTCAATCAGGCGCTTGCCAAGATTAACGCTGTCGGTGTGTTCATACCCCAGGCGCTCATACATGCCGATCACCATCTCGTTATCGTCGCGCACCATCAGGTTAATCTTCGGGCAGCCGCGGGCAATCAACTTCTTCTCCAGCCGGCTCAGCAGCGCATTGGCGATGCCGCGACCGCGAAACTCCGGGTGAACGCCCAGGTAATATGCTGAACCGCGATGGCCGTCATAACCGCCCATTACCGTTCCCACCACTTCGCCACCCACCTCTGCCACCAGGAAAAGGCTTACGTCATGATTGACCTTACGCTCAATGTCCATCTCCGGATCGTTCCACGGGCGCAGCAGTTCACAGCGCTCCCAAAGCGTGATCACTTCTTCAAAATCTTCCTGCCGGAAAACACGTATCTCCATGATGTCCCCCATATTTTTCAGCTGTGTAAACGGTGATTATGGCCTGTGGCGCGCGGTTAGCCAATATCCAGCATCATCGCCGCTGAAAAATGGCATAATGTCACTCTGTCACGTATTGAAATGAAAAGTAAAACAATAGTTCTTACGGACTGTCGTCACAGCAAACACGATACGCTATAACACCTGCCACCACGGATAACCCATTTCAGGCTATGAGCACCTTTAAACCATTAAAAACACTCACCTCGCGTCGCCAGATCCTGAAAGCAGGCCTGGCCGCATTAACCTTGTCAGGTATGTCTCGTGCTATCGCTAAGGATGAGACACCGCTTAAAACCAGCAACAGCCACAGCAAACCGAAAGCGAAAAAAGCGGGTGCAAAGCGCATCGTAATGCTTGATCCCGGTCACGGTGGGATTGACACCGGGGCGATTGGCCACAATGGCTCGAAAGAGAAGCATGTGGTGCTGGCGATTGCCAAAAATGTCCGCGCCCAGCTGCGCGCGCGCGGCATTGATGCCCGCCTGACGCGCACCAGCGATAAATTTATCCCCCTTTATGACCGCGTTGAGATTGCCCATCAGCACGGCGCGGATCTCTTTATGTCGATTCACGCCGACGGCTTTACCAACCCGAACGCCGCGGGCGCGTCGGTGTTTGCCCTCTCCAATCGCGGGGCGAGTAGCGCGATGGCGAAATACCTCTCCGATAAGGAGAACGCCGTGGATGAACTGGCGGGCAAAAAAGCGCGTGATAAAGATCATCTGCTCCAGCAGGTGCTGTTTGATTTAGTCCAGACGGATACCATCAAAAACAGCCTGACGCTCGGCTCGCATATCATTAAACAGATCAAGCCGGTGCACCGGCTGCACAGCCGCAATACCGAGCAGGCGGCGTTTGTGGTGCTAAAATCGCCTTCCATTCCGTCGGTGCTGGTGGAGACCTCGTTTATTACCAACCCGGCGGAGGAGAAGCTGCTCGGCACCGCTGCGTTTCGACAGAAGATCGCCACCGCTATCACCGATGGCGTCATGAGCTACTTTAGCTGGTTCGATAATCACAAAGCCCACACGAAGAGGCGCTGATGAGCACTCCTGATGTAGACCCGGTAAAAAACGCCCTGCTCGCCCTGCAGGATTCTATCTGCGCGAAGCTGGCGGCAATCGACGGCGGCAGTTTTATTGAAGATGCCTGGCAGCGCGACGCGGGCGGCGGCGGACGTAGCCGCGTGCTGCGCGACGGCAGCGTGTTTGAACAGGCGGGGGTTAACTTCTCCCATGTTCACGGCGACGCGATGCCTGCCTCCGCCACCGCGCACCGCCCGGAGCTGGCGGGTCGCAGTTTCGAAGCGATGGGCGTCTCATTAGTGGTGCACCCGCGCAACCCCTATGTGCCGACCAGCCATGCCAACGTACGCTTTTTTATCGCCCAGAAGCCGGATGCCGATCCGGTGTGGTGGTTTGGCGGCGGTTTCGATATGACGCCCTATTACGGCTTCGAAGAGGATGCCATCCACTGGCACCGCACCGCGCGCGATCTCTGCCAGCCCTTCGGCGAAGAGGTCTACCCGCACTATAAAAAGTGGTGCGACGACTACTTCTATCTGAAGCATCGCGACGAGCAGCGCGGCGTCGGCGGGCTCTTTTTCGACGATCTCAATACCCCGGATTTTGACCACTGTTTCGACTTTATGCGCGCGGTGGGCGAAGGGTATACCGACGCCTATCTGCCGATTGTCGAGCGGCGTAAAAACACGCCGTGGGGCGAGCGCGAGCGCGACTTTCAGCTCTACCGACGCGGGCGCTACGTGGAGTTTAACCTGGTGTGGGATCGCGGGACGCTGTTCGGCCTGCAAACCGGCGGGCGCACCGAGTCAATTTTGATGTCGATGCCGCCGCTGGTGCGCTGGGAATACAATTACCAGCCCGCCGAAAGCAGCCCCGAAGCGGCGTTAAGCGAATTTATAAAAGTCCGCGATTGGGTGTGACGTTGATGTTGTAGGCCGGATAAGGCGCAGCCGCCATCCGGCAAGGGTGTTACCACGGTGGAATGGTTCCGTTCACCAGGCGTTCGGGAGTTTCATTAATCTCTTATGCGGTGAACGGGACAAGGGGGGGACCGCTCCCCCCTTGTCAATCCCCGCGGCCCCGCGAGGAAATCGGTGCTTCGCACTGCGCTCACCTCCCGCGTGCCTGACGGCGGCCGGCTCGACTCGACATCCTGTCTCGGTTCGCCTCTGTCCGCCATCCATGGCGTCCAGACCTTGTCATTCACGCTTCGGTTCGCCGATTTCAGCGGGGACACAACCCCTCGCTGCCATATTGCAGATAAAAGCAACGCTGGTGTCGCTGTAGGCTCGGTTTGGTAGGCCGGATAAGGCGTAGCCGCCATCCGGCAATCGGTGCCGCAGAGATAATGCCGGATGGCGCGTAAACGCTTATCCGGCCTACGCTACCCCTTCCAGCGAAGCCACATGCCAGGCCCATTGCCGGATGGCGCTAACGCTTATCCGGCCTACGAACCTCATCCTGCCGAAGGTTACAACGGCGCGGTCTGCGCCTCGGCCACCGCTAACGCCACCATATTGACGATCCGCCGCACGGAGGCGATCGGCGTCAACACATGCACCGGCTTCGCCACCCCCATCAGCACCGGCCCGACGGTTACCCCTTCGGCGCTGGAAACCCGCAGCAGGTTGTAACTGATTCGTGCAGCTTCGACATTCGGCATAATCAGGATATTCGCCGTTCCCTTCAGTGGGCTGTCGGGCATTCTGTCCTGACGAATCGACTCATCCAGCGCCGCATCGCCATGCATCTCGCCATCAATCATCAACTCCGGTGCCCGCTCGCGCACCAGCGCTAAGGTCTCACGCATCTTCACCGCCGCTGGCGCATTGGATGAGCCGTACTGCGAGTGCGAAAGCAGCGCCACGCGGGGTTCAATGCCGAAACGGCGCACCGTCTCCGCCGCCAGCAGGGTGATCTCTGCTAACTGATCGGCGCTAGGATCTTCGTTGACGTAGGTATCGGCGATAAAGGTGTTGCCGCTTGGCAGCAGCAGCGCATTCATCGCGCCTGCGGCATGCACGCTGTCGCGATAACCAAAGATGTCGCGCACCACGCTGAAGTGCTCATGGTATTCGCCAATGGTGCCGCAGATCATCGCATCCGCTTCACCGCGATGCACCATGATGGCACCAATCACCGTGGTGTTAGCGATCACCGCACGCTGCGCCTGCTCCTGCGTTACGCCCCGGCGCTTCATGATGTTGAAGTACTCCGTCCAGTACTCTTTAAAGCGCGGGTCGGACTCGTTATTCACAATCTCAAAATCCGCACCGGCGCGAATTTGCAGCCCCAGCTTCTGAATGCGCATCTCAATTACACTCGGGCGACCAATGAGAATCGGTTTCGCCAGCCCCAGCGTCACCAGCTCCTGGGTGGCATGCAGCACGCGCGGCTCCTCCCCTTCCGTCAGCACCACGCGCTTCGGCGCGCTGCGGGCCTGGGAGAAGATCGGCTTCATAAACAGATTGGTTTTATAGACAAACTCGGCGAGCTTATCGACATAGGCGTCGAAATCGCTAATCGGCCGCGTCGCCACGCCGGACTCCATCGCCGCTTTTGCCACCGCCGGCGCGATTTTGACAATCAAACGCGGGTCGAAGGGTTTCGGGATCAGGTAATCAGGCCCAAAGCTGAGATCCTGGTCGCCATAGGCCGAGGCCACCACTTCGCTCTGCTCGGCGTGTGCCAGCTCGGCAATGGCATGCACCGCCGCTAGCTTCATCTCTTCGTTGATCGCCGTTGCGCCAACATCCAGCGCGCCACGGAAGATAAAGGGGAAGCAGAGCACGTTGTTGACCTGGTTGGGGTAGTCCGATCGGCCGGTACAGATGATCGCATCCGGGCGCACCGATTTTGCCAGATCCGGCAGGATCTCCGGCTCCGGGTTAGCCAGCGCAAGGATCAGCGGCTGGCGCGCCATCTCTTTCACCATCTCCGGGGTCAGCACTTTTGGCCCCGAGCAGCCGAGGAAGATATCCGCGCCCGCCACCACTTCTGCCAGCGTGCGTTTGCCGCTGTCCTCCACCGCATAGGCGGCTTTGGTCTCTGCCATGTTTGGCTCGCGGTCTTTGTAGATCACCCCTTTCGAGTCACAGACCACAATGTTGTGTTTCTGCATCCCGAGCGCCACCAGCAGGTTCATACAGGCGATGGCCGCCGCGCCTGCGCCGGAAACGACCATGCGCACGTCAGAGAGGTTCTTTTCCACTACCCGCAGGCCGTTGAGAATAGCGGCGGTGCTGATGATCGCCGTGCCGTGCTGATCGTCATGGAACACCGGAATGTTCATGCGCTCACGCAGTTTCGCTTCAATGTAGAAGCACTCCGGCGCTTTAATATCTTCCAGGTTAATGCCGCCGAAGGTCGGCTCCAGCGCGGCAACCACGTCGATCAGTTTGTCGGGATCCTGCTCGTCAACTTCGATATCGAACACATCAATACCGGCGAATTTCTTAAACAGAACGCCTTTGCCCTCCATCACCGGCTTACCGGCGAGCGCGCCGATATTGCCAAGGCCGAGCACGGCGGTGCCGTTGGAGATAACGGCCACCAGATTGCCGCGCGCGGTGTATTTGTAGGCTGCCAGCGGGTCTTTCTCAATTTCCAGACAGGGAGCGGCAACACCGGGCGAGTACGCCAGCGCCAGGTCGCGCTGGGTCGCCAGCGGTTTGGTGGGGGAAACCTGAATCTTACCCGGGCGAGGAAACTCGTGAAAATCGAGGGCACTCTGTTTTAATTGGTCGTCCATTAGATGTTCCTTTCACGTTGCTTTCAGCGTCAAGAGTGTTAACGCGTGATGACACTCCAATGCACCGACCAGTATGGCCTTTGTCGGCGGCATAAACTTTGAAGGTCGCCATACTCTGACCATCGCATCAACAAAACTGTTACGTATATCTCCCATCTTTGTTACCTGCTGCAAAACCCCGTAAAGGGCTGCGTCTGCTATGCTTTTTTGTTATGCAGCTCTCATCCTGACAACAGCGCGATGCGACGCGCGTAAATAACACACTGCTTTTTAAGGAGTTATCTTCATGAATTATTTAGACGGCCTGAAACAGTTCACCACCGTAGTGGCGGACAGCGGCGACATCGAATCCATTCGCCATTACCAGCCGGAAGATGCCACCACCAACCCCTCCCTGCTGCTGAAGGCCGCTGGGCTGGGCCACTTTTCCCATCTGGTCGACGACGCGCTGGAGTATGGCAAAGCGCGCGGCAAAACCCAGGAGCAGCAGGTCGCGGAAGCGAGCGATAAACTGGCAGTCAATATCGGTGCGGAAATTCTGAAAAGCATTCCGGGCCGCGTCTCCACCGAAGTCGATGCGCGTCTCTCCTACGACAAAGAGAAGAGCATTGCCAAAGCACGCCGTATCGTTGAGCTTTACCAGGAGCAGGGGATCGATAAGTCACGCATTCTGATCAAACTTGCCTCCACGTGGGAAGGTATCCGCGCGGCGGAAGAGCTGCAAAAAGAGGGTATCGACTGTAACCTGACGCTGCTCTTCTCCTTTGCGCAGGCGCGCGCCTGTGCCGAAGCGGGCGTCTATCTGATTTCGCCGTTCGTCGGGCGCATCTATGACTGGTACAACGACCGCAAACCGATGGACCCGTACGTGGTGGATGAAGATCCGGGCGTCAAATCCGTACGCAATATCTATGACTACTACAAACAGCACCGCTACGAGACCATCGTGATGGGCGCCAGCTTCCGCCGCGTCGAGCAGATCCTTGCCCTCGCCGGCTGTGACCGCCTCACCATTTCGCCTGCGCTGCTGCAAGAGTTGCAGGAGCATGAAGGCACCGTCGAGCGCAAACTGGTGCCGTCGTCCCAGACCTTCTCGCGCCAGGCGAAAATGACCGAAGCGGAGTTCCGCTGGGAACATAATCTTGACCCGATGGCGGTTGAGAAACTCTCTGACGGCATCCGCCAGTTCGCCGTCGACCAGCGCAAACTCGAAGATCTGCTTGCTGCCAAACTTTAACCTTTTGTCACGGAGTGAACTATGTCCCGTAAAGAGCTTGCTAACGCCATTCGCGCCCTGAGTATGGACGCGGTGCAAAAAGCCAATTCCGGCCACCCCGGTGCGCCAATGGGGATGGCGGATATCGCGGAAGTGCTGTGGAACGACTTTCTGCAACACAACCCGGCCGACCCGACCTGGTACAACCGCGACCGCTTTATTCTCTCCAACGGTCACGCCTCGATGCTGCTCTACAGCCTGCTGCACCTCAGCGGCTATGACCTGCCGATCGAAGAGTTGAAGAACTTCCGTCAGTTGCACTCCAAAACGCCGGGCCACCCGGAAATTGGCTACACGCCGGGCGTAGAAACCACCACCGGCCCGCTGGGCCAGGGGCTGGCGAACGCCGTCGGTCTGGCAATTGCCGAGCGCACGCTGGCGGCGCAGTTTAACCGTCCGGGTCACGACATTGTCGATCACTACACCTATGTCTTTATGGGCGACGGCTGTCTGATGGAGGGGATCTCCCACGAAGTCTGCTCGCTGGCGGGCACGCTGGGCTTAGGCAAACTGATTGGCTTCTACGATCACAACGGCATCTCCATTGATGGCGAAACCGAAGGCTGGTTTACCGATGACACCGCCAAACGCTTCGAAGCCTATAACTGGCATGTGATCAGCGAAGTGGATGGTCACTCTGCGGAAGCGGTGAAAAAGGCCATTGAAGAAGCGCAGCAGGTGAAAGATAAGCCGACGCTGATTATCTGCCGCACGGTGATTGGTTTTGGCTCGCCGAACAAAGCGGGCAAAGAGGAGTCCCACGGTGCGGCGCTCGGTGATGAAGAAGTGGCGCTGACCCGCAAACAGCTGGGCTGGAACTATGGCCCGTTCGAGATCCCGAAAGAGATCTATCAGGCGTGGGACGCCCACGATCGCGGTGCGAAAGCCCAGCAGTCGTGGAATGAGAAACTGGCAGCGTGGGAGAAAGAGTTCCCGGATCTGGCAGCCGAATTCAAGCGCCGCATGAGCGGTGGACTGCCGGAGAACTGGGAGCAGCTCACCTCCGAGTACATCAACAACCTGCAGGCTAACCCGGCGAAAATCGCCAGCCGTAAGGCGTCGCAAAACACCCTTAACAGCTATGGCCCGGCGCTGCCGGAACTGCTTGGCGGCTCGGCGGATCTGGCGCCAAGTAACCTTACCATCTGGTCAGGCTCCACCTCGATTAAAGAGGATGCCGCCGGGAACTACATTCACTACGGTGTGCGTGAGTTCGGCATGACGGCAATTGCTAACGGCATCGCCCACCACGGCGGTTTTGTGCCCTACACTGCAACCTTCCTGATGTTCGTTGAGTATGCCCGCAACGCGGCGCGTATGGCGGCGCTGATGAAAGCGCGGCAGATCATGGTCTACACCCATGACTCAATCGGCCTTGGCGAAGATGGCCCGACGCACCAGGCGGTTGAGCAGATTGCCAGCCTGCGTCTGACGCCAAACTTCAGCACCTGGCGCCCCTGTGACCAGGTGGAAGCGGCAGTTGGCTGGAAACTGGCGATTGAGCGCCATAACGGCCCGACAGCGCTGATCCTCTCACGTCAGAACCTTGCCCAGATGGAGCGAACCCCGGAGCAGGTCAAGGCGATCAGCAAAGGCGGTTATATCCTGAAAGATAGCGACGGCAAGCCGGATCTGATCCTGATTGCTACCGGCTCTGAAATGGAGATCACCATGAAGGCCGCTGAGCAACTGAGCAGCGAAGGCGTGAAGGTGCGGGTAGTTTCGCTGCCTTCCACGGATATCTTTGATGCCCAGGATGAAGCGTGGCGCGAATCGGTGCTGCCATCGGATGTCAGCGCGCGCGTCGCGGTAGAAGCCGGGATTGCCGATTACTGGTACAAGTATGTTGGTCTGAAGGGCGCGATTGTCGGCATGACCGGCTATGGCGAGTCCGCGCCGGCGGAGAAACTCTTCCCTTACTTCGGCTTTACCGTTGAGAACATCGTGGCGAAAGCCAAAGCGGTTCTTAAGAAGTAATCTTCAGGCGCGCCCGCTTCGGCAGGCGCGCTTTCTCTTATTTCACTACCTGCAACGCTTCGCTCTCTTGCGGCGTGACAATCTCTTCCTGCTTCTCATCCCATAGCGCTTTTTTCACCAGCACAAAGCCCGGATGCTGGGGATCGCGCTTCACCAGCGCGGCAGCGTCGTCATCTTCCTGCACATTGCTGTTATAGGGGAAGGAGGGCACGGATTTAATCCACTCTCCCTGCTGGATATCGTAGACGTAGACCACGTTCCACGCGCTGGTCCACCATTGCGGGAAGATCACCACCCGATCGCGACCGCTGTCGTCAAGACCGGAGAGCGTCTCTACGGTGGCGCCAATACACTGCGGCAGCGTGGCAGGTTTGATAGCCGGGTTGCTGCTCCACAGCGAGCAGTCGCAGTCGCCCTCTTGCGTACAGCTGCCACCAGAGTGCGGATCGCGGGCACTGACCCACACCGTCTCTTTCGTAACGCCGTCGAATTTGCCCTTAGTCAGCGCGCCCTGCACCGCCGCCTCTTTCTGATTCAGGCGGGTAAGCAGATCCGTTTCGCCGCTGATGCGCCAGCCCGCCGGTTGATGCTGGAGGGTTAACTGCGCGGGGTAATTTTTAAGCTTGTCAGCCTCCAGCCCGGCCTGTTTGACAAAATCGACCTCAACATTGCCCGTGCTGCTTTCATTGATATCAAGCGTGGTGATGATGCGCTGGGTGAAGTGCGGCGCGCGGGCAGCGAAATCCTGCTGCTTGTGCAGCACCGCGTCGCGGGAGAGGTTTTCACCAAACCAGTTCACCTGGTCGGCATAGAGATCGCTTGCATCGGCCTTGCCGTTGAGATGGCTGTTCCAGCGCTCAACCTGCGCAGCGATGGCCTTATTGTCGGCGGCGGTAAGTTCAGCTCTGGCAGGCAGAGCGGCGATAAAAGCCAGGCTTAAGGCAAGCCATGGCGTAAACAGAGGTTTCATTATTCCCTTCCCGATTGCGGTGTGCGGGCGGATTATAATGAGCGCGGGGCGGTTTCGTCACTCGCTTATCGCGTGACCCACAAAGTTGGCCATGAATCCGGTCCGTGCCAGCTATCGCAGGTTGGCTCCTGGGCGTAACGCACGAGGCGGAAATTCTGCCCGTCGAAACGCCAGCGGCTGGCAACGCCGCAATCTGCGAGGCCTCGCCCTTTCGCCAGCGTTGTCAGCTCGCGGCTCTTCTCATTAAACGAGGCATTCATCAGCTCCATCTCGCTGTTGCCGTTATCCGGGGAGAAGGGCAGGCGCAGGCGCACCAGGCGGGAGATAAACGGTTTTTGCCGCGAGACAAGCCAGGCGAGATCGACCACGTTGTAAGCGCCCGCTTCGCAATCAATCATCAGCAGCGCTTTGTCATTGGTCAGAGCATAGACCCGCACCTGGCGGCGCGCCGGGTCGAGGGAGCACTGGGTGTTGCTCATTCGCCAGTTGCCGTAATCAAGCAGATCGTTGAGTTGCTGGTGGGTTAAGGGCGCGGGGGCCGCAGTGGGGTGAACAACCTCTTTTAAGGCGGGCGCAGGCGGCACGCTCAGCGGCGGGCTGACGCCTTTTTTGATCCACGCCGTTTTACTGCCGACGCGCTTTTGCTGCGCGTCAATAAACAGCAGCGCGGCTTTCAGCCCGGCGAGTGAAATACGCCCCTGCCCGCTCTGCAAGGTAATGGTCTGCCCCTCCTGGATAGTCTCCAGCAGCGCGGCAACGGTTTGCGGGTTGCTGGTCATCAGATGCCACGGCGCGATCTTCCACTCCGTATTGGCCATCTTCAGCGGTTGACCATCAAGCAGCAGTCGCCCGGCAATCGGCGGCGCTTTGCCCGCCGGAATACCGATACCGCCGAGATCGATGCGCAGCGCAGCATCGGCACGCGCCCCGGCGCTGCGCTCAAGGCTCATCACCAGCCCGGCGTGTTCGCCAATATTGCGCGCCACGCAAAAATTCTGGTTATTACAGGTTACTTGCCAGTCGGAGAAGGTTTTCTGTGCGGGCGCGGCCCATAGAGCGGGTGCGGTGCAGAGACCGAAAAGGAGAGTGAGTACGCTGCGATAACGCATGAATGGTGCAACCCCGGAAGAATAGACGCAAAACTGGCGTATCTTTACTCCCGCGGTTGACCGGCTCAATCGGATTTATCGGATAGCTTCATGCGAAAGTTGGTAGGGGGTATAAAAAGCGCGTCACGCCATCAGTCCGGAGGTTTGCAGATACTGCAGTAAAATGACCGCCTTGCCGTCGCGGATCTCGCCGCTTGCTACCATTGCCAGCGCCTGTTCAAACGGCAGCTCCAGCACTTCAATATCTTCATCTTCCACGCCGCCGCCGTTGTTGGCGCGCTGGGCATCGCTATATTCGGCGACAAAAAAGTGTACGATTTCGGTTACGCCGCCTGGCGACATATAGAGTTCGAACACTTTACGCACCTCACCCACCTGATAGCCGGTCTCTTCAACCGCCTCTTTGCGAATGCACACTTCCGGCTCGTCGTCGTCCAGCAGACCGGCGCAGGCTTCAATCAGCATGCCGCTCTCGTTGCCATTCACCCAGCTGGCGATACGGAACTGGCGAATAAGCACCACGCTCTGTTTTTCGCGGTTATAAAGCAGAATCGTCGCGCCGTTGCCGCGGTCATACACTTCACGTTTATGGCGGATGACCTCGCCGTTCTGACGCGTCAAATCGTAGGTGATATTGCGCAGGACAAAGTAGTTTTCGGAGAGGATTTTATCTTTAATCACAGCGATTTTTAGCGACATAGCAGGCTCCAGAAGAGAAACAGAATGGCGTTATAGTACGCGTCCGGGCCTGCTTTGTCGCCGTACCGTTAATGTTTCTCCGGCGGGTTAATCCCGAGCCACGCCATCATTCCCTGCGCCGCATGACGCCCCTCCGCCATTGCCGTAACCACCAGATCGGCACCACGCACTGCATCGCCACCGGCAAAAATTTGCGGGTGAGTGGTCTGATAGCGGTAAGGACTGTTGACGCTTGCCGCAATGCGCCCCCACTCATCCACCTGCACCCCAAGGCACGACAACCACGGCATCGAATGGGGGTTGAAGCCAAAGGCCATGATCACCGCATCGGCGGGCATAATAAACTCGCTGCCCGCTATCGCTACCGGACGACGGCGGCCTTTCGCGTCCGGCTCGCCGAGCTGGGTGCGCTGTAAGCGAATGCCGCTCACCTTGCCCTCTTCATCCACTTCAATGTTGACTGGCTGGACGTTGAACTCAAAGTTCGCCCCCTCGTCGCGGGCGTTTTTCACCTCTTTTTTTGAGCCGGGCATATTGGCTTCATCCCGGCGGTAAGCACAGGTAACCTGCGCTGCGCCGTGACGCAGCGCGGTGCGCACGCAGTCCATCGCCGTATCGCCGCCGCCCAGCACCACCACGTTAAGCCCGGCGGTGTCGATAAACGGCTCATCCACCGTAGTCTTAAGCCCCATCAGCTGTTTGGTATTGGCAATCAGGAACGGTAACGCATCGTAGACGCCCGGCGCCTCCTCATTGGGCAGGTTGGCTTTCATCGAGCGGTAAGTGCCGACGCCGACGAACACCGCGTCAAACTCCTCAAGCAACTGCTCCATTGAGCGATCTTTGCCGATTTCACAATTAAGCTCGAAACGGATGCCCATCGCGCTGAAGATTTCGCGCCGCCGCACCAGCAGGGATTTGTCGAGTTTGAAGGCCGGAATACCGAAGGTGAGCAGGCCACCAATTTCCGGGTGGCGATCGAAGACGGTGGCGCTGACGCCGTGGCGGGCCAGCACGTCGGCGCACGCCAGCCCCGCAGGCCCTGCGCCAATAATCGCCACGCGCTTATCGACGGGCTTCACCTGCCGCAGGTCGGGCCGCCAGCCTTGCGCCAGCGCCTGATCGGAGATGTAGCGCTCAATATTACCGATGGTGACCGCGCCGGAGGCATCGCGCAGAGTACAAGACCCTTCGCAGAGACGATCCTGCGGGCAGACGCGGCCGGTGATCTCCGGCAGGCAGTTGGTCTGGTGCGACAGCTCCACCGCCGCGGCGATATCGCCAGCTTTTACGCGCTCAATCCATTGGGGAATGTGGTTATGCAGCGGGCAGCGCCATTCGCAGATGCTGTGCTCGCCGCAGGTTAAGCAGCGCCGCGCCTCCTGCTGCGCCTGCACGGGTTGAAACGGCAGGTAGATCTCATCAAAGCCGCTTTTCCGCGCCGCGATCGCCAGCTTATCCGGCTCGCCGCGCGCGCCGGCACTGCGCAACTGGCGCATTTTGCTGTCGTTCTGCGCCGGAACATCGTGCCACGGCAGCGCCTGCTGGCTGGCGGTGCGCAATCGCCGCGCTTTCGCCATCTTTGCCAGCGTCTCTGCGTTGACTAAGGTGAGCGCATCCGCCGGGCAGTTCTCCACGCAGGCCGGGCCTGCCGTGCGCTGCGCGCAGAGATCGCATTTGTGGGCGGTCGCTTTCACCTGCCCGTCTGCGCCCGTGACCAGCACCTGCATCGTGCCGAACGGGCAGGCGACAACGCAGGATTTGCAGCCGATACATTTCTGCTGATTAACCTGCACCGCATCATCGACGCGGGTGATGGCACCGTTCGGGCAGCTGCGCGCGCAGGGGGCGGCTTCGCAGTGATGGCAGGTCACCGCGCTGTTCTGCCGGGGATGTTTGATAACGGTAATACGTGGGTAAAACACATCAGGGGTAAGGGGATGCTGCTCGTCGTTGTGCGCCATTACGCAGGCCACTTCGCAGGCATGACATCCAATACAGTGTTGGCTATTCGCCATAATAAAACGGTTCATGGCACCCTTCTTGATTGGCTGGATAAACCTTATCTTTTATATGACTACTCTATTTACCGGGGTGCCTGCGGGCAGGCAATGTCCGTTTGCCCAGAAAGGTTATCTATTTGTCACGAACATGTAGCAGATCAATTTATCTCTGCTTTTCAGAAAAGTTGCAGGCCTGCGCAATCGCGCCAGATGGTCTACAGTCCCTGTAATCGTCTCTTTGCTGGACGAAAGCTAAGTAAAGGTAAAGAATCGACGTTGAGAGTGGGTTCGCGCAGCAGAAAATTTGGCTTAAATTGCGTTCTGCCTCGTGATGCCTCAATCGGGCATGATAATTTACACTTTCTCCTTTATTTCTCCACGATTGGTGTCGCTATTACCGCTACATTGAGGCGGTTATTCTCACCCTAATCATGCGCAGCAATATGAGGTCCTGTTTCTGATGGCGAACTTTTTTATCGATCGCCCCATTTTCGCGTGGGTGCTGGCGATCCTGATCTGTCTGACCGGGGCGCTCGCCATTAGCTCATTGCCCGTTGAGCAATACCCCGATTTAGCGCCGCCAAATGTGCGTATCACCGCCAACTACCCCGGTGCGTCGGCGCAGACGCTGGAAAACACCGTCACGCAGGTGATTGAGCAGAATATGACCGGGCTCGATAACCTGATGTATATGTCCTCCCAAAGCAGCGCCACGGGCCAGGCGTCGATCACCCTGAACTTCCGCGCCGGTACCGACCCCGATGAAGCGGTGCAGCAGGTGCAAAACCAGTTGCAGTCCGCGATGCGCAAGCTGCCGCAGACCGTGCAGAACCAGGGGGTGACGGTGCGCAAAACCGGCGATACCAACATCCTCACCATCGCGTTTGTCTCCACCGACGGGTCGATGGATAAGCAGGATATTGCCGACTATGTGGCGAGTAACATTCAGGACCCGTTAAGCCGCGTCAACGGCGTCGGCGATATCGACGCCTACGGCTCGCAGTACGCCATGCGCATCTGGCTCGACCCGTCGAAGCTCACCAGTTATCAACTCACCACCGGCGATGTGACCCGTGCGATTACCTCACAAAATGCGCAGATTGCCGTTGGTCAACTGGGCGGTACGCCCTCCGTTGACCGCCAGGCGCTGAATGCCACCATCAATGCGCAGTCGCTGTTACAGACGCCGGAGCAGTTCCGCGCTATTACCCTGCGCGTCAATCCTGACGGGTCGGAAGTGCGCCTTGGCGATGTGGCAACCGTCGAACTGGGTGCGGAAAAGTATGACTATCTCAGCCGTTATAACGGCAAAGCCGCCTCCGGGCTTGGCGTGAAGCTGGCCTCCGGGGCGAATGAGATGGAGACGGCAGAGCTGGCACTCCAGCGGCTCGATGAGCTGTCGCACTACTTCCCTCATGGCCTTGAGTACAAAGTGGCCTATGAAACCGCCTCGTTTGTTAAAGCCTCAATCATTGATGTGGTGAAGACGCTGCTTGAAGCGATTGTGCTGGTATTTGTAGTGATGTACCTCTTTTTGCAGAACTTCCGCGCCACGCTGATCCCGACTATCGCCGTGCCGGTGGTGCTGCTCGGCACCTTTGGCGTGCTCTACTCCTTTGGCTACAGCATCAACACCCTGACCATGTTTGCGATGGTGCTCGCCATCGGCCTGCTGGTGGATGATGCGATTGTGGTGGTGGAGAACGTCGAGCGCATCATGAGCGAAGAGGGCCTTTCGCCGCGCGAGGCGACGCGCAAATCAATGGGGCAGATTCAGGGCGCGCTGGTCGGCATTGCGATGGTGCTCTCCGCCGTGTTTGTGCCGATGGCCTTCTTCGGCGGCACCACCGGCGCCATCTATCGCCAGTTCTCAATCACCATTGTTTCAGCGATGGTGCTCTCGGTGCTGGTGGCGATGATCCTGACACCTGCCCTCTGCGCCACGCTGCTTAAACCGCTGCACAAAGGCGAGCAGCACGGGCAGAAAGGTTTCTTCGGCGCCTTTAACCGGGTCTTCAACCGTAATGCCGACCGCTATCAAAATGCGGTGGGTAAAATCCTCCACCACGCTCTTCGCTGGATCCTGCTTTATCTGCTGCTGATTGGCGTGATGGTGCTGCTGTTTATGCGCCTGCCCACCTCATTTCTGCCGCTGGAGGATCGCGGCATGTTTACCACCTCCATTCAGTTGCCGAGCGGTTCAACGCAGCAGCAGACGCTGAAGGTGGTGCAGAAGGTCGAAAAGTACTTCTTCACTCATGAGAAAGAGAATGTGCAGTCGGTGTTCGCGACCGTCGGCTCCGGCCCCGGCGGCAACGGGCAAAACGTTGCCCGTCTCTTTATTCGCCTGAAGGACTGGGAGTCGCGTGATACCACGGACGGCAGCGCCTTTGCCATTATCGAGCGCGCCACCAAAGCCTTTAGCCGCATTAAAGAGGCGCGCGTCTTTGCCGGTAGCCCACCGGCGATCAGCGGTATGGGCAGTTCTGCCGGGTTTGATATGGAGTTGCAGGATCACGCTGGTGCCGGTCACGATGCACTGATGGCGGCGCGCGACCAGCTGATTCAGCTCGCCTCGCAGGATCCGGCTCTGACCCGCGTGCGCCACAACGGCCTGGATGACAGCGCGCAGTTACAGATTGATATCGACCAGCGCAAAGCGCAGGCGCTGGGCGTCTCGATTGATGATATTAACGACACGCTGAAGACCGCCTGGGGCTCCAGCTACGTTAACGACTTTATGGATCGCGGCCGCGTGAAGAAGGTTTATGTGCAGTCGGCGGCGAAATTCCGCATGCTGCCGGATGACATTAACCGCTGGTATGTCCGCAATAGCAGCGGCGGGATGGTGCCCTTCTCCGCCTTTGCCACCTCGCACTGGCAAACCGGCTCGCCGCGTCTTGAGCGCTACAACGGTTATGCGGCGGTAGAGATTGTCGGCGAAGCTGCGCCGGGCGTCAGTACCGGTACGGCGATGGATGTGATGGAAAAGTTAGTGCGCCAGTTGCCGACCGGCTTTGGTCTTGAGTGGACGGCGATGTCCTATCAGGAGCGGCTCTCCGGCGCGCAGGCGCCTGCGCTCTACGCCGTCTCGCTGCTGGTGGTCTTCCTCTGCCTGGCCGCGCTGTATGAGAGCTGGTCGGTGCCCTTCTCGGTGATGCTGGTGGTGCCGCTGGGCGTGATTGGCGCGCTGGTGGCGACCTGGATGCGCGGGCTGGAGAACGACGTCTACTTCCAGGTCGGGCTGCTGACGGTGATTGGCCTCTCGGCGAAGAACGCGATTTTGATTGTTGAGTTTGCCAACGAGATGAATGCCCGCGGCGAAGATCTGCTCGCCTCGACGCTGCACGCCTGCCGCCAGCGTCTGCGGCCAATCCTGATGACCTCGCTGGCCTTTGTCTTTGGCGTGCTGCCGATGGCGACCAGCACCGGTGCAGGCTCAAGCAGCCAGCATGCAGTCGGCACCGGGGTGATGGGCGGGATGATTTCCGCCACGGTGCTGGCGATCTTCTTTGTCCCGCTCTTCTTTGTGCTGGTGCGCCGCCGCTTCCCGCTTAAGGCGAAACCGCGCTAATCGCGGGCAACAAAAAAGGCGACTGGATTCAGGTCGCCTTTTTTACGTGGATATTATTATTAAGCCGTCACTGCTCAATCATTCGTCTGAAAATTATTTACGAAGCATGCCTTCGATAAAATCTTTCCAGTTCCCCATTTCGTGTTCAATCATAACTACCTCTCTTATTATTACGGCCATTCTACTCAATGCCCGGATGCGCTGTGAAGCTATTTAAACCAATCGAATTAATCGCTCTTTACCGGGCATTTCTCTTTGGCTTGGGCTTACTATGCGCCGCTCTGCGGCCTCATACTGTGATTAACGGCAATATTTCCCAAAAACTTGAGGGCTAAATGAAATGGCGATCACATTGTCAGATAAATCTTTAGTTTTGTTATTACGCGATGAACTAGCGGTGACCAAAAGTTATTTAACTAAAATCACCCAACTCACCGTTAAGTGAATTATTATTACCACGCGAATGATATTCGAATTAGATTCCGTTATTCTAATTTTCTGTTCGAATAAGGCAAAAAAGAGACAAAAGGATTCAACATGATCACCATGTATGGCATCAAAAATTGCGACACCATCAAGAAAGCCCGCCGCTGGCTGGAGGCTGAGCAGGTTGAATACCGCTTTCATGATTACCGCGTCGACGGGATTGATGCAGATCTGCTGCGCCCCGCTGTCGCAGAGCTTGGCTGGGAAGCGCTGCTGAATACGCGCGGAACCACCTGGCGCAAGCTGGATGAAGCGCAGCGCGCGGCAGTCGTTGACGCCGAGAGCGCCATTGCCTTAATGGTTGAAATGCCTGCAATGATCAAACGACCATTGCTCTGCGCGCCCGGTAAGCCTATGCTGCTGGGTTTCAATGAATCCAGTTATGGGAAGTTTATTCACGAGGTGTAGTTTATGTCATGCCCGGTTATTGAGCTGACGCAGCAGCTTATTCGTCGCCCTTCTCTGAGTCCCGATGATGCGGGATGCCAGGCGCTGATGATTGAACGCCTGCGCGCTATCGGTTTCACCGTTGAGCCGATGGATTTTGGCGACACGCAGAACTTCTGGGCATGGCGCGGCCAGGGAGAGACGCTGGCGTTTGCCGGTCATACGGACGTTGTCCCGGCGGGCGATGTCGACCGCTGGATCAACCCACCTTTCGAACCCACCATTCGCGACGGCCTGCTGTTTGGTCGCGGCGCGGCGGATATGAAAGGCTCGCTGGCGGCGATGGTGGTTGCGGCCGAGCGTTTCGTGGCACAGCACCCGCAGCACAGAGGCCGCCTCGCCTTTCTTATTACCTCTGATGAAGAGGCCAGCGCCACCAACGGCACGGTAAAAGTGGTTGAAGCGCTGATGGCGCGCAACGAACGTCTCGATTACTGCCTGGTAGGCGAACCGTCGAGCACCGAAGTGGTGGGCGACGTGGTGAAAAATGGCCGTCGCGGCTCCATGACCTGCAACCTGACCATTCATGGCGTGCAGGGACACGTGGCCTATCCGCATCTGGCGGATAACCCGGTTCACCGCGCGGTACCGATGTTAACCGAGCTGGTGGGCATTGAGTGGGATCGCGGCAATGACTACTTCCCGCCGACCAGCATGCAGATCGCCAACGTTCAGGCCGGTACCGGCAGCAATAATGTCATTCCCGGCGAGCTGTTTGTGCAGTTCAACTTCCGTTTCAGTACTGAACTGACGGACGAGATGATCAAAGCGAAGGTGCAGGCGCTGCTGGAGAAATATCAGCTGCGCTACTCCGTGGAGTGGTGGGTTTCAGGCCAGCCGTTCCTCACCGGACGCGGCAAGCTGGTGGATGCGGTGGTTAACGCCATTGAGCACTATAATGAGATTAAACCGCAGTTGTTGACCACCGGCGGCACTTCCGATGGCCGTTTTATCGCGCGGATGGGCGCACAGGTTGTCGAGCTTGGGCCGGTGAACGCAACGATTCACAAAATTAACGAATGCGTAAACGCCGCAGATTTGCAACTGCTGGCGCGGATGTACCAGCGCATTATGGAACAACTCATCGCCTGACGGGCTGGAGGTTCGCATGGATTGGCTGTCAAAATATTGGTGGATTCTGGTGCTGGTTTTTTTAGTCGGCGTGTTGATCAACGTGATCAAAGATCTTAGCCGCGTCGATCATAAAAAGTTTCTCGCCAACAAGCCGGATCTGCCGCCGCATCGTGATTTCAACGATAAGTGGGATGACGAGGATGACTGGCCGAATAAGGACCAGCCGAAGAAGTAACTTTTCACCCCCGTCTGGGGGTGAATCTTTTATAGCAGCTCAATGATGTCATCATCGTTCGGCTTGCCGCCGCTTAACGCCTCATCAAAGTAGTGCTTCGGCACGGTGTACTGCAAATGATGCAGCGCCAGCGCCATGCTGCGATCGTCAATCGCATGTCCCAGGTCTTCAACGATATCGAGCGTGATATCGCCGCCTAACGCCGCAACCGCCTCTTCCGCTTTCACCGCCCAGGCCAGATCGATCACCGGATCGTCGCCGCCGTGGATCAAGTGAATGGTATTAGTAGTGGCTACCCGCTGCGGCAAGCTGGCGTAACGACCGTTAAAAGCAATCACGCGTGAGGCGAGATCCGGCTGCGCCTTAATCCCCTCCAGCGCCATAATCGCTCCCTGCGAAAAGCCAATCAGCGCCGTGGCAAGCGGGCTGATGCCGCTCTTCTGCTGCCAGTAGCGCACCACCTCAATAAACTGCGGCATCACCGCATCGACGCGCTGCTGGCGGTTCTCTTCACTGATATTGCCGACGGAGAACCACTGGCGACCGGGTGCGGCACCGCTCGCCTCAACGCCGCCGATGCTGACAATCAGCGCGTCGGGAAAGGCTGGCGCGAACCAGCGACCAATCTCGCCCATTGAAACCGGGTTATCGCCGACGCCGTGGAACAGCAACAGCAGTTGCTTCGCAGGGCTTGTCGGGCGTTGCACAACAAAATGGGCATCTTTCATCAGGATCTCCTTAACGTGTCAGGTGCAGTCTACGCCGGACAAAAAGAGTGACAATGCCATTTAACTGATTGAGATCGTTAAAAAAACTGTCTGGCCTGCACCTGCTTTTTCAGGGTGTCTGTACGCACTTCATCACTTGCCCGCAACGCCAGACCGGCTTCGGTGCGCTGCTGCGCCAGTAGCGCTTTGCGCCCCGGTAAGCCTAAACGCGCGCAGAGCTGTGCCTCGCGCTCAGAGTGGACAAGCTGTCCACGCAGCGCCGGGAGCGGTAAATCGCTCTGCGCAAGCAGGCGTGAAAGTGCGCCAGTGGCGGCCGAGAGCGGGCGATGGGCAAAAGCAAACCCGGCCAGCTCCAGCCAGTCCTCATCATTAAGGGTAGACTCCAGGATAGGTGGCAGAGCTAACTTTTCCCCCTGCCAGTGAGAAAGCCACGGGAGATCGCGCGCCAGACGCTGCTGCTCATGCTCCGCCAGCGCCTGCCCGGCCTCGCTTAACGGTAACAGCGCCATGGCGGTAAAGCAGCCGCTGCTCGCTTCTCGCTGGCTGCCAAGGCGCACCAGCATAAAGCCGCAGCGCTGCCAGAAGTGCCACAACGCCTGGGTAAAGCCAAAGCTGACCGACAGATAGTCGCAGTTGCTGCCCTGCGCCTGCGCCACCAGCGCGCGGCCAATGCCTTCCCGCTGGCAGTGAGGATGCACGGCAATGCGGCTGATGCGCCGCCCGCGCAGCGTCGCGGCCAGCGGGCTGCCGCCGTGCGCAGCGAGAGATTGCGCCACCAGGTTGCCGCGCGGGCGGCGAAAACCGGCCCATACCGCCTGGCTTAATTCAGGCGATAAACCGCCCTCCTCCACCAGCCAGAGCGCGCCGACAATCTGTTCTGCTTTTTTCGCCAGCCAGAAGTGCTGGCCTGGCGCATCCATCATGCGCCGCAGATCGAGCGGCGAGGTGCGGTAGTGGGCGCTCGCCAGCAGGCGATAGAGTGCGGCAGGCTGCGCAGGATGACGCTGCCAGGCGCTGGCGGGCAGCGGCGCCACCGTGAGCGGGCCGGTGGGTTTATCCGTGGCAACAGCGTCATCAAGCAGTAACAGATCGGCCACCGCGCGCTCAAGGGGGCAACCTGCCGCCCAGCGCAGAGGCGTGGTCAGTGCGCGGTGGCGCAAGTGCGGGAAACCGGCGCAAAACTTCAGTAAAAAACCCTGCCCGGTGCCTTCGTACCCCTGCACCGTGGTGGTTAACAGCACATGGCTAAAGGCGGCGGTCAGGGTATGCAGCAGCGGGCCGGGGATGGCGGCGGCTTCATCGACAACCAGCCAGCCGGGCTGGCTTCCCTGCTGGTTTATCCGCCCGGCCAGTGCATCGGGGGCGATAAAATCAAACTTTTCGCCCGCGTAGTGCGCAAGCACATCGGTGGCAGCACGCGTCGGGGCAGTTACCACTGCGGGTGAGGTTAGGGTTGCGATATGCATTCCGGCAAGAGCGGATTTACCGCGTCCGCGCGGCGCGGTTACTACCATCACGCCGGGCGGCATATCAGCCAGTTCGGCCAGGATCGCCGCCTGCTTGCGCTGCGGCGCACCGCTGGCGGGATGCCAGCCAGCGCGGGGTGGGAAATCAGGAACAGGTTGCGCGCCGCCTTCACGCCAGAGCAGCGTCTGCCCGTCGTGAAAAAGGGTACGGCTAAAGTGGTCAACAAAAACCGGCGTGGGGATGGGATCGGCGGTGTCGCTCCAGCGGCGGCTGTCAGCGTCCGGCTGCTGCGCCCAGCGATCGAGCGGCGGAACCAGTAGCAGCAACCAGCTTCCCGCTTTTAGCGTGCCGCTGAGGGCGGCAAAAGCGGCAACATCAAAGCCGTCGCGCGCATCAAACACCGCATGGCTAAACTCGCGCCCGAGCAACGTGGTGAGCGCGCGCGGCGAGCAGTGCGGCGGCCCGTCGCCCTCTTCACCCACCCACAGCCAGTCGCCGGGGAGCGCGTCACGCAGTTTTTCTGCTTGATCGGCACACCACGCCGCGCTGCCGGAGAGCACCAGCAGGCGACGGATCCCTTCCCGCGCCATCTGCGCGCTCAGTGTAACCAGAGATTGCATAGTGAGGGCTTACAGACGCCCGCTAAAGGTGTCGCACTGCGCCGGATCGCCGCTATCCATGCCGCGTTTGAACCAGCTGTAGCGCTGCGCCGAGGTGCCGTGCGTAAAGCTGTCCGGGATCACGCGACCCTGGCTGCGCTGCTGCAAACGGTCATCGCCAATTGCCTGCGCCGCGTTCAGCGCCTCTGCGAGATCGCCCTCTTCCAGCACGCCCTGCTGCTGCATGCTGTGGCCCCAGACACCGGCATAACAGTCGGCCTGCAGCTCCATGCGAACTGAAAGTGCATTGACCTCTTTCTCGCTGGCGTTCTGCTGCAACTGGCGCACTTTCGCCTCGGTGCCGAGCAGTTTTTGCACGTGGTGACCCACTTCATGGGCAATCACATAGCCCTGAGCGAAATCGCCACCCGCGCCGAGTTTGTTTTTCATCTCATCGTAGAAGGAGAGATCAATATAGACCTTGCTGTCTGCCGGGCAGTAGAACGGTCCCATGATTGACTGGCCCATGCCGCAGCCGGTATTGAACTGATTACGGTAGAGCACCAGCTTTGGCTGCTGGTATTGACGCCCCATTTTCTGGAACAGCTGCCCCCAGGTATCTTCCGTGGAAGCAAAAATCACGCTGGAGAAGCGCGCGGCCTCATCCTCTTTCGGATTAACCGCCGCCTGCTGTGACGACGGCGCACTGACGGGTTGCCCGGTCAACATGCCGGTTAAATCCACGCCGTAATAACTTGCTACCACCACGATCACCAGCAGGACTAACCCGCCTTTGCCCCGCGGCAGGCGGAAACCCCCGCCGCCCATTGAGGGGCCGCCCGACTGGCTCCGTCGGTCTTCTACGTTGTCACTCTCTCGTCGCCCTTGCCAGCGCATACTGCCTCCCTATGCCAATAATGGACTCTGTGTATATATGATCGTAGGCGGTTAGGGAAGGATTACCACTGGGAAAAAGACGTAAAAAAACCAGAGGATGCGGGCATCCTCTGGCTGAGACGTTAATGTAGGGGATCAGTCCAGTTTCACGCCCAGGCGGTGCGCGACGGCTTCATAGGCTTCGATCAGCCCGCCGAGGCTCTGGCGGAAGCGGTCTTTGTCCATTTTATCCAGCGTCTCTTTGTCCCACAGGCGGCTGCCGTCCGGGGAGAACTCATCGCCCAGCACCACTTCGCCGTTGAACAGGCCAAACTCCAGTTTGAAGTCGACGAGGATCAGGCCTGCGTCATCGAACAGCTTTTTCAGCACGTCGTTGGCTTTGTAGGAGAGTTCCTTCATGCGCGCCAGGTTCTCTTTGTTCACCCAGTTGAAGGTTTCGCAGTAGGATTCGTTGACCATCGGATCGTGCATGGCGTCGTTTTTCAAAAACAGGTCAAACAGCGGCGGATTAAGCTCAATGCCTTCTTCAATGCCCAGACGTTTCACCAGCGAGCCCGCGGCGCGGTTGCGGATTACGCACTCGACCGGCACCATATCCAGCTTTTTCACCAGACATTCGGTATCCGAGAGCAGCGCTTCCATCTGGGTCGGGATGCCGGCTTCGGCAAGCTTGGTCATAATGAAATGGTTGAACTTGTTGTTCACCATGCCTTTACGATCAAACTGTTCAATGCGCGCGCCATCCCCTGCTGACGTATCGTTACGGAATTCGAGCACCAACAGATCCGGGTTTTCGGTACTGTAGACGGTTTTCGCTTTGCCGCGATACAACTCAGCTTGCTTTTGCATTTTATTACTCCAGGTGTGATTACAAGGCTAATTGCACTATCTTACGCCGACGCACACGTTTGCGTCACGCTGATAAAAAAAGGCCGGAGGTATTCCGGCCCTGGATCTTACTGGTTAAACGCGGCCTGGAAGGCGGCGACTAACGCGTCGTTCTGAGATTGCGTCAGGGTGTGGCCCTTCGGATCGATAAACTGGAGGCTGCTGCGGTTATCAAGGTCGCCGACCTGCAGTTTATAGTCGCCGGAGCTGAGACCCGGATCGCGCGCGCCCAGTGCCTGCCAGCCGCTGTCGGAGAGCGGTTTGTAGGTCACGGCCATGCTGCCGGTAGAACGGGTGCTGTCGGTCACTTTCATGCCCACTTTTTCCAGCACGTTCGGCAGGCGCTGCCAGACGATATTGAACGGACCGCGCACCACCAGCATCGGCAGACCGGTATCATCCGCGCCGCTCTGCACGTCGAGCGTGGTCACGCTGCGCTTCTCAGCGGCGTTCTGCGCATCGGTGGCAGTTTTATCGAGGCCAGCGGAGATAACGTTCAGCATTTCGGTGCTGTAGCGCTGCAGCGATGCGGTATCAGCAACCGGTTTACCCGCCTGCTCCAGGTTCACCAGCTTGACGACCACCGCCTGCTGATAGCCCTGCGGTTTCACCGCGATTTGATAGCGACCGCGATACTGCTGATCTTCATCCTGACGGTTCCACTCAACCCAATCGGTAGTCAGGGTCTGCGCGGCATCGTCGCGTTTGGCGATGGTGAAGTTTTTCGCCTGAATCAGGCTAACAACCTGCGGCCATAAGGTATTGCCGCGACCATTTTCTACCATCAGCGTGGCGGTATCGCCGTTGAACTGGGTACGCGCACCGGTCACCAGCGCCAGCGGCTGTGCCGGCGGGCGAATGTCCAGCGCTTTACCGACGGCACCGCTGCCGCTGGCGGAAGGGACATTGTAGTCCCCAGTCTGCACCGGCAGGATCAGCCCGGCGGGCGCATGAAGCTCAGCAAGCGGCGTAGCATCCAGATAGGATTCATCTCCGCTGACCTGACGCTTGTAACGTGAATCGGAATTGCAGGCGGCGAGCAACATCACAAGTGAAACACTCGCTACCTTCGCCAGGCGCGACTTCTGTACTGAGTAAGCCATCAAATCTCCCTAAACTTTACAGCAA
This sequence comes from Kosakonia sp. CFBP8986, assembly GCF_034044935.1. Taxonomy (NCBI): domain Bacteria; kingdom Pseudomonadati; phylum Pseudomonadota; class Gammaproteobacteria; order Enterobacterales; family Enterobacteriaceae; genus Kosakonia; species Kosakonia sp. CFBP8986. The sequence continues at coordinate 132,388 of NZ_JAXCXB010000002.1, read as the reverse complement.
ACCGGCATGCTTAAGCGCCGCACGAACCACCTCACGACCGTGGTCGGTAATCGGTGTCATCGGCAAACGCAGCGTATCGGTTGCCACAAGTCCCAACTCCTTACATGCCCATTTGACCGGGATCGGATTGGGTTCGACAAATAGTTTGTTGTGTAACGGCATCAGACGCTGGTTAATCGCGCGGGCATCGGCAAACTGCCCTTCAGCGGCCAGTTTGCACATCTCGGCCATTTCGCGCGCCGCCACGTTAGTGGTGACGGAAATTACACCGTGACCGCCGAGCTGCATGAAGTCCATCGCAGTGGCGTCATCGCCGCTCAGCAGGATAAAGTCGTCTGAAACCAGCTCTTTGATCTGATGAACGCGACTTAAGTTCCCGGTCGCTTCTTTAATACCGATAATATTTTTGACTTCCGCCAGACGGCCCACGGTTTCCGGCAGCATATCGCAGCCGGTACGCGACGGCACATTATACAGAATCTGCGGCAGGTCAGTATGTTCGGCGATGGCTTTGAAGTGCTGGAACAGACCTTCCTGCGTCGGGCGGTTGTAATAGGGGGTAACGGTGAGGCAGCCGACGATGCCGCTGTTATTGAAACGCTGCGTCAGGCTGATGGCTTCGGCGGTGGCGTTTGCGCCCGTGCCGGCAATAACAGGAATGCGCCCGTCAGCCAGCTCAACCGTCAGTTCAACCACATCGGCATGCTCGTCGTGGCTAAGGGTTGCGGATTCGCCGGTAGTCCCTACCGAAACGATCGCCGAGGTTCCACTGGCGACATGATAATCAATCAGTTTCTTCAGGCTTGACCGGCAGACTTTACCTTGCGAATCCATCGGCGTAATAAGCGCAACAATACTTCCCGTGAACATGGGCCATCCTCTGTGCAAACAAGAGCCTCAATGGTACGTGCGGTGCCGTAAGAAAAGCAAGAGACCTGACGGTCTGTGGCGGTTGTATGCCGGTTTTTTTTATGCTTTCCTTATGATTACCTCATGTTTGACAGGAAGCTCAGGTTTGACAACCTCATCACAACACTTTTTGGTTATCACTGCGCTGGGGGCCGACCGGCCTGGCATTGTGAATACGATCACACGCCACGTCAGCAGCTGCGGCTGTAATATCGAAGACAGCCGGCTGGCGATGCTGGGAGAAGAGTTCACGTTTATCATGCTGCTTTCAGGGTCGTGGAACGCCATCACCCTTATCGAATCGACCCTGCCGCTGAAAGGCGCCGAACTGGATCTGTTGATTGTGATGAAGCGCACCGAGGCTCGCCCGCGTCCTGATATGCCCGCCACCGTTTGGGTGCAGGTTGACGTACCGGATTCGCCCCATTTGATTGAACGCTTTACGGCGTTATTCGACGCTCACGAGATGAATATTGCCGAGCTGGTTTCCCGTACCCAGCCCGCCAGCGTCGATGGTGTTCCGCAACTCTTTATTCAGATTACCGCCCACAGCCCCGCCTCGCGGGATGCATCAAATATTGAGCAGGCGTTTCGGGCGCTCTGTACAGAATTGAATGCGCAAGGCAGTATAAACGTCGTCAACTATTCTCAGCATGATGAACAGGATGGAGTGAAGCAATGAATCCACTGAAAGCCGGTGATATCGCACCGAAATTTAGCTTGCCCGATCAGGACGGTGAACAAGTAAATTTAGCCGACTTCCAGGGACAGCGTGTTCTGGTCTATTTCTACCCGAAAGCCATGACACCGGGTTGTACCGTCCAGGCCTGCGGCCTGCGCGATAATATGGATGAGCTAAAAAAAGCAGGCGTAGAAGTTCTCGGTATCAGCACTGATAAACCGGAAAAACTCTCCCGCTTCGCCGAGAAAGAGCTGCTCAACTTTACCCTGCTGTCCGATGAAAGCCATGAAGTGTGCCAGCAGTTTGGCGTCTGGGGTGAGAAGACCTTTATGGGGAAAACCTATGACGGCATTCACCGCATCAGTTTTCTGATTGATGCTGCCGGCACCATCGAACATGTGTTTGATGATTTCAAAACCAGCAATCACCACGATATCGTCGTGAACTGGTTAAAAGAGAACGCCTAAACGTCCCCTCTTCTGCTGCGGGCAACCCGTCAGGGTCGCCCTCCTCTGCTGCTCTTCCTGTCGTCTTATCCGCTTATCACTTCATCTTCGCTGGCCAGCGAATCCGGCCACGCGTGGATCACCGCTTTAATCAACGTTGCCAGCGGAATGGCGAAGAAGACGCCCCAGAAGCCCCACAGGCCGCCGAAAATCACCACCGACAGGATAATCACCAGCGGGTGCAGGTTAACCGCTTCCGAGAAGAGCACCGGCACCAGCAGGTTGCCATCCAGCCCCTGGATAATCAGATAGACCGCAAAGCAGCTCCAGAACTCGGTGCCCAGCCCGAACTGAAACAGCGCCACGCCAACCACCGGAATGGTCACCACAAACGCGCCGATATAGGGAATCAACACCGAGAAGCCCACCAGCACCGCCAGCAGCAGCGAGTAGTTGAGCCCAAAAAGAATGAACCCAATCCAGGTGGCGACGCCGACCACCACCATCTCCAGCACTTTGCCGCGAATATAGTTGGTGATCTGCTGATTCATCTCTTTCCACACCTGGCCTGCCAGCCCGCGGTTACGCGGTAGCACGCGGCGCACGGCGCTCAGCATCTGCTCTTTATCTTTCACCAGGAAGAAGACCATCAGCGGCACCAGCACCAGATAGACTGCAAGGGTAAGCAGCCCGACCAGCGAGGCGAGGGAGTATTTCACCACCGAGTCACCCATCGACAGCATGCGCGAGCGCATATTCTCAGCCATCGCATCAATAATGCCCGCATCCATCAGCGCGGGATAACGGCGCGGCAGGGTGGCAGCAAAACCGGAGAGCTTGTTTAACATGCCGGGCATATCGCGGATCAGGTTGATCCCCTGCTGCCACGCAATCGGCATCACCACAAAAGCCATCACCAGCAGAATGCCGACGAACAACACCAGCACAATGCTTGCCGCCCAACTGCGCGAGCAGCCAATGCGCTGCAGGCGGGCCGTTGGCCACTCCAGCAGATAGGCAATCACCAGCGCAACAAGCAGCGGCGCGAGCAGGCCGCTAAAGAAGAAAAGAATGGTAAAACCGGCAAGCAGAATAACCAGCAGGGCAATCGCTTCGGGATCGCTGAAGCGACGGCGATACCACTGCGTCAACATTTCGAGCATAACGTTCCTTATTTCGCCTCACTGGCGGACGTTCAGAACGGGAAGTTTATCGAAATGTCACAAAAAAGACTTCGCTTTTCGTTCCCTTTGCGGGAAACATATCATTGCCGTGAATAAGATTTTCAATGACCATTAACGCGGCTACACTCGCAGGGCGGGTAAGCCGAATGGAACCCGGTTATCGTTGTGTCACCTCCAACACAGGAAAGAGGTTATGTTCAGGCAGTTGAAACGAACGCTGGTCGCAACCCTTATCGCCGCCCTTACCGCAGGCCAGGCTGCGCCGGTTTTTGCAGACTCGGCAGATAGCCTGCCGGATATGGGCACCTCGGCTGGCAGCACGCTCTCCATCGGCCAGGAGATGCAGATGGGCGACTTCTATGTGCGCCAGCTGCGCGGCAGCGCGCCGTTGATTAACGATCCGCTGCTGGTGCAGTACATCAATTCCCTCGGTATGCGGCTGGTCGCGCATGCCTACTCAGTGAAAACCCCTTTCCACTTCTACCTGGTGAATAACGACGAAATTAACGCCTTCGCCTTCTTTGGCGGCAACGTGGTGCTGCACTCTGCCCTCTTCCGTTACACGGATAATGAGAGCCAGCTCGCGTCGGTAATGGCGCACGAAATTTCGCACGTTACCCAGCGCCATCTTGCGCGCGCGATGGAAGATCAGAAAAGCAGCGCGCCGCTTACCTGGGCAGGCGCGCTGGGGTCGATTCTGCTGGCGATGGCCAGCCCGCAGGCGGGGATGGCGGCGCTGACCGGTACACTGGCCGGCACGCGGCAGGGGATGATCAGCTTTACGCAGCAGAATGAGCAGGAGGCGGACCGCATCGGCATTCAGGTGCTGCAACGCGCCGGGTTTGATCCGCAGGCGATGCCGACCTTCCTCGAAAAATTGCTCGATCAGTCCCGCTACTCCAGCCGACCGCCGGAAATTTTGCTGACGCACCCCCTGCCGGAGAGCCGACTGTCAGACGCCCGCAACCGCGCCAACCAGATGCGCCCGGTAGTGGTGCAATCTTCTGAATCGTTCTATATGGCAAAGGCCCGCACCCTGGGCATGTATAACTCTGGCCGTAACCAGCTGACCGACGATCTGCTCGACAGCTGGGCGAAAGGCAACGTGCGCGAGCAGCGCGCCGCGCAGTATGGCCGGGCACTGAAAGCGATGGAGGCGAAAGATTTTGCCGGGGCGCAGAAACTGTTGCAGCCGCTGCTGAGCGCGGATGCGAACAATGCCTGGTATCTCGATCTGGCGACGGATATCGATCTTGGCCTGAATAAAAGCGGCGAGGCGATTAAACGCCTGAATGGTGCCAGCGGGCTTAAGAACAGCCCGGTGCTGCAACTCAACCTGGCGAACGCTTACTTACAGGGCGGCCAGCCGGCACAGGCGGCGCAGATCCTCAATCGCTACACCTTCACCAACAAAGACGATATCAACGGCTGGGATCTGCTGGCGCAAACGGAAGCGGCGCTCGGCAACCGCGATCAGGAGCTGGCGGCACGTGCCGAAGGCCAGGCGCTGATCGGCAGGCTCGACCAGGCGATTACGCTGCTGAGCAGTGCTAGCGCGCAGGTGAAGCTTGGCAGCCTGCAACAGGCACGCTATGACGCGCGAATCGACCAGTTGCGCCAGATGCAGCAGCGCTTCCGCCCGTACGAAAAGATGTAATCAGGAGAGAAGATGTCAGACGCAGTAAAAATCTACCATAACCCCCGCTGCTCCAAGAGCCGCGAAACCCTGAGCCTGCTGCAAGCCAACGGTGTTGACCCGGAGGTGGTGCTCTATCTGGAGACGCCGCCGGATGCGGCAACGATTAAACAGCTGTTGCAGTGGCTTGGCATGTCGAGCGCGCGGGAGTTGATGCGCACGAAAGAGGAGCTCTATAAATCGCTCAATCTCGGCGACAGTGCGTTGTCCGAAGCGGCGCTGGTGCAGGCGATGGTGGAGAATCCGAAATTGATCGAGCGGCCCATCGTGGTAGCCAACGGTCAAGCACGCATTGGCCGCCCGCCGGAAAGCGTAATGGAGATCGTCGGGTAAGTGTGATTGCCGGGCCGTAGGCCACAAGCTTTTGTAGGCCGGATAAGGCGTTACGCCGCCATCCGGCAGAGGAAGCCGCATTGCAGTGCCGGATGGCGCTCACGCTTATCCGGCCTACGCAACAGATTCCAGGCTCTTGTAGGCCGGATAAGGCGGTACGCTGCTATCCGGCAGAAAAGCCATAGTGCAATGCCGGATGGCACTCACGCTTATCCGGCCTACGCAATAGATTCCAGGCCCTTGTAGGCCGGATAAGGCGGTACGCTGCTATCGGGCAGAAGAAGCCGCAGTGCAGTGCCGGATGGCGCTCACGCTTATCCGGCCTACGCAACAGATTCCAGGCCCTTGTAGGCCGGATAAGGCGGTACGCCGCCATCCGGCAGAAGAGGCCGCAGTGCAGTGCCGGATGGCGCTCACGCTTATCCGGCCTACGCAACAGATTCCAGGCCCTTGTAGGCCGGAGAAGGCGGCACGCCGCCATCCGGCAGAAGAAGCACCTACAGCTGCAGAATATCTTTCACAAACGGGATGGTGAGCTTGCGCTGGGCGGTGATCGAAGCGCGATCCAGCTGATCGAGGGTGTCGAACAGCGTGCGCATCTCGCGATCCAACCTTTTCAGCAGAAAACGGCCGACATCTTCCGGCAGCTCAAAGCCGCGAATGCGCGCGCGTAATTGCAGCGCCTGCAGTTTGTCCTCATCGGAGAGCGGTTGCAGCTTATAGATCTGCCCCCAGTCGAGACGCGAGGCCAGATCCGGCAAGCCGAGATTGAGCTGGCGCGGCGGCCGGTCACCGGTGATCAGCAGGCGAGTTTTACCCTGCTCCAGAATGCGGTTGTAGAGGTTAAAGATCGCCATCTCCCACGGCTCATCGCCCGCGATGCATTCGATATTATCGATGCAGACCAGCGACAGATGCTCCATCCCTTCCAGCACTTCCGGGACAAACCAGGTGCGTTTATCGAGCGGCACATAGCCCACGGCATCGCCGCGCTGGGAGAGTTCGGCGCAGGCGGCATGCAGCAGATGGCTGCGCCCGGCACCTTCGCGTGACCAGAAATAGATATAACCGCTGTGCGCCTCGCGCAAAACGTTTTGTAACGCCGCCAGTAAGGAGGGGTTATCACCCGGCCAGAAACTCGCAAAGGTTTCATCATCGGGTAAAAATAATGGCAGGGAGAGCTGTGCCGGCGTGTTCAGAGGTACCTCAACAGGGCTTACAAAAAACGCAGTGAGTCTATCATAAAAATCGACGCCGTTTGAACCGGGCGCGAGGCCCGGTTCAATTCTGTGCGCTACTTACGGTTTCGCCTGCTCATTTTCTGGCGCATCCAGTATCACCTCTTCCGGACGCAGCACGCTAATCAGCTTGAAGATCAGGCTCAGGCCAACGCCGACAATGGTCGCCAGCGCCATCCCTTTCAGCTCTGCCGCGCCGATATGCACCTTCGCGCCGCTGACGCCGATAATCAGGATCACCGAGGTGAGGATCAGGTTTTGCGCTTTGCTGTAGTCCACTTTCGACTCAATCAGCACGCGGATCCCCGAAGCACCGATCACCCCGTAGAGCAGCAGCGACACGCCGCCCATTACCGGCACCGGAATGATCTGGATCGCCGCCGCCAGCTTGCCGACGCAGGAGAGCAGAATAGCGATAATCGCCGCCCCGCCAATCACCCAGGTGCTATAGACGCGGGTAATCGCCATCACGCCGATATTCTCACCGTAAGTGGTGTTGGGCGTCGAACCGAAGAAGCCGGAGATCATCGTCGACAGGCCATTGGCGAACATCGAGCGGTGCAGGCCCGGGTCGCGGATCAGATCGCGTTTGACGATATTCGCCGTCACCACCAGATGCCCGACGTGCTCAGCAATCACCACCAGCGCCGCCGGCAGTATGGTGAAGATAGCGAACCACTCAAAACGCGGGGTGTAGAAGGTTGGCAGCGCGAACCAGTGCGCCTGGGCGATAGGTGTGGTATCGACAACGCCCATGGCGAAGGAGAGCGCATAGCCCGCCAGCACGCCGATCAGAATCGGGATAATCGCCAGAAAACCGCGGAACAGCACTGAACCAAAGACCGTCACCGCCAGCGTCACCAGCGAAATGGTGATGGTTTTGCTGTCAGCGCTCTGTCCGTCTGCGGGCAGCAAGCCGGCCATATTCGCCGCCACGCCCGCTAACTCGAGGCCGATCACCGCCACAATGGCGCCCATTGCCGCAGGCGGGAACATCACGTCCAGCCAGCCGGTGCCCGCTTTTTTGACAATCAGCGCCACCAGGCAGAAGAGCACGCCGCACATAATGAATCCGCCCAGCGCCACTTCATAACCCAGCGGCAACAGCAGCAGCACCGGCGAGATAAAAGCAAAGCTGGAGCCGAGGTAAGCGGGGATCTTCCCTTTACAGATAAAGATATAGAGCAGCGTACCGACACCGTTAAACAGCAGCACGGTGGCCGGGTTGATATGAAACAGGATTGGCACCAGCACGGTTGCGCCAAACATGGCGAACAAGTGCTGCAAACTAAGCGGGATCGTCTGCAAAAGCGGCGGTCTTTCACTCACCCCGATAGCACGGCGCGTCATAGTGTTTTCCTCTGAGTGTTGTTGTTAATCTCCCCGTCCGGTGCGGCGGGCAGTGTTCTGTTTCCCAAAAAAAAGCCGACTATCAAAGTCGGCTTTCATTGTGTTGTCAGTTACTTCGTCCCAAAAATCTTATCGCCGGCATCGCCGAGCCCCGGGATGATGTACCCCTGCTCGTTAAGACCCTGGTCGATAGATGCGGTGTAGAGCTCTACATCCGGGTGCGCTTTCTCCAGCGCAGCGACGCCTTCCGGCGCGGCCACCAGCACCAGCACCTTAATAGTGGTGCAGCCGGCGTTTTTCAGCAGATCGATGGTGGCGATCATTGAACCGCCGGTCGCCAGCATCGGGTCAACCACCAGCGCCATACGCTCATCGATGTTCGATACCAGTTTCTGGAAGTAAGGCACCGGCTCCAGCGTCTCTTCGTTGCGGTAGATACCGACAACGCTGATGCGCGCGCTTGGCACATGCTCCAGCACGCCTTCCATCATCCCCAGACCGGCGCGGAGGATCGGCACCACGGTAATTTTCTTACCCTTGATCTGGTCGATCTCTACCGGGCCGTTCCAGCCTTCGATAGTCACCTTCTCGGTTTCCAGATCCGCAGTAGCTTCATAAGTCAGCAGGCTGCCTACTTCTGAGGCGAGTTCACGAAAGCGTTTGGTGCTGATGTCGTTCTCTCGCATCAGGCCCAGCTTGTGTTTGACGAGTGGGTGTTTTACTTCCACGACCTTCATACTCTTCTCCTTCCGCTGACAGGTGGCAACCACAAAAAAAATCGCCGGATTATACCGCTTTTTTCCCGTTTCGCTACAGGCAGCCGCTTGATCGCGATCAATTCAGCTGGAGAAGAGTATAAAACAATAATCGACCGCGCCCTGCAACAATGGACTCGCAAACGTTTGCCTTGGCTGTTAGAATTGCGCCGAATTTTTATTGCTACCGCTAGAAAACGCGTGGGGACAGAAGCAGTGACCGATAAAACCTCTCTCAGCTATAAAGATGCCGGTGTTGATATTGACGCGGGCAATGCTCTGGTAGACCGAATCAAAGGCGTGGTGAAGAAGACCCGTCGCCCGGAAGTGATGGGCGGGCTGGGCGGCTTCGGCGCGCTGTGCGCGTTGCCGCAAAAATATCGTGAGCCAGTTCTGGTTTCCGGCACTGATGGCGTAGGCACCAAACTGCGTCTGGCGATGGATCTGAAACGTCACGACACCATCGGCATCGACCTTGTCGCGATGTGCGTTAACGATCTGGTGGTACAGGGCGCAGAGCCCCTCTTCTTCCTCGACTACTACGCCACCGGCAAACTGGATGTCGATACCGCCGCCAGCGTGATTAACGGTATTGCCGAAGGGTGTTTGCAGTCCGGCTGCGCGCTGGTCGGCGGCGAAACGGCAGAGATGCCGGGCATGTATCACGGCGACGACTATGATGTGGCCGGTTTCTGCGTCGGCGTAGTAGAAAAATCAGAGATTATCGACGGTAGCAAAGTCGCCGATGGCGATGTGCTGGTTGCCCTTGGCTCCAGCGGCCCGCACTCCAACGGCTACTCGCTGGTGCGCAAAGTCCTCGAAGTGAGCGGCACCGATCCGCTGACCACGCAGCTGGAAGGCAAATCACTGGCCGATCATCTGCTGGAACCGACCCGCATTTACGTCAAATCCGTGCTGGAGCTGATCGAAAAGGTTGAGGTTCATGCGGTTGCGCACCTCACCGGCGGCGGTTTCTGGGAGAATATTCCGCGCGTGCTGCCGGATAACACCCAGGCCGTTATTGACGAATCCTCCTGGCAGTGGCCGGCGGTGTTTGACTGGCTGCAGAGCGCCGGTAACGTCAGCCGTCACGAAATGTACCGCACCTTTAACTGCGGCGTTGGCATGGTGATCGCCCTGCCCGCGCAGGAAGTGGATAAAGCGATTGAGCTGATGAATGCCAAAGGTGAAAAGGCATGGAAAATCGGTATGATCAAAGCTTCTGATTCCAGCGAGCGTGTGGTTATTGAATGAAAAACATTGTGGTGCTGATTTCCGGCAACGGCAGTAATTTGCAGGCGATTATCGACGCCTGCAAACAGAAAAGAATCAACGGCACCCTGCGGGCAGTTTTCAGTAATAAGGCCGACGCGTTCGGCCTTCAGCGTGCGCGGGAAGCGAATATTCCCGCTCATGCGCTGAGCGCAGATCAGTTTGCCAACCGCGACGCATTCGATCGTGAGCTGATGCAGGAGATTGACGCCTACGCGCCGGATGTTGTGGTGCTGGCGGGTTATATGCGCATCCTCAGCCCGGCGTTTGTTGCCCACTACGCCGGTCGCCTGCTCAATATCCACCCCTCCCTGTTACCGAAATACCCCGGTTTGCATACCCACCGCCAAGTGCTGGAAAACGGCGATGAGGAGCACGGCACCAGCGTGCACTTTGTCACTGACGAACTGGATGGCGGCCCGGTAATTTTGCAGGCGAAAGTACCGGTGTTTGCGGGTGATAGCGAAGAGGATATTACTGCCCGCGTGCAGGCGCAGGAGCATGCGATCTATCCGCTGGTGGTGAGCTGGTTTGTCGAGGGTCGCCTGACCATGCAGGAGGGCGGTGCCTGGCTTGATGGCCTGCGTTTACCGCCTGAAGGGTATGCAGCGGACGAATAATTGCGCGTTTCCCCGGCTGCGGCTTTCGCAGCCTGGCTCTATTCTGTGCCGGAGAGGCGAAACCATCTCCGGCTCCTCCCCCTTCCCTCACTACTCCGCACTATTTTTCATCACGTTAAGCAATAAAACTGATTACTGTCATACTTTTTTGCCACAGTTGGACATCTGCTAACAAAGCTCGCCATAATAAGTTGTCTTATACGAAGGAACGCCAGCAACGTTCACCTGCAAGTCGAAGCACCGCATGTGCGAGCGGGAGTGTCCGTGCTTCGAGAAAGAACCGGAGTGTAAACAGGAATGGGTCAGGAAAAGTTATATCTCGAAAAAGAACTAAGCTGGTTATGCTTTAACGAACGCGTGCTTCAGGAAGCCGCGGACAAAAGTAACCCCCTTATCGAACGCATGCGTTTTCTGGGGATCTATTCCAACAACCTTGATGAGTTCTATAAGGTCCGTTTCGCCGAGCTTAAGCGGCGGCTGATCATCAGCGAAGAACAGGGCGTGGCGACCAATTCACGTCATCTGCTGGGCAAAATTCAGTCTCGCGTATTGAAAGCCGACCAGGAGTTCGACGGGCTCTATAACGACCTGCTGCTGGAGATGGCGCGTAATCAGATCTTCCTGATTAACGAACGCCAGCTCTCGCAAAACCAGCAAAGCTGGCTGCGCAGCTACTTTAAACAGTACCTGCGCCAGCACATCACGCCGACGCTTATCACCCGCGAAACCAATCTGGTGCGCTTCCTGAAGGATGATTACACCTATCTGGCGGTGGAGATCATTCGCGGCGACGATATCCGCTACGCGCTGCTGGAAATTCCCTCAGACAAAGTGCCGCGCTTCGTCAACCTGCCGCCGGAGACGCCGCGCCGCCGCAAGCCAATGATCCTGCTGGATAACATTCTGCGCTACTGCCTGGATGATATCTTCAAAGGCTTCTTCGATTACGACTCGCTCAACGCCTACTCGATGAAAATGACCCGTGACGCCGAATATGACCTGGTGCACGAGATGGAGTCGAGCCTGATGGAGCTGATGTCCTCAAGCCTGAAACAGCGCCTGACCGCCGAGCCGGTGCGGTTTGTTTACCAGCGCGATATGCCGGATGCGATGGTTGAGATGCTGCGCGAGAAGCTGACCATCTCCCGCTACGACTCGATTATTCCCGGCGGGCGTTACCACAACTTTAAAGACTTTATTGGTTTCCCGAATGTCGGCAAAGCCAATCTGGTCAACAAACCGCTGCCGCGCCTGCGTCACGTCTGGTTTGATAAATTCCGCAACGGTTTCGACGCCATCCGCGAGCGCGATGTGCTGCTCTACTATCCCTACCACACCTTTGAGCATGTGCTGGAGATGCTGCGCCAGGCGTCATTCGACCCGAACGTGCTGGCAATCAAAATCAACATCTACCGCGTGGCAAAAGATTCGCGCATCATCGACTCGATGATCCACGCCGCGCACAACGGCAAAAAAGTGACCGTGGTGGTGGAGCTGCAGGCGCGTTTTGATGAAGAGGCCAATATTCACTGGGCCAAACGGCTGACGGAAGCGGGCGTGCAGGTGATCTTCTCCGCGCCAGGCTTAAAAATTCACGCCAAGCTGTTCCTCATCTCGCGTATGGAAGGCGAAGAGATCGTGCGCTATGCCCATATCGGCACCGGTAACTTCAACGAGAAAACCGCGCGCATCTACTCCGACTACTCGCTGCTGACCGCCGACGCGCGTATTACTAACGAAGTGCGCCGGGTGTTTAACTTTATCGAGAACCCCTATCGACCGGTGCAGTTCGACTATCTGCTGGTGTCGCCGCAAAACTCGCGCCGCCTGCTTTATGACATGATCGATGCGGAAATCGCCAACGCGCAGAAGGGTAACCCGTCCGGCATCACGCTGAAGCTGAATAACCTGGTTGATAAAGGGCTGGTGGACAGGCTCTATGCGGCGTCCTGTTCCGGCGTGCCGGTGAACTTGCTGGTGCGCGGCATGTGCTCGCTGATCCCCAATCTTGAAGGCATCAGCGACAATATTCGGGTGATCAGTATCGTTGACCGCTATCTTGAGCACGATCGCATCTATATTTTCGAACACGGCGGCGAAAAGCGCGTCTGGCTCTCCTCCGCCGACTGGATGACGCGCAATATTGATTACCGTATTGAAGTGGCCGCGCCCATTCTCGATCCGCGCCTGAAACAGCGGGTGCTGGATATTATGGAGCTGCAATTCAGTGATACGGTGAAAGCTCGTTATATCGACAAAGAACTGAGTAATCGCTATGTGCCACGCGGGAATCGTCGTAAAGTACGCTCCCAACTAGCGATTTACGACTATATCAAATCCCTCGAACAGTCCGAATAATCTATGCCGATACAAGAGAAGATGCCAAGACCGGAGGAGTTCGCCGCGGTCGATTTGGGTTCAAACAGTTTCCACATGGTGATTGCCCGTGTGGTGGATGGCGCGATGCAAATCATTGGTCGCCTTAAGCAGCGCGTGCATCTGGCTGACGGGCTGGACAGCAATAACATGCTGAGCGAAGAGGCGATGGAGCGCGGGCTTGCCTGCCTGTCGCTGTTTGCCGAACGCTTACAGGGCTTCGATCCGGCCAGCGTCTGCATCGTCGGTACGCATACGCTGCGCCAGGCGCTGAACGCGACAGAGTTTCTCAAACGCGCCGAAAAAGTGATCCCCTACCCGATTGAGATCATCCCCGGCAACGAAGAGGCGCGCCTGATTTTTATGGGCGTTGAGCACACGCAGCCGGAGAAAGGCCGCAAGCTGGTGGTTGATATCGGCGGTGGCTCGACGGAGCTGGTAATCGGCGAAGATTTTCAGCCGCAGCTGGTTGAGAGCCGTCGGATGGGCTGCGTCAGCTTTGCCCAGCTCTACTTTGCGGGCAGCACCATTAACGGCGAAAACTTCCGCCGCGCGCGCATGGCAGCGACGCAGAAGCTGGAGTCGCTGGCCTGGCAGTACCGCATTCAGGGCTGGAACGTGGCGCTTGGCGCCTCCGGCACGATTAAAGCGGTGCATGAAGTGCTGATCGCACTGGGCGAGAAGGATGGCATTATCACCCCGGAGCGGCTGGAGAGAGTGGTCGCCGAAGTGCTGAAATTTAAGAGTTTCAGCGAGCTGACCCTGCCGGGCCTCTCCGATGAGCGTAAAGTGGTGTTCGTGCCGGGTCTGGCGATCCTTTGCGGCGTGTTCGACGCGCTGGCGATCCGCGAACTGCGGCTCTCCGACGGCGCGCTGCGTGAAGGGGTGCTGTATGAGATGGAGGGGCGTTTCCGCCATCAGGATATTCGCAGCCGTACCGCGCAGAGCCTGGCAAGCCAGTACAACATCGACCGCGATCAGGCGCGCCGCGTGCTGGATACCACCACCCTGATTTACGATCAGTGGCAAGCGCAGAACCCGAAACTTGGCAGCCCGCAGCTGGCGGCACTGCTGAAATGGGCGGCGATGCTGCATGAAGTGGGGCTGAATATTAACCACAGCGGCATGCACCGCCACTCGGCTTACATTCTGCAAAACAGCGATCTGCCCGGCTTTAACCAGGAGCAGCAGCTGATGATGGCGACGATGGTGCGCTACCACCGCAAGGCGATCAAGCTCGATGAGATCCCGCGCTTTACGCTGTTTAAAAAGAAACAGTTTTTACCGCTGGTGCAGATCTTGCGTCTCGGCGTGCTGTTGAATAACCAGCGCCAGGCGACCACCACGCCGCCGACGCTGCGGCTGAAAACCGATGACAACCACTGGACGCTGAGCTTCCCCCATGACTGGTTTAGCCAGAATGCGCTGGTGCTGCTGGATCTGGAAAAAGAGCAGGAGTACTGGGAAGCGGTAACCGGCTGGCGGCTGAAGATCGAAGAGGAGCAGTCCCCGACTGTGGCGGCGTAAACCGCCACAGTCGCTACTCCTCCACCAGCGCCGCCAGCGGCGCGGGTTTGCCAATCAAATACCCCTGAAGATAATCGATACCCAGCGCGACCGCCGCGCTGCGTATCTCTTCACTCTCCACATACTCCGCCACCACCTGCATCTTCTTCATCCGCGCCAGATGGCAGATCGAGGCCACAATCTGGTAATCGAGACTGCTGGCAACAATGTTGCGGATAAAACTACCATCAATCTTCAAAATATCCGCCGACACGGTTTTCAGCCGCGCATAGCTGGCATAGCCGGTGCCAAAATCATCAATCGCCACCCGGCAGCCCATCTGTTGCAGCTGCGATAAGGTATTGATCGCCTGCGCCAGGCTCGGCAAAGCATTGCTTTCGGTGATCTCAAAAATAAGCTGCCACGGCTCAACGCCGTACATCTCAAGCAGGTTGAGCACCTCTTGGGCGAAGTGCGTGCGGCAGAGGGAGGATGGAGAGAGGTTAATGGCGAAACGCTGGCCGGGAAGCGCCTCGTGGTGCTGCGCCATAAAGCGCAGGACATGCTCCGTCACCCACAGGTCGATGCGCGATGAGAGGCCAAACTCATGGGCCACCGGCAAAAAGAGATCGGGCTTGATGATCTCGCCGCTCTCCTCGCGCATCCGCAGCAGGATTTCGTGATAATCGTCGCCGCGCACGCCCTGGATCCGCTGCGCCATCAGCACAAAATGATCCTGCTCCAGCGCCAGTTGCAGGCGGTTCATCATCTCCACTTTGCTTTTCACCCCGCGCTGCACATTCGCCGCTCCGCGGTTTTGCAGGCTTTCCGGGTGGTGGGTCGCCAGCGACAGATCGGCAATTGTGCTCAGCTCCCCCAGCAACATATAGAGATGTTTGACCGGCGAGCGCACATAACAGTAGCTAAAGCCGACCTGCGGCTGGAGCGGCATCTCATCCCAGACGAAACGAAACTGTTTGACCCGCGCATCCAGCGCCTCGATGCGCGTCTGGTGTGATTGGGTATTCAGGCGAATCACCAGATCGTGGCCGGAGAGCTGGTGGACACTCTCTTCTGCCGAGAGCAGCGGCTTAAGCCAGTCCGCCATGTGCTGTTTGTACTGAATACGCAGCCAGACGCCATAGTTGCGCCCGAGTAGCTCCAGCTCCGGCACGCGTAAAAAACAGAGCACCGACCAGGGAGTATCCGCAAGCGATCGGCTCAGGGCGCGCAGGTTCGGCATATGGGTGACCGGGTCGATATAGGCCAGCCGCCGGGCGCGATCGTGCACCTGCCGCTGGCGGGTCGCCATAATCGCCATCGCGAGGATCATAAAAGAGAAGACCAGATAGCTGGAGGAGGCAATCGCCAGTTGCACATCCCAGGTCGGCGAATTGGGCAGATAGTGATAGTAAAAGTGAACCGAGAGCACCAGCAGCGGTGTCCAGATAAAGAGCATAAAGCGAAAGCCGTAACGCATTGAGCCCCACAGCATCACCGGCAGCAGCAGTGACAGCGTGTAGTTAGTGCTGAATATCGAGCTGTTATTATTCAGCGGCCGCAGCAACAGCAGCAAAATGGCGGTGATAATGCCTAACCAGATCAGCAGCTCTATTCGCGTAACTTTTCGGTCGAACTCTGCTCGCAGCTGTGAGAACCAGGCAATCGCATAGCGCGGATGGCGCAAAATACGGATCACTAAATAGCTAAAGGGCACGCCGGTGATGGCCCCCACCAGCAGCGCCTGGTAGTTAATCAACGTGGGCACATTAAGCGCCAGCGCCCCGCCCTCATTAACCGCAACATCAAGATTCAGCCAGACACCCAGTTCAAGCAGGATCAGGTAGAGCGTGGCGGGGCTGAGCACCTGCCAGAAGACCCGCTGCGTCATCTGCCGCGTCGAACCATAGGCAATTTGATGGCGACGGGCGACAAAAAGCCGGTAGCCGAACCAGCTTAGCAGCAGCGGAATCAGCATATGCACGCATCGCTCCACCACGACGAACGGGCCAGCAGAGGCATAATGCCAGGTTAAGGCGATGATCACACCCGGCAATGCGGCCCAGCCAAAGAATGTCATCATGGTGGTGAACAGGGCCATCGGCAGGTAATAGAGCATCACCTCCTGACCTGAAATAATGGTGAACGTATTTGCCAGATTAACGAGCGGGTAGAAAACGGGGGTGATGATGAGCGGCAGCGCCCACCATCTGTCTTTGTATCTGTTGTAACTTCTTATCAATGACATAATCACTCAGCAAACCCGCATAACGCGAGAGAGGTGGTTAAGACAGGTTTCCAGCCTGACTACACGAAGCCCAAACAGCGTGGCAGTGCGCAAATGATAAGAAATTTAAGAGGTCAATGCGGAGTGACAATTGTTTTAGATCAAGTAATCCGCCGCGACGCGGTTATATTCGGCTGATTATTACCGATCTCGCGCTTTTTTATTTAAGGTGTAAATAATTAATTTATCTTATATAAAGTGTGGTGATATTTTATTCACACTGTTTTTGCGGCAAGCACGATTGATCTTAATAAGAGAGTGTGACTTAATGTCCCCGTCGCCCGTTGTTCGGGTATTCCTAAGGAACCATTGTGAGTCAGGCAACCAGTATGCGAAAACGACATCGATTTGACAGTCGCATGACCCGTATCGTACTTCTTATCAGCTTCCTCTTCTTCTTCGGCCGTTTTGTCTATTCCTCTGTTGGCGCCTGGTATCATCATCAGGAAAAAAGCCAGTTACAACCTGTTAGCCAGACTATCGACCCCACCGCCCAACGTTAACGATTTCCGTTTTTTTGCCTGCACGCTGTCGCGTGGAGTTACGCACGCTTATTTTCCCTCGTCAGGAGTAGTGCGCAAGCCACTCGCCAGCGCGATAAAGGCGTCAATCATCTTTGGTAACGCCTGCTCTGGCTCGTCGCTGGCAGCGACCCACAGGGCGGCATTTAACGCCGCACCGTTTAGCAGGCGCGCGGCGGCGTCGGCATCAACCGGCTTGAGTTCCCCCCTTTCAATCATGGTGATCACCGTCTGGCGCGTGGCTTCGAGGCAGCTATTCTGGCTTGGCCACTGAGCCGGATCGCCGAGAAACGCCGGGCCATCAAGCAGAACAATGCGCCGCACCTCTTCATCCAGCGCCATTTTAATGTAGGTAATGCCTTCGGCTAACAGTTGCTGCCATGCGTCGCCGGCTTTCGCGGCCTCGGCCTTCGCCCGCTGCGCCATCTCACCATCGATCTCGGCAACCACGGCAGCCAGCAGCCCTTTTTTATCGCCAAAATTGTGATACAGCGCGCCGCGCGTCAGGCCGACGCTGGCGGTTAGCTCATCCATCGAAGCGGCGGCAAAGCCTTTTTCGGCAAAGGCTCGTCGCGCTGCCGCCAGCAATTTCGCGCGGTTCTCTTCCATCGTTTCACTGCGGCGTTTACCGGCCATCATCCTCTCCTTTTCACATACGCCGTGTATCTCATTTGACATACGTCGCGTATGTGATATTAATTTCATATACGTGGCGTATATTAAACCTTTTCCCTGCGCCGCGCACTCGTCCCAACTACATTGCCAAAAGGAACCACGATGATCCGTCGCGAAGCTGTTTTCCCTGCCAACCGTCATGCGCTTTATGAAGCGCACGGCTACTCCGCCGCCATCCGCTCCGGCGATCTGCTCTTTGTCTCCGGCCAGGTCGGCAGCCGGGAAGATGGCACGCCGGAGCCCGATTTTGCCCGCCAGGTTGAGCTTGCCTTTGCGAACCTCAGCGCAACCCTTGCCGCTGCTGGCTGTACCTTTGACGATCTTATCGATGTCACCACCTTCCATACCGACCCGGAAGCGCAGTTCCCGGCCATCATGCAGGTGAAACAGGCGATTTTCCCGCAACCGCCCTACCCCAACTGGACGGCAGTGGGCGTCAACTGGCTGGCGGGTTTTGACTTTGAAATCAAAGTGATTGCCCGCATTCCCGACGCGCAGCCGTAGCGCGCAACGCACGAACCACCACACCGCTGCGGCGTGATGTGCCAGGCTGATCCTGTCCTTACTGCACAACGGAGAAGTGATGATGATGACCTTATGCCGGGCCTGCGGCACCTCGTATGAGACCGCAGGCAAACACCCGCAGCAGTGCAAAATCTGTGTTGATGAGCGGCAGTTTGTGCCGCCCGGCGGGCAACAGTGGGTCGATCCTGCCGAGCTGCTGGCTTCCCATACCAATAAGTGGGCGCAGCACGAGGCGGATCTCTTCAGCCTGCAAACGGTGCCGGATTTTGCCATCGGCCAGCGCGCCTTTTTGGTGAGAACCCCGGAGGGGAATATTTTATGGGACTGCATCGCCACCCTCGACGCGGCGACAAAAACGCTGATTGCCGCGCTGGGCGGGCTGAAAACGATTGCCATCTCTCACCCGCACTACTACACCACCATGCAGGAGTGGGCCGCCGAGTTTGATGCACCGATCTATCTTCACGCCAGCGATCGCGAGTGGATCATGCGCGACACGCCTTATCTGAATTTATGGGAGGGTGATACGCTTCAGTTGACCCGCGACGTGAGCGTGATGCGTCTCGGCGGCCACTTTCCCGGCGGCGCGGTGCTCTACTGGGCGCGGGATGAGGGTATTGTGCTGTCGGGAGATATTGTGCAGGTCGCGCCGGGCAATGACGCGGTCTCGTTTATGTGGAGCTACCCGAATATGCTGCCGCTGTCGGCAGACACGGTGAGCGACATGCTGCGCCGCCTGAGCGCGATAAACTTCACCCAGCTCTACGGCGCATTTGAAGGCCGGGAGATTATGCACAACGCCGCAGCGATCGTGCGGCGTTCCGGCGAGAAGTATCTGGCCTGTCTGCGCTAATGGGCTCAGCCTGGTCCTTCGCTGGCCGCCGCCAGCAACGGCACCAGCACATCGCTGATGGGCACCGCCATGCCGTGCGCATGGCCGAGCCGCTGGATCACGCCGTTGCGGATATCCCACTCCAGCGGGCGGTTCGCCTGGCGGTCGGCCAGAATAGAGGTGCCCAGATCGGCAGGCGCGCGCTGGAAGTTGCCGACAATCTCCTGCGGCACATCATCGTTCAGCACTGCCCCTTCGGCGCGCGCAACGGCCAGGCACTCCCGTAAATAGGCCAGCGCCAGCTGGGTAATATCGTCGCGGGAAAACATGCCGGCACGGCGATTGGCCAGCACCATCAGCCCGGCCGCCGCGTTCTGCAACAGCTTGCGCCAGGCGATAGAGAGAAAATCCGCAGAGAGGTCGACCGCGCAGCGCGTGCCGCTTAACGCCTCAACCACCCGCTGTGCCTGCGGCACATCCGGCAGGGTCAGGCGCGGTTTCGCCCGCAGCCAGACAGAGGCATCCGGCTCGCGCTGCGCCGGAAACCAGACCACGGAAGGGAGCACCGTCGCGCCATTGACCAGCGGCGCGAGTTGCGCTTTCTGCTCCACACCGTTTTGCAGCGCGCACACCACCGTGTTTTCATCGCACAGCGCGGCGAGCCAGCCCGCGCTCTCGGCAACCTGGGTGGTTTTCACCGCCACAAACAGTAAATCGACCGGCTGCTGGATCGCCGCTGGCTCGGTGAGAACCGGGCCGGGGACGACAATCTCACCCTCATCGTGGCGCAGCGTTAACTGCGAATGGGCGGTGCGCCCGCAGAGCAGCGGCGCGCGATCAACTTCATGCAGCGCGGCGGCAATGGTGGTGCCAATCGCGCCCGGGCCAATCAGCGCAATCGTAAGATTTTCAGACATCAAACGTTCTCCTGCTGTGATCATCGGTTATCAGTGCCCATCAGGCGAGATTGACGCATAAGCCTGTTTTCGCCTGCATAACACCATAAGCCCGTTGCGGAACGAAAGACAGCCGATTTCGTCTCACGCCTCTTTTGCCCGCCGCGTAGCCCACTCGCAAATCCGCATGATGACAACGAAAAAGACCGGCACAAAAAATAGCGACAGCACGGTGGCGCTGATCATGCCGCCAAACACCCCGGTGCCAATCGCATGCTGCGTACTGGCGCTGGCGCCGCTGGCAATCATCAACGGCACCACGCCGAGCGTAAAGGCGAGCGAAGTCATCAAAATGGGGCGCAGCCGCTGCCGCGATGCTATCAGCGTCGCCTCGAGGGTGCTTTTGCCCTGCAAACGCAGCTGGCGGGCAAACTCAATAATCAGAATGGCGTTTTTCGCCGACAGGCCAATCAAGGTAATCAGCCCGACTTTGAAAAAGACATCATTACTCATACCGGCGACGATCACGGCGATAAGCGCACCGATAAGCCCCAGCGGCACCACCAGCATCACCGCAAAGGGGATCGACCAGCTCTCATACAGCGCGGCAAGCACCAGAAACACCACCAGCACCGACAGCGCAATCAGCCCCGGCAATTGTGCGGCGGAGGCTTTTTCCTGTAACGAACTGCCCGCCCACTCGCCGCCAAACCCCTCTGGCAGTTCGCGCGCCAGCTGCTCCATAGTCGCCATCCCGGTGCCGCTTGAATGCCCCGGCGCGGCGCTGCCGGTAATGCGTATTGCCGGGTAGCCCTGATAGCGGTTGAGCTGCTGCGGCGACTGGGTCCACGTCGCGCTGACCACGCTTGAGAGTAAAACCATCTCACCGCTTCTGTTTTTCAGCGGGATGTTGAGCAGCGTCTCTGGCTGCATCCTGTATGCGGCATCGGCCTGCACAATCACCTGCTGTAAGCGACCGTTCTGCGTGTAGTCATTAACGTAATTCGAGCCGGAGGCGACGGAGATCGCCTGGTTGATCTCTTCAAACGAGACGCCCATCGCCTCGGCTTTCTCACGGTCGATGGTCAGCGAGATGGAGGTGCCCTGCGGCAAACCGTCGATATAGACATCAGAGAGCGCACCGCTTTCATTCGCCTTCTCCACCAGCGTTTCCGCCGCCTGTTTCAGCGCGCTATACCCCTTCCCTGCCCGATCCTGAATATAAAAGGTAAACCCGGATGAGGTGCCCATATCGGAGATAGCAGGCGGCAGCAGGCTCATGGTCGTCGCGCCCGGCACGGACTCCATTTTTTGCTGGATAAGATCGGCCTCACTCTGCGCCGTTGCGCCGTGGCGCTCCTGCCACCCTTTTAAGGTGGTAAAGGCCATCGCCGAGTTCTGCCCGGAGCCTGAAAAGCCAAAACCGAGGATCATCAGGTTGCTGTCAATGGCCTGGCGATCGACGAGCGCCTGCTCAAACTGCTCCACTACTTCCGTGGTGCGCTGCATGGTGGCGTCCGAGGGAAGCTGAATGGCGGACATAAAGTAGCCCTGATCCTCCTCGGGTAAAAAGGAGGATGGCAGCGCCACCAGACCAGCAAACAGCGCGATGCAGAGCGCGGCGTAGATCAGCAGCATGCGGCCGCTGCGCATCAACACCCATAAAAGCCCGGATTCATAACGCGCTGACAGCCCGTTAAAGGCGCGGTTAAAGCGGGCGGAGAATCCGCGTGCAGCGCCCGTGTGCGGTTTCAGCACCGTTGCGCAGAGCGCAGGCGTCAGGGTGAGCGCCAGGAAGGCGGAAAAGAGGATCGATACCGCCATCGCAATGGCGAATTGCCGGTAGATCAGGCCAACAGAGCCACTGGCGAAGCCCATCGGGATAAACACCGCTGTCAGCACCAGCGTGATACCGATAATCGCCGGGGTGATTTCGTGCATCGCCTGCCGGGTAGCATCTGCTGGTGTCATCCGCTGCTCCTCCATCAAGCGCTCGACGTTCTCAACCACCACAATCGCGTCATCGACGATAATGCCAATCGCCAGCACCATGCCAAACATGGTGAGGATATTGATGGAGTACCCGCTTAGCAGCATCACGGTAAAAGTGCCGAGTAGCGCGATAGGCGCGACAATCGCCGGGATCAGCGTACAGCGCACTTTATGCAGGAAGAGCAGCATCACCAGGAACACCAGCACCATCGCTTCAATAAAGGTCTGCACCACTTTGTAGATGGAGAGTTTGACGAAAGGCGCAGTATCAAAAGGTACCGTGAAGACCATCCCTTCCGGCAGCACGCTTTTCAGCTCCGCCAGACGCTGATGCACCGCCGCTGCGGTATTAATGGCATTCGCCCCGGTAGAGAGCTGGATCGCCGCAGCCGTTGCCGGCACGCCATTCTCGCGGATACCAAAGGCGTAGCTCTGCAAACCGCTCTCGACGCGTGCGATATCCGCCAGCCGCAAACGCGCGCCGGTGGTATTCGACTTCAGCGTAATATTGCGAAACTCCTCAATGGAGGAGAGCTGGCCTTTAACCGTCAGCGGATAGGTCACGCGCTGCCCCGCTAGCGCAGGCTCGTCTCCCACGCGTCCCGGTGAGACCAGCACGTTTTGCTGCGCAATCGCCGTGGTGACATCGCTGACTGAGAGCTGATAGCTGTGCATCTTGAGCGGATCGAGCCAGATACGCATCGCCTTCTCGCCGCCAAAAAGCTGCACCTTGCCGACGCCGGGAAGACGGCGCAACTCATCGGTCACATTGCGAGCAAAGTAGTCGCTGAGATCCGCCTCCTGATACTTGCCGTTCGTCGATTTCAGCCCGACCATCATCAAAAAGCCGGTCTCTGCCGCATCGACGCTGATGCCGTTTTGCCGCACTACCTGCGGCAGACGTGGCTCAACAATTTTGATCTGGTTTTGCAGATCGATCTGCGCAAGCTTTACATCGGTGCCCGGTTTGAAGGTGACGGTAATCGACGCCGTGCCGCTGGTATCGCTGGTGGCCTCAAAATAGAGAATGTTATCTACGCCGGAGATCTCACGCTCAATCAGCGAAATAACCGAGGTGTTCATCATCTCCGGCGTCGCACCGGGAAAGGTGACGGAAATAATCACCCCTGGCGGTGCCACCGCCGGATATTGTGATACGGGCAGCTTTGGAATAGCGAGCAGCCCGCCGAGGATAATAAATAGCGCAATAACCCAGGCAAAAACGGGGCGTGCAATAAAAAAGTGCGGCATGGTTTTATTTTGTCATGTTGTCCAGAGGATCAGGCGCGGGCATGATTATGACTCGCCATTTTCTGCGCCTGGTTAATCAATAATCGTAAGGTTTATCTGTTTAGTCTTAATGCATGGTTGATGGAGCCTGTGTGGAGAGCGGGATAAGATCAGAATCGCCGGACGAACAGAAAGAGCGGCGTCACACCAAAAAAGACGGTCAGAAAGCACTCATAATAGAAAGTGAGATCGTAAATCGTCGGCACGCGATAGCGTAAGGCATTAAAGATAACGATCAGGCTAATAAAGAGTGAGGCGATGATCAGAAAGATAAGGGCTAACTCCTGTAATACGCCGCTTTTCTGCTGCACCGCCAATAAAAACGTACAGGCGCAGAGGTTGATATAGAGCAACGGCGAGGCGAGCAGCGTCAGCGCGACTTTCTCACCAATGTGGTGTATTAACAGCAGCCATATATAGAGCAGGCTCCAGCAGACCAGCAGAAAAACAACCAGCGAGGGAAAATTCTCAGCCCTGGGTTTTATATCCAGTTTCATCATTGCTTCATTCCTGATGAATAAACGCTACCCGGCAGCCGGGATATTTAACATGCACGTGAGGCAGCACACATCGGCTGTTTGCACCAATGGCAGAACAGTGAGCGACGATTGTTATCCCGCTGCGTGTACATTTTTTAACGTGAATGTGGAGTCTGTGTGGAAGCCGTAATGAGGGGTTAAGAAAGAGCGCATTACTGCATGCAACTTTTGCCGTCGGGTCTGGTCTGACTGTGGCAAATTGCTGGCAGGACACCACCGTGTTTCATTCAGAAAGAACGACATTAATACGCACTGACATCGTCAACGGTAGCGGGAGAGAAGATGGACAATAAGCACCTTATTCTGGTTGCTGAAGATGATGATGAAATCGCCGATATTCTGCAAAGCTACATCCATCGCGCCGGTATGCGTACGCTGCGCGCGGCCGACGGCGAGCAGGCGATTAGCCTTTGCTATCTGCATAAACCCGATCTGGTTTTGCTCGATATTCAGTTGCCCATTCATGATGGCTGGAGCGTTCTGAGCGCGGTGCGTAAAGAGAGCACGGTACCGGTCATCATGGTCACCGCGCTGGATCAGGACATTGATAAATTGATGGGGCTGCGGCTCGGCGCGGATGATTACGTGGTGAAGCCTTTCAACCCGTCGGAAGTGGTGGCGCGAATCGAAGCGGTGCTGCGCCGCACCAAAGCGGGTGGCGTGCCGCCTTGCGATAAACCGATTCGCACCCAGCATGTCACGGTCTATCCCGAGGAGTTTTATGTCGAGGTGCATGTTGATGGTGAAACGGTCACCCCGCTGCTAACCACCACCGAATTTAAGCTGCTGGCACACCTGGCGAAGAACCCGCGCAAAGTCTGCTCCCGCGAAGAGCTGCTCAATGCCTGCCTGCCGGAGGGCGATACGCTGGATCGCACGGTGGATAGCCATATGAGTAAGCTGCGCAAAAAGCTGGAGCAGTGCGGCCTGAAAGGGATGCCGGAGAGCATTCGCGGCATGGGCTACCGTCTGGGGCAGATGAAATGAGCCGCCAGCAGACATTAGATCGGCAGATCCTGTGGTTTATGATTTCGCTGACGCTGATCGTGATTGCCATCGCCATCATCGGCTCTTATCTCTTTTATGCCTTTCTGATCGACTACATTCCCGGCGGCGCGGAGATTGGCAATGAAGATCAGATGACGGTTGTCGACTGGGCGTGGATCCTGATGGTCACCCTGCTGTCGCTCGCCATCTCGCTCTTTTTCGCCGTCAGGCTGTCATCAAAAATCCTGCGCCCTTTAACCTCTGTCGCCACCAGCCTGCGGCGCATTGCCGAGGGCGATCTCGGCGCGCGCGCCGCCTGCTCCAGTTCGCACCTTGGCGAGGTCAATAACCTCGTTAATGACTTCAATACTATGGCGGAAAAACTGCAAACCCTTGAGGCGCAGCGGAAATCATGGAATGCGGCGATTGCCCACGAACTGCGCACGCCGGTGACGATCCTGCGTGGCAGGCTGCAAGGGCTGGTCGATGGCGTATTCGACGCCGATCCGGCGCTTTTTGCCAACCTGCTTAAGCAGACCGAAGGGTTAACCAACCTGATTGAGGATATGCGGGTAGTCAGTTCTTCGGGCGCGGCGCAATTTTCTTTAACCCTTGAGAAGGTCGATTTAAAGTCGACGCTACAGAGCGCGATTGATGCCTTCTCGCTGGAGTTCGCGCGGCATCACGTCAACGTGATCGCAGAGCTGCGCCCGCAGGCATGCGTATGCGATCCGCTACGCATTATTCAGTGCCTGACGGTGTTGTTCGATAACGCCATCAAATATGCCACCTCGAAAACCGTGGTGATAAAAAATGGCGTCACCGATAAAGAGGTCTACGTGCTGGTGCAGGATCACGGCCCTGGCATCCCTGAAGGGCTGCATAAATTCCTGTTTCAGCCTTTTCAGCGCGGAGCCGAGGCGCGCGAGGCGCACCCGGAAGGTTGCGGGCTGGGCTTGTCGGTAGTGAAAGCGATCATGCTTGCCCACGGCGGCGATGTGACCTACACCCTGACGGCCAACCGCCATTCGCTGTTCAGGCTGAGCTGGCCATTATTCACAACGCGCTAAGTTAAATTCAGCCGCCACATCTCACCCAGCCGGGCATCCCACTCGGCCGGGACGATCTTCAGTTTTCCCCGGCGCGGGCTGAGGGTGATTTCACTAAAATAGATCACCTCCTCCGCCGGCATCAGATCGATGCGGCAGTAATCGATCCCTTTGGCTAACCGTTCCGACGCGCCGATCGCTCGCGGCAATAAGTCAGGTTCGGGGATCGCACCAGGCGTATTGGGATACTCCATCTGGTAGGGCTGTAACTGCCATGCGCGGTTATAGACGTTGATATAACCATTCCCCTCTTCATCGGTAAAATCTGCCTCAATTACCTCGGCGACACCGTGGAAGCAGTGGAGGCGCAGCATCTCTGGCGTCTGGTTTTTATTGCCTCGGGTAAAGACGTCGATATATTTCTCGCACAAAATAACGGGCGCAATATCTTTGTACTGCCACTCGCGGGTGGCGTAATACATATTCTTTTTCAGCGCCAGCGACAGCTTATTAATGGCGGCGCCAAGGTTAAGTTCATCCTTATCAAGACAGACCACCGCGCTGCCGCTGTCGTGATTACACTTCAGTACAAAGCGCTGCGGCAGGCTATTGAAATCGATATCGCTGACTTTGTGATAAACCCCCAACAGCGGCACGACGCGTAATTGATCGGTGCGGGCATGGACATAGTCACGCACCGCCAGCTTATCCGCCAGCAGGGTGTAGAGCGGGTTTCGATCATACAGCATGCGGTGGCAGATCTTTTCGCTGAGCGTCACCGGGTGGCGCAAATCGTGTTCGCGTCCGGAAATTCTTTTTAGCCTGCTGGCATGAAAATGGCTGTCCGCCACGGCGCAGGCAGTCATTTTTTTCGCTAAATAAGAGATGTATTTACGGAAATAGTCGAGTTTGTTCATTGCCCCCTCCTGAGAACAATGAAGATTTTGAACAGGTTTTATTGCGCGATATTGCGCGAATTATGGAGGGAAAATGGAGGTCAATGAACGACCTTTCGCGCCGTTTTAAATAATTCAGCCCTTCTCTTTTTTCCGGTAATAAATTCTCTATCGCTGCAAGCACAAACCGGGCTACCAGAATTGGCGGCGCGGGGTGTTTGAAGGGAGAAGGAAAGTTCTTTACTCTCGAAGGGCAAGCACATATCCATCCCATTGATGATAAAAATCATCTCCAGATAACTAAAAATGATAAGGGAAAAACATGGCCATTGAGATCGCCAGCCAGGTAACGGAGCAGGACAAAGAGGAGCTGCTGAGCGGCTTACGGCGCTATAACCAGCAGTTTATTGATGGCTCTGGCTGGGGCCAGGTTGGCATCTACAGCCGTAATGAGGCGGGCGCGATGATCGGTGGGTTAATCGGTACGCAAAAAGGGTTATGGCTGTGCATCGATTTTTTATGGGTCAGTGAAGAAGCGCGAGGCGCCAGGCTTGGCAGCACGCTTATCCGCACGGCAGAGGAGCAAGCACAGCGCATGGGCTGCCGACACGCACAGGTGGATACCGTCAGTTTTCAGGCGCTGCCCTTTTACCTTAAACAGGGTTACGAACTGAAATTAAGCCTGCCGGACTTTCCCGAAGAGGGGATGCAGCGCCACTACCTGATTAAGTTAAACCTGAATGAACCGCGCTGAGGCAAAAATGGATATTGCGTTGCAGGAACTGGATGAGTCGCATATCACATCCTGCGCGCAACTCTACTGTCGCACCTATCAGCAAGCGCCGTGGAATGAGAGCTGGCCGTCGCCGCAGCCAATCGTCGAGTTTATTCAGGCGCATTTGGGCAATAACTATTTCCGCGGCTATATCGCCAAATATGGCGATGAAGTCATCGCGGTGAGCATCGGCTTTAAAAAACCGTGGCCCGGCGGCATGGAGTATTACCTTGATGAGTTCTTTATCGATCCGGAGTATCAAAGAAAGGGAATCGGAACCCAGCTGATGAGTTTTATCGAGGCGCGCTGCCTTGATGAAGGGCTGAATGCGATAATCCTCAACACGCAAAAAGGGTATGCCTCAGATGATTTCTACACGCGTAATGGCTTTAAAGAGCATCAGGGCTTAATTGTTCTCTCTAAATCGTTAGCCAATCATTAGGAGGTCGCCTTGACCCTTTATACCTCACGCTTACTCCTGCGCCCCGTTGCGCAGGAGGATCTCGGCGATCTGTTCGCGATTTATGGCGATCCGGCGACCAACACCTTCAACCCGGCGGGGCCCTATCCCGATATTGCATACACGAAAACGGTGCTGGATCGCTGGCTGGCGCACTGGGCAGAGCACGGCTTTGGCAGTTGGGCGATCGCGCTGCGCGACGCGCCTGAAAAGATCATCGGTTTTGGTGGCCTGAGCCTGCGCAGCTTTGCCGATATCCCGATGAATAATTTAGGTTATCGCTTTGCCACCAGCGCATGGGGCAAGGGGCTGGCGAGCGAATTATCGCTCTACGCGGTGAGATATGGTTTTGAGACGCTGAACATGGGGGAGATTTGCGGCGTAGTGCGCGCTAACCATCTGGCGTCGCGCAAGGTGCTGGAGAAAGCGGGACTGAAGTTTGCCCGCGAAATTGCGGATATTGAGAATGCGCCGCCGAGCCTGCTCTACACCCTGAGCAGGGAGGAGTGGCAGAAAACCGCCTCCCCTCCCTCAGCCTGAAACGCGAGGTGGATCTGCCACCTCGCTTCACATCAGAACCCCGGCGTGCGGGTCTGTTTGCTGTCCATAAATTTGATACGCGCCTCTCTCCAGACAGGATCGTCCAGTTCAAGAGAGGTGTTGGAGAGTTTCAGCACGGCTTGTTGCGTAGTGGAAGAGCACGCCATCCCGGCCTGTTTGCCAGGCTCTTTGCACCATACCATCGGCGTCGAATAAGGAGCATTTGATGCCGGGCCATACTTCTCGACCGCCGCTTTTTCCATCGCCTCTTTGTTGGCAGTCGACCACGGCAGCTCGTAAGTGATCATTGACGCCGCCAGCGGATGTTGCGCATCCACCGGAACGCGGCCTTCGAAATAGACCTGCAGTTTCACACCCTCTTTTTCATACCCGACAAATTTCGGCTGCTTATTACCGGTGACCGGGTTGTCTTGCGGGTATTTATCCACCTCCAGCGCAGAGGCGGGCACGTTGAAGTGTGTAGTAATAGCCTTGACCGCCTCATCGTAATCCATGCCGGTTTTCACCCCGGCAACGTCAAACTTTGTCACATCGACGGCACGCAACTCTTCCGCCTGAACCGCAGAGGCACCCAGCAACGACACAAAAACAACCGCGCTTAAACGCTTAAACATCCTGAACTCCTGTTCCTGAAAAAGTAAGCCATTGAGCGCCTTACATTACGTCCAATGTCGATGGGCATTAAGATAGCAGCGCGTGAGGAGATGGCAACCGCATCGCCCTACCAGGGTTGATAGGTTTTTCCGCAGTAGTGCGTTTATGCGCCTCGTCACAGAATAGAGAGGTCAATTTTCGCCCTGGCAAACAGAGCAACTGAAGCGCGGAATCATGTTAATAGCATGTTGCAATTGATTCAGGGTAAATGTTAACGGCGATTAATGCGCGTCACGCATCAGCCGATGAGTTTAATGCGCTTATTCAGCTACTTTTCCTGATCCACTCTTCAGAGAGGCGCGTTACAAGCGTCACTGTATAACTGGAGATGACATGCAAACATTGACCCCTATGGCACGAACCAGCGCGATACTGCGCGTTACCTCAGGCAACTTTCTCGAGCAGTTTGACTTCTTTCTCTTTGGCTTTTATGCCACCTATATTGCGCATAATTTTTTCCCGGCCAGCAGCGAGTTCGCCTCGCTGATGATGACCTTCGCGGTCTTTGGCGCGGGCTTTTTAATGCGCCCTATCGGTGCCATTGTGCTTGGGGCCTACATCGATAAAGTGGGCCGCCGTAAAGGGCTTATCGTCACGCTGTCGATCATGGCGGCAGGCACCTTTCTGATCGTGCTGATCCCCTCTTACCAGACCATCGGTATCTGGGCGCCGCTGCTGGTGCTGAGTGGGCGCTTACTGCAAGGTTTCTCCGCCGGGGCCGAGCTGGGCGGGGTCTCCGTTTACCTGGCTGAGATCGCCACGCCGGGGCGCAAAGGGTTTTACACCAGCTGGCAGTCCGGTAGCCAGCAGGTCGCCATTATGGTCGCCGCCGCGATGGGCTTCGCCCTTAACGCCGTGCTGGAAGAGTCAGCGATCCGCGACTGGGGCTGGCGGTTGCCGTTCCTGTTTGGCTGCCTGATTGTGCCGTTCATCTTTATCCTGCGCCGCAAGCTGGAAGAGACCCAGGAGTTTAACGCTCGCCATAAAAAGCTGGCGATGCGCGAAGTGTTTACAACACTGCTGGCGAACTGGCCGGTAGTGATCGCCGGAATGTTAATGGTGGCAATGACTACCACCGCCTTTTACCTCATCACCGTTTACGCGCCGACCTTCGGCAAAAAAGTGCTGATGCTCAGCGCTTCAGACAGCCTGCTGGTCACGCTGCTGGTCGCTATCTCTAACTTTATCTGGCTGCCGATTGGCGGGGCGTTGTCCGATCGCTTTGGCCGCAAAGCGGTGCTGGTGACCATGACACTGCTGGCGCTGTTCACCTCCTACCCGGCCCTCAGCCTGCTGGCGCAGAACCCGACCTTTACCATGATGCTGACGGTGCTGCTGTGGCTGTCGTTTATCTATGGCCTCTATAACGGCGCGATGATCCCGGCATTGACAGAGATTATGCCCACCGAAGTGCGTGTCGCCGGTTTCTCGCTGGCCTACAGCCTGGCAACCGCGGTATTCGGCGGCTTTACGCCGGTGATCTCCACCGCGCTGATTGAGTACTCCGGCGATAAAGCCTCCCCCGGCTACTGGATGAGTTTTGCAGCCATCTGCGCCCTGCTCGCCACGCTCTATATGTACCGCCGCAGCAGCTTAACCCTGCAAACCGCACGTTAAGGAGAGACGATAATGAAGAGAATGTTGCGTTCCCTGTTCGCCACGCTGCTGCTCTGCACGCTTAGCCTGGGCGCTACGGCGAAAGAGATCACGGTGATGATTTCCGGCGGCTTTAAACCGGCGTTACAGAAGCTGATCCCACAATTTGAAGCGAAAACCGGCGATACCATTGTGGTGGTTGCCGGGCCGTCGATGGGCAAAACGCCGCAGGCGATCCCCGCCCGGCTGGCGCGTGGCGAAGCAGCGGATGTGGTGATTATGGTCGGCGACGCGCTGACAAAACTCTCAAAAGAGGGATGGATTGCGCCCGGCTCCCGCGTCGAGCTGGCGGACTCACCGATTGGGATGGTGGTGAAAGAGGGTGACGCGGTTCCCGCGATCAAAACGAACGAGGAGCTGCGCGCGACGTTGCTGAAAGCCAAATCGATTGCCTATTCGGACAGCGCCAGCGGTGTTTACATCAGCAGCCAGTTATTCAAGAAACTCGGTATCGACGAGGCGGTGGCGCAGAAGGCGCACAAAGTGGAGCGCATCCCGGTCGCTGGCGAAGTGGCAAAAGGCCATTACGCCGTCGGCTTCCAGCAGGTGAGCGAACTGCTGCCAGAGCATGGCGTGACGTTTGTGGGCGAACTGCCGGCCGATCTTCAGTACATCACCCGTTTTGCCGGGGCGGTGACGGCGAAAGCGCAACATGCGCAGGAGGGCAAAGCGCTGCTGGCGTTCCTCTCCGCCCCTGAGGCGCAATCGACCATCCACCTTACCGGGATGCACTCCGTTGCGGCGGCACCGCGTGATACTGCTCAGTGATGAGTTTCTCCAGTTCGGCGGCAATATAGGACTGCACGCGCCCGCTGCGGCGGATCAGCCCCAGCGTGCGTTTGACTACCGGGTCGGTCAGCGGCAGATGCGTCAGCACCGAATGGGCTGACGCCGGCATCGACATTGCCGGTATCGCCGCAATACCCACCCCCGCTTCCACCATGCCAATCATGGTGGTGACATGGCGGGTTTCACAGATGCTCGGGCGCTCAGGCGTGATGTGCCCCAGCATCTGGTCAATCAAATTGCGGTTGCCAGAGGTTTTATCCAGCCCGATATAGTCATACTGGTAAAACTCGCGCCAGGTGAGGCTCTTCTTGCTGGCAATCGGGTGATCGTGGCGGCAGGCCGCGACATAGGTATCCACCACCAGCGGGCGAAACTCGATATCTGCCAGCAGGCTACCGGCAAAACAGATGCCGAAGTCGGCCTGGCCGCTGGCAACGGTGTCGATCACGTTACCCGCGCTGCTATCAATCAACTTCACGCGCACCCGGGGAAAGCGCGCTTTAAAGGTGCGGATCACATCAGGCATGAAGTAGCACGCGGCAGAAGGTACGGCTGCGACCGTCACCACGCCGACGCGATCCTGGCTCACTTTATCGATATCGGCTAACACCGCTTCCACATTCATCAACAGCTGTTCAGAACGCTCGGCGAAGGTCTGCCCGTAGAGGGTCAGCGCAACCCGGCGCGTGGTTCTGTCGAACAACTTAATGCCCAGCGCGTTCTCAAGCTTCTCTATGCGGCGGCTCAATGCTGACTGCGACAGGCAGATTGACTCGGCGGCAAGGCGAAAATTGCCATATTCCACCAGGGCGCGGAAAGCATAGAGGTCGTTGAGATCGAAATTCACGGGCATGATGACAGGCGATCCTTCTCGGGTGGTCAACTGAGGGATAAGAGCATAACCGCCCGGCAGACAAGATCAACTTTTTAACAATGTTACAACACCGGGCTGCGCATCATCCACAGTACGATTAGCGCAACCAGCGCCGGAAGCGCCTGCACATAAAGGATTTTTCTACTGGCGGTGATCGCACCAAAAATTCCCGCGACCAGCACGCAGACGAGGAAGAAAGTTTTAACCTGGAAGCCGCTATCGCCAAGCCATAACCCCCACAGCAAACCGGCGGCTAAAAAGCCGTTATAGAGCCCCTGGTTGGCGGCCATCACCCGGCTATCACGGGCAAAATCAGCAGTAAGGTTAAACGCCTTGCGGCCTGTTGCCGTATTCCAGAGAAACATTTCGAGCACAAGAATATAGAGGTGAATAACGGCGACAAGCGCAATCAGGATATTTGCTGGCATAACAAGCCTCAGAAATCAGTGTGCGGGTTAAGAAACAGCTTAACCCATTTTTCGTTAACTTTGCCGCTGGCACAAGAGAGGCGGAGTAGTAATAAAGCGAAGCGCGGACGTGCAGCCAGATTATTGCCACTGCACGTTGCGCCCGGCAAGACTATAACTCGTTTTCGGAAGCCGCAGGCGCGGTCAGCGTTGCCCTTACCTGCGGCAGGCCGTGCGGATAATTTTCCTGAATAAACTCAATCATTTTTTCCCGCACGTAACAGCGTAAATCGAAGGCCGTTGGCGAGTTCTGTGCCGTCATCAACATCCTGATGGTCATGGTTTTTTCCGTGGTATCGGTCACCTGCAGCACCTGCGTTTGCTGATCCCAGAGCTTGGTTTCACTGAGCACTTTTTCAAAATGCTGGCGAAGAGGCTCTAAAGGCATCGAGTAATCAACGTAAAGAAAAACCGAGCCTAAAATTTGTGCATTATTACGCGTCCAGTTCTGGAACGGATTTTCGGTGAAGTAGGTGATCGGCAGCACCAGCCGACGCAGATCCCACAGACGCACTACCACATAGGTCAGGTTAATCTCCTCAATCCAGCCCCACTCTTTTTCCACCACCACCGCATCATCAATTTTAATAGGCTGCGTAAAGGCAATCTGAATACCGGCAAAGAGATTGACCAGCGATTTTTGCAAAGCAAAACCGATGATAATACCGGCAACACCGGCACCGGCCAGAATCGTGGTACCGAATTTTCGCACGCCCGGGAAGCTGAGCAAAATCAGGGAGAGGCAGAGCGTCACGAGGATAACGATAGCGACTTTCTTCACGTACATTATCTGCGTGCGGATTTTGCGCGCACGAAGATTGTTCGAAATATTAATGTCATAGCGGATAAAAAGCATATCCTGAGCCACGTTAATTAAGCGGATCAGGACCGAGCAGAATGACAAAATAATAAATATATTTATTGTCGTTGTAATAAACCCCAGCGATTCAGGCTGGATGTGGACATAATTCACACCGACGCGGATTAACAGCAGCGGGATGAAAAGAAACATCGATCCGCGCAGGTGTTTCTCAAGTGATTTAAAGAGCTTTCTGTCCCGGCTCTGCCAGTAACGGATAAATTGCAGCAGTGTAAATCTCGCGAGAAAACCGATCGCGAGCGAGAGCGTGACGAGCAATACCGCAGGCACCCATGCCGGAGCGCCAGATAACTCACCAAATAAAAAAGGCATGCTTTCCCCTTATATTCTGCCAACACCCCTGCGTTGTCAGTACGGTTAAACGGATCGGTAAACCTTCCCTTGCAGATAACCCGCAGATTGCCTGATTCCCGCGCCTTATTATATGAAAAATATGAAAACAGCCTTATCCGTTGATAACAATATCAGGCAATTCTGATAACGATTTTCAGGGATGATGCGCCCTCAAGTTAGCCCGATATATTAAGAACTCTAACGTATAAAGCTTGTAAAAAATGCGTATCCACTATACTGACCACTGCAGTTGTCATTTACCTACGAGGCTGCTGACGATTACAGAATTCATAAAACCTGTACCCATGACCATCAGGAGAACAACATGCAAAAGAGTAAAACGTTAAAAGGACTGCTGGCCGTATCAGCCGCCGTCGCGATGTTCACCACGGTTGGCGTGCAAGCCCAGACTCCGGCGAGCGCCGCGCAGAGTAGCGCGACCGCAACCAGCACCAAACTCAGCTCCGGCGATGAAAAAGCACTGAAGGATATGGCACAGGCCAATATCAATGAGGTCGCCGCCGCGAAAATCGCGCTGGAAAAAGCCAAAAGCAGCGAAGTGAAAGCCTATGCGCAGAAGATGGTCGATGACCATGGCGCAGCGCTGACCAAAGTTCAGGCCGTCGCTAAGCAAAAAGGCGTTGAACTGCCGACCGAGCCGGACGCCAAGCATAAAACGATGGCTGCCAAGCTTGAAAAAGAGAGCGGCGACAAGTTTGACAAGCTCTATATGGAAAATGCCGGCACCAAAGATCACAAAATGGTGCTCGATAAACTGCAGAGCGACGCTAAAGAGATTAAAGATCCGGACGTGAAAACGCTGGCCGATGCCCATACCCCGGTGGTTGAGCAGCACCTCAAGTCTGCCGAGCAGATGTCTGCAAGTAAGTAACAAAGCGTAAAAAAGTACACGAGCCTGCAAGCAGAATGACGCAGGTTTGACGTGTTACAGACCGGGGCCGCGCCGCTGCCAGACGCCGTGGCGCGGCCCTTCAGGTCATCTACCCTGCTTCGCTCAGGGTTAACCAGTGATTAAATAATATCCTGCAACTATCACACCAATACATAATGCTGCTGACGAGATTGCCGATAACCAGATCAATTCCTACTCGATCCGGTAAATCTGATGCGTATGCCTTTCCTTAAACACCTTTTTTCCCTGAGCCGCCTGCGTTCATCCGCCTCTTATAACGCACTTTGCCAGAATAAACCTGTCATTGAATTCAGTCCGGAAGGGATCATCCATAGCGCCAGCCCGCAGTTTCTCTCCGCGATGGGTTATCGCGCGGATGAGATCATCGGCCAGCACCACCGCATTTTCTGCCCGCCGTCGCTGGTGAACTCAGCGGAGTACGCGCAGTTCTGGCAACGCCTTTCGCGCGGCGAAAGCTTTAGCGGCAAATATCTGCGCCTGGCCAAGGGCAATCGCCCTG
Source organism: Kosakonia sp. CFBP8986 (assembly GCF_034044935.1). NCBI lineage: Bacteria > Pseudomonadati > Pseudomonadota > Gammaproteobacteria > Enterobacterales > Enterobacteriaceae > Kosakonia > Kosakonia sp. CFBP8986. The sequence continues at coordinate 96,650 of NZ_JAXCXB010000002.1, read as the reverse complement.
TATGGCTCGAGGCCAGCTATATCCCCGTCACCAACCGTCACGGCGCGGTGACCAGAGTGATCAAAATTGCGGCCGATATTTCTGAGCGTATTCATGTTGCGCTTGAGAAGGAGGCGATCGTTAATGCCATCGGTCGCTCGATGGCCATCATCGCCTTCAGCCCGGAAGGGGTGGTGCTGGAAGCGAATGACAACTTCCTGAGCACCACTGGCTATAAACGCGATGAAGTGATCGGCAAGCATCACCGTCTTTTCTGCTCTGAGACACTGTATAAAAGTGACGAATACCGCCAGTTCTGGGAGAGGCTGAATCAGGGCGAGTTCTTTTCCGGTCAGTTTCCACGCCTGAACCGCCGGGGCGAGCCTTTATGGCTGCGGGCAACCTATAACCCTGTGTTTAACAGCGACGGGCAGCTCTATAAGATTGTGAAATTCGCTACCGATGTCACGGCAGATGTGCTGCGCAACCAGCGGGAGCAGGAGGCGGCTGTCCACGCATGGGATATGGCGGTGCAAACTCGTGGCAGCGCGCAGAACGGCGCGACGGTTATCGAAAACAGCATCCGCATGATTGACACCATTGCCCAGAGAATGAGCACGGTCTCCAGCGATGTCTCGCGGCTCAACGATCAGTCTGACAGCATCGACGGGATGGTTGAGACCATCCGCAGCTTTGCCATGCAGACAAGATTGATTGCACTGAACGCCGCGATTGAAGCTGCGCGAGCGGGCGCATCCGGACGCAGTTTTGCCGTGGTGGCCGCAGAAGTGCGGACTCTTGCAGCGAGCGTCAGCAGCGCGACGGAAGAGATCGAGCGGGTTGTAGCCAGCAATAATCAGCTCGCCAAAGAGGTGCTGAACGGCATCGAAAATAACCTGATGAGCACCCGCGAAGGTGTGACGCTGATGCGTGAAGCGGGCGAAGTAATTGCCAGCATCCAGAAAAATGCAGCCGGGGTTGAGGCCGCGGTGAAAGATGTCGCCCTTTCCGTCAAAGCTGACTGACTTCAACAAACAGAAATACGCCACGCCATAACCTAAATTTCCCGTCCAGATCAGGAGAGGGTCGAGCACGCAGCTTGCTGCCGTAAGCCCCCTCTCCGCTCTTTACTGCCTCTTTGCCCCCTTTTTAACCCCTGTGCACACCTATTGATACGCAAGGAACAATCAATTAAAGCCTGCGGTGAATAGCGATTTCCTCGATTAAACAAGCCGTTACGCCTGAACTTAGCCGCCCCGCCTCACGCCGACTGTTTCGTCGCGAAATTATTTACATCTCTCCCACTATCTTTCCGTAAAAATCCTGCCACAATTCACTCAATAAAATCGCGCGTAATTAGTTAACGCGCTATTTATATAACGTAACAACAACACTTTTGGCCACCGCTATCAAACAGGGCGCGACTATGAACACATTGAAAAACTACACTATCCGCCGCGTCGTGTTATGGATCCTCCTGACAGCGCTGGCACTGATTACCGCCACCGGCGGCTATGCGGCCTTTGCCGTGCGCGATATGAACAGACAGGCTGACGAGAGCACAGCGCTGACCCAGCAGGCGATCTTCCTCTCCCACGCCACGCAGGTGTTGCAACAGGGAAGCGCAGCCGAAAAAGCGGCCTTGATAAATGAAATCCCGCCGGGCACGGAGTGGGCCACAGAGGCGTTATCCGGCTCCGCCAGCGCCTGGAAAATGCTGGCCAGCGAGCATCTGGCGGCGTTAACCCGTAAGTCTCATAACATTAGCGCGCAGATTGCCGCCGATCGCACTCAACTCGATATCGTACTGATTGTTGCCCTGCTGGCCGCCGCCGGGCTGGTGCTGTTTTGCGACTGCTATCTGGTTATCCATCTGGTGAAGCCGGTTGGCGATATCCGCGCCCATTTCCGCCTGATTGCGCAGGGTGATTTAACTTACCAGCCACAGGATATTGGCCGTAACTGCGTCGGTCAGATGATCCCGCTGGTGCGTGAGATGCAGAACAGCCTGCTGACGACCGTGAGCGCGATCAGCGAGAACAGCGATGCGCTGCACCGTGAAGCACGTGAGATTGCCGCCGGTAACAGCGATCTGGCAAACCGTACAACCCAGCAGGCGGCAGCCCTTGAACAGGCGGCATCCAGCATGGAGGAGTTGACCTCAACGGTCAGCCACAACGCTGATAATGCGCGTCAGGTTCGCGATCTGTCGGTGATGACCGCACACACTACCGAGAAAGCCAGCAACCTGGTGGAGACACTGGCCAGCACCATGAACCGCATTGCCGATGGCTCCGAGCAGATCCGCCAGTTCACCTCCACCATCAACAGCATTGCTTTCCAGACCAATATCCTTGCATTGAATGCCGCTGTTGAAGCGGCGCGTGCCGGCGAGCAGGGCCGCGGTTTCGCCGTGGTAGCAACAGAAGTACGCTCCCTCGCCCAGCGCAGTGCGGCGGCGGCGCGTGAAATTGAGTCGCTGATCAAATCCGCGATTACCTCGGTTCATGAGGGCAAAGATGTGGCGGAAGATGCCGGTGAGGCGATGAGCGAAGTGAAAGGCAATGTCGCCAGCGTCAATGCGCTGATTGGCGAAATCGCCCTCGCTTCTGATGAGCAGAGTAAAGGCATCTCGCAGGTGACTCACGCAGTTGCCGAGCTGGATCGCGTGACTCAGCAGAACGCGGCGCTGGTACATCAGATTACGGCGTCAGCCAGCAACCTTAATGGCAGAACGGAAACCCTGCGCGGCGTGGTGCAGCACTTTACGCTGCCGCTCACGGTGAGCTGAGTTTCCTGAAGCAACGTGTTACACGGGACGAGGCTACGCACCGGAGAAGTCACCGGAGGTAGTAATAAAAAAGCAGACGTCTTTTATCCTCTTCGTCTTATTTATAACGGGCAGTGCCGATGTCGCGGCTGCCCGTTTTTTTTCTCTCTTTTTGGGCAACTGAAATATTCTTCTTATTTATTAATGGTGTTGTTATGAGATCTTTCCATTCACTTCCACCTGATGCTCTTTTCCCCGGCTGGCGGGCGCTAATGGCGTAAATTAAATTGTGAAATAAATGTGAGACCGCACCTTTTACAGGCATCAGTTGCGCTCCGTTACTGCTAATATCAATACAAATCATATTTGCATTGGGCTGACGTTGCCTGCCGGTATGCTTCCATTCCGCTGTAACAACTAAAAAGCGTGTTCAGCACCCTTTATCTCTTTTTTTACCCACCGTCCACAGCCGGTTGGGAGGCAACAATGTTACTTAATATCGGCGGCGACAAAGAGCGCCATTTTCTGGCGTTACAGGCCCTGCTGAACCCGGATGACAGCCGCGATGATGTGCTGCGTAAAATTACCCAGCTCGCCGCCAGAATGTTAAAAATACCCGGCAGCTTTATTTCCGTGCTTGATGATGAGAATCAGTATGTGCGGGCCGCGATCAACTTCCAGCTGGAGACCTCGTCGCGGGTTAACTCCTTTTGCCGCTATGCCGTCGACAGCGGTAATCCATTTATCGTGCCGGACACTTTGCAGGACGCCCGCTTTGTCACGCACCCGCTGACCGTTGCCAGCCCTTTTATTCGCTTCTATGCGGGCGTGCCGCTGACCACCCGCGATGGCATTACGCTCGGCACGCTCTGCGTGGTGGATACCAATCCTCATACCGTAACCAAAGAGCAGATTGATACGCTGCGGCTGCTGGGCGAGCTGGCGATGTCGTTTCTGGAAGCCTGGCACTACGCCGGCCTGACGGATGCCATTACCGGGCTGCCGAACAAGCTGCATCTGCTGCGCGATATCCAGTTGCTGAACGCGGCGAACGATACCGCCGAGCGCAACCTGATTCTGATTGACTGTATCGACATGCCCCGCGCTTTCGAACTGGCGCGCACCCGCGGCATGGCCCCGGTTGAAAACCTGCTGCGCGATATGGCAATTATGCTGCCTCTGCGCCTGCGCCCGCTGAAGTGCGGCAAACTCTATATGGTAGCGACGGGCCGCTTTGCCCTGCTGACGCGTGCGTCGGACAATATTTCGGCCTGCGCCATCGCCAATCGCTTGCAGGGAGTCAGCGCCGAGCTGGAGCCGGGCATCACCGTCGAATTCCGCGTCCATACCGCGGGCAAAACCTTTATCCCCGGCGATCTCTCCGCCAGAGAGGTACTCAATAAAGCAGTGCATGCCCTGCATGAGCGCATCCGCCAGAACACCTTCCAGCTGCCGGAAACCATCATTGATGAGGATGCCGCGGCCATGCCGGTGCTGATGGAGGAGCTGGCGCAGGCCATCGATGGCAAACTGTCAGGGCTTTATCTCGTCTACCAACCGAAAATGTGTCTGCAAACCGACGCGCCGGTTGGCATTGAAGCGCTGATCCGCTGGCGGCATCCGCAAAAAGGCGAACTCTCGCCAGGGATGTTTATTCCCTTTGCTGAGCAGGCCGGTCTGCTACAGGATCTGACAGGCTGGGTTATCGCCAATGTGATTACCCAACTGGCAAGCTGGCATGCGCTCGGGCTTGCACTGCCGGTCTCCGTCAACGTCAGCATTCAGGATATCTCCGCGCCCGGCTTTGCCGACAGCCTCGAAGCGCGCATGATCCGCGCCCGCCTCCCCACCAGCCTGCTCGGCATTGAGTGTCTGGAAACTGAACGCATCATTGAGAGTGCGGCAGCGTTGAAAGGCCTGGAGATGCTGAAACTGCGCGGCTTCCCTATTTCGCTCGATGATTTCGGCACCGGCTACAGCAACATCAGCTACCTGCGCCGTATGCCGATCGACATCATCAAACTGGATCAGAGCCTGATCTCTAAACTGTCGGAAGATACCGCCTCGCGCATTATCGCCCGCAGTATTATCGGCATGCTGAAAGAGCTGGATTATGTCGTGCTGGCGGAAGGGGTGGAGAATGCGCAGACCGGTGCAACCCTGCAAAAGTATGGCTGCGACCAGGCGCAGGGTTATCTCTATGCCCGCCCGCTTCCGGCCCAGGAGATGAGCAGCTGGCTGGAGTGGAAGATCCGTACCTGATATAGCAACAATTTGCCGTTTGCTCACACAGATCTTCGCCAGGCGGCGGAACGCCAAAGAAAATATAATTATCAATTAGTTAGGATTATGTCGCCGCCGCTTCGTAATACATATATACATTTAATGTATACAAGATCGCGTATTCACAAATAGTGTGATTGAATTCATTGCATCCCGGAGTAATATTCGTCTGAAATAATGTCTTCAAATGGGTAGTCCATGAAAAACGTCATACTGAGTATGCTAATAAAAATGTCCAGGATGGACGCGCAAATGAAAGAGCTGACCGCCCAAATCGAGGCGCAGTCGCTGGTCGTTGCCGCCCTGACGCTGACCGTCGGCAAAGGCGGCGGGCTGGATGAAATGGTGGCAAGCATTAATAAGTCGATTAACTCCGTGCTGGAGACGCCCGACGCCGCGCTGCAATCCGACGCCGAGCTGCTGCTGGTGAAATTTCATGAGCAGGTCGAATTAACGCGCGCCGTCAGCAAAGAGTCGGATGAGATCCCCACCGTCGTTACAGGTGGTGACCTGACAACCGATCAACCCGGGCAGAGCTAACTTGCCGCTTTTTACCCGGCGTTTACCCACGCCTGGTTCTGTATCACCACCCGGTAGCCGTCGGCATCGGCAAAGGTGCGCCCGTTACGATCCCAGTAGGGGTTAAACGAGGCCACCGCAACAAATCCGGCATCCAGCATCGTTGCGCAGGCCGCCTCCCACTCCGCTTTCTCGGGGTAGTAGAGCACCAGCAAATCTTCGTCCGTCTGCGAAGGCTGCACCGGATGATGGTGGCAGAGGGTTAATTCCATATGCCAGCCCAATCCTTCCCGGCCTAACATCACGCCGCTGAAGCCTTCATGATCGCTGAAGTCCGCAATACGCTTCAGCCCTAATCCTTTGCTGTACTGCTGATAAGCCTGCTCAAGGTTGGTCACCGGCCTGGCAATTCTCATATGAGAAAACATTCCGCGCTCCTGTTATAGGGTTGGTTAATAGTCTTTAGCCTACACAGAATTCGCGGGTCGATTTGTCGGTAAGAGCCTAAGTACTTTCGCATAGAGATTATATTCTTGCGAGCTCTCTTCTTACGCAATTAAGCAAAATAAATAGATTAAATTTTTTGGCATAGCGCACAAGATGCAAATAACTTAGCAGCATCCACGAAGAGTAAATAATGTATTGAGCAGCAACGACTGCGCAGCCGCCGACATATAGCCATTTCCCCAACCCAAGGCCTTCAATACTTAATGAAAAGTAGAAACCCACAACTGCCATCAAACCGATCAAAAGCATAAAAACAGGAAACCAAATTATATTTTTCTTGATCTCCAATTTCTCGTCAGAGTAATCGTAAAAATTCTTTGCGTTGAATACAGTCTTGCAAAAACCAATATGTTTTTTACGATCACGCAAGTAAAACCTTATCACACAATCACTTAAGAAATGATATCGACACATTTTATACTCTAATAGCTTCAACTCCTGTTGATAAGCGTCTAACGCATCGCTCTCCTCAACGCACGTTTTTAAATAGTCCACCGCTTCTGCTTTCTTCTCACTGGAAAGGGAAAAGAACGTTTCAAAGATAAGTACTTTTTTCAGAAATGGTAATACAGGCACTAATAACTTAATGGCACTGGCGATCGATGATACTTCCATATTTACTCCCATGAGATGCGGTTTTCTGATTAGTTATAAAAGCAAAGAGTTTGCATAATGTAAAAAATATATCCCTGTTTCTAATAAGGTATTTATCATAATTGAATTATTAGCGTTTTATTAATCACCCTAATCAAAGAATTAATATCAGCAAACGCGGAATATAAAAACGCAGGCAGCTACCCATAAAAAAGCCCGCCGGGCGGCGAGCTTTTTCGTGCATCACGTATGGATTACTCTTCAGCCAGCATCTTCTCTAACCGCGCCCGCACGTTATCATCCGGCTCCGCGTGGAAGGCGGTTTCCAGCATGCCGTGCAGCTCTGCCGGGAGCTGCTCCTCAGGCCAGCCCTCCAGCGCGTTGAGCGCCATCAGACGGTTACGCACCACTGGGCTGCGCAGACCGGTTTTAATCAGCGACCAACCCATACCGGGAAAACGGTTGAGATCCTGGAGGATAAAATCGAGCGCGCCGTGCTGGCGATACTCAGCGCCGAGACCCATCAGCGTATCTGGCCCGCTGGCAATGGCCGCAAGATCAAGCTGCTGCTCAGCGAGTTGCAGAATGCGCTCCATGCGTTGCGGGCTTTCGGTCTGCATTAGTTCATACCAGTTCGCTTCATTGGGCACCGTTTGCTGGCGGGCAAAAACCTGCTCCCAGGTGTCGATGCCTAACAGCTTCGCCGCGCGCAAGGCGAGGTAAAAATCGCCGTTATCGCAGGCGGTGAGATCCTGCTGCACGCGCGTCAGCCACTTTTCCTGCGCGACAATCGCCTCTACATCCTCCGCAATCTGCTGGCGGATCTCATCGCTCCAGCCTTCCGCCTGCAGCGTCTCCCAGTTGTTATCTTCATCACCGGCAAACGCGCCGATGGCGCTGGTGTTGAGCAAGTTGCGCAGATCGTCGTTTTGACTGCGGCGAAGCAGCGTGAGATAGCGGTGACAGGCCTGCGCGCCCTCAGGGTAGTCATGGATATCGCGCGCCGGGCCGCCGGCAATCAGCGCCGCGAGAATATCGCCCGCGCCGGTCAGCACGCCATCATCCACCGCGTCGACCGAAAGCGCGGCCAGCAAGCGCCCTTTGGTGGCGCAGTCCCAGGCGGTGTACTCATCCATCACCGAATTGGAGTAGCCCTCGCGCAGCAGCCACTCTCGTGTGGCGGGCGAGACCTCATCCGGCAGGCGCTCGATAAGCTGAATACGCCCCCAGCCAGTTACGCGTTTCGCCAGCGCCGTCAGCGTTGCATCAAATGCCTCTTCCGGCAGCATGTTGCGCAGGGCGACGGCGGTAAAAAGCGTAAACTCCTCATGCAGACCGAGGGTCGTCACCAGCGCCCGGTTCTCGTCGGAGGGGAAAAAGGCCAGCAGTGCAATGGCGCATTTGACCGCGTTGCGATCCGGGCTGTTGGTCGCCAGCCACACCATCAGGTCGTGAACCTGCTGCGGCGACAGCGACGGCGCTTCCGGTAATTTGTCGGTCAGAATATCGATGTAATCAAGTGGCGGGCGCGCTTTCAGCAGCGCATAGAAGGTGTTCATATTGGCCGGGGAGGGTTTGCGCAGCACGGCGCTTAATGCGCTGATAATCTCATCTGCCGCCTCTTCTGCGTCTGCGCCGCCGCCATGGTGACCGAATGCACCATCCATGCCGCCCGCCACCCAGCGCAACTCGCCCTCAAGGGTATCTTCATCCGGCAGGGTTTGCGCCTGCTCCGGCAACGGCGCGCTGCCGTCTGCATAAGGGGAGAGAAAGTGGTAGATGCTCTGTCTGTCGCCCGGCCAGGGAAGCGGGAAAGGTGCGCCTTGCTCTGCTGCCTCTTGTTTACCGAGGAGTTTTGCTAACCATCGCTGCATACTCATATTCCTTGTATTGAATTCCTGATGTTCGCCGGATGCGCAAAACGCCGACCTTATGCCTGTTTATAGCTGATTATGCCCCTGCCGCACAGCGTTGCCCCCCTGATCAAGTAGGTGATCGTACCTTTCGGAGCAGTAACAATCCCTCTACAACGAGATAAATCCTGGGGTAACGCGTGCGCTATGAATGCAATGAAGTACTGAACGATCTGGTGAACTACTTTCTGCTTGCCGATATCCGCCTGCTGAAAAAGTTCAAAGATGACAACGAGCTCGCTGACGACCTGGCAACGGAATTTACCCGTAATGAGAGCGGCGATAAGGCGGTGCTCGAAGGTGTGCTGATCCCGATGACGGGCGTTGAAAACTACCCCTACACCATTATTTTCACCCTGCCGCCCGAGACACCGGAGCTGCTGAAAGCGGAAAACAATCTCCAGCACCGCCGCCCAGGTTACACGCTGCGCGTCGAGCATGGGCAGGTGCAGCTCTTTACCTGGCGCATTCTCGACGACTTTAACGATAAAAGTATCAGCGCGTTATTGCAGCGCTATGAAGCGCCGAACCGCCCGCATATCGCGCTCGAAAACGGCACTTACTCGGTGGAGATCCTTGCGGGCGAAGTGTTCCGCGAGGATGACTATCAGCCAGCATTTGAGTTTGTGCTGGAGAAAAACGACGATGCAAAGCCCGCAGCCGACCTTGATATCAACTATCTTTTTAGCGTCGACAGCCAGAGCTATTAATTGAGAGCGCCCAACAATGAGTAATGAGAGCGATAACCGCCCGCTTCCGCCGCTGGTCTGGCCGGAGTTTACCGATGAGCATGCCCGCCTTGCCTGGTGGCGCGACTGTGTGCACGCCTGGCGCGACCAGTGGGATAATCCTGCGCCCTCAACGCCCGCCAGCGACGCGGAGCTTGCTGACCTTGAGCAGCGCATCGGCTGCCCGCTGCCGCCGGTGCTGCGCACCTATCATCAGCAGATTGGTGAACTGAACCTCGCCGAAACACTGTGCAGCGTGACGCCTGCAAAATACGCCGCTATCGAACCACTGCTGGCGGCCTATCCTGGCATTAGCGACATTCTTGAAGATGTACCGCAGGATGACCCGCAGTGGGAGCTGGTTAACAACCTGATCGCCTTTGGCGACTATCTTGGCAACGGTAATTTGTGGTGCTTTCACCGCGAAACCGGCGAAGTGTGGTATTTCGACCACGACACTTCGCCGATGCTGACGCAGATATTCCGCGATGCCGGGCAGTATCTCGACGCACTGATGTTCAAATGCCTGCTCGAAGCCCACGGCGAGGAGGAGAATGAGGAACTGCTGCGCGAACGGCTCGGGGATGAGGTGGTGGAGAAGTGGATGTATTAATGGAAGCGGCCTCGTATTAGCTGGAAATAATTCTGTACAGATTACAGGCAGCTCCCTAAAATCCCCCCACAGATAATGCAGCCTTTGGGGATATGGGAGGAAGTATGGAAATCAATGTGATTACGCTGCTGAAAGCGATCATCGGTGGTGCAGGTTTAGGATTTGCCCTTCCCGGCGGCCTGTCATTCCTGATTCCAGCTTTCACCGTTACGGCAGGTATCGCATACAGTTTTGCTTTAGCAGGTGCGGTAGCGCTCCCTGCGCTCTATGCGGCAAGGAAGTCTGCTCACTAAAATGCACTTTTTTGACTGGCTTGCACCGCAGAATACACAGGAGTTAACCCGCTTTTATTTCATCCTGTGTACAGGTTACCTCGCAGTGCATCTCATCTGGGATGCCCTATGCAAAGAGACTCCGCCCTTCTCGCTTGATAAACTCCAGTTCAAAATGAATGAGGTTTATTCATCCTCAACCTTTGCAACCAGCGCTTTTTTTATTGTTATCCTGTTTGATATTAAAAACCCGCTCAGAACATCCGACGCCTTTATTTTCCCGTTAATCATTGCCGCATTAACAGGGTTTATGATTTCACTATCTGCAATCGCTCCTAAAAAAATCAAAATAGAGTAAGCCTGCTATTACAAGCTTCTAAATAGTCGCAGTTCCTGAACATGAAGTGGACTATTGAAATCGGTGTGACGGGCGTCGCCAGTTTCAAGAGAGCTACAAATATGGATCTGATACCGTCATATATACCGTTAAAAATGCGCGATAGCATTGACTAACTCAGTTATATGCAAAAAGAAACCCACTGTAAAAACAGTGGGTTAAATTTAATTTAGATCTCAGGAGAATTCAGGAAAAGCTGTCCGATCATTCCCACTCAATCGTAGCCGGCGGCTTCCCGCTGATGTCATATACGACACGGGAAATACCGTTCACTTCGTTGATAATGCGGTTGGAGACGCGGCCCAGGAAGTCATACGGCAGGTGCGCCCAGTGGGCGGTCATAAAGTCGATGGTTTCGACCGCGCGCAGGGAGACAACCCAGTCATACTTACGGCCATCGCCCATCACGCCAACGGAACGCACGGGCAGGAAGACGGTGAACGCCTGGCTTACTTTGTTGTAGAGATCGGCTTTGCGCAGCTCTTCGATAAAGATATGGTCCGCGCGGCGCAGCAGGTCGCAGTACTCTTTCTTCACTTCGCCGAGTACGCGAACGCCGAGGCCCGGCCCCGGGAACGGATGGCGGTACAGCATGTCGTACGGCAGGCCGAGTTCGAGGCCGATTTTACGCACTTCATCTTTGAACAGCTCTTTCAGCGGCTCAACCAGACCCATCTTCATCTCTTTCGGCAGGCCGCCAACGTTATGGTGAGACTTGATAACGTGCGCTTTACCGGTCGCAGAGGCTGCGGATTCAATCACGTCCGGGTAGATGGTGCCCTGTGCCAGCCACTTCACATCTTCCAGCTTCAGCGCTTCTTCATCGAACACTTCCACAAAGACGCGGCCGATGATTTTACGTTTCGCTTCCGGATCGTTCTCGCCCGCCAGCGCGCCGAGGAAGCGCTCTTCTGCCGGAACGTGAACAATGTTCAGACCAAAGTGGTCGCCGAACATATCCAGCACCTGCTCGGCTTCGTTCAGGCGCAGCAGGCCGTTGTCGACGAAGACGCAGGTCAGGTTTTTGCCAATCGCGCGGTGCAGCAGCATGGCGGTGACGGAGGAGTCCACGCCGCCGGAAAGGCCGAGGATCACTTTATCGTTGCCGACCTGCTGGCGGATGCGCTCAACGGCGTCATCGATGATTTTTGCAGGTGTCCACAGTGCTTCGCACTCGCAGATATCGCGCACAAAGCGCTCCAGCATACGCAGCCCCTGGCGGGTGTGCGTCACTTCCGGGTGGAACTGCACGCCGTAGAAACGCTTCTCTTCGTTAGCCATAATGGCGAACGGGCAGGTTTCAGTGCTGGCAACGGTAACAAAGCCGGACGGGATCGCCGTCACTTTATCGCCGTGGCTCATCCACACATCCAGTAGCGCTTTGCCGTCTGCAGTCAGGGCATCTTCAATGCCACGGATCAGCGCGCTTTCGGTCTGCACTTCAACCTGCGCGTAACCAAATTCACGCTCGTTAGAGCCTTCAACGTGGCCGCCAAGCTGCATCGCCATGGTCTGCATGCCATAGCAGACGCCGAGCACCGGCACACCGGCGTCGAAAACGTACTGCGGCGCGCGCGGGCTGTTCTCTTCGGTGGTGCTTTCCGGGCCGCCGGAGAGGATGATGCCGCTGGGGTTGAAGTCGCGGATCTGCGCTTCAGTGACATCCCACGCCCACAGTTCGCAGTAGACGCCGAGTTCACGCACGCGGCGTGCGACTAACTGAGTATATTGCGAGCCAAAATCGAGGATAAGAATGCGATGTTTATGAATATTGTCCGTCATTGACGTTAGTTCCGAGGCAAAGAGCGAGATTGAAAAGTCAACGCCCGGCAAAAACCGGGCGCGAATTGCATTAAGAACCCATGCGGTAGTTCGGGGATTCCTTGGTGATGGTCACGTCGTGAACGTGGCTCTCCTGGATGCCCGCGCCGCTGATGCGCACGAACTCCGCTTTGGTACGCAGGGCGTCGATGGTACCACAGCCGGTCAGACCCATACAGGAACGCAGGCCGCCCATCTGCTGGTGAATAATCTCTTTCAGGCGGCCTTTGTAGGCCACGCGGCCTTCGATACCTTCCGGCACCAGTTTGTCGGCGGCGTTGTCGGTCTGGAAGTAGCGATCGGAGGAGCCTTTGGACATCGCGCCCAGCGAGCCCATCCCGCGATAGGATTTGTAAGAGCGGCCCTGGTAGAGTTCGATTTCGCCCGGAGACTCTTCGGTACCTGCCAGCATGGAGCCAACCATTACCGCGCTTGCGCCAGCGGCGATCGCTTTAGCGATATCGCCAGAGAAGCGGATGCCGCCATCGGCGATAACCGGGATGTCCATCCCTTCCAGCGCTTCAACCGCGTCGGAAACGGCCGTGATCTGCGGAACACCCACACCGGTAACAATACGGGTCGTACAAATAGAGCCGGGACCGATACCCACTTTCACCGCGCTGACGCCAGCTTCAGCCAGCGCGCGAGCGCCTGCGCCAGTCGCAACGTTACCGCCGATGATTTGCAGATCCGGGTATTTGGCGCGCGTTTCGCGAATACGCTGCAACACGCCTTCAGAGTGGCCATGGGAGGAGTCAATCAGCAGCACGTCAACACCGGCGGCAACCAGCGCATCAACGCGCTCTTCGTTGCCCGCGCCCGCGCCGACCGCTGCGCCAACGCGCAGACGACCCTGCTCATCTTTACAGGCGTTCGGTTTACGTTCTGCTTTCTGGAAGTCTTTCACGGTGATCATGCCGAGCAGGTGGAAGCTGTCATCCACCACCAGCGCTTTTTCGACGCGCTTTTCATGCATTTTGGCGAAGACCACTTCGCGCGCTTCACCTTCACGTACCGTTACCAGGCGCTCTTTCGGCGTCATATAGACGCTGACCGGCTGGTTGAGGTCGGTAACAAAACGCACGTCACGACCGGTGATGATGCCAACCAGTTCGTTCTCTTCGTTCACTACCGGGTAGCCAGCGAAGCCGTTGCGCTCGGTCAGCTCTTTCACTTCGCGAAGAGTAGTAGTCGGCAGCACGGTCTGCGGCTCTTTTACCACGCCAGACTCATGTTTCTTCACGCGGCGTACTTCATCCGCCTGGCGCTCGATAGACATGTTTTTGTGAATAAAGCCAATGCCGCCTTCCTGTGCGAGGGCGATCGCCAGACGCGCTTCCGTTACGGTGTCCATTGCCGCAGAGAGCATAGGAATGTTCAGGCGAATGGTCTTCGTCAGCTGAGTGCTTAAATCGGCGGTATTCGGCAGAACAGTGGAGTGGGCGGGAACGAGGAGGACGTCGTCAAACGTCAAAGCTTCTTTAGCGATACGTAGCATGGGCAATATCTCTGACCTGGGTGGTTAAATATTGCCGTGGCATTATACAGAGCGTAACCGATTGCATCTACACTTTTTTGGAAAAATACTTGTAATCGGGTGACATCAGGCTACTATCGACCGAATAACTTGCTGATTTAGAATTTGATCTGGCTCACATGTCCTCATTGCAAACTCCCTCCATTTATACCGTCAGCCGCCTTAACCAGACGGTGCGATCGCTACTGGAACGCGAGCTGGGCCAGGTGTGGATCAGCGGCGAAATCTCCAACTTTACCCAGCCCGCTTCCGGTCACTGGTACTTCACCTTAAAAGATGACACCGCCCAGGTGCGCTGTGCGATGTTCCGCAACAGCAACCGCCGCGTCACCTTCCGCCCACAGCATGGGCAGCAGGTGCTGGTGCGCGCCAACATCACGATGTATGAGCCGCGCGGTGAATACCAAATCATCGTCGAGAGCATGCAACCGGCGGGTGAAGGGCTGTTACAGCAGAAGTATGAGCAGCTGAAAGCGAAACTGGCGGCGGAAGGGCTGTTCGATCAGCAGTTTAAACATCCCCTGCCCTCACCGGCGCACTGCGTTGGGGTGATCACCTCGAAAACCGGCGCCGCGCTGCACGATATTTTGCATGTGTTGAAACGCCGCGATCCGTCTCTCCCCGTGGTGATCTACCCGACCGCCGTACAGGGCGAAGATGCTCCGGCGCAAATTGTGCGCGCCATTGCCCTTGCTAACAGCCGTGACGAGTGTGATGTGCTGATTGTCGGGCGCGGCGGTGGTTCGCTGGAAGATCTCTGGAGCTTCAACGACGAACGCGTCGCGCGCGCCATTTTTGCCAGCCGTATTCCGGTAGTCAGTGCCGTCGGCCATGAAACGGATGTCACCATCGCCGATTTCGTCGCCGACCTGCGCGCGCCAACCCCTTCGGCGGCGGCAGAGATTGTCAGCCGTAACCAGCTTGAACTGCTGCGCCAGGTGCAGGCGATGCAGCAGCGTCTGGAGATGGGGATGGATTACTATCTGGCAGGGCGCAACCGCCGCTTTGCCCAGCTTCATCACCGTCTGCAACAGCAGCACCCGCAGCTGCGCCTCGCGCGTCAGCAGACGGTGCTCGACCGCTTGCAGCAGCGCATGCACAACGCGCTGGATATGCAGCTTAAGCGCGCGAATACGCGCCAGCAGCGCGTAGTGCAACGGCTTAATCATCACAATCCGCAACCGCGCATTCACCGGGCGCAAACGCGGGTGCAGCAGCTTGAGTATCGCCTGAGCCAGTCGATTCGCGATCGTCTCGGCAGCACGCGCGAGCGCTTCGGCACCGCCCTCACCCATCTGGAAGCCGTCAGCCCGCTGGCGACGCTGGCGCGCGGCTACAGCGTCACTACCGCCACCGACGGGAAAGTACTGAAACAGACTAAGCAGGTGAAAGCGGGCGATACGCTCACCACCCGCCTGAATGATGGCTGGGTCGAGAGCGAAGTGCGCATTGTCACACCGGTGAAACAACCGAGAAAACGAAAAACTCCGTAGTTAAAACTCTTAGTGCGGTGAAGCGACCTATACTTTTGTTGTTCTTTTGATTTTATCAAGGAGATCAACATGACCACTCGCTTCCCGCACACCGTTATTCCCCCCTACATTCTCCGCCGCATCATTGACCAGGGCTCTGAAGTCCAGAAGCGCTGCGCGAAACAAACCCTGATGCATGTCCAGACGCTGATGGCCCACAGCCACGGTAAACCGAGCGCTCCGCAGGCGAACTCGCCGGGCGAACTGGTGCGCGATATCTACGACGCGCATAACAAAGAGAGCCTGCCGGGTAAGCAGGTGCGTTATGAAGGCCAGCCTTCCAATGGCGATGTCGCCGTCGATGAAGCCTATGACTACCTTGGCGTCACCCACGACTTTTTCTGGAAGGAGTGGAAACGTAACTCGCTGGATAATAAGGGCCTGGTGCTGAGCGGCACGGTACATTACGGCCAGGAGTATCAGAACGCCTTCTGGAATGGTCAGCAGATGGTGTTTGGCGATGGCGACGGTGAAATCTTTAACCGTTTCACTATCGCCATTGATGTGGTGGCGCATGAGCTAAGCCACGGTGTGACAGAGTCGGAAGCGGCGCTGATCTACTTTGAACAATCGGGCGCGCTGAACGAGTCCCTGTCGGATGTCTTCGGCTCGCTGGTCAAGCAGTACCACCTCAAGCAAACCGCAGAGCAGGCGGACTGGATTATCGGCGAAGGGCTGTTAGCCGAAGGGATCAACGGCAAAGGGCTGCGCTCAATGTCCGAGCCGGGCACCGCCTACAACGATCCGCTGCTCGGCAAAGATCCGCAGCCCGCGCACATGAAGGACTTTATTAAAACCCGCGAAGATAACGGCGGCGTGCACCTTAACTCCGGTATTCCGAACCGCGCCTTTTATCTTGCGGCCACGGAGATTGGCGGTTATGCGTGGGAAAAAGCGGGCTATGCCTGGTACGATACGGTGTGCGATCGCCAGCTGGCCCAAAACGCCGATTTCGCTGCCTTCGCTAAACTGACCATTCATCATGGCGAAAAACGTTCCGGTAAAGCGGTGGCGGCGGCCATCGAACAGGCGTGGAAAGATGTCGGAGTCTTATAATGAACGAACCCGAACTGACCGACGATGCGGTTGTCGAGCTGGCCCGTGAGGGTGGCGTGGCTTATATCCCGATGCTCGCCGGGCGAAGGCGGATTGTTATCGCCCAGTTGACGGACGAGCAGCGTCAGCGGCTGATTGAGATCCTGCACCAGGCATTACCGCTGGCGCAGCCTCCCGGTCAGGCTGACTCACCGGGGCGCGGCGACCAGCGCTTTTATCGCCTGCAGATCACCTGGACCACGCGGCAGACGGATATGCTGCTGCTGATCCCGGAGAGCAAAGCGCCGCCGTCGTTCGTTGAGCTGTGGCGCGAAGGCGAAGGCTGTATCTGCAAGCCTTAGCGCAGGGTGAATTCGACACGTTTTTTGGAAATCAGCCCGTGGCCGTGCTGGCAGAAGTAGTCCACCGCGCCACAGGCTTTTAACACTTCAAGCGGCTGGTGGCACTCCGGGCAGGCGGCGTTCACCTCCATATCTTTATCGCACGTGGCGCAGTGCGCCATGGTTCCGGCGAGTTCCAGTTCACCGTGGCAAGTCGGGCAGTTCAGTTGCATAAGGCGCTCCTCACAATCGTTTCAGATTGACCTAATGATACACCCTCAAAAACAAAACACCCGCCAGCGGCGGGTGAAGTGAACGGTTACTTACCTTTCTTAAGGTGCTTGATCAGGCGCTTACGCTTACGTAACTGGTTCGGCGTCAATGTGTTGCGCTTGTCGGCAAACGGGTTCTCGCCCTCTTTGAACTGGATACGAATCGGAGTACCCATCACTTCCAGCGATTTGCGGAAGTAGTTCATCAGGTAGCGCTTGTAGGAGTCCGGCAGGTCTTTCACCTGGTTGCCATGGATCACCACAATCGGCGGGTTGTAGCCACCGGCGTGGGCGTATTTCAGCTTCACGCGACGGCCACGCACCAGCGGCGGCTGGTGATCTTCTGCCGCCATGTTCATGATGCGGGTCAGCAGCGCGGTGCTGACGCGACGGGTGGAGCTGTCATAGGCTTCACGTACGGATTCGAACAGGTTACCGACGCCGCTGCCGTGCAGGGCAGAGATAAAGTGCACGCGCGCAAAGTCGATAAAGCCGAGGCGGTAATCGAGCGTCTCTTTCACCTGCTCTCTCACTTCCTGGCTCAGGCCGTCCCACTTGTTGACGACAATCACCAGCGAGCGGCCGCTGTTCAGGATAAAGCCCAGCAGGGAGAGATCCTGATCGGAGATGCCTTCGCGGGCATCAATCACCAGCATCACCACGTTGGCGTCTTCAATCGCCTGCAGGGTTTTGATAACCGAGAACTTCTCGACCACGTCGGTAATTTTGCCGCGCTTACGCACGCCCGCGGTGTCGATCAGGACATATTCGCGCTCATCGCGCTGCATCGGAATGTAGATGCTGTCGCGGGTGGTGCCCGGCATGTCGTACACCACGACGCGGTCTTCACCGAGAATGCGGTTAGTGAGCGTTGACTTACCGACGTTCGGACGCCCGACAATCGCCAGCTTAATCGGCAGATCCTGCGGGTTGAAATCGTCTTCCGGCTCTTCGGCTTCGCCGTTCGCAGCAGCTTCAAACTTCGCCCAGTACTCAGCCTCTTCATCCACCTCTTCCGGCGGGTTCAGCTCGTCCATCCACGGCATCAGCACATGCTCAAGCAGGCTGGTGACGCCGCGTCCGTGTGAAGCGGCAATGGCGTGAATTTCGCCAAGACCGAGGGAGTAGAAATCAGAAACCGCCTGATCCGGGTCGAGGCCATCAGTTTTGTTGGCGACGAGGAAGGTGGCCTTCTCGCGCGAGCGCAGATGCTTGGCGATAGCGATATCGGCTGGCATCAGCCCGGCGCGGGCATCGACCATAAACAGCACGACGTCAGCTTCTTCAATCGCCAGCAGCGACTGCTCCGCCATACGCGTTTCAACGCCATCTTCGGTGCCATCGATACCGCCGGTATCGATACAGATAAATTCGCGGCCTTCTACTTCAGCACGACCGTACTTACGGTCACGAGTCAGACCCGGAAAATCCGCTACAAGCGCATCACGGGTGCGAGTAAGACGGTTGAATAGCGTGGATTTCCCAACGTTAGGGCGCCCGACAAGCGCGACCACAGGTACCATGTTTAAAGCCTCATTGCAGAAAATTCATTAGCAAAACGTCACGATTTACGCGGCGTTTTAAAAACAGGAAAACGGCTCCTGCAACAGGAGCCGTCTTTCAGATACGACACTCTCAGCGCGCTTAGCGCGTGAGGGCGTACAGCGTGCCGTCTTTCGCCTGGATAAGCAGTTTGCCGCCAGCCACGACCGGCTCGGTCAGGAAGCCGGAACTATCGACTTTCTGCTGGGCAACAAAACGACCATCTTCGACGTTAATCCAGTGGAGATAGCCTTCGCTATCGCCGGTCACAATATAACCATTATAGAGCGCCGGAGAGGTCAGGTTGCGGTGCAGCAGATCGCTCTGCGTCCACAGCGTCACGCCGCCGTCGGTGCTCAGGGCCAGCACGCGATCGTTCTGATCGATGATGTAGATACGGTTGCCATCAATCACAAAATCGCTTACCGAGCCAAGATCGCGTTTCCACATGATCTGGCCGCTGCGCAGATCCAGCGCCGTCATATTACCGTTATACGCCAGCGCGTAAACCACACCATTTACCACTACCGGCGTGGTATCGACGTCGCTAAGGCGATCGATTTCGGTCGGGCCATTCGCCTGGGAGATGCGCTGCTGCCAGATCAACTGGCCCTGCTGCATCAGCACGGCGCTGACGCGTCCGTTATCACCGCCGACAATGGCAGCGCCAAACGCGGTGGTCGGCGCAGATTCACCGCGCAGGGAGAGCGACGGCATATCGAGGTTCACGGTCCATTTCACCGCGCCATCCGCTTCGTTCAGCGCCTGCAACTGACCGTTGCTGGTGTGAATCAGCACCAGACCATCGCTGACTACCGGGCGAGAGAGGGCTTCACCCACCACGCCGGTTTTCCAGGCCACGGAACCATCGCTGGCGTTAAGCGCATACACCTGCGCCTGCTCGGTACCGATGTAGACTTTACCGCCGGAAACGGTCACACCGCCGGAGAGCAGCGCGGCGCGGGTGGAGAACCAGCCATCTTTCTCAGCCAGGTTTACCGACCAGATTTCACGGCCATCATCAATGCTGAGCGCTTTCACCACGCCATGACGATCGGCGGCGTAAACCACGCCATCGGCAAAGGCCGGGTGCAAGGTGGAGTAGTACTTGCCGATACCGTTACCGACGGAAGTGCTCCACGACGTTGTCGGCGTGAACTGGTTTTCAACCACCGGCAGCGGCGACATTTTGACAACATCTTCTTCGCTGTTGAAGAGGGAACAGCCGCTCAATAACGTGACGGAAAGCAGCCCTGGCAGTAGTAATTTACGCAATTGCATCGGGTCCCTCTTAGATGGACAAATTATTAATTTTCATCTGCATCATTTCACTCAGCGCAGGAGAAGCATTGTTTTTAATGCCGTTTTCCCATGCGGTGCGCGCACCTTTTTTATCGCCTTTGCTCAGCAACGCTTCGCCGCGCAGATCCGCAACGATGGCTGACCAGCTTTCGCCTTTCACGGCATCCAGCGTTTTCAGCGCCGCGTCCTGCTGCTTCAGTTGTACCTGAATGCGCGCCAGACGGACATTGATCATCGACTTCAGATTCTCATCGTCGGTCGCGGCCAGGCCCTGCTGCAGCTGTGCAGCGGCTTTTTGCAGATCGTTCTTCTCAACGTAACGCTGTGCCAGCTCAAGGGAGGCCAGCGCACCGTAGCTGTTTTTGTTATCAGCAGCGAATTTTTCCGCTGCGGCATAGGAGTCCTGTTTGCCGGCCTGCAGCGCGCTTACCGCGCTCTCATACGCCTGCGAGATCTCGCGCGCATTGTCCGCCTGATGGCTGTTCCAGAAACGCCAGCCCACCAGCGCGCCGATACCCAGTACTACCCCAACGGCCAGCGCTTTGCCATTGTCGGCAAAGAAGCGCTTAATCGCGTCTACCTGGTCGTTTTCGTTTTCGTAAATTTCCACGCAGTCCTTCTCCTTAACGATAAATCACCGGGGAGATTAGCCCAGTAGTGTGCGCAAATGCGCCGCAACGCTATCCTGCGTTACCGTACTCTGCTCACCAGAGCGTAAATCCTTCACCACAACATTCCCGTCGGCAATTTCAGACTCGCCGAGCACCAGCGCGACGCGAGCGCCCCACTTATCTGCCCGGGCAAACTGCTTCTTAAAGTTGCCGCCGCCGTGGTTCATCATCAGCCGCACGCCAGGCAGCGCATCGCGCACCTGCTCACCCAGCAGCATCGCTGCGGATTGCGTGTTAGCGCCAGAGGCCACCAGGTAAATATCGACAACGGATTCGGCTTTAAATTCCGGATTAACTGCCTGAACCAACAAAACAAGTCGCTCAAGACCCATCGCGAAGCCAACCGCTGGCGTTGCGCGACCGCCGAGTTGCTCAACCAGGCCATCGTAACGGCCACCGGCGCAGACGGTGCCCTGCGCGCCGAGACTGCTGGTCACCCACTCAAACACGGTGCGGTTGTAGTAATCGAGACCGCGCACCAGGCGCTGGTTGACGGTGTAAGCGATGCCCGCGGCGTCAAGGGAAGCGCAGAGGCCGGCAAAGTGCTCGCGTGAGTCGTCATCAAGATAATCGCCCAGCTTCGGCGCATCGTTCAGCAGCGCCTGAATATCCGGGTTTTTGGTGTCCAGCACGCGCAGCGGGTTGCTGTACATGCGGCGCAGGCAATCTTCGTCGAGCTTATCTTTATGCTGCTCCAGGAACGCCACCAGCGCGTCGCGATAGGTCGCGCGGGCCTCCAGCGAGCCGATGGAGTTAAGCTCAAGCGCAACGTGAGAAGCGATACCCAGCTCGCGCCACCAGCGCGCGGTGAGCATAATCAGCTCGGCGTCGATATCCGGCCCCTGCAGGCCAAACACTTCCACACCCAGCTGATGGAACTGACGGTAGCGCCCTTTCTGCGGACGCTCGTAGCGGAACATCGGCCCGACGTACCACAAGCGCTGTTCCTGATTGTACAGAAGACCATGTTCGATGCCGGCGCGTACGCAGCCCGCGGTACCTTCCGGACGCAGCGTCAGGCTGTCGCCGTTACGGTCGTCGAAGGTATACATCTCTTTTTCAACCACGTCGGTCACTTCGCCGATCGCGCGTTTGAATAACGGGGTCTGCTCTACAATCGGCAAACGGATTTCACTGTAACCGTAGCTGCCGAGCACGTTCTTCAGGCTGCTTTCAATGCGCTGCCAGATGGCGGTCTCGCCAGGCAGATAATCGTTCATGCCGCGAATGGCTTGAATATTTTTTGCCACGTTTATTCTCTTTATTAATACAAAAAATGAACCCTCAGGGCGGCGACAAAAGCGGTCGCGCCGGGCGGGCTCATGATACACGGGATGCCAGCCTTGGCGGCACCCTTATTTTTCTACCTGCATGACGTCGATACGGCGCGTTTCATCCAGCATCGCGGCTTTCGCACGAATACGCGCCTCAAGCTGGCTGATCATATCGCCGTTATCGAGGCGATCTTTACGTACGCCATCTTCATACAGGCCGCTTTTCTTATTCCCGCCGGTCACGCCCAGGGTCGAGACCAGCGCTTCGCCCGGCCCGTTCACCACGCAGCCGATAATCGAAACATCCATCGGGGTGATGATATCTTCCAGCCGCTGCTCCAGCGCATTGACCGTACCAATCACGTCAAACTCCTGACGGGAGCAGGTCGGGCAGGCGATGAAGTTAATGCCGCGAGCGCGGATGCGCAGGGATTTGAGGATATCGAAACCGACTTTAATCTCTTCAACCGGATCCGCCGCCAGCGAAATACGCAGCGTATCGCCAATCCCTTCCGAGAGCAGCAGGCCTAAGCCAATCGCCGATTTCACCGAGCCTGCGCGCGCGCCGCCCGCTTCGGTGATCCCAAGATGCAGCGGCTGATCGATCTGCTTCGCCAGCAGACGATAGGACTCAACGGCAAGGAACACGTCAGAGGCTTTCACGCTCACTTTGAACTGGTCGAAGTTGAGACGATCGAGATGATCCACATGGCGCATGGCCGATTCGAGCAGCGCCTGCGGCGTCGGCTCGCCATACTTCTCTTGCAGATCTTTTTCCAGCGAACCGGCGTTGACGCCGATGCGGATTGGGATGTTTTTATCGCGCGCGCAGTCGACAACGCTGCGAATACGCTCTTCGTTACCGATATTGCCGGGGTTAATACGCAAGCAATCTACGCCGTATTCGGCGACTTTCAACGCGATGCGATAGTCAAAGTGGATGTCCGCCACCAGCGGGACACTCACCTGCTGTTTGATAAGCCTGAACGCTTCTGCCGCGTCCATTGTCGGTACCGAGACACGCACGATGTCTGCGCCGACGCGCTCTAATGCTTTGATTTGGTTGACCGTTGCTTCAACATCCGTGGTGCGGGTGTTTGTCATAGACTGCACGGCGATGGGAGCCCCATCGCCGATCGGCACATTACCAACATAAATCCGTTTTGATTTCCGCCGTTGGATCGGCGACTGGTTATGCATGAATGATCTCCCGCGTTGCCCGTCTGTTACTGTGCTGCTGATTGTTCGGCATTGAGGGTCAGACGCGCAACCTGGTTAGTTCTGATAAAACGACTCAGATCGACAGGTTTCCCCTGGAACTGGATCTGGACAGCCGACGGCGCGCCAATTTTCAGTTTATAGGGCGCCTGGCCGGTGAGATTCAGCGTGGCATCTTTACGCTGCATACCGCTAAAGAGTTTTTTACCGGTCGCGTCGCTCACTTCCAGCCAGCAGTCGGCATTAAAGTTCATTACCAGCGCGTTCGCGTCGGCAGATGCGCCCGCTACGCCCGCCTGATCGGTTGGCAGCTGAGAGGCGTTATTGGCGGTAGCAGCAGGCTGCTGGGAAGAAGGTTCAACGTTCGCCTGCGAAGGCGGAACCACGCTGTTCTGGTTAGCGGTCGTGGCAGGTGAGCTGGTTGCAGGCGCCTGCGTGCTGTTGGTCGGGGCCGGGGTTTCAACCGGGGTTGAGGCAGCCTGGTTATCCAGCGGCACGCTCTGGCCGTTGCTGGCATTAAGCTCGGCGGAGGATTGATCGGCCATGGTGCTGATCTCTTCCTGCTGCGCTTTGTGGTTTTGCCACCACCAGGCGCCCGTCAGGCCGACGACCACAAACAGCACCAGCCAGGTGACGCTCATCAGCCAGCCGTCGCGTTTTTTGCGCGGTTTACCCAGCGCAAAGCCCTGCATCGGTGCGACTTTTGCCGCGCGGATCGGCGCTTGTTTCTCAAGAATCGGCAGCAGCTCTTCTTCTGGAATGTGTACCAGGCGAGCATAGGAGCGGATATAACCGCGCACAAAGGTGGATGCCAGATCGGCAGGCGACCTGTCCTCTTCGATATCGCGTACCGTGGAGACCTTCAGGCACAAGCGTTCGGCAACCGCTTGCTGGCTGAGTCCAAGTTGCTCACGAGCATTGCGCAGACGAACGCCCGTGGATTGTGCTTCGTTTTGGTCTTGAGTGGCTTCAGTATTCATTCGCTACAACTACTGGTACGTGAAAAGTAAACACACAGGCGCGCGTAACCGCATAACCTACACACGCCGCGAAAAATCCGGGTCAGTTAAACGTAGACCCACAGTATAAGACTGTCAGGTTCGTGATAACAGGACGGCTTTCAGCACTATTTGCTAAGCCGTTGTTCCAGCATTACATACTGCCTCAAAGTAAGAGGAAACGCACCGTAATTATTAACGGCCTCTATATAAGCAGGCCAAATATTCAACATATTCCAAACCTGCGGCACCAACTTCGCGCCGCAGTCACGCTTACACGGCTTTAACCGCGATCGGCTCGCCCTGCAGGCGTTTACGCATGGTGCGCTTGGTACGGTCGATCACCTCGCCCGCCAGCTGACCGCAGGCGGCATCGATATCGTCGCCACGGGTTTTACGCACAATGGTGGTGAAACCGTAGCTCATCAGTACCTTGCAGAAACGGTCAATACGGCTGTTGGAGCTGCGGCCATACGGCGCGCCCGGGAAGGGGTTCCACGGGATCAGGTTGATCTTGCACGGCGTATCTTTCAGCAGCTCGGCCAGCTCATGGGCGTGTTCAGTGCCGTCATTGACGTGATCCAGCATCACATACTCAATGGTCACGCGGCCCTGGTTGGCGTTGGACTTCTCCAGGTAACGGCGCACCGACCCGAGGAAGGTTTCGATATTGTACTTTTTGTTGATCGGTACAATTTCGTCGCGAATGGCGTCATTCGGCGCATGCAGCGAGATCGCCAGCGCAACGTCAATCATATCGCCGAGCTTGTCGAGCGCCGGCACAACGCCGGAGGTCGAGAGCGTCACGCGGCGTTTGGAGAGACCAAAGCCGAAGTCATCCAGCATGATCTCCATCGCTGGCACCACGTTGGTGAGGTTCAGCAGCGGTTCGCCCATGCCCATCATCACCACGTTGGTGATCGGGCGGTTGCCGGTCACACGGGCAGCACCGATGATTTTCGCGGCGCGCCACACCTGGCCGATAATTTCCGATACACGCAGGTTGCGGTTGAAGCCCTGCTGCGCCGTGGAGCAGAATTTACACTCCAGCGCACAACCGACCTGGGAGGAGACGCAGAGCGTCGCGCGATCTTCTTCCGGGATATAGACGGTTTCAACGCGCTGATCGCCGACGGCGATAGCCCATTTGATGGTGCCATCAGAAGAGCGTTGCTCCTCGACGACTTCAGGGGCGCGGATCTCCGCAACCTCTTTTAACTTGCCGCGCAGCACTTTGTTGATGTCGGTCATCTCATCAAAGTCGTCGCAGCAGTAGTGATACATCCACTTCATCACCTGATCGGCGCGAAACGGTTTTTCGCCTAAGTTTTTGAAAAACTCACGCATCTGCTGACGGTTGAGATCCAGCAGGTTAATTTTTGCATCTTTGTTTGGAACCGTGAGAGCGTCGCTCTCAGACATGGCAATTTGTTCAGACATATTTTATTCCGGCCTCGTTATTACACGTTGTGGCCCGTGGAGGGTTAAAAAGAAGCGCCCCAGGCAAGCTTCAGCTCATCCTGGGGCGCAACATTGTACAAATTCTGTCGCACAGATACCACGCCTGGACGCGGCATTTACCAATTAAAGTGTAAATCTCTTTACACAGTTAACCGGAAATTAACGGGTGCGCGGGCAAACTTCGCCTTCAGCGAAGAAGTAAGCGATTTCGCGAGCGGCAGATTCAACGGAGTCGGAACCGTGGGTGCCGTTCTCGGTGAAGCTGTCTGCGTAATCTGCGCGCAGAGTACCGGCCAGTGCGTTGTCCGGGTTGGTTGCGCCCAGCAGATCGCGGTGACGCTGAACGGCGTTTTCGCCTTCCAGTACGGAAACCACGATCGGGCCGGAGGTCATGAACTCAACCAGGCCATCAAAGAACGGGCGACCTTCGTGCTCAGCGTAGAAGCCGCGCGCCTGCTCAACGGTCAGGTGCAGCATTTTGGTTCCAACGATTTTAAAACCTGCCGCTTCAAAGCGAGAGAAGATGTTACCAATAACGTTTTTTGCCACCGCGTTCGGTTTGATGATGGAAAAAGTACGTTCAATAGCCATGATTACCTCAGTAAGTTGTTCTGTTGCCCTGAATAGGTGTGGCGCGGATTATAAAGAGCAACACCGGTCTTGCCTATGGATTAAGGTAACATTTTTTTAAAATAAGACGAGTTTGAGCAACACCAACACCTGAATGCGCCCTTTCTCACCCTATTGCACCGTAAACTGCACCGCGGCGACCTGTCCCGCCTCATCCATTACCACTAGTTGATAGTCGCCGGCTTTATCGAGCTTCAGGCTCAATAGAGTACCGCGCGCCGTCAACGGTTCACCGTTCAAAAACCACCAGCGCCCCCCTTCCCCGCCGCTGCTTTGCAGAGGAAGAATCGCAAAATCCTGGCCGGGTACGCGCTTAATCACCGCCCCTTCGCGCACGCCATTTAACAACAGCGGCGGCGGGGCGTTCTCATCCCGCGGCGGGCAAATGCGGTCCGCAGGCGGTAAGCGCGCGGCGCGACGCTCGCCGGGCGGCAGCCACGGCTCAAGCGGCAGCGGCCAGACGATCCAGTTTTTCTGCTGCGCATCCGGACAATCCGCCGCCACGCGCCGCCCCTGATGGTTCAGCCACAGCGGAAAACTGATGCCGTGCAGCCCTTCCTGCTCCGGCATTAACAGCGTCGGCGGCTGGCTGCCATCAAGTAACCAGGTGGCAAGGCGGCGGCGGCAGTTGCTGTCTCCGGCAGGCAGGCTCTGCCCGCCCGGCCAGCAGATCACCCCGCTACTCACCGACGCCGGGCGCGGGTCGCGTGGTAAGCGCGCCTGATCCAGCGCAGAGCGCGGTTGCAGCAGATTGTTCACCTGGTTGAGTAGCGGCACGGCGCTGGCAAAACCAAACTGCCCGGCAACCGGCGTGCCGTCCGGGCGGCCGGTCCAGATACCGATCACATACCGGGAATTGAGGCCGATGGCCCAGGCATCGCGATAGCCGTAGCTGGTGCCGGTTTTCCATGCCAGCGGCACTACCTGCGGCAGCGCGCTGTCCGGCACCGGCTGCGCTTCATTCGCCAGGATTCGGCGGATAATCCACGCCGCGCCCGGCGACATTAGGCGGCGTTCAGCCAGCGGCTCATCGGGCGTCAGCCTTAACTTGCCCGCTTTACCTTCACGGGCAAAAGCGCTGTAGGCGGCAGCGATATCCTCCAGCCGCGCACCCGCGCCGCCAAGGATCAGCGACAGGTTTGGCTCCGCACCGGCGGGCAGCATTAGCGGCAGCCCGATATTACGCAGATTACCGGCAAACTTTTTCGGCCCGTAAGCCTCCAGCACCTGAACCGCAGGCAGATTGAGCGAGCGTACCAGCGCCTCGTTCATGCTCACCGGGCCATGAAAACCGCTGTCAAAGTTACCGGGGCGATAATCGCCGACGCGCCGCGGCACATCCTGCAACAGCGATGCGGGGTGGATCAGCCCTTCGTCCAGCGCCAGGCCGTAGATAAAGGGTTTCAGCACCGATCCCGGCGAGCGCACGGCGCTGACCATATCGACATGGCTGAAACGGCTGTCGTCGTTAATATCCACCGACCCCACCCAGCCGCGCACTTTCATATCCGTATGGTCGACCACGATGATCGCCAGCGAACTGCGCATCGGCAACCGGGATTTGACGCTCAGCGCCAGCTCCTCCAGCTGTCGTTGCAGGCTGGCGTCCAGCGTGGTGGTCACCTTCAGCTTTTTGTTGGCGCCCAGCATCCGGCGGGCAAAGAGCGGTGCCAACTGCGGCATCTGCCGTGGTGCTAACCACACCGGCTCTTCGCGCGACTCTTTCACCTGCGCCACCGGCCACACCTGCTGCGTCACCATGCGATCCAGCACTTTATCGCGCGCCGCCTGCGCCCGTTGCGGCCAGCGGTCCGGGCGTAAACGGCTCGGCGCTTGTGGCAGCACGGCGAGCAGTGCCGCTTCCGCATAGCTCAGCTTTGAGGGCGGTTTGCCGAGATAGGCCCAGCTCGCCGCACCCACCCCCTGCAACGTGCCGCCAAAGGGCGCGCGGTTGAGGTAAATGGTCAAAATGTCGCGCTTGGAGAGATGCCACTCCAGCTGCATCGCCCGCCACAACTGGCGAACTTTGCCGCCAAAGGTGCGCGGATGCGGATCAAGCAGACGCGCCACTTGCATGGTGAGCGTACTGCCGCCGGAAACCACGCGCCCGTAGCGCAGATCCTGCCAGGCCGCGCGCGCAATAGAGAAGGGGTTAACGCCGGGATGGTCCCAGAACCAGCGATCTTCATACTGGATAAGCGCCTGTAAATAGCGCGGTGAGACCTCTTCAATAGTGACCGGATAGCGCCAGATACCGTCGGCATCAGCAAAACGCCATAGCGGCGTGCCATCTTCGGCCACGACCACCCGCGCGGGTGACACCTCGTTCAGGGGCAGTGGCCAGATTTTATCGGCGGCGATAATCAGCAGCACGAAGAGAAGAGGCACACCCGCCAGCCAGCGCCAGCGGGTGCGTATCAGAGAGACGATCTTCACGTTATGGCGTGATGATCAACGGGCCGCTGGCCGCGCCGGTTGCCCGCCACTGCGGAACATACATTGATTCCACCTGCGGAGCCGGAACCTGGTAGGTGCCAGGCGTCACTGCACGCGCCAGATAGACCAGCGTGACAGGCTGCCCTTCGCTCACCGGTACGGCGGCGACAAAGCGATCGTCACGGAACTCCATATGCTGAATATCGGCCTGCTGCATGCGGTTGAGCAGCTCCTGCACTTCGCTACCGCTCTGCTGCAGGCTGGCACTGCTGCTGGCCAGGTTCTGGTTTTCCAGCTCCAGACCCGCAGGCAGCAGATCGACCACCAGCGCGTCCGGAACGTTCTGGCTGGCCGTCACTTCCAGCCACACCAGCACCAGCTCACCGCTCTTCAGGGAAGAGAGCGGCTTGCTGCGCCCGTCGGTGCCGAGCACATTGCGCTCGATATGCAGAACTTTGCCCGAAGGCGCCGGAGCCTGCTCTGGGTAGCCTGTAGTATCGAGACGCAGCCACAGCGGTGTGGTGCCGCTGTTAGTCACTTGCAGTGCACCAAGCTGATCCGCCTCAAGGTTACGGCTCTGCGCGGTGTTACCGGCCAGCATCGCGGTATCAAGCGAGGTTTGCGCCTGCCAGTTACCGGTGCTGTTTTGCAGATTGCGGCCTGCCATAAACAGCGCGTTGCTCTCCTGGGTTGAGAGCCAGCGCTGGCTGTAAGCCTGCTCGGAGAGCGTAGCCAGCAGGTGCGCCTGCGCATCCGGCAGCAGCTTGTTGTCCTCCAGCAGCTCCAGCATCAGCGCGTTATCACGCAGGTTGCTGCCGTAATCCGCCAGCCAGCGGTTTTCCGCAATGCGATCAGTTTTCAGCGCCAGTGCGATAGCCTGATCGCCGCGCTGGGCATCGCCCATCAGCTTCAGCGCAACGCCAAGCTGCATTAACGGCAGCCCCGCTTTCGCCTGCTCGTGGCGCTGCCAGATTTCACGCAGCGCACCCAGCGGCGCTTTCTGCTGACGTGCCAGCACCAGCCCGGCGTAGCTCTGCACGGCAAACTTGGTCGCTGGCAGATCGTCGCTGTAGCGCACCGCCATTGTCGCCGGATCCTGCAGGTAGCGCAGCAAGCGGTTGTTGGCGTTGTTCAGCGCTTCAGCCGGAACGCTGTAACCCTGCGCCGAGGCGCTGACGAGGAAATCGGTCACGTAGGCGGTCAGCCAGTACTCTTCCGAGCCGCTCTTATCCCACAGGGAGAAGCCGCCGTCGTCACGCTGCATCTGCAGCAGGCGGGAGATGCCGATATCCACCGCCGCGCGGCGCTGCTCATCGCTCTCGCCTTTGATGCCCAGCGCTTTAAGCTGTGCGGCATTGGTGTAGAGCGACGGGAAGAGCCCGCTGGCGGTCTGCTCCAGGCAGCCGTACGGGTAAGCGCGCAGCTCCTGAATATAACGGGCGATATTGAGCGGCGGTTTGCCGCTCAGCAGTAAGCGACCCTGCAGCGTGGCAGGTGAGATGCCCGCCAGATGCTGGCCCGGTACCTGCCAGCTTTCGCCCGGATTGAGCATCGCACCGGTGTTGATAGTCTGCGCGGCGAAAGGCGGGCGTACGCCAATCTTCCACTGCTTCTGCTGCGGCGCGAAGGTTTCGCCCGGCAGCGCGAGGCCGCTGATTTGCGCGGCAATTTCGCCGTCGCCGAAGCCGTCCAGCGCGCGCACCGGAATAAAGAGCGTGGTGCGTTTACCGGCCCCAAGCGTCACGCTCTGGGTGGCGGCACCTTCAAGTGAGAGCAGACCGCTTGCCGTCAGATCGACATTCAGGGTTTGCGGCTTGTCCGTCAGGTTGCTGAGATCCAGCGTCAGGCGAGAGGTGTCACCGCTGCCAAGGAAGCGCGGCGTGTTCAGCTCGGCAATCACCGGGGCGGCGACTACCACTTTGCTTTCGCTGCTGCCAAAATCGTCTGCCGTCCAGGCCTGCGCCATGACGCGCAGCTCACCATTGAAGTCGCCAATCGGCATCGTTACGGTGCCTTCGCCGTTTTCATCCAGCGTCACCGGCTGCGCCTGCTGGGCAATAATGGTGACGTGGTTAACCGGCGGTTTGCCGCCGCGGTTTAGCTCATCGCCGTCACCGCCGAAGCGCAGCGCCGCAAGACGCCCCTGGCCTTCAATCACCTGGCCGTAGATATCATAGATATCGGCACCATAGCGTTTCTGGCCGAAGAAGGCCTGCCACGGATCCGGCGTCACGTAATCAGTGATGTTCAGCACCCCGCTGTCGACAGCGGAGAGCAGCACGTTAACCTGTTTCGGCGTCGCGCCATCTTTCATCGAGGCTTTGACTTTGACCTTCAGCGGCTGGTTAGGACGCATTTTTTGCGGAGCGTCGAGGGCAATCTCCAGGCGGCGGTTCTCATCGCCCATCGGCAGATGCAGCAGACCGACCGCGCGTTTTGGCGTGGCGGATTTCGACTTATCGCCAGGGCGCACCACCAGCGTGCTGATATAGAGATCGTGGCGCTGCCACTTCTGATCGACCGGGATCGAGAGATCCAGCCCGTCAGCCGGGACATCAATCTCCTGCCACCAGAGCGGACCTTCGCTGGACTCGATCATCGCATAGCCTTTACCGGCGGCAGGTGCGGTGACGTGCAGCTTAACGGTATCGCCCGCTTTGTAAGAGGGTTTATCGAGCTTCATGGTGACGCGATCCGGGCGTGCCGCACCGGCGCCGTCGCTGTTATCCTGCCAGCTGTAGCCGGCCCAGAAACGCACGCTGCTGACGGTCTCATCCGGGCCTTTGACCTCCAGACGATAGGAGCCCCAGTCCACCGGGAAGGTCACTTTGCCGGTCTCATCGGCCTTCAGCGTCAGGCTCTGCTCGCCTTCTACCAGATCTTTCTGGTTGAACTGCGACTGCCAGCCATCGTTTTCCGACCAGTTCCAGAAGTAGTCGCGGCGCTCGCGGATCAGGCGCACCTGCAGGTCGCTGACTGCTTTTTTGTTGCCCTGCGCGTCGGCATAGACAATATCGAACGCGGCGTTACCGCCCTCATCGACAATCGGCTGATTGACGGTGGTGTCGGTGCGGTAGTCATAGACCGCTTTTGAGGCGAACTGCGGGCGAATACCCGGCAGAGCGGGCGCAGGCCAGATTGCCTGCTCCGCGCGGCGGGTCACCGGACGGCCGCCCGACTCCAGCAGGCTGGCCTGCAGAATCACTTCCAGCGGCGAGTGTGAATCCTGCCACTGGCTCGGCGTGGTCACTTCGCCTTTGCCTTCATCATCAAGAGTCAGATGGGTTTCATCGAGGCTACGGCTCAGGTTCTCTTCCGCAATATCGCCAAACTGGAAGCCCGGCAGTGCGGCAACTGCTTCACGCAGCGGGCGCAGGAACAGCTGACCCTGCAGGGCGTTGCCGCTGGCAGGCGCGCCGTAGAGATAGTGGCCTTCAATGCTAAACACCACGTCAGCGGCGGGTGCCAGCGGCGTCGGCTGCGGCGTAACATTCAGCGCCATGCGCTCCGGCATAAAGTCTTCGACGTGGAAGCTCCACTCGCGCGACAGGTTGTCGCCGGTATTGGCGCGAACATGCCACATGCCGGTCTGCGCGCTGGCGTCCAGCGCATAAGTGAAGTGATAAAGGCCGTTCTGCGGCTGGCTCACCACCGAGCGAACCACCTGGCCGTCCGGTTTTACCACTTCCAGCTTGACCGGCTGTGCGGCAATCGGCTTGCCGTCGCTGTCGCGCAGCAGGCCGTTGAGGATCACCGTTTCGCCAGGGCGATAGAGATCGCGCGGGCCAAACATAAAGAACTGTTTGCTGTAGCCTGGCTCGCCGGTAATGGCGAACTCAGCGAGATCCAGCGCCGGGAGGTTAAGGTCGAGCAGCGTGGTTTCGCCCTCTTTACGCGCCAGCAGCAACGCGCCCTCTTTATCGGTGCTTAAGGTGGCGTGGCCATCGCTGTCGGTCTTCGCCTGCGCCAGGCTCTGCCCCTTCTCATTGAGCAGCATCACGTCGATACCGCCGAGCGCCGCGCCGCTTTCCAGCCCCTGGGTGAAGATATCCAGGCGGTTATGGTAACGGTGCGCAGAGAGGCCAATGTTGCTGAGCGTGAAGAGCGTCGCGGCATTGCTGTAATTGTAGTGCCCCGCCTGGTTCATCACAGCGATATAGACGCCCGCCTGTTGCAGCGGTTTGATGCTGCTCAGCGGCAGCATCAGCTTTTCGCGGGTGTTGCGCGCCGGGTTGAGGTCGAAGCGCCCGGTATAGACCAGATCCGCCATCTTCAGCAGCGTATCGGACTCCCAGTTGGAGAGCGAACTGCGGTACTCCCACTGGCTAATGAATGAGGCCAGCGATTCCGGCTTCACGCGGTAAAAGTTGATGTCGACATTTTCGACGTTGAGCGCCATCACTGGCAGCCCTTCAACCACTTTGCCCGGCAGCAGCGAGCCACGGCTGGCGAAGCCAACGCTGGGTTGAATATCCTGGGTGGTGATCGATTTCTCGAAGCTCTTGCCGAAGGTGGCTTTATTAAGCGCTACCAGCCCGCTCTCCACCGACACCAGCAGTTCGCGGTTCGGCTCAAGATGGCGCAGGCGCAGCTCTTTCAGGTTCGGTGCCAGTTCCCAGGCACCATCGACTTTGCCGCTCTTCTTATCGACCAGATGCACCACCTGGGCAAAATTCTGATCCGGATCGAGCGGCACCGAGAAGGTCAGCACCAGCGTGGCGCTGCCGTCGAGCTGCACTTCGGACGCATCCAGCAAGTTTAAGGGCTTGCCTTCGCTACGCGCGGCAAGTTCATCGCGTTTGGCTTTATCCGGCATGGCTGATGCCGCAGGCGTTTGCGCGGCGGATGAGGCGGACGCGGGTTCAGGCGCGCTGGCGCTCTTCGGTTTATCGTTATTGTCACAGCCTGCAAGCGTGAAGGCGGTGAGGAGCGCGAAAGTCAGCGCCGCGTAACGTAGCGGTTTCATTCTGTATCCCTGAGTGATTGACCCGTTGTGAGAGGCGTCGTCATTATCATTCGCAACGGTTAGAAATACAAAATATCTGATGGATTCTGGAAAGCATCTCGCAAAGCGCATTTTTTGCGCGACGCCCGTGATGTTAGGCCGATCACACCCCGTGACGTAACATGTTACGTTGCGCGTCATTTGTTTTTAAAACAATAAGATAGATAGCGACAACACCCGACCGGCTGCTAACGTTATGCGGTCTGTGTCCCTTACTACGCGGTGCTAATAAGCGAGAACACTATGTCCAGAGCCGTGAATGCCCTACAAAATTTTGGTAAGTCCCTTTTTGGCCCGGTGCTCATTTTGCCGATCGTTGGCCTGTTTATTGCCTTCGGTAATATCTTCGGCAATGGCAATCTGGCCGAATACCTTCCCTTTCTTGGTCACCCTCTTATTCAGCATACGGGTCAGTTGATCGCCAAATCCGCCGTTTCGGTGCTCGCCAACCTTGCGCTGGTGTTTGCCGTCGGGATCCCGGTCGGGCTGGCCTCGCGTGATAAAGGCTATGCCGCGCTGATTGGTCTGGTGACCTTTATCGTTTTCATTAATGCCATGAACGTGACGCTGCAATTGCAGGGCGCGCTGGCACCGGCCGATCAGATGAAAGCCGCAGGCCAGGGGATGGTGCTGGGCGTGCAGGTGCTGGAGATGGGCGTTTTCGCCGGGATCCTCACCGGTGCGCTATCGGGCTATCTCTACGACCGCTACTCCCGCGTGCAGTTTTCCGGCGCGATGGCGATCTACTCCGGGCACTGCTTTGTCGCCATCATTATGTTGCCGGTCTCGATGGTGCTCGGCGTGGTGATGAGCGAACTGTGGCCCTTCGCCCAGCACGGCATCAGCGCGCTGGCGCTGGCGATTAAAGGCGCAGGCCCGTTTGGCGTGGCGGTGTACGGTTTCCTGGAGCGTATTCTGGTGCCGACCGGGCTGCATCATCTGGTCTATACGCCGTTTTTGTATACCGAACTCGGCGGCACGGCTGAAGTGTGCGGCAGCAGCTATCAGGGCGCGCGCAACATCTACTTTGCCGAAATGGCCTGCCCAGGTGTGACCAAACTGAGCAGCACCGTGGTGTGGGATGCGCGCGGCATCAGCAAGATGTTTGGCCTGCCCGCAGCGGCGCTGGCGATGTATGTGACGGCGAAACCGGAGCGCAAAGCCGCAGCAAAAGCGATTTTGATCCCCGCCGCGCTCACCTCGCTGCTGGTTGGCGTCACCGAGCCGATTGAGTTCTCTTTCCTCTTTATCGCCCCGCTGCTGTTCGTGGTGCATGCGGTGCTGACCGGCATCGGCATGATGCTCTTCTCGCTCTTCGGCGTTCATGCCATCGGCGCGAACGGCATTATCGACTTCATTCTCTACAACCTGCCGCTCGGCACCGAAAAGTCCAACTGGCCGATGTATCTGCTGGTCGGGCTGATTATGTTCGCCCTCTACTTCGTCACCTTCCGCTTCCTTATTTTGCGCTTCAACATGAAAACGCCGGGACGCGAGGAGGAGAGCGAAGAGACGCGCCTCTACAGCAAGCAGGAGTACCAGGCGAAGGGGAATAACGACGCAGTGGGCGAGGCGATTATTAATGGCCTCGGCGGGCGCGAAAATATCGAGGTGGTGGACAACTGCTACACCCGTCTGCGCGTAACGGTGAAAGATGTGGCGGCTATCAATGAGCCGCAGCTGAAAGCTACCGGCGCGAAAGGCGTGATTAAACAAGGTAATAACGTTCAGGTGGTCTACGGGCTGCATGTCAAAAAAATGCGAGAAGCTGTTGAGATGTTTCTCTGAAGGAGTCCAGAAATGGTTAAACCCCCGTTTATCTTATCCATTGCCGGCGGTGGCAGCACGTATACGCCGGGCATCGTCAAAAGCCTGATGGTGCGGCTGGAGGATTTCCCGCTGGCGGAAATTCGTCTCTATGACATTGATGCCGAGCGGCAGAACACCATTGCGCCGGTGGTCGAGAAGGTGATTCGCGATCACAGCAATAGCATCAAATTTACCGTCACCAATAATGCCGAAACTGCCTTTCGCGGTGCGCACTTTGTCTTCGCCCAGATGCGCGTTGGCCAGTACAAGATGCGCGAGCAGGATGAGAAGATCCCGCTGCGCCACGGCGTGGTCGGCCAGGAGACCTGCGGACCAGGCGGGCTGGCCTACGGCCTGCGCACCATTTTGCCGATGGTCGAGCTGATCGACCTGGTCGAGCGCTACGCGGATAAAAAAGCCTGGATCGTTAACTACTCCAACCCGGCAGCGATTGTCGCTGAAGGGGTGCGTCGTCTGCGCCCGCACGCGCGGGTGCTCAATATTTGCGATATGCCGGTGGCGGCGATGCGTAATATGGGCGCGATCCTTGGGGTCGATCGCCACCAGCTTGAGGTCGACTATTTTGGCCTGAACCACTTCGGCTGGTTTACCCAGGTGCGCGTCGATGGCGAAGATCGCCTCCCCGCCCTGCGCGAGCACGTCGCGCGCTTTGGCCTGCTGACGGAAGATGCCGCCCAGACCGATCCGCAGCACGCCGATCCGTCATGGGTGAAAACCTGGCGCAACATTAAGCCGATTATGGATCACTTCCCGGAATATCTGCCGAACCCCTATTTACAGTACTACCTGATGCCGAACGAGATAGTTGATCATCAGGATCCCAACTACACCCGTGCCAATGAGGTGATGGACGGACGCGAGAAAAAACTCTTCGCTGCGGCGGCTGAGTATAAGCAGACCGGCATTCTGCCTGATGCATTCCACGTCGGCGTTCACGGGGCGTTTATTGTCGATGTCGCCTGCTCGCTGGCCTTCAACTTGCGCCAGCGTCACCTGGTGATTGTTGAAAACAAGGGCGCGATTGCCAACCTGCCTTACGACGCGATGGTGGAAGTGCCGGCTTACATCACCAGTAACGGGCCGGAGCCGGTACGCATGGGCGCAGTGCCGCTGTTCCACCAGACGCTGTTGATGCAGCAGCTGGCCTCGGAACAGCTGCTGGTGGAAGCGACGATGGAGGGGAGCTACGAGAAGGCATTGCAGGCCTTTACCCTTAACCGCACCGTGCCAACCATGCAGCATGCGAAGGCGATCCTCGATGAGATGATTACCGCCAACCAGGATTACTGGCCAGCGCTGCAAAAAGCCTGGGAAAACGGCAAAGCGGTGTAATTTTCCGAGGTGGCTCGCGACGCGAGAGATGGTAGCTTGTCGGGTAGTGAAAAAACGTTAACAATTCAGTTAACTGTTGATGACCCGGAGGCACCATGTCCACCTCTTTTTTTGTCGCGGCCGACTGGCTGATAGAGCACAGCGATGACCCTGAAATCCAGCTAATTGACGCCAGAATGGCGCCGGTTGGCCAGGAGCATCGCGATATGAAAGCGGAGTACCGCGCCGGACACCTGCCCGGTGCGGTCTTTTTTGATATTGAAGCCCTCTCCGATCACACTTCTCCCCTGCCCCATATGCTCTCTCGCCCGGAGACGTTTGCCGTCGCCATGCGCGAGTTAGGCGTCTGCCAGGATAAACACCTGGTGGTGTATGACGAAGGTAACCTCTTCTCCGCGCCGCGTGCCTGGTGGATGCTGCGCAAGGTTGGCGTTGAGAAGGTCTCCATTCTCGCTGGTGGTCTGGCGGGCTGGCAGCGTGATGCCCTGCCGTTACAGCAGGGCGATGTTGCGCTGCCGGAGTCTGATTTCACCGCCAATTTCGATCCTTCCGTAGTGAAAAAAGTGACCGATGTGCTGCTGGCGAGCCACGAAGGCACCGCGCAGCTGGTCGATGCCCGCCCGGCGCCGCGTTTCAGTGGCGAAGTGGACGAGCCGCGCCCTGGCCTGAAGCGTGGCCATATTCCCGGCGCGCTGAATGTACCATGGGTCGATCTGGTGGCGGATGGTGAGCTGAAAACTACCGATGAACTGCTGCGCATTTTCCAGCGCCAGGGCGTCGATCTGCATAAGCCGATTATCGCCAGCTGCGGCTCCGGCGTGACCGCCACAGTGGTGCTGCTGGCGCTGGAGACGCTCGGCGTCAATACGGCAACGCTCTATGACGGCTCGTGGAGTGAATGGGGCGCGCGCGACGATCTGCCTGTCGAAAGCGCGTAGATGGATAACCGACTTGCGCCTTTGCTGACGCGCGGGGAGTCACTCTCCCGCGCTGAATACCGCGTGCTGGCTCATCTTACGGAGCACCCGCTGCTGGTGGGCAACATTACCGTGCGCGCGCTGGCGCAGGCGACTTATGTTTCGACAGCGACGATTATTCGCCTCTGTCAGAAGCTGGGGTTTAGCGGTTTTAGCGAGTTTATCTGGCACTGCAAGCAGTTGCTGGCCGATACGCCGCACCTGGCGGAGCAGCACCATGACGGCGTCGGTGAGCTGCCCGCTCTGTTCCAGCAGTTTATGGTCAATTATCAGCACACCTTTCAGTGGGTGACCGAGGAGAAACGGCGGCAGTTTGCCAGCCTGCTGCGCGAGCGGGAGAGCTTTTTTCTCTACGGCGCGGGGTTCTCCTATCTGTTTGCCGAGTACCTGACCAAAAAGTTACAGGTGCTGGGCAAGACGGCGTTTATCTCCGGCCCTGGCGACAGCCGCAATATCTTTCTCAGCAACGCCGCGCGTTATCAGGTGTTTATTGCCGTTTCGCGCAGCGGCGAGACCGAGCAGGTGCTGGATAAGGCGCGGATTGCGCGAACGGTGGGAATGACGGTGGTGGCCTTTACCCGCGCGTCGGCCAATTCGCTGGCGGCGCTGGCGGATGTCCATTTCGCCCTTTACGACGAGGCGGTGCATTTCGCCGCCGAAGCGGCGGGGATCACCTCGTTTGAGTCCAATCTGGTGCTGCTGATGGATCTGCTGCTGCTGGAAGCAACGCAGGCCGGGTAGCTGTGCGGAAAAATGCCTGATGGCGCTGCGCTTATCAGGCCTACAAAGGCAGCCCATGCGATCCCTGGGCCGGATAAGGCGTTTACGCCGCCATCCGGCATTAACACGGCACCAAAAACGTAGGCCGGATAAGGCATTTACGCCGCCATCCGGCATTCACACGGTACCAAAAACGTAGGCCGGATAAGGCATTTATGCCGCCATCCGGCATTAACACGGCACCAAAAACGTAGGCCGGATAAGGCATTTATGCCGCCATCCGGCATTAACCCGGCACCGAACCGTAGGCCGGATAAGGCGTTTACGCCGCCATCTGGCATTAACACGGCACCAAAAACGTAGGCCGGATAAGGCATTTATGCCGCCATCCGGCATTAACACGGCACCAAAAACGTAGGCCGGATAAGGCATTAATGCCGCCACCCGGCATAAACACGGCACCGAAACCGTAGGCCGGATAAGGCGTTTACGCCGCCATCCGGCATTCACACGGCGCCGAAACCGTGAATTGCCCTCGGTAATATCACGCCGAATGTTTCGACAACTCCCGGCGTGCCCATGCGCTTTCCGCGTATTCATTGAGCGCGACGTAAAACTCCTCGATGGACAACTTCTCGCGCTGCTCGCCTTTCAACAGGCCGCCGGGCAGGCTCAGCACCACTTTGCGGTTTTTCGGCTCAAAAATGAAGTTGCGCACCAGCCGGCTGACAAGCAGCTTCGGTGGCTGATAACCTTCGCGCCAGAAAAGATCGATAAACACCCAATCGTTAATGCTGCGAATGCCAATATTCTCGATCGCGTCGAGCATAAACGGCGTGCTGAGCTGGTAGCTCTCAATCCCCTGCGCCGTCAACGTAAAGAGCGGCTGGCGCACGCGGGTGTACATCGTCCAGCTTGCCAGCGCAAAGAGCAGTGAACCGGCCACAAGGCCGAAGGTGATCATATCCATCGGGCTGTTGGCCGAAGAGTTCCACTGAATGCTCAGCGTGAACACCATCACTGCGGCCGCCGCACAGAGCACCGTCAGCCCAACGAAGATCCACAAATTTTTCTTCCGCAGGGAGACCACCAGCGTATCGGTGGCGCGGGAAGCAAGATCCTTAAGCTCAGACTGATAAGCCTCGTAATGGGCGTCAACTTCGCTGGCCATGCCGCTGGTCAGCGCCTTAGAGAGCGCAGAAGCATCGCGAAACAGGCTACGCATCCAGAGATAATCTGCCTCCTCGACCGGGCGCGACGCTTGCGCCATCAGTGCATCATCCAGCGGAACTTTAAGCTGTTCAATACGCGCACGGGTTGGCGGATGGCTGTCGGTCGGGTGCGCCAGCGCCTCTTCCAGTGATGCGGAGAGATCGAAGCGGTCGCCGCTGCGCAGTTCAGTAAAGAGGCTATGCACCAGATCGTCAGTCGCCAGTTTGCGCTGGAAGAACTGCTCCATCGGCCCCTGGAAACGCTCATTGAGGGCGGAGAAACGCAGCAGCGACGCGGCAAGCGCCATCGATGAACTGGTGCGCGCTCCTGCGGCATCCGCTGCAAGTTCACGCACGCGGCTCCAGCCACTCACCGTTTCGTGGAACTGGCGGAAAAACCACATGCCAAGATGGATGGTCGGGTTCAACGCCAGGCGCTCCAGCCAGCCGCTGCCGCCAACATCACGATAGAAGTAGTTGAGGCTGTTCTCCATCCCGGCGTAAAGCCCGGCAAAGTGCAGCGTATAGAGGGTGTCATTACCGGAGAAGTGCCCCAGTTCGTGACCGATGACCGCTGCCACCTCCTCTTTATTCATAAACGCCGCATAGCTGAGCGGGAAGTAGAGCGTGTTGCCGGTAAGCCGTTCG
The DNA here is from genome assembly GCF_034044935.1 of Kosakonia sp. CFBP8986. NCBI lineage: Bacteria > Pseudomonadati > Pseudomonadota > Gammaproteobacteria > Enterobacterales > Enterobacteriaceae > Kosakonia > Kosakonia sp. CFBP8986. Next base: position 56,282 of record NZ_JAXCXB010000002.1, on the reverse strand, counting down.
CCCTTCTCGATTTGCACCGGGCTTGCGGTGACATAGAAGCCTTCGAACAGGCCCACCACAATATTATCCGGCACGATCGCCTGCCCGCGCTGCGCAAGCTCCCTGACCCAGCGCCAGAGTTCCGGCGCATCGTTTTCGCGCACGGCGGTGCCATGCACCTCCATATCCTGCGGCTCAAACAGGGTGAAACATTTTTTCAGCAGGAAGAGGCTCTTCAACACCATAATCAGCAGGGAGCCAATCACCAGCAGGATGAAGAGCACCAGCTTGATGTTTAACGCGCTCGCTGGCCCCAGGGTGTAGAGCCAGCAGATTTCATACAAGAAGACCGCGATCAGCGCAAAACCGATGCAGGACATCACGCTAACCATGATAAAAGGCAGCAGTTTACGACAGAGGTTAAAGGCGACAATCAGGTGATCGGCAGAGATGCGTGCCCTGCGCACGCTGTAGAAACAGAGCGCCACCGCGCTGGTGCTGGCAAGCAGCGCCATCAGTGACAGAAAGATACCGGCTTTCGACAGAAAGTGGCGCAGCAGATCGGCCGCCGCGCTGTGCCCGACGGTGCCATATCGCGTGACCTGGTAGACATAGCCATCATCGATGCGAATGTTTTGCCAGCAGGCATAAACAAGCAATAAGAGGGGCACGCCGAAGCAGTAGAGCAGAGTTTTTCTGTCCATAACCTTAACCGTAAAGAAACGTAAAAGCGCACCCTACCACAGGGATGGGCTGAATACATTCCCCACGAATTTAGGGGGGTAAGCGGTACGGGGCCGTACCGCCTGAGACTTTAGATAATGCGGTTGGTTTTGAAATCGCGCAGGAAGCTGCCCCAGCGGCGCTCGTAGAACGGCGTGATGTGCGCCAGCATAAAGTGGCTGATGCCCTTCTCGCCTTCGGCGACCTGGCAGATATCAACTGGCTCATCGCCCGGCAGCGTATCGGTCGCCACGCTGCCCGCGGCATGGATGATCTCTTCGATATCGCCTTCGGCCTCAATGCCAATTAACAGGTTTGCCTGCGCGTCGGCCTGCTCTTTAATGGAGCAGATAAAGGCGCGTTTGACGGTTTTAATGCTTTTGAACAGCGTGGTCAGGGAGTCGACCATCTGTGCGGGCGGCTCGGCAACTTCCGAGAGCAGCAGCGCGGTACCGCCTTCAAGCACCTCTTGCTGGCTGAGCGGGCTGCCCTCTTCACCAACCAGATGGCTGATTTCACGCGGGGTGAACTCTTTCCCGGTCGGAAGTTTAGCGTTAAGGAACAGGGTTTCGCCGAGCGTCATTTCAAACAGCGTGCGCGCGGGCATCACCACAAAGGCCTGCTCGTCGTCGATCGCCTGTTGCAGTGCTGTAAGGGAGGTGAAAAAGGGGATCACCGAGGTGCCGTCATCTTTTTCCCAGTGCTGAATATCGAGCGCGCTCTCTTCCACCACCGCTTCGCCTTCTGCGGCATTGCCTGGCACCCAGACGGTAGAGTCGAGCAGCGTGCGGAAAAAGGCCGGACGGTAAGCGGGTTCGGTCGCCGCCTGCTCAAGCAGGGTTTCTAATTCGTTTTTCGTTTCGGACATAGGATCTCTGGTTCGTTTTCGTGCGTCATTGCGCCCGGGTTTTGCGCATTGCCGGATGGCGGCGAAACGCCTTATCCGGCCTACGTTTACGGGCGCAACCTGTGGCTACGAGGCGCTTTATTGCCGGATGGCGTCGTTGCCTTATCCGGCGTACGGGTCGCTTTTGTAGGCCTGATAAGCGTAAGCGCCATCAGGCACAACGCTTACTCGGCGGTCAACAGATTGGCAACGGTGCGCACACCCAACCCTGTCGCACCGGCGGCCCACTGCTCAACCGCCGATTTACGGTAGGTTGCCGAGCAGTCGATATGCAGCCAGCCCTGCTGATAGTTTTCCACAAAGTGCGAGAGGAAACCGGCGGCGGTGCTCGCCCCTGCCGGGAAGGCCGCGCTGGCGGTGTTGTTCAGCTCGGCAAAGTTGGACGGCAACTGGTGACGGTGGAACTCTGCCAGCGGCAGACGCCAGAACGGCTCGTTTTCCGCCGCTGCACTGTTAAGCAGGCGGCCCGCCAGCGCGTCATCAAAGCTGAACAGCGCATGGTAATCATTGCCCAGCGCAGTTTTCGCTGCACCGGTCAGCGTCGCGGCATCGATAATCAGCTGCGGTTTTTGCGCAGAGGCGTCAATCAGGCCATCTGCCAGCACCAGACGCCCTTCCGCGTCGGTGTTCATCACCTCAACTTTTTTACCATTGCGGTAGTGAATAATATCGCCCAGCTTAAACGCATTGCCGCTGACCATATTGTCAGCGCAGCAGAGCCACAGCTTAACGCGCTTGTTCAGACCACGGTTGATGGCAAACGCCAGCGCACCGGTCACCAGCGCCGCACCGCCCATATCGGATTTCATCGAATCCATAAACGCGCTCTGCTTCAGGCTGTAACCGCCGGTATCAAAGGTGATGCCTTTGCCCACCAGCGCGGCGTAGACCGGCGCATCCGGATTACCGGTCGGGTTGTAATCAAGCGCCAGCAGCACCGGCGGACGCTCGGAGCCACGCCCTACGGTATGCAGCCCCATGTAATTCTGCTCGCGCAGATCTTCGCCTTTGGTAATGCGGTAAGACACATTGTCGCCGCCAACGCTGAAGAGCAGATCGACCGCGCGCTGCGCCAGTTGCTCCGGCCCGACCTCTTCCGCCGAGGCATTGATGGTATCGCGCACCCAGTCGATAACCTTCAGGCGGCTATCCAGCTCTTTCTGCTGAGCTTCATCAAGCTGCGCCCACTCGACTTTACGCGTCCCTTTTGGCCCTTTATAGCCAGACCAGAACGCCCAGCTGCGATCCGCATCCCACCCTTCGCCGCTCAGGGCGACATGTTTGATGCCGAGGCCGTCGATTTTGCGCGCCGCACGCTGAATAAGGCCGAGATCGTCTTTGCCGGTTAAGTGCAGTGCGATGCCGTCGTTGTTGATGCTGTAGGCTGCTTTTTCACCCCAGCGCGCATCAGCGGGCTGCGTGGTGAGGGTGACTTTCATAGCTTCTGTCATTCTTTTTATCCTTTTCACAATCGCCGGAGGGCAGACGCCTTCTCCGGCCAACGGTTGTGTCCATAAAAACGGGCCACCCGAAGGCAGCCCGTTTGATGATTATGCTGCTTCGTCTAACCAGACTAGCAGAATCGCTTCAAGAATTTTTTCATTCGATGCAGCCGGATCGTCATCAAACTCTTCCAGCTCGCAGATCCACTGATGCATATCGGTGAAACGTACGGTGGTCGGGTCAACGTCCGGGCGGCTGTCATACAGCGCTTCGCCGATTTCACGGCTGTCAGTCCACTTCAGCCCCATCTTAGTGCTCCCGCGCGTGGTTGATGGTGTAACGCGGGATCTCGACCACCAGATCTTCATCGGTGATGCGTGCCTGGCAGCCTAAACGGCTCTCCGGCTCCAGACCCCAGGCTTTATCCAGCATGTCATCTTCGTCTTCGCTGCTTTCCGGCAGCGAGTCAAACCCTTCACGCACCACGCAGTGGCAAGTGGTGCAGGCGCAGGATTTTTCACAGGCGTGTTCAATCTCAATGCCGCCGCGCAGAGCGACATCCAGAATCGTTTCACCGCTCTTTGCTTCCAGAACTGCGCCATCCGGACAGAGGTCCTGATGAGGCAGAAAAACAATTTTAGGCATATTAAACCTCGTCGACGGAATGGCCTTTTAATGCGCTGCGTACGGACTGGTCCATACGACGCGCGGCGAATTCCTGGGTTTGTTTATCTACATTTTTAATGGCGTGTTCGATGGCGTCGGTATCATCGGTTTCGGCAACCGCGCGCAACTGCGCGACTGCCTCGTCGATCTCCGCCCGCTCTGCGGCGCTTAGCAGCGCGGCGTCCGCGGCGATCGCGCTGGTGACACTCTCCAGCACGCGCGCGGCTTCCACTTTCTGCTCCGCCAGCATGCGCGCTTTCACGTCCTGCTCGGCGAAACTCATGGAGTCTTTAATCATGTCGGCGATTTCGCCGTCGGTCAGCCCGTAGGAGGGTTTCACCTGGATGGAGGCTTCCACGCCGGTCGATTTTTCCATCGCCGTGACGCTCAGCAGGCCATCGGCATCCACCTGGAAGGTGACGCGAATATGCGCCCCGCCCGCCGGCATTGCCGGGATGCCGCGCAGAGAGAAACGCGCCAGCGAGCGGCAGTCGCTCACCAGTTCACGCTCGCCCTGCATCACGTGGATCGACATCGCGGTCTGCCCATCTTTGAAGGTGGTGAACTCCTGCGCGCGCGCCACCGGAATGGTGGTGTTACGCGGGATCACCTTCTCGACCAGGCCACCCATGGTCTCCAGCCCTAACGACAGCGGGATGACATCCAGCAGCAGCATTTCGCTGTCCGGCTTGTTGCCGACCAGAATATCAGCCTGGATAGCCGCGCCAATGGCGACCACTTTATCCGGGTCGATGGAGGTCAGCGGCGTGCGGCCAAAAAACTCGCCCACGCGTTCGCGCACCAGCGGCACGCGGGTCGAACCGCCGACCATTACCACTTCCAGCACCTCGTCAGCGTCGACGCCTGCATCTTTCAGGGCGCGGCGGCAGGAGAGCAGCGTGCGTTTTACCAGCGGCGCGATTAATGCGTCGAACTGTTCACGGGTGATTTCACCCTGCCAGCCCGCCACATTGACCGCCACGCGGTCGGCATCGCTCAGGGCGATTTTGGCGGCAATCGCCGCATCCAGCAGTTCGCGCTGCTGGCGGGCGTCGCTGCGTTCGGAGATGCCCGCCTGCTCGCAGATAAAGTCCGCCAGCAGGTGGTCGAAATCGTCGCCGCCGAGAGCGGAATCGCCGCCGGTGGCCAGCACTTCAAACACCCCGCGGCTCAGGCGCAGGATCGAGATATCAAAGGTGCCGCCGCCGAGATCGTAGACGGCAATGACGCCCTCTTTACCGGAGTCGAGACCGTAGGCGATCGCCGCCGCCGTCGGTTCGTTCAGCAGGCGCAGCACGTGCAGGCCCGCCAGACGCGCGGCGTCTTTGGTGCCCTGGCGCTGAGCGTCATCGAAATAGGCAGGCACGGTGATCACTACGCCATCCAGCTCGCCAGCCAGCGATTCTTGCGCGCGGGCAGCAAGGGCTTTGAGGATATCGGCAGAGACGCGGATCGGGTTAACCAGACCGGCGCGGGTGACAATCATCGGCAGGCCGTTTTCGCTCGCCTGGAATTGCCACGGCAGGTGCGGATAACGCGCCTGGATATCGGCAAGGCTGCGGCCCATCAGGCGTTTTACCGAGCTGATGGTGTTGACCGAATCGAGCGCAGCGTTGTTGCGCGCATCAAAGCCAACCACGTGGCTTTCGGCCTGATAGTGGACGACAGAGGGGAGCAGATGGCGCCCGGCGCTGTCGGCCAGCGTTTCCGCCTGGCCGCTACGTACCGTCGCCACCAGCGAGTTGGTGGTCCCGAGGTCGATGCCTGCCGCCAGCCGACGCTGGTGCGGTGCGGCGCTCAGACCCGGTTCACTGATTTGTAATAAGGCCATGATGTGCTTCCAGAAATTTAAAAACCGAGCAGTTTTTCTTCGAGTTGTTCTGTTGAGCTGCGCAGTTTATCGAGAAAACGTAGTTTACGCACGGTATCCGCCGCCGTCTCCCACGCTTGTGCATCAAGTTGTTCAACCATCTGCTGGTGACGGGCGTCATACATGCCTTTGATGCGCGCCTGAAAAGCTTCCAGACGGGCGGCGTCTTCAGCCTGGGCAATCTCATCCAGCTCTTCGCGCAGCTCCAGCTGTTCCATCAGGAAAGCGGTGTCGCGCACAGTGTGCTGTTCCGAGGCCAGATCGAAGCCGTGCAGCGAGAGCAGATATTCTGCGCGCGTCAGCGGATTGCGCAGGGTTTGCCATGCCTGGTTGATGGTCGCGGAGTGCTGTACGGCGGCCAGTTGCTCAGACTGCGGCTGGCTGGCAAAGCGATCGGGGTGGAACTGCCGTTGCAGATCCTGGAAACGCGTGGCCAGCGCCTGGGTGTCGAGTGGGTACTGGGCCGGCAACCCAAAGAGGGTGAAGTAATCCATAACAATTCCGGGTATGCAATCGTAACAAACCCCACGCGCAGGCGACTGCGGTGGGGTCATCGTCAGAGGCGATTAGACGTGGAAGCTTTCGCCGCAACCGCACTCATCTTTCACGTTCGGGTTGGTGAACTTAAACCCTTCGTTGAGGCCTTCTTTTACGAAGTCCAGCTGAGTGCCGTCGAGGAACTGCAGGCTTTTGCCGTCAACCACTACCTTCACGCCTTTGTCTTCGAACACCGTATCTTCATCGTTCGGTGCGTCGACAAATTCCAGCACGTAAGCCATACCAGAACAACCGGAGGTTCTCACCCCCAGGCGCAGGCCAAACCCTTTACCACGGTTGGCCAGAAAGGCATTTACTCGCGCGGCGGCACTGTCGCTGAGGCTAATGGACATGACAACAACCTCCTGCCTTATTTCGCGTCTTGTTTACTTTTGTAATCCGCAATCGCGGCTTTAATCGCATCTTCTGCCAGGATAGAGCAGTGGATTTTAACCGGCGGCAGTTCCAGCTCTTCGGCGATATCGGTGTTCTTGATCGCCTGCGCTTCGTCCAGAGACTTGCCCTTCACCCACTCGGTGACCAGCGAGCTGGACGCGATGGCAGAGCCACAGCCGTAAGTTTTGAAACGCGCGTCTTCGATAATGCCTTTATCGTTAACTTTAATCTGCAGTTTCATTACGTCGCCACACGCCGGTGCGCCAACCATGCCGCTGCCGATGCTGTTGTCGCCGTTGTCGAACGAGCCAACGTTGCGCGGGTTTTCGTAGTGATCGATTACTTTTTCGCTATAAGCCATTTTTTATTCTCCTGTTTGCGCAACCTAAAATTAATGATGAGCCCATTCGATGGATTCGAGATCCACGCCCTGCTTGAACATCTCCCACAACGGAGAGAGATCGCGCAGACGGCCGATGGATTTGCGGACCAGCTCGATGGTGTAGTCAATCTCTTCTTCAGTGGTGAAACGCCCTAAAGAGAAACGGATGGAGCTGTGCGCCAGTTCATCATTCATGCCCAACGCGCGCAGCACGTAGGACGGTTCCAGGCTTGCAGAGGTACAGGCTGAACCAGAAGAGACAGCCAGATCTTTCAGCGCCATGATCAGCGACTCGCCTTCAACGTAGTTAAAGCTGACGTTGAGGATGTTCGGTGCGCCGTGCTCAAGATCGCCGTTCAGGTAGACTTCTTCGATATCGTTGATGCCGTTCCACAGACGGTTGCGCAGCACGCGCAGACGCGCCATTTCGCTCTCCATCTCTTCTTTCGCGATACGGTAAGCTTCGCCCATGCCTACGATCTGGTGAACAGGCAGAGTGCCGGAACGCATGCCGCGCTCGTGACCGCCGCCGTGCATCTGCGCTTCGATACGGATACGCGGTTTACGCTGTACGTAGAGTGCGCCGATACCTTTCGGGCCGTAGATTTTGTGGCCGGAGAAGGACATCAGATCGACTTTCAGCTGGCTCAGATCGATCGGCAGTTTGCCGACGCTCTGGGTGGCGTCAACGTGGTAGATAATGCCGCGCGCACGGCACATTTCGCCGATAGCCGCGATATCCTGCACCACGCCGATTTCGTTATTCACGTGCATGATAGAGACGATGATGGTGTCGTCACGCATCGCCGCTTCGAGTTCTTTCAGATCGATAATGCCGTTACGCTGCGGGGCGAGGTAAGTCACTTCAAACCCTTCGCGCTCAAGCTGGCGACAGGTGTCCAGCACGGCTTTGTGTTCGGTTTTGCTGGTGATGATGTGCTTGCCTTTTTTCTGGTAGAAATTGGCAGCGCCTTTAATCGCCAGGTTGTCGGATTCGGTTGCACCGGAGGTGAAGACGATTTCGCGCGGGTCAGCGCCAACCAGTTCAGCAATCTGGTTGCGGGCGATATCTACCGCCTCTTCAGCCTGCCAGCCGAAACGGTGCGAACGGGAAGCAGGGTTACCAAAGGTCCCGTCCAGGGTGAGAAACTGCATCATTTTCTCGGCAACACGCGGATCCACCGGCGTGGTTGCGGAGTAATCGAGATAGATCGGTAATTTCATTGCTCTTTAAACTCCGTACATCGCTCTAATGCAAGGAATCAGGCAACCGGCTGGATGTACGACCGTGTTAACAGGGCATCAGACGATGCCCTGGCCCGATTCTGAATTCAGTTTAATTATTATGCGCGCAGCTTAACGTCGATTGCGTCCTTGCCACGGGTGTTACGATGGGATTCGTTGCTGTGCTGACGGTCGGAGACGTCGAGGATTTCCTGATTATTCACCAGCTCACCGAGGGTGATGTTGTTCAGGAAACCGGTCAGGCGATCGCTCAGATCGCGCCACAGCGCGTGGGTCAGGCACTTATCGCCGCCCTGGCAGCCACCTTTACCCTGGCAACGGGTCGCATCGACAGATTCGTCAACGGCGCTAATCACTTCGCCGACGGCGATGCTGTTCGCATCTTTGCCCAGCAGATAACCACCGCCGGGACCACGTACGCTGGAAACCAGGCCATTTTTACGCAGGCGGGAAAAGAGCTGCTCCAGGTAGGAGAGGGAAATTCCCTGACGCTCGGAAATATCAGCCAACGGCACCGGGCCCGATTCGGAGTTGAGCGCAACGTCCAGCATTGCGGTCACGGCATAACGCCCTTTAGATGTCAGTCTCATGTCTTACAAGCCTCAAACTCGCCCCTGCCCGGGGTTTATTATTAAAATGTTAACGTTGCATAGCAGACGCAAGTCTGACATTCCTGACTAAAATGGTCAACTATTTAGTTGACTGTTTTAGTCAAGTATTCACCGCTTCGCTTAACCGCCCGCCAGGACAGGGTTTGTTGCCTGAATTACCCTTTTTGCTTCTGCTCAATTGACGCCAGAATGCCGCGCAGAATGTTCAATTCCTGGCTCTCCGGCCGGGCACGCGTGAAGAGGCGACGCAGTTTATTCATCACCTGGCCGGGGTGGCTTTCACGGATAAAACCGGTAGAGAGCAGCGTCTGCTCCAGGTGACCGTAGAAGCGCTCGAGATCGTCGACCAGCGGGTAAGGCGTCTCTTCCTGCTCTGCGGTCGGCGCATCGCTCTCCTGCTTAGCCAGCCACGCCATGCGCACTTCATAGGCGATCACCTGCACTGCCATCGCCAGGTTCAGCGAGCTGTACTCCGGGTTGGCGGCAATCGCGACGTGATAGTGGCACTTCTGCAACTCTTCATTGGTAAGACCGACGCGCTCGCGGCCAAACACCAGTGCTACCGGTGCATGTTCCGCTTCACCGATGCTCTTTAGACCGCATTCGCGCGGATCGAGCATTGGCCACGGCAGCGTGCGTGAACGTGCGCTGGTGCCAACCACCAGGCTACAACCGGCTAAGGCTTCATCTAAGGTATCGACGATCTGTGCATTGCCAATCACATCGCTGGCACCTGCGGCCAACGCGATGGCTTGCGAATCGGGTTTGACCAGCGGGTTAACCAGCCAGAGATTGGTTAAGCCCATGGTTTTCATGGCACGGGCAACGGAGCCCATGTTGCCGGTATGGGAGGTTTCAACTAAGACAATACGAATATTTTGCAGCATAGGTTTTCTACGGCTAAAGAATATTGCCGGATACTATCATAAAGCTGAGACATAATTCGAATTGGCTGGTATGATACGCGCCGTTTTCCGTTCTTTAACATCCAGTGAGAGATATCGATGCATCCGATGCTGAATATCGCCGTGCGTGCTGCGCGCAAGGCGGGTAATTTAATTGCCAAAAACTACGAAACACCTGACACCGTAGAGACCAGCCAGAAAGGCAGCAATGATTTCGTGACCAACGTTGATAAAGCTGCTGAAGCGGTAATTATCGACACCATCCGCAAATCTTACCCGCAACACACCATCATCACCGAAGAGAGTGGCGAGCACGAAGGCACAGACCCGGATGTACAATGGGTTATCGATCCTCTGGATGGCACCACTAACTTCATTAAACGCCTGCCGCACTTCGCGGTATCTATCGCCGTTCGTATTAAAGGTCGCACTGAAGTTGCGGTCGTTTACGATCCGATGCGTAACGAACTCTTCACTGCAACTCGTGGCCAGGGCGCACAGCTCAACGGTTACCGCCTGCGCGGCAGCACCGCTCGCGATCTGGACGGCACCATTCTGGCGACCGGCTTCCCGTTCAAGGCGAAGCAGCACGCAACTACTTACATCAACATCATTGGCAAACTCTTTACCGAATGCGCAGACTTCCGCCGCACCGGTTCTGCCGCGCTGGATCTGGCCTATGTTGCCGCCGGTCGCGTTGATGGCTTTTTTGAAATTGGCCTGAAGCCGTGGGATTTCGCCGCAGGTGAACTGCTGGTTCGCGAAGCAGGCGGTCTGGTGTGCGATTTCACCGGCGGTCATAACTACATGCTGACCGGTAACCTCGTCGCCGGTAACCCGCGCGTGGTAAAAGCGATGCTGGCAAATATGCGTGAAGAGCTGAGCGACGCGCTGAAGCGTTAATCCTCTCGCTGGCCGGGTTTTGTGAATTGCCTGATGGCGCTGCGCTTATCAGGCCTACAAAAGCAGGCCCATCAGGCCGGATAAGGCATTTTCGCCGACATCCGGCAACACAAGCCGCACCCCGCCACACGTAGGCCGGATAAGGCGTTTTCGCCGCATCCGGCAACAAAAGCCGCACCCCGCCACACGTAGGCCGGATAAGGCGTTTTCGCCGCCATCCGGCAACAAATGCCGCACTTCGTATCCGTCCTCGATTAAAAGGGGCGTAATCCGCCGCCCGGTGGGAGCGCGCTCATCCACATCACCACCGCTGCACTCACCAGCACCACGCCACCCGCTAACGCTAATGTCGTCCAGCCAATCTGCCGCCACAGCACCGGCGCACGCTTACCGCTTAACTTCACCGCCAACTGGCGAAAACCGTGTACCAGCAACGCCAGCCCGCTGATGGTCAGCGAGGTTCCGGCAGCCATCGCCAGCGCAGAGGCCACGCCCCAGGCGAAGACGCCAATCACTTTACTGAACAGCAGCACCATAATGGCGCCGGAACAGGGCCGCATCCCCATCGATAAGACAATCACCAGCCGTGCGCGCCAGTCGCCGCCGTTCTGCAACTGCGACTGCGTTGGCAGATGCTGATGACCGCATCCGCAATTATCGTGATGAACATGATGCGGCGTGAACGCGCGAAACTTGGGCGCTTGTAGCAGCTGACGCAGGCGTTTCAGCGCACGCCAGCAGAGCAGCAGCCCCAGCACGCCGACCAGCAGATAACTCCCCTTCTCCAGCCAGTAACCGCTAAGGTGCAACTGCCGGGCGGGCAGCGCCAGCAGGCTCAGCACCACAACCACCAGTAAAATCGCCACCAGCCCCTGTAGCAGAGACGATGCCAACGTCAGGCCAATAGCGGGTTTTAATTTTGAGGGATGGGTCGCAAGCCAGGTGGTGATCACCACTTTGCCATGCCCTGGCCCCAGCGCATGCAGCACGCCATAGACAAAGCTGAACAGCAGCAGCGTGCCGCCCGCTTTGGCCGGATTTTCAGCCACCGCTTTCAGCAGCGTGCTCATCTGTATATTCACTTCGCGCTGCCAGAGCGCGCTTCTCATCACCACCTGCGGCCACGCCTGCCAGAGCCAGAGTGCGCCGAACACGGCAACCACCATAAACAGCAGCAGCGGCCACCACTGCAGTACGCGCCGTTTGCGCGCCATCTGTTGGCTGATTACTGACATAGCAGCGTCACCGTTTGAGCAAACTGTTTACCCAGTTCCATATCCTCCTCCGGGGCGTCGGTCTTATCCAGCGACTGCGCGTAACTCAGCACCTCTTCGCCGGGTTTCGGTGTATGTAGCGTCGTTTTACAGCTCGATTGCAGCGGCGCGGGCAGCGTGACATCGCTCTCTTTGTCGTAGCGCATATCCACGTAATAGGTGGGATCGAAGGTCGAGAAGGTGTATTTCTGCCCCTTCAGCGGCTGCGGCTCCGCCAGCGGCAGCACAAAGGTCAGCACCGCCTGGTGCGCCTCACGCGAGAGGCCATACTCGCTCGGGCGGTTGAGGAACTTCACCTTCTGCCCGTTATGCCACACTTCGGTGAAGTAGTGCTGGCCGAGCACGTTTGCCATCACTTCCGCCGCCAGCTTTTTCCAGATCTCTTCGCCTGGCTTTGCATTACCGGCGTCATAGAGCAGGTCTGCGGAGGTGATCTCATCCATCGTCCAGCGCATTTTCAGGCCGGTAAACTGACCGTTTTCGCTAACCAGTTGCGTCTTCATCACGATAAAGCTGTGCGGGTGCGCCATAAGAGAAAACGATAAAAGCGCGAGAAAAAGCCCCAATACCCACTGTTTAACTAATTGCATCTCTTCCTCACGTGAAAAATTCTGTGATGCTCCCCGGCATTCCTGGTCGAAAATGCGGCGGCTGCGCTGTCGCTCAAGATACCTTTAACTACGCTTATCAAATAGCCCTTTTTCCAACCCTAACTGGACCCTGACAGATGACCATGACGCTGACCCCACCATCTGTGCTCTCCAGCCCGCAGCGTCGCTGCCAGGTGCTACTGCTGCTTGCCCTGCCGGGACAAGGTATCACCATGAAAAACATCAGCGCCATTAATGGCGTGGATGATACCGTAGCCCTGCAGGATATCGCGGAGACGCAAAGCGAGATCCAACTTTACCACCGGCTTTCCATCGTTCCCTACGGTGATGGCGGTTACCGCATCGAAGGCACGCCGCTCGATCAGCGCCTGTGCCTGCTCCACTGGCTGCGCCGCGCCCTGCGCCTCTGCCCGGAATTTATTACTGAACACTTTACGCCCGCTTTAAAAACGGCGCTTAAACAACAGGGCATTGCGCGCACACTCTATGACGATATTAATCTGCATGCGTTGATCAACCTCTGTTCGCGCCGCCTTAAACGCTCGTTTGAGTGTCGCGATCGCCAGTTTTTGGGTCTCTATTTGCAGTACTGCCTGTTGCAGCATCATAGCGGCCACTCGCCGGAATTTAACCCGGTTCAGCAGGCGTGGGCGCAGATGCGTGCCGAGTATCTGGTGGCGCAGGATATTGTCCGCCACTGGCAGCGCCGCGTTGCCGCTACGGCTCATGAGAATGAGCACCTCTTTTTAACCCTGCTGTTTATGCTGGTGCGTACACCCGATCCCAGTCAGGACGATCATCAGCAGGATCACCGCCTGCGCCTGGCCATCAGCCAGATGATTGCCCACTTCCACCAGCTCTCCGGCATGCATTTCAGCGACGAGCAGGGGCTGACCAATCAGCTCTATATCCACCTTGCCCAGGCGCTGGATCGCAGTTTGTTTGGCATTGGTATCGATAACGCATTGCCGGCGGAGATTAATCAGCTCTACCCGCGCCTGATGCGCACCACGCGCACGGCGTTAGAGGGGCTGGAGAGGGAGTATGGGCTGCGCTTTAGCGATGAGGAAGCGGGTCTGGTGGCGGTGATTTTCGGTGCCTGGCTGATGCAGGAGAGCGATCTGCATGAGAAGCAGCTGGTGCTGATTACCGGCGACGATAGCGCCAGAGAGCAGGAGATTGAGCAGCAGCTGCGCGAGTTAACGCTGCTGCCGCTCACCATTCGTTACTTGCCGCTGGAGAGCTTCCGCGAAGAGGGTGCGCCAAAAGATGTGACGCTTATCATCACCCCTTACACCACGCCGCTACCGCTCTTTTCTGCACCGCTGATCCACACCGACGGGCTGCTGAGCGACCAGCAGCAGGAGCATATTCGCATTATGCTTGAGGGCTCCCCTTCTGCGCGGCGACCGTTGGACGCAGGACCAGCGCTGGCAATGCCAGCAACGCCATAATAAAGAACAGCCCCTGATGCAGATGTTCGAAGAGGAAACCGGCGATCATCGTCATCAGGGCAATACTTCCGCCCATCGCCACGGCGGAGTAGACCGCCTGTAACCGGATCACCTCACTGCCCTGCCGGGCGGAGATGTAACGCATGGCCGCCAGGTGACACACCGTGAAGGTGCCGCAGTGCAGGATCTGCGCGACAACCAGCCACGGCAGCGCAATGGTCCAGCCCATCAGACTCCAGCGAACCAGACCGCACACCGCCGAGAGCAGCAGCAGATCGCGCGCGCTGAAGCGGCGGAAAAGAAGATTGCTGAGCGTAAAAATCACCACTTCCGCCACCACGCCCAGTGACCACAAATAGCCCACCGTTGAGGCGGAGTAGCCCACCGACTGCCAGTAAATCGCGCTGAAGCCGTAATATGCGGCGTGCGCGCCCTGTAACAACGAAACGCAGGCGAGAAAGCGCCAGTTCTGCACAATCAAGGTGCGCCAGGCGGGCCAGCCTGCACCCTCCTGCTGGCGGTTTTCACCCTGTGGCATAATCGACGGGCGCAGCAGCATGCCGAGCAGCATTGAGGCGGTACCGATCGACAGCATCACCAGAATCGCCCGGTAGTCGTAAAGGCTTACCAGTTTGCCGGTCAGCGCCGAGCCAATCACAAAGGCGATCGATCCCCACACCCTGACGCGGCCATAATCCATCGGAAACTGTTTTTGCCACGTGCCCGCCAGCGCATCTGTCAGCGGCACCAGCGGCGAGAAGAAGAGGTTAAAGCCGACAATCACCACCGCCAGCCAGGCGACATGGCTTCCGGCGTAAAAGGCCATCGCAAAGATAAGCGTAGCCAGCGCCAGCACGCGCAGGGCGGTGATTAATCGGGAGGGGTCGCTTACGCGCGGGGCAATCAACAGGCTACCGAGAAAACGGGCGACGAGACCGGCGCCAAGCAGCATACCGATGATTTCGGGGGTTAACCCGACGCCTTTGAGCCAGACGCCCCAGAAGGGTAAGAAGATGCCGTAACTGAAAAAGTAGGTGAAATAAGCGAGCGCCAGCCAGCGCGTTGACTGCAGAACCATGATTTCCTCCTGAATCGAAGCGTTAGTCTGGCGGCAAACGCCAGGCCTGGCAAGCAACAATCAGGTAACAAATTTGCCTAAGCGCAGGTTTTGCAACATTAAAACGCGCCGGGCGGAATGCAGCACTGGCGAGCAGGCAAAAAAAAGCCCGCTTCACAGGAAGCGGGCTTGTTTGATTTTGGAATCTTATGCGTAAACCGGGAAACGGGCGCAGATATCCAGCACTTTCTGTTTGGTGCGCTCGATTACTGCTTCGTCGTTGATGCTGTCCAGCACGTCACACATCCAGCCTGCCAGCTCTTTGACTTCCGCTTCTTTGAAGCCGCGACGGGTCACAGCCGGCGTACCGACGCGGATACCGGAGGTCACAAACGGGCTCTTCGGATCGTTCGGCACGCTGTTTTTGTTAACCGTAATGTTGGCACGGCCCAGCGCGGCGTCCGCTTCTTTACCGGTCAGGTTTTTATCAACCAGATCCAGCAGGAACAGGTGGTTATCGGTACCGCCGGAAACGACGTTGTAGCCGCGTGCAAGGAACACTTCCACCATCGCTTTGGCGTTTTTCGCAACCTGCTGCTGGTAGGTTTTGAACTCCGGCTCCATCGCCTCTTTCAGCGCCACCGCTTTACCGGCGATAACGTGCATCAGCGGGCCGCCCTGGCCGCCAGGGAAGACGGCAGAGTTCAGTTTTTTGTACAGCTCTTCACTGCCGCCCTTCGCCAGGATCAGGCCGCCGCGCGGACCCGCCAGGGTTTTGTGGGTAGTAGTGGTAACAACGTGAGCATGCGGAACCGGGTTCGGGTAGACGCCTGCGGCAATCAGACCGGCAACGTGTGCCATATCGACAAACAGGTACGCGCCGATGCTGTCGGCGATTTCGCGCATTTTGGCCCAGTCAACCACGCCGGAGTAAGCAGAGAAGCCGCCGATGATCATTTTCGGCTTATGTTTTTGCGCCTGCTCATTGAGTTCGTTGTAATCAATGTGGCCCGTTTCATCGATGCCGTAAGGGACGATGTTGTAGAGTTTGCCGGAGAAGTTAACCGGGGAGCCGTGAGTCAGGTGGCCGCCGTGCGCCAGGTTCATACCGAGAACGGTATCGCCCGGCTCCAGCAGCGTGGTGTAGACGGCGAAGTTAGCCTGTGAGCCAGAGTGCGGCTGAACGTTGGCGTAATCGGCGCCAAACAGCTCTTTCGCGCGGTCAATCGCCAGCTGTTCAACGATATCGACATATTCACAGCCGCCGTAGTAACGCTTGCCCGGGTACCCCTCGGCATATTTGTTCGTCAGCTGAGATCCCTGCGCCTGCATAACGCGCGGGCTGGTGTAGTTTTCGGAGGCGATCAGTTCAATGTGCTCTTCCTGACGTACTTTCTCCTGCTCCATAGCCTGCCACAATTCGGCATCATAATCGGCAATGTTCATTTCACGCTTTAACATCCGCATCTCCTGACTCAGCTAACAAAACAACTCTCAATGAGGGCCCGAATTCGGGAACGGCTGACAGTATAACTGATTAAAATTCTGAGAACAGGTCTTGACAAAGGTTTTTGCGCAAACGATTGGCTGCCCGTCACACAAGGCTTTGAGCAACAACGGGCTTCGGTCGGGAAAGGGATTTCTTTTCAGCTTTGTGATGCAACTTCTTCATGTTAGATAACCCCTCTTTCATTGCGCCCTTTACAATCTTAGGCTGGCGGTTATAAGATGCATATAAAATACAACTTTAAAAATGCACGTTTAGAAGGAAGCCATCATGCTCGACGCTCAGACCATCGCCACCGTTAAATCCACCCTCCCGTTGCTCGCCGCTACCGGCCCGAAACTGACCGCTCACTTCTACGATCGGATGTTTCAGCACAACCCCGAGTTGAAAGAGATCTTCAACATGAGCAACCAGCGCAATGGCGATCAGCGTGAAGCGCTGTTCAATGCCATTGCCGCCTACGCTGCGAATATCGACAATCTCCCCGCCCTGCTGCCAGCGGTGGAAAAAATCGCCCAGAAGCACACCAGCTTCCAGATCCAACCGCAGCAATATGACATCGTAGGCGAACATCTGCTGGCGACCATTGATGAGATGTTCCAGCCGGGGCAAGAGGTGCTGGACGCGTGGGGCAAAGCTTACGGCGTGCTGGCGGGTGTATTTATCAATCGTGAAGCGGAGATTTACCGCGAGCACGCCGATAAAAAGGGCGGCTGGGAGGGGACGCGCGCGTTCCGCCTGGTAGAGAGAGTGCCGCGCAGCGCGCTGATCACCAGTTTTGAGTTTGAGCCGGTCGACGGCCAGCCGATCGCCGATTACCGGCCGGGTCAGTACCTTGCCGTGTGGCTGAAGCCGGAAGGGTTTCCCCATCAGGAGATCCGCCAGTACTCTCTCACCCGCGAGCCGAACGGCAAAAGCTACCGAATTGCGGTGAAGCGTGAAGCGGGCGGCCAGGTCTCAAACTGGCTGCACGATAAAGCGAAGCCTGGCGATGTTGTTTATCTTGCCGCACCAGCCGGTGATTTCTTCCTCGATGTCAGCCCGCAAACGCCGGTATCGCTCATCTCCGCAGGCGTGGGTCAGACGCCGATGCTGGCGATGCTGCACCATCTAACCTACAGACATCACCGCGCGCAGGTTAACTGGTTCCATGCGGCGGAAAACGGCGAGGTGCATGCCTTTACCGATGAGGTAAGCGAACTGGGCGCGAACCTGCCGCACTTTTATCAACATGTCTGGTATCGTCAGCCAAATGCGGCGGATGAGCAGGCCGGGTTGTTTAACAGCACCGGGCTGATGGCGCTTACCGAGATGAAAGATCGAGTAAGTGACGGGGAGATGCAGTTTTATCTCTGCGGACCGGTGGCGTTTATGCAGTTTGCGGCACAACAGCTGGTTACGCTTGGCGTTGAGCGCGATCGCATTCACTATGAGTGCTTCGGCCCGCACAAGGTGCTGTAAGCAGGATGCCCTCACCGTGCGCGGTGAGGGCGAAAGATCAGATGGCGGCGTCGTCTTCTTCGCCGGTACGAATACGCACTACGCGCGCAACGTCAAAGACGAAGATTTTGCCGTCGCCGATTTTACTGGTCTGCGCGGTACGGATAATGGTATCGACGCAGGTATCGACAATGTCGTCGCCCACCACGATCTCAATCTTCACCTTCGGCAGAAAATCCACCATATACTCTGCGCCACGGTAGAGTTCGGTGTGGCCTTTCTGGCGACCAAAACCCTTCACTTCCGTTACCGTCATCCCGGTGATGCCGACTTCAGCCAGCGCTTCACGCACATCATCCAGTTTGAAAGGTTTAATAATCGCATCAATCTTTTTCATGGTCGTTCCTTACACGCTCTTGCCAGTCTGCTGCATCGTAATCGGTTGCTCACAGTACCATAATCATTTCGCCTTTACTCTTTAAAGTCATTGGCATCCAGTTCATGGCGGGAGAGGAGTTTGTAAAACTCGGTGCGGTTGCGCCCCGCCATCCGCGCGGCGTGCGTCACGTTGCCTTTGGTGATTTGCAGCAGCTTGCGCAGGTAGTTGAGTTCAAACTGGTTACGCGCTTCAACAAAGGTCGGCAGCGCAGTGTTCTCCCCTTCCAGCGCCTGCTCGACCAGCGCATCGCTGATCACCGGCGACGAGGTGAGCGCTACACACTGCTCAATCACGTTCACCAGTTGGCGCACGTTACCGGGCCAGCTGGCAGTCATCAGCCGCTTCATCGCATCGGTGGAGAAGGCGCGCACAAACGGCTTATGGCGATCCGCAGACTGGCGCAGCAGGTGGTTGGCAAGCAGCGGAATATCCTCCGCGCGCTCCGCCAGCGCCGGGATCTTCAGGCTGACCACGTTCAGGCGATAGTAGAGATCTTCACGAAACTCGCCGCGCGCCATCGCTTTTGGCAGATCGCGGTGCGTCGCTGAAATAATGCGCACATTGATATCGATATCGCGGTTGCTGCCGAGCGGGCGCACCTTGCGCTCCTGTAACACGCGCAGCAGTTTGACCTGTAACGGGATCGGCATATCGCCAATCTCATCAAGAAACAGTGTCCCGCCCTCTGCCGCCTGGAACAGCCCTTCCCGGCTGCTTACCGCGCCGGTAAAAGCCCCGCGCGCGTGACCGAAGAGTTCCGATTCCAGCAGCTGCTCCGGCAGCGCGCCGCAGTTGATGGCGATAAAGGCGTTTTTACTGCGCGGGCTGGCGTTGTGGATCGCCTGCGCCAGCACCTCTTTACCGGTGCCGCTCTGGCCGTTAATCAGCACGCTGACGTCGGACTGCGCCACCATCCGCGCCTGTTCAAGCAGGCGCAACATCAGTGGGCTGCGGGTGACAATGGTTTCACGCCACTGATCGTCGCTGGCGGAGCCGCTGTGCTCCAGCGCATCATCGATTGCCTTGTAGAGCGCGTCTTTATCCACCGGCTTGGTGAGAAAGCTGAAGACGCCCTGCTGCGTGGCGGCAACGGCATCGGGGATCGAGCCGTGCGCGGTGAGAATAATTACCGGCATGCCCGGCTGCAGGCGCTGGATCTCGGCGAAGAGCTGCATGCCATCCATCTCATCCATGCGCAGGTCGCTTATCACCAGATCGACCTTCTCACGCGCGAGAATGCGTAACCCCTCCTGCCCGCTTTCGGCGGTAACAATGCTGTAGCCTTCGCTGGTCAGGCGCAGCCCGAGCAGCTTCAGCAGGCCCGGATCGTCATCCACCAGCAACAGATGCGCCGGTTTGCGATTGGTCATGGTTTCGCCTCCTGCTGATCGGTATCGCTTTTCGCCGGATGCGCGCTGTCCGGCATATCGGCAGGCGCCGGTTTGCGAATGGAGAGACGCCGTTCAATGTCGGTAAGGTTTTCCAGCTTGCGGGTGGTGGTATCAAGCTGTTCATGCAGGGATTGCTGCTGGGCACGCAGTTTGTCGAGCTCGCTGTCGGCGGACTGCTGCAATTTCGTGTAGCGGCTGCGCTCTTCGGCTAACTGCAACTGTGCTTTTTCGCCATCGCGCCAGAGCTCAAACAGCGGGCGCACCTGCGCCGGGATCGACGGGCTTAAGGCATCGAGACGATCGGTATAGTCACGGCGCTCAAGGGGGGTAATTTTGGCATTCGAGAGCAAAATACCGCGGCGCAATGTCGCCTGCCAGGTGTTATCGGACCATGCACGCGCTTCCGCACGCGCCGCTGCGGGCGACAAGCGCTGTGCGCAATCCATGCCGCGCAGCCAGAACAGCGGGTTGCTGTCGACACTCTGCCCCGACAGTGTCCAGATATCGTTGCATTCCGTTAATAAAAAGTCGGCCAGTTGGCGATCGGGAAGCTGCGGTTTTTTATTGTCATGAATGGCGCTTGGCGGCGTTTGCGTCACGCAGCCTGCCAGCAGCAGGCAAGGAAGCGCGCGCAGCCAGCCCGATTGCTGTGTCATCGCGTTGACCACGCGGGAAAAGAG
Source organism: Kosakonia sp. CFBP8986 (assembly GCF_034044935.1). NCBI lineage: Bacteria > Pseudomonadati > Pseudomonadota > Gammaproteobacteria > Enterobacterales > Enterobacteriaceae > Kosakonia > Kosakonia sp. CFBP8986. Next base: position 35,862 of record NZ_JAXCXB010000002.1, on the reverse strand, counting down.
ATGCGACATACTCACCAGATTTATATTCATTGCGTTGATTTTTCCGGCGCGACAAGCGGTAGCTCAATACGGAAACAGACATCGTCCTTGCTGTCCGTCACCAGATGCAGTTCACCCTGCATTCTGCGGATACAGTCTCTGGCGATGCTCAACCCCAGCCCGCTGCCTTTCACCGCGCCTTTGCGTTGGTGGCTTCCCTGAAAGAAGGGCTCAAAAATCATCTCGCGCTCCGCCTCTGGGATTGGGGTGCCGGTATTCGCTACGTCAATGCGCAACCGTGCGCCGGTACTATAACTGTGGAGACGAATGGTACCGGATTCAGCCCCATAGTGCACCGCGTTGGAGTAAAGATTATCCAGCACGCTCATCAGCAGCATCGGCTCTGCCTGGCAGGTCGTCGCATCGAGCGCGATTTCGGTATGCATCATTTTAGCTCGCGCTGGCAGGCTGTGCGCGGAGAGCACCATCTCCACCAGCGGTGCCAGCTCCACTGCTTCCAGCTCGACGGAGCCGCCGGCCAGCTTGCGGTTGTAATCAAGCAGTTGCTCAATCAATTTTTGCAGGTTACGGCTGCTGGCATCGAGGATCTCAACCACCTCTTTCTGCTCCGGCGAAAGCGGCCCGACCACCTGGTCGGCAAGCAGTTCGGTCCCTTCACGCATGCTGGCGAGCGGCGTTTTCAGCTCATGGGAGATATGGCGTAAAAACTGGTGGCGCTGCGACTCAAGCCACGCCAGCCGTTCGCTCAGCCAGATAATACGCTCGCCGACGTAGCGCAGCTCGCGCGGGCCGCTAAACACCACGCTTTGCGCCAGAGGCCGCCCCTCCCCCAGCCGGTTAATCATCCGCTCAATGCCTTTAACCGGGCCGATAATCATGCGGGTAAAGAGCAGCATCAGCACCAGGCTGACTAAAAAGAGTACCAACGCCTGCCAGCCGAAGAACTGACCGCGCTCGGCGATCTCCAGCTGGAGCTGCTGCCCGCGCGAGAAGACCACGGCGCGGGTCGACTGCACCATCTCCGTATTCGCCGCCGCAAACGTCTCCAGCTGCGCAGAGGCGGCAGGTGACGGGCCGCTGTTGGCGCACTGCAACTGGGCGAGATCGTTCAGATCCTGGCGCAGCGCCTGGTAGAGTCTGTCATCGGGTAAAACACCGGCATGTGCCTCCAGCATCTCGCTGTACCGCTTGCGCTGATTCTGGTAGACCCGCTCAAGGGTAGCGTCATCCAGCACGCAGTACTGGCGGTAGCTGCGCTCCATCTCCAGCGCGGCGTTGGTCATCGCTTCACTGCGGCGGGCGTCAATCAGCGTCGTGCGGTTGGTCAGCAGGGCCTGGGCACTGAGCGCATTGAGGCTCTGCCAGGCTTGCCAGGCTAACACCAGCAGCGGCAGTAAAATAAGCAGAAACGCCATCATAACCAGTTGGCGTAAGGAGCGGGGAAAAGCGGGCCAGCGTTTCAAGGCAGTACTCTCGCAGGATAAGGTACAGAGATGCTAGCTGAGTGACGGGGTAAAGAACAACAAAGCCGGGCAAAAGCCCGGCTTTGTTATGTAATTAGGCGGTGCCTAACTCGACGTTTCGCCCGAGGTCTGATAAAGCTACGCAATTATCAGCAGGTGGACGGCAGGCACCTTTAAGTGCGTCATTCGAAGGTTTATGTAGCGCGTCCCGAAGGGGCTGACATAAGAGGGTGAATGAGCCACTGGCTATAATTATGCACGTATTATGCCAGGTTGCCACGCATTATTTTAATCCATTGATTATCATCATATTTATTATTATTTCGGCTTTTGTGAAGTGCGCAACATTTCATCGCTCTGTCGCTATTTAGCAACACTCCATCAGCCCATAAATTATCACCATTAAAATCAAACAGATAAATGTCTCCTTTTAGAGACAGTGATAATCCTCTGATGTCGGGAAAAGCCGACACTTTTAGCGCCTGATCAAAAAAGCCCCCTTCCCGGTTAAGGAAGAGGGCCTGTTTTACTGCTTTACGAGCTTAGCCGAGCTGCTTGCGCGCGTTGCGGAAGATACGCATCCACGGGCTGTCTTCGCCCCAGTTTTCCGGGTGCCAGGAGTTGGCAACGGTACGGAAAACACGCTCCGGGTGCGGCATCATAATGGTGACGCGCCCGCTTTCGCTGGTCACCGCGGTGATACCGTTCGGCGAGCCGTTCGGGTTTGCCGGGTAGCGCTCGGTCACGCTGCCGCTGTTGTCGACATAGCGCAGCGCCACCAGCCCTTTGCTTTCAAGCTGTGCCAGATGGGCAGCATCACGCACTTCGACACGCCCTTCACCGTGCGATACGGCGATAGGCATATGCGAACCGACCATGCCATTGAGCAGCAGCGATGGGCTCTGCATCACTTCCACCAGGCTGAAACGCGCCTCGAAGCGATCGGAGTGGTTACGCACAAAGCGCGGCCACAGTTCGCTGCCCGGAATCAACTCACGCAGGTTCGACATCATCTGGCAGCCGTTACAGACACCCAGCGCCAGGGTTTGCGGACGGTGGAAGAAGGTTTCGAACTCGTCGCGTACGCGCTCATTAAAGAGGATCGATTTCGCCCAGCCTTCGCCCGCGCCCAGCACGTCGCCATAAGAGAAGCCGCCGCAGGCGACCAGCGCGTGGACATTCTCCAGCCCGCTGCGCCCGGCCAGCAGATCGCTCATGTGGACATCAACTGCGTCAAACCCGGCGCGGTGGAACGCCGCCGCCATCTCAACGTGGGAGTTAACGCCCTGCTCACGCAGCACGGCCACTTTCGGCCGCGCGCCGGTGGCAATAAACGGTGCCGCGATATCGTCATTGATATCAAACGTCAGTTTGACGTTGAGGCCCGGATCGTTGTCGTTGGCTTTCGCCTCGTGCTCCTGATCCGCGCACTCCGGGTTATCGCGCAGGCGCTGCATCTGCCAGGTGGTTTCCGCCCACCACATACGCAGCGTGGTGCGGCTTTCACTGAACACCGGCTGCCCGTCCGCTTCAATCACAAAGCGATCGCCTTCGACCGCACGGCCAAGATAGTGCACAACATCGCTTAAACCGTAGGCCGCCAGCACGCTCTCAACCGCCTCGCGGTCGGCTGCGCGCACCTGAATCACCGCGCCCAGCTCTTCATTAAACAGCGCCGCCAGACGATCGTTGCCCAGCGCGGCGATATCGACATTCACGCCGCAGTGGCCGGTAAAGGCCATCTCTGCCAGCGTCACCAGCAGGCCGCCGTCGGAGCGGTCGTGGTAGGCCAGCAGTTTTCTCTCTGCCACCAGCGCCTGAATCGCGTCATAGAAGCCTTTCAGCTGTTCGACGTTACGCACATCCGCAGGTTTGTCGCCCAGCTGGCGGTAGACCTGCGCCAGCGCCGTTGCGCCAAGGGCGTTGCTGCCCTTGCCGAGATCGATTAACAGCAGGGCATTGTCGTCGGTTGAAAGCTGCGGCGTCACGGTGTGGCGCACATCTTCAACGCGGGCAAAGGCGGTGATCACCAGCGACAGCGGCGACGTCATTTCGCGCTGCTCGCTCCCCTCCTGCCAGCGGGTCTTCATCGACATCGAGTCTTTACCCACCGGAATGGTCAGACCGAGCGCCGGACACAGCTCTTCGCCCACCGCTTTCACCGCCGCATAGAGACCGGCGTCTTCACCCGGGTGACCAGCCGCGGCCATCCAGTTGGCGGAGAGTTTGATACGTTTGATATCGCCGATGTGCGTCGCCGCGATGTTGGTCAGCGCTTCGCCGACCGCCAGCCGCGCCGAGGCGGCAAAGTCGAGCAGCGCCACCGGAGCGCGTTCACCGAGCGCCATCGCTTCACCGTAGTAGCTGTCCAGGCTGGCGGTGGTCACCGCGCAGTTGGCAACCGGGATCTGCCACGGGCCGACCATCTGATCGCGCGCCACCATGCCGGTGACCGTACGGTCGCCGATGGTGACAAGAAAAGTTTTCTCCGCCACGGTCGGCAGGTGCAGCACGCGGTTTACCGCGTCAGCCACGGTAATACCGTGAGTGTTGAAGCTGTCGCCGGTCGCCTGGCGCGTCGCCACATCGCGCGTCATCTTCGGCGTCTTGCCAAGTAGCACATCCAGCGGCATATCGATTGGCTGGTTGTCGAAGTGGCTGTCGTTCAGCGTTAAGTGCTGCTCTTCGGTCGCGTCGCCAATCACCGCGTAGGGTGCGCGCTCGCGGCGGCAGAGTTCGTCGAACAGCGGCAGCTGATCCGCCGCCACCGCCAGCACATAGCGCTCCTGGGATTCGTTACACCAGATCTCCAGCGGGCTCATGCCCGGTTCGTCGCTCAGAATATCGCGCAGCTCAAAGCGGCCGCCGCGACCGCCATCGCTCACCAGCTCCGGCATGGCGTTTGAGAGACCGCCCGCGCCGACATCGTGAATAAAGAGGATCGGGTTGGCTTCGCCCAGCTGCCAGCAGCGGTCAATCACCTCCTGGCAACGACGCTCCATCTCCGGGTTATCGCGCTGCACCGAGGCGAAGTCGAGATCGGCATCGGACTGACCGGATGCCATTGACGAGGCCGCGCCGCCGCCCAGGCCGATATTCATCGCCGGGCCGCCGAGTACGATCAGCTTGGCGCCAACCACGATCTCGCCCTTCTGCACATGATCTTCACGGATGTTGCCGATCCCGCCTGCCAGCATGATCGGCTTGTGGTAGCCGCGCAGCTCTTCGCCGTTGTGGCTGTTGACCTTCTCTTCATAGGTACGGAAGTAGCCATTCAGCGCCGGACGGCCAAATTCGTTGTTGAATGCCGCGCCGCCCAGCGGGCCGTCGGTCATGATATCGAGCGCGGTAACGATGCGCTCCGGCTTGCCGAAATCCTCTTCCCACGGCTGCTCGAAGCCGGGAATACGCAGGTTGGAGACGGAAAAGCCGACAAGGCCCGCTTTCGGCTTCGCGCCGCGCCCGGTCGCGCCCTCATCGCGGATCTCACCGCCGGAGCCGGTTGCCGCGCCCGGCCATGGTGAAATAGCGGTCGGGTGGTTGTGCGTCTCCACCTTCATCAAAATATGGGTCGGCTCCTGGTGGAAATCGTAGCGACCTTCAGCGCGATCGGCATAAAAACGACCAACCGCGGAACCTTCCATCACTGCCGCGTTATCTTTGTAGGCAGAGAGCACAAAGTCCGGCGTTTTCTCGAAGGTGTTTTTAATCATTTTGAACAGCGACTTCGGCTGCGGCTGCCCGTCAATCACCCAGTCGGCGTTGAAGATTTTGTGACGGCAGTGCTCCGAGTTCGCCTGGGCGAACATATAGAGTTCGATATCGTTCGGGTTGCGCCCCAGGCGCGTAAAGGCGTCGTGCAGGTAATCGATCTCATCTTCCGCCAGCGCCAGCCCGAGACGCAGGTTGGCATCGATCAGCGCCTGACGGCCTTCGCCCAGCAGATCCACGCTCTGTACCGGCGCGGGCTGGTGGTGTTCAAACAGGCGCGCGGCGTCCGCTTCAGCGTTAAATACGCTCTCCATCATGCGGTCATGCAGCTGCGCAGCCACCTCTTGCCACTGGGCGTCGGTCAGGCTGGCGGCTTCAACGTAGTACGCCACGCCGCGCTCAAGGCGGTTGATCTTTTCCAGACCGCAGTTGTGGGCGATGTCGGTAGCTTTGGATGACCAGGGAGAGATGGTGCCGGGACGAGGAGTGACGAGCAGTAATTTTCCGGTTGGGGTGTGGCTGCTAAGGCTTGGGCCATATTTCAGCAGGCGCTGGAGCCGGGCGTACTCTTCTTCGGTGAGCGCCGCGTTGAGGTCGGCAAAGTGAGTATATTCGGCATAAATATTGCTCACCGGCAGGTTGGTGGCCTGAAACCGCGCCAGCAGTTTGTTAATACGGAATGCGGACAGGGCAGGCGAACCACGCAGAATTTCCATCATAAGTCTCTCGTCTTCGATTACGAAGCGTCGGGGACGCTTAAAGTGTGCACCAGGGAAAACGGGCGTCATTATAGAGAATCCTGACGCCCGACGAAACCGTTTGCGTGGAAATAAAAAACGGCGGCGATTTTTAGCAATAGCTGTGGCCGAATGCTGTAATTTGTTGCCAACTGCCGTTTAGTTACGCAGAATGCCGCTAAATCAGCAGCAATCCCCTTGCTGTGATTGCGAAAACCTTTTGAGGCAAAGTACGGCGCAGAGAATTAACTCCTTGAAAAGATTTCAGATTAATTATCTGCTCATCGGCATTGTCACCCTGCTGCTGGCAGCGGCGCTGTGGCCATCAGTCCCCTGGTTTGGCAAAGCCGATAACCGCATCGCGGCTATCCAGGCGCGCGGGGAGCTGCGCGTCAGTACCATTTCGACGCCGCTTACTTACACCTCTATCAACGGCAAAAATTACGGCCTCGATTACGAACTGGCGCAACAGTTTGCCGACTACCTCGGCGTGAAACTTAAAATCACCGTACGCCAGAACATCAGCCAGCTGTTTGACGACCTCGATCACGACAACGCCGATATGCTCGCCGCCGGGCTGGTCTATAACAATGAGCGCGTCAAAAGCTACCAGACCGGGCCAGTCTACTACTCCGTTTCTCAACAACTTGTCTATCGCGTCGGCAGCTATCGCCCGCGTACGCTGGCGGAAGTGAATGAGAGCCAGTTGACCATTGCCCCCGGTCATGTCGCGCTGGACGATCTGCGCGAGATAAAAGAGAAGAAGTACCCCAATCTCAGCTGGAAGGTGGATGAAAAACTCGGCACTACCTCCCTGCTTCAGCAAGTGGTCGACGGCAAACTGAGTTATACCGTCGCCGATTCGGTGGCGATCAGCCTCTTCCAGCGCGTTCACCCGGAGCTGGCGGTGGCGCTCGATATCTCTGATGAACAACCCGTCACCTGGTTTAGCAAGCGCGACGACGACAATACGCTCTCGGCGGCGATGCTCGACTTCTTCAACACCATTAATGGCGAGGGGATCCTCGCGAGGCTCGAAGAGAAGTATCTCGGGCATGGCGATGGCTTTGATTATGTTGATACCCGCGCCTTTTTACGCGCCGTTGATAGCGTGCTGCCAGAGTTACAGCCGCTGTTTGAGAAGTATGCGCAGCAGATCGACTGGAAGCTGTTAGCGGCAATTTCCTATCAGGAGTCCCATTGGGACACGCAGGCCACCTCGCCGACGGGCGTGCGCGGGTTGATGATGTTGACCCGCAATACGGCGCAGAGCCTGGGGCTCAGCGACAGAACCGATGCCGAGCAGAGCATCAGCGGCGGCGCGCGCTACTTGCAGGATATGATGAGCAAAGTGCCGGATAGCGTGCCGCAGGATGAGAAGATCTGGTATGCGCTGGCGGCCTACAACATGGGTTATGCGCATATGCTTGATGCCCGCGCGCTGACGGTGAAGACCAAAGGCAATCCGGATAGCTGGGCCGACGTAAAACAACGCCTGCCGCTGTTAAGCCAGAAGGCCTACTACAGCAAATTACGCTACGGCTATGCCCGCGGGTATCAGGCGTATGCCTACGTGGAAAATATCCGCAAATATGAGATTAGCCTGGTGGGGTATCTGCTGGAGAAAGAGAAAGAGCTCGCCACAACGCTCAAGCTGGCGCAGAGCTACCCGGCGGTGTCGAGCGCCGAGCTTGATCAGCCGACCTATGGCGTGTTGCCCTTCAGCGCGCTGACCGTCGACGAGGCGTTTGGCCACCATTCGGTTTTACCGCAGGATACGCTGCAACTGAAGGTTAACCGCTGATTAAGTTGCCGGATGGCGCTGCGCTTATCCGGCCTACAAAATCCCGACCCACTGTAACCGCTCCTGTAGGCCTGATAAGGCGGAGCCGCCATCAGGCACTGCCCGCCGGATGGCGCTGCGCTTATCCGGCCTACAAAACCCCGACCAACTGTAACCACTTCTGTAGGCCTGATAAGGCGGAGCCGCCATCAGGCACTGCCCGCCGGATGGCGCTGCGCTTATCCGGCCTACAAAACCCCGAGCAACTGTAACCACTTCTGTAGGCCTGATAAGGCGGAGCCGCCATCAGGCACTGCCCGCCGGATGGCGCTGCGCTTATCCGGCCTACAGAGGCAATCGCCCCCAAGAGCTGATCAGGCGTTGCCGGTTTTCAGGGCTTTCTTCTCCAGCCGACGCTGGCGGAAGAAATCGCTTAACATCGCGGCGCACTCATCGCGCAGCACGCCTTCGGTAAACTCGATCCGGTGATTCATCCCCGGATGGTGAAGCACATCCATCAATGACCCTGCCGCGCCGGTTTTCGCATCCCGCGCGCCAAACACCAGTTGCCCGATGCGGCTATGTACCATTGCGCCCGCGCACATCACGCAGGGCTCCAGCGTGACATAGAGCGTGGTGTCGATCAGCCGGTAGTTTTGCAGCACCAGCCCGCCCTGGCGCAGCGCCATAATCTCCGCGTGCGCGGTGGGATCGTGACGGCCAATTGGGCGGTTCCACCCTTCGCCAATCACCTGGTTGTTATGCACCAGCACCGCGCCCACGGGCACTTCGCCCTCTTCCCAGGCGCGCTTCGCCAGCGTCAGCGCATAACGCATCCAGTGTTCGTGAGTCAGTTCGGGATTGGACAAAGGTATAAACTCCAGTAATTCAGGCGGGGCGCATTATACACACCCCTAATACGTTCGACACTACTCAAGCTGTTGCAGTTCGCCACGGCGCGTAACGCGCCAGCGGTGCTGGCAGAAGTAGAGCAACGGGTTGTCCTGTTTACTGTCGCTGTAGCCGCTGTAGAGACGCAGCGGCGTACCGATTTTGCGCTCTAATTGCGCGACTTTCTCATGCCCGAGGCAGCGCAGAGTCAGCACCCAACCGCCGTAGCCGCGGGTCATCTGGCTGGCGATGACATTGACGCGCGGCAGCCAGGGCGTGTCGAAATAGACCTGCTCAACCAGCGACTGCGGCGAGCCGGTGATGAGCCAGATATCCGCATCCGAGGCGGCCAGATAGTTGGTTAACCGCGTCTGCACCACCGGAAAGGCCGTGACGTGCCCGCGAAACCAGTCGGCGAATTTCTGCTGCAGGGCGTTGAGATGGCGCTCGCTGTGACCAAAGGTGCAGCCCCATAACAGCAGGCTCATCGGCCAGCGCGCGGCGCGGCCCTTTATCAGCAGCCCGGCACCAATCACCGGTAACAGCGGCAGCACAAGCAGCGCATTGAGCGGATGATGTCGCAGCAGATACCGCAAAAAGGTGCCGAACATATCCTGCTGATGTAATGTTCCATCAAGGTCAAAAAATACAACGCGGCGTTCACTGGTAGCCAAAAGATATTCCTCTGTGGGTTAACGCTCCATCGCCGGGACGCTCCGTTTGGCGATTACACTACAACTAGCCTAACAGATAGATCCTCACTTTTCCGGTAACAGCCTGTTATCAATACCTGCAATAATACGCGCCACACGTTTTCTCCCCTACTTAATACAGGTGACAATGACTCCAGCACCCCGCACAACGCCGCGACGCGCCTTACAGATCCCAGCCTTTCGCTACCTCTTTTCCGCCCGCCTGCTTACCGTGCTGGGCAACGGTATCGCGCCGATCGCGCTGGCTTTCGCGGTGCTTGATATTGGCGGCTCGGCGGCCGATCTTGGCCTTGTAGTGGCGGCACGCTCGCTGTTTAACGTCGCGTTTTTATTGATTGGCGGCGTGCTGGCGGATCGCTACTCCCGTAGCCGCGTGATGGTGCTCTCCTCTCTTGTCGCCGCCCTCTCACAGGGGGCGGTCGCCTGGCTGGTGCTTGATGGCTCAGCCAGCGTCATGTTGCTCGCCCTGCTTGGCACGCTGAATGGCGCGGCGGCGGGCATTGCCCTTCCCGCCTCCTCGGCGCTGGTACCGCAAACCGTGCCCGTTCACCTGCGGCGCGAAGCGAACGCACTGCTGCAGCTTGGGATTTACAGCGGGACGGTCATCGGTGCCTCGCTCGGCGGGATCCTGACCAGTGCGGTCGGCCCCGGCTGGGGGCTGGCCATTGATGCGCTCGGCTTTGCCGCCTCGGCACCGCTCTATTACGCGATTCGCGTCGGTACCATTAAGGCAGCAGAGGCTACCAGCAATATCCTGCAGGATCTGCGCGACGGCTGGAAAGAGTTCGCCAGCCGTCCCTGGGTCTGGTCGGTGGTGGTGCAGTTCACCCTGATTAACGCCGCTTTCAGCGGAATTGTGATGGTGCTCGGCCCGGTGATTGCCGACAGCGCTTTTGGGCGAACCCAGTGGGGGCTGATTATCGCCGCGCAGAGTATAGGTCTGATTGTCGGCTCGTTCCTGGCGCTGCGCTGGCGGCCTAAACGCGATCTCTTTATCGGCGTGGTGCTGATGGCGTTCTGCGCCGTGCCTACCTGGCTGCTCGGCCAGGCGGCACCGGCACACTGGCTGATGGCGGCATTCTTTTGCGCCGGGATCGTCTTCGGCCTTTTCGGCGTGGCGTGGGCGCAGTCGCTGCAAACGCACATCCCGGCGGAGAAGCTGGCGCGGGTCTACGCCTGGGATGCGATGGGATCGTTTATTGCCATTCCGGTGGGCGAACTGGCAGCCGGGCCGCTGGCGATGCATTTTGGCAGCGAAACGGTGTTAACCACCTCGGCGCTGGGGGTGATCCTCGCCTGTATTGGCGCGGGTCTGGTGCCCGCAATCCGCCGTCTTGAGAGCGCGCCACAGGTGAAAGCGAGTGGCTCTGGCCTCTCCAGTTGATCGCTATCAAACCCCGCACGGAGAAACTTTGTGCTGCCAGAATTTTTAATTCATAATCACCGCCCATGGATGGAATAGTTAATTCATCCGCGTAATACACCAGGCAGTGAGTTACGTGAACACCCCGGAGATCGTATGAACTGTTTGATCCGCATTCGCCAGCGCTATCCCGGCCTTGCGCAGAGTGATAAAAAGCTGGCGGAATTTCTGCTCGAAAACCCCGATCGCGCCCGCCATTTAAGCTCGCAGCAGCTGGCGGCGGAAGCGGGTGTCAGCCAGTCGAGCGTGGTGAAATTCGCGCAGAAGATGGAGTTCAAAGGCTTCCCGGCAATGAAGCTGGCGATCAGCGAAGCGCTGGCCAGCAACCCCAACCCCTACTCTGTACCGGTGCATAATAAAATTCGCGGCGATGACGCCCTGCGCGTGGTCGGCGAGAAGCTGATTAAAGAGTACCAGAGCGCGATGCACGCCTCGCTGGATGTGAACAGCGAAGAGAAGCTGCTGGAGAGCGTGCGCCTGCTGCGCGAATCGCGGCGCATTGTGCTGACCGGTATCGGCGCGTCGGGCCTGGTGGCGCGCAATTTTGGCTGGAAACTGATGAAGATTGGCCTGAACGCCATTGTCGAACAGGATATGCACGCGCTGCTGGCGGCGGTGCAGGCGCTGGAGCCGGGCGATCTGCTGCTGCCGGTCTCCTACTCGGGCGAACGGCGTGAGATCAATCTGGCGGCTGACGAAGCGTTACGCGTGGGAGCAAAGATCCTCGCGATCACCGGTTTTACCCCCAATGCATTACAGCAGCGCGCGACCCATTCGCTCTACACCATTGCGGAAGAGCAGGCAACGCGCAGCGCGGCCATCTCCTCCACCAGTGCCCAGATGATGCTGACGGATCTGCTCTTTATGGCGCTTGTTCAGCAGGATCTTGAGCATGCCCCGGAGCGTATTCGCCACAGCGAGGAGCTGGTAAAAAAACTGGTTTGAGCAGGCAATCATCGTATAATGCCCGCCCTGTTTGTGTTGTTTCTGAGAATTTCCTGATGGCGCTGTTAATTACCAAAAAATGCATCAACTGCGATATGTGCGAGCCGGAGTGCCCGAATGAGGCGATTTCGCTCGGCGAGAGCATTTATGAGATTAACAGCGACCGCTGCACCGAGTGCGCGGGCCATTACGATACGCCGACCTGCCAGAAAGTGTGCCCGATCCCCAATACCATCCTGAAAGATCCGGCACATCAAGAGAGCGAAGAGCAGCTGTGGGATAAATTCGTGCTACTGCATCACTCTGACAAAATCTAACTCTCGATAATCACCGTCGCACAAGCGTAGTGGCGTTCATCCGCCAGCGTGACGTGCACAGAACGCACGCCCATCCGCTCTGCCAGCTGCTCAGCTTCACCCCACAGGCGCAGGCTCGGTTTCCCAAGCTCATCATTGAACACTTCGAATTGATTGAATGCGAGGCCGTTGCGAATGCCGGTGCCGAGCGCCTTTGCCGCCGCCTCTTTCACCGCAAAGCGTTTGGCGAGAAAGCGCACCGGCTGCTGGTGCGCCTCGTAGAGCGCCCACTCATTAGGGCTGAGCACGCGCTTCGCCAGCCGATCGCCGCTGCGGGCGACCACCGCTTCAATGCGTGCGATCTCAACGATATCGGTGCCCAGTCCTAAGATAGCCATTATGCGCGCGCTTCCAGCATCAAACGTTTCATCTCCGCCACCGCCTCTTTCAGACCACTCATCACCGCACGGCCAATAATTGCGTGCCCAATATTCAGCTCGTGCATCTCTGGCAGCGCGGCGATCGCTTTAACGTTGTGGTAAGTCAGGCCGTGACCAGCATTTACTTTCAGCCCGAGGCTGGCGGCATAGGTCGCGGCGTTGGCGATGCGCTCCAGCTCTTTCGCCTGCGCGGCCTCGTTTTCAGCATCAGCGTAACAGCCGGTGTGGATTTCAATATAGGGTGCGCCCACTTCCGCCGCGGCCTGGATCTGCGCGTTATCGGCATCGATAAACAGCGACACCAGAATACCCGCTTGTGCCAGGCGCTGGCAGGCATCGCGCATTTTGTCGCGCTGACCGGCCACATCCAGCCCGCCTTCAGTGGTCACTTCCTGGCGCTTTTCCGGCACCAGACAGCAGAAGTGCGGCTTCGTTTCGCAGGCAATCGCCAGCATCTCGTCGGTAACAGCCATTTCAAGGTTCATGCGCGTGTGCAGCGTCTGGCGCAGAATACGCACATCTCTGTCGGTAATATGGCGACGATCTTCACGCAGATGGACGGTAATACCATCGGCACCTGCCTGCTCGGCGATAAACGCCGCCTGCACCGGATCCGGGTAAGCGGTGCCGCGCGCGTTGCGCAGAGTGGCAATGTGATCGATGTTTACGCCCAACAGTAATTCAGCCATGACAATCCTCAGTTTCGCAAAATTTCCGGCGCGGTCTTCGCCCCGCCTGGTCTGTGATCCTGCCGCTAGCGCTTAGGCACAAACTGCCGAAATAACTCCCGGCTTTTGAGCGGCTTGCCTCCAAGATACGGCTTCAGGGCGATGCGGGTAAAGCGCTTTGCGGCACGCAACGTGTCGCTGTCCGGAAACTCCCGCTCGGAGAGCGCGCGTAAGTGTCGCCCGGTGAAGGTGGTGTTGTCGACCACGACGCTGGCGATAAAGCCCTTCTCTTCGCGGTAGCGATAGGTCATGCCATCTTCCACCGCCTCGCCGCTGCCCGCACAGTGCAGAAAATCGACGCCGTAACCGAGATGGCCAAGCAGCGCCAGCTCAAAGCGGCGCAGCACCGGCTCCGGCGAACCACTTACGCCGGCCAGCGCCTGGATACAGTGCAGATAATCAAAAAAGAGTTCGGAGAACCGCGTTTCATGCTCCAGCACGCGGGAGATGAGTTCATTGACGTAGAGACCGCTGTAGAGGGTGATGCCGCTTAACGGCAGCGCCAGCGAGACCGCTTCGGCACTGCGCAGGGTTTTGACTTCACCGCGCCCGCCAAAGCGCACCAGCAGAGGGGTAAAGGGCTGCAAAGCGCCTTTGAGGTTGGAACGTTTGGAGCGTGCGCCTTTAGCAACCAGGCGCACACGACCGGACTCTTCCGTGAAGACGTCCAGCATTAAGCTGGTTTCGCTCCAGGGACGGCTATGAAGAACGAAGGCACGCTGCCATCCCTCCATCCGGTGTTACTCAGAGATCGTCGACATAACCGAGACTGCGCAGCGCGCGCTCGTCATCGGCCCAGCCCGATTTCACTTTGACCCACAGTTCAAGGTGAACTTTGGCTTCAAACATCTCTTCCATATCTTTACGGGCTTCGATGCCGATGGTTTTGATTTTGGCGCCTTTGTTGCCAATCACCATCTTCTTCTGCCCTTCGCGCTCAACGAGGATCAGGCCGTTGATGTCATACCCGCCGCGCTCATTGGTAATAAAGCGCTCGATCTCTACGGTGACCGAGTACGGCAGCTCTGCGCCAAGGAAACGCATCAGCTTTTCGCGGATGATTTCAGAGGCCATAAAGCGCTGCGAGCGGTCAGTGACGTAATCTTCCGGGAAGTGGTGAATCGCTTCTGGCAGATGCTTGCGCACGACGCTGGCGATGGTATCAACGTTCATGCCGGTTTCCGCAGAGAGCGGCACGATGTCGAGGAAGTTCATCTGGCTTGCCAGGAACTGCAGGTGCGGCAGCAGATCCGCCTTCTCCTGCACGTTGTCGACTTTGTTCACCGCAAGGATCACCGGTGCACGGGCATCACGCAGCTTGTTCAACACCATTTCGTCATCCGCCGTCCAGCGGGTGCCTTCAACGACGAAGATCACCAGCTCAACGTCGCCGATAGAACTGCTGGCCGCTTTGTTCATCAGACGGTTGATGGCGCGCTTCTCTTCCATATGCAGACCCGGGGTATCGACGTAGACCGCCTGATAAGCCCCTTCGGTATGGATGCCGACGATACGGTGGCGCGTGGTTTGCGCTTTACGGGAGGTGATCGAGATCTTCTGCCCGAGCAGCTTATTCAGCAGTGTGGATTTGCCGACGTTGGGACGTCCAACGATGGCGATAAATCCGCAGTAGGTGTTTTCAGTTTCAGTGCTCATTCCAACTCCAGTTTTTTCAGCGCCTGTTCGGCGGCAGCCTGCTCCGCCTTGCGACGGCTGGAACCCGTGCCAACCACCGGTTCGCTCAGGCCGCTGACCTGGCAGTGGATAGTAAATTCCTGATCGTGCGCTTCGCCACGCACCTGCACCACCAGATAGGAGGGCAGCGGCAGATGGCGACCCTGCAAGAACTCCTGCAGGCGCGTTTTCGGATCTTTTTGTTTATCGCCAGGACTGATTTCGTCGAGGCGCGTCTGATACCAGCTGAGGATCAATTGCTCAACGGTCTGGATGTCGCTATCCAGGAACACGCCGCCGATCAATGCCTCTACGGTATCCGCTAAAATCGATTCACGGCGAAAGCCGCCGCTTTTCAACTCACCCGGCCCGAGGCGCAGGCACTCGCCCAGCTCAAATTCGCGGGCGATTTCCGCCAGCGTATTGCCGCGTACCAGCGTCGCGCGCATGCGGCTCATATCCCCTTCATCCACGCGTGGAAAACGGTGATAGAGGGCATTGGCGATCACAAAACTTAAAATCGAGTCGCCGAGAAATTCGAGACGCTCGTTATGTTTGCTACTGGCGCTGCGGTGAGTTAAAGCCTGCTGCAACAGATCGTGATGTTGAAAAGTGTAGCCCAGCTTCCGCTGAAGCCGATTAATTACGATGGGGTTCATGCGTTACCAATAAATAAATGCGTCAACAATGCAGCACACGAAACCGACCTGAAGAACCAACGCGGTTTCGTGTGCTGTGGCACCCGGAGGGCCAGCCTTAAACTTCGGGGGAATATTCTATACGCAACGAGGAGGGATGTCGTTAGTAAGAAGGGAATAATCCTGGAAATAATTCGGGGCGCAACAAGAATAATTACGCCCCGCTGAATCAATGAATTCCGCCGATACGATTCAGGCGCACGCCTGTCGGCCATTCACCTTCCTGTTTCTCGAAACTCATCCAGATTGCCGTCGCGCGGCCAACCAGATTCGCTTCCGGCACAAAGCCCCAGTAGCGGCTGTCTGCGCTGTTATCGCGGTTGTCACCCATCATGAAGTAGTGACCCGGCGGCACAATCCAGGTGGCCAGCGGCTGGTTCTGCTGACGGTAGTAAATACCGAGCTGATCCTGCGCGATGGGCACGTTGAGAATACGGTGCGTGACGTCGCCCAGCGTCTCTTTACGCTCGGTGAGACGCACGCCGTCTGCCATGCTCTGCCCTTTCGCCATCTGGAAGAAGCCGCTGCTCGCTTCGCCGCCGTTACGACGGCCAAAGGTCTGCACAAAATCGCTCTCTTCCACATTGCTGTAGGTGACAGGCAGCGCATTGCCGCACGCCTGGCCGGAACTGCAATTTGGCTGCACGGTAACCTGTTTCGTCACCGGATCGTAGCTCACTTTATCGCCCGGCAGGCCGACCACGCGCTTGATGTAATCGAGGCGTGGATCGTCCGGATATTTAAACACCGCGATGTCGCCACGTTTCGGATGACCGGTTTCGATCAGCGTTTTCTGGTAGATAGGATCTTTAATGCCGTAGGCAAACTTCTCCACCAGAATAAAATCGCCGATCAAAAGCGTTGGCATCATCGAGCCTGACGGGATCTGGAAGGGTTCATAGATAAATGAACGCACCACCAGCACAATCGCCAGCACCGGGAAAACCGAAGCCCCCGTCTCCAGCCAGCCCGGTTTCGGGCCAACTTTTTTCAGCGTCTTCGCATCAAGCGCATCGCCCGTCGCTGCCTGCGCAGCGGCCTGACGCTCCCGGCGTTTCGGTGCAAAAATAAACTTATCCAGGCACCATAAAAAACCTGTCACCAGCGTCGCGATCACCAGGATCAGGGCAAACATGTTCGCCATGCCAACTCCTTTAGGTTATTTGCTCTCTTTGCCAACATGGAGAATGGCGAGGAACGCTTCCTGCGGCAGCTCAACGTTACCAACCTGCTTCATGCGTTTCTTACCGTCTTTCTGTTTCTGCAACAGCTTCTTCTTACGGCTGACGTCACCGCCATAGCACTTCGCCAGCACGTTTTTACGCAGCTGTTTCACGGTTGAGCGGGCAATGATGTGGTTGCCAATCGCCGCCTGAATCGCGATATCAAACTGCTGACGCGGGATCAGCTCTTTCATCTTCTCGACCAGCTCGCGACCGCGATACGGCGCGTTATCGTTGTGGGTGATCAGCGCCAGCGCATCGACGCGATCGCCGTTGATCAGCACGTCAACACGCACCATGTTGGAGGCCTGGAAGCGTTTGAAGTTGTAATCCAGCGAGGCGTAGCCGCGCGAGGTGGACTTCAGGCGGTCGAAGAAGTCGAGCACCACTTCTGCCATCGGGATTTCGTAGGTCAGCGCCACCTGTTTACCGTGGTAAACCATGTTGGTCTGCACACCGCGTTTCTCGATGCAGAGGGTGATGACGTTACCGAGGAACTCCTGCGGCAGCAGCATATGACACTCGGCGATCGGCTCGCGCAGCTCTTCGATGTTGTTCAGCGGCGGCAGCTTGGAAGGGCTGTCGACGTAGATCACCTCTTTGTTGGTGGTCTGCACTTCATACACAACTGTTGGTGCCGTGGTGATGAGGTCAAGATCGTATTCACGCTCCAGACGCTCCTGGATGATCTCCATATGCAGCAGGCCGAGGAAGCCGCAGCGGAAACCGAAGCCGAGCGCGGTGGAGCTTTCCGGTTCGTAGAACAGGGAGGCATCGTTAAGGCTCAGCTTGCCGAGGGCGTCACGGAAGTTCTCGTAGTCATCGGAGCTGACCGGGAAGAGACCGGCGTAAACCTGCGGTTTCACCTTTTTAAAGCCGGGCAGCGCTTTGTCTGCCGGGTTGCGGGCAGCGGTCAGGGTATCCCCTACCGGCGCGCCGAGAATGTCTTTGATGGCGCAGACTAACCAGCCTACTTCGCCGCACTTCAGTTCGGTACGGTCGATCTGCTTCGGCGTGAAGATGCCGAGACGGTCAGCGTTATAAACCTGGCCGGTGCTCATCACTTTGATTTTGTCGCCTTTGCGCATGGTGCCGTTTTTGATACGCACCAGCGAGACCACGCCGAGGTAGTTATCGAACCAGGAGTCGATGATCAGCGCCTGCAGCGGAGCGTCAGGATCGCCTTCCGGCGGCGGAATGTCGCGCACCAGGCGCTCAAGAACATCCGGTACGCCAACGCCGGTTTTCGCCGAGCAGCGCACCGCATCGGTGGCGTCGATGCCGACGATATCTTCAATCTCTTCCGCCACGCGCTCAGGATCGGCCGCCGGCAGGTCGATTTTGTTCAAGACCGGCACCACTTCCAGATCCATCTCCATCGCGGTGTAGCAGTTCGCCAGCGTCTGCGCTTCCACGCCCTGGCCTGCGTCAACCACCAGCAGCGCACCTTCACAGGCGGCCAGCGAGCGGGAAACTTCGTAGGAGAAGTCAACGTGGCCCGGGGTGTCGATAAAGTTCAGCTGATAGGTTTCGCCATCGGTGGCTTTGTAATCCAGCGTCACGCTCTGGGCTTTAATGGTAATGCCGCGTTCGCGCTCGAGATCCATGGAGTCCAGCACCTGGGCTGCCATTTCGCGATCGGAGAGACCACCGCAAATCTGAATAATACGGTCAGACAGCGTCGATTTACCGTGGTCGATGTGAGCGATGATCGAAAAGTTACGAATATTCTTCATAGAGTGAGATTTTATGCCTTACGAGTAACTAAGAGGCCTGTTCGCGCCTGACGTCAATGTACTGAAACGCCGCATTCTACACTACAACCACAACGCGGGGAAATGCTCAAACCGCCCACACTTTGTAAGCGGTAACAGGCAGGATCAGGGGCGGCTTTCAGCGGATGCGTCATCGACGCGAATAAGGTTCGGCGGCAGGCCGACGCTAAGGATTATTGGCTGCCATTCGCTACGGGTGGCAAGCTTTGGCGAGAGACCACGCGCCAGCAGAAAACCGCCGATACCGCCCAGCACGGCGCCGCTAAACGCCGCCATATCGTTGCCAAACAGCGTCTGGAACAGCGCGCCCATTACAAACAGGCCAAGCAGAGGCGTCATATAGACTAATACTGCAGAGCCAAGCAGGCTGCTCTCCGCAATACCCAGCTCCACTTTCTGCCCAGGCTCCAGCGGCTCAGCGCAGGGTACAGCGATGGTGTGCGTAGTTTGCGGGCCAAGCTTGTTGAGTACGCGGCTGCCGCAGCCAGCACGCGAGGCGCAGCTGCTGCATGAGGCTTTCACGTCACACTCGACCAGCGCCTGGCCATGCTGCCAGGAGACGACGGTTGCCCACTCTTTAATCATTGCGCAGCCCTGAATTTGACGTTATCCGCAATGCGTTTTGCCGTTTGCGGCGGCAACTCGCCCACGATAGTAATTTCGGCGTTGTCACGCACGGTAGTGCTGACAGTGCGTCGACCGGTGCGCAGCATCTGATCACTGCTGTTCTGGTTCGCACGGTTGATGTTAACCGAGAAGCTGAACAATCCATCGGAGTAGAGGCGTGATTCGACGGGCACATCGACGGTCGGCAGCTGACGGCGGCTGCTGGCAACTTCGGTGAAACCCTGCGGCAGCCATGACGGCACCCAGTTAAAGTTCACTTTGTCGCCCGTCGGCACCGAGAGCAGCGGCGGCAGGCTCGCTTTCGCCAGCGTTTGCATGCTGTCGCTTACCTGGCCGTTGACGTTAAACGCAATCACGCGGAACTGCTCAAGGGTTTCGCCATCGCGATCGAGCAGATCGACGCGCATCGGCAGCCGGCTCTCTTCGTCCATCCAGACAATGTAGCTGTAGCGCGTACCGTCACGCGCCACGACGCGGATCACTTCACACAGCCTGTCGGCAATGCGTGTGCGCCCGACGGAGATAAAGTCGTAGTATGGCGAAAGACGTTTGAAGTCGGTATAGACCAGCGACGGCAGCGAATCGACGATGTAGTTACCGTTGAGCGTGAAGGGCTCAAGGCCTGGCTCGAAGTAGCTGATCTCATTGCCGCGCTGCACCACTTCGCGGCGCGGGCCATCCATCTGCAGCAGCTGCGCAAGCGCCTGGTTGTCGAGACGCGCATGGCGATAGCGCAGCGATTCGACACCCTGTTTGTTGATGCTGATAAAGGAGAGTTCGTAATTAAGAGACTGGCTCGCTACATTCATCTGCTGTAACAACGCCCCGGATGAAACATCAGCCGAGGCGTTAGTTGAGCAAAGTAGACCAGCAGCCACAAAAGAGAGGGCACACCAAAGTTGCTTCATTACTGCGATTGCGTTCCTAAGGTTTGATTTCCTGGCACCTGGACAGCGGCCTGCTGAGTCTGCGCCTGTTCCAACTGAAGCTGCTCAGCGTGCAGGCGGCGTTGCAGTTCGTAATCCTGCAGCATCGCATTGATGCGACGACGCTGTTCCTGAACCTGCTGCTGCTGACCGGCACTTGCCGTCGCATCAGCCGGAACACCCAGGCTCACCGGGCTGGCTTTGCCCATCATCGGCAGTGTGTTAAACACTGGCGCTTCGGGCTGCTGGGTAGATTCAGCCTGGCCATTATAGTGCTGAACGCCAACAATGACAGCTAACGATACGCATGCCGCAACGCCCATCTGGGTGAGCTGGCTCGCCCACGGACGTACTTTGTGCCAGAACGGCATCTTCTGCCACTGCTGTGGTGCCGGCTGCGCTTCAGGGATAAGCGGCGTCGCAGGCTGCACGGCGTCACTCTCAATCGCGGCCATAACCCGATCGGAGATATCGAAATGCAGCAGGTCGGCAGTATCACCACGCATTGAATCACGGATGAGGTGGTAACTCGCCCAGGTTCGCTGCATTTCTGGATCACGGGACAGCTCACTGAGCAGTTCGTTATCCAGGGTCTCACCATCCATTAAAGCGGAAAGTTTTTCTTTCTGCATGCCTAATACCTTTTCCAGTATCCCGCTATCGTCAACGCCTGATAAGCGGTTGAACTTTATTATCAATGGCTTCCCGCGCACGGAAGATACGAGAACGAACTGTACCCACCGGGCAATCCATGATGACCGCTATCTCTTCATAGCTTAGGCCATCCAGCTCCCGTAACGTAATTGCCATACGTAAATCTTCCGGGAGAGACTCAATAGTGCGGAAAACGATTTGTCGCAGTTCTTCTGACAACATTAAGTTCTCAGGGTTCGAAATTTCTTTCAGCGCGCCGCCGCTTTCGAAGTTTTCCGCTTCATTCGCATCCACATCGCTGGATGGCGGCCTGCGCCCCTGAGCAACCAGGTAATTTTTCGCTGTATTCACAGCAATACGGTAGAGCCAGGTATAAAAAGCGCTATCACCCCTGAAAGAATCAAGCGCGCGATAGGCTTTAATAAAGGACTCTTGTGCTACGTCAGGCACATCGCCTGAAGGGACATAACGAGAGACCAGACTCGCCACTTTATGCTGATAGCGCACCACCAGTAAGTTAAAGGCTTTCTGATCTCCCTTCTGGACCCTTTCAACAAGAATCTGATCCGTTAACTGCTCGCTCATCCGAGGTAAAGTCTCCCCAAAACCCATTTCCACGCGTAGCCAGAACGCCACTCCAAAACTGCATTATGAGCAAGCAGCCAATTAGAGAGCAGACCGGTAAGAAAGTTCCGTCACGCCTTTGTTTTTGTGCAGAGTTACGCAGAACTTTCGTTATCACTCATTATAAGTCTGCCGACCAACTGCACCCTGTTCTCAAAGAAAAGACCTTAAGATCGCCAGAGATTACCGCACTAATGCTTTTTTTTCATCCTTAATACACCTTAGTAAACAAACAGCCTTTTCTTAGATTTTATCCTCTCTCTCCAGGCTGTGAGACCCACCATGTTTAGTGCTTAATACACAAAACAAAAAAATGTGCATTTGCTGTGCGGGTGGTGCTATTCTCGGGCAACACTTGTTTAGTAAATTAAACACACTATGCAAACAACTCCAGAACTCTCCTGTGATGTGCTGGTGATTGGCAGCGGTGCGGCGGGCCTCTCCGTTGCGTTACGTCTGGCTGAGCACCATTCCGTTATCGTTTTAAGCAAAGGGCCGGTCAGCGAAGGGTCAACACTCTACGCTCAGGGCGGTATTGCGGCGGTGTTTGATAAAACTGACAGCATCGCCTCTCATGTCGAAGATACCCTGATTGCCGGTGCCGGTATTGTCGATCGCCATGCGGCGGAGTTTGTCGCCAGCCATGCGCGTCACTGCGTGCAGTGGCTTATCGATCAGGGCGTGATGTTTGATACCGAGCTGAGTGAAAGCGGCGATGCCAGCTATCACCTTACCCGCGAAGGCGGGCACAGCCATCGCCGGATCCTTCATGCCGCTGATGCCACTGGCAAAGCGGTGGAGAACACGCTGGTGAGCCAGGCGATGAGCCACCCCAATATTCGCCTGCTTGAGCGCACCAATGCGGTTGACTTGATTATCTCCGACAAGATTGGCCTGCCCGGTGCGCGCCGGATAGTTGGCGCATGGGTGTGGAATCGTAATAAAGAGCAGGTTGAGACCTGTCGCGCAAAAGCGGTGGTGCTGGCCACCGGCGGCGCATCAAAGGTCTATCAGTACACTACCAATCCCGATATCGCCTCCGGCGATGGTATCGCCATGGCCTGGCGCGCGGGTTGCCGGGTGGCGAATCTGGAGTTTAATCAGTTTCACCCCACCGCACTGTTTCACCCGCAGGCGCGCAATTTCCTGCTGACGGAAGCGTTACGCGGCGAAGGCGCGCATCTGAAACGCCCGGACGGCACGCGTTTTATGCCCGACTTCGACCCGCGCGGCGAACTCGCTCCGCGTGATGTGGTGGCGCGCGCCATCGACCATGAAATGAAACGCCTCGGCGTCGAGTGCATGTACCTGGATATCAGCCACAAACCGCCTGAGTTTGTGCGCCACCACTTCCCGATGATTTACGAGAAACTGCTTGGCCTCGGTATCGATCTGACTAAAGAGCCGGTGCCGATTGTACCAGCGGCACACTACACTTGTGGCGGGGTGATGATTGACGATTGCGGCCGTACCGATGTTGATGGTCTCTATGCGGTTGGCGAAGTGAGCTATAGCGGGCTGCATGGCGCTAATCGCATGGCCTCTAATTCACTGCTGGAGTGTCTGGTCTATGGCTGGTCGGCCGCTGAAGATATTGCGCACCGTATGCCGGACATCGAAAACGTGCCTGCGTTACCGGCGTGGGATGAGAGCCGTGTCGACGATGCCGACGAGCGGGTAATCCTGCAACATAACTGGCATGAGCTGCGCCTATTTATGTGGGATTACGTCGGGATTGTGCGGACCACCAAACGCCTTGAGCGGGCGTTGCGCCGCATTAACTTGTTGCAGCAGGAAATTGACGAGTATTACGCGCACTTCCGCGTGTCAAATAACCTGCTTGAAGTGCGCAACCTGGTACAGGTGGCGGAGCTGATTGTGCGCTGCGCAATGATGCGCAAAGAGAGCCGAGGCCTGCACTACACGCTGGATTACCCGCATCAGCTGCCGGAATCCGGGCCAACGGTGCTCTCGCCGCAAAGTTACATAAAGAGATAGAAGGTCTGGGTCAGCGCGCTATAGCTTTCTGAATAGCGCTGATCCGCGCCGCGGATCACCAGCCTGTCGGCAAACAGCTCGCCCTGTCGCGGCGAGAAGGCCAGCAGCACGCGGTGCGGCAGGCGCCCTTCTGTCTCCGCGACATCGGTACGCAGACGCAAATGCCAGCCGAGCTGTCGCGCTTTCTCACTAAAGCCTTCGCAGGTTTCAACCGGCAGTACCACACAGAAAAACCCCTCTTCGGTGATAAGCGTCGCGGCGATCTCCAGCAGCGTCTGGTGATCGAGGGTAGTGGTGTAGCGCGCGCGGTCGCGCTCAGGCGTGGCGCACTTAACGCCCTCTTCAAAGTAGGGCGGATTACTGACGATGAGATCAAAACGCGCGGTGTTCTGCTGGCTCCAGGCGAGAATATCGGCGCAATGGACGCGAATGCGATCGGCCCAAGGAGAAGCCTGCACGTTCTCCTGCGCCTGCCCTGCCGCCTGCTCATCAAGCTCAACCGCATCGAGGGTTACATCATCTGCGGTACGCTGCGCCAGCATTAGCGCCAGTAAGCCGCTGCCGCTACCAATATCAAGAATATGACGGGCGCGGGAGACCGGTGCCCAGGCGCCTAGCATCACACCATCGGTACCGACTTTCATGGCACAGCGGTCATGCGCGACGAAAAATGATTTAAACGTGAAGCCATCGCGGCGAAGCTGAGCCTTTGGCTGGGACATCTTTACAACCTCAAAACGGAAAACCGCTGTAGCATAGGGGAAAGCGTAGCGTCAGAAAAGTGATAAGCAGACAACAGATGAAGATTGCAGCCGTAACGTCTATAATCAGCGCCCCACACAGAGGTAGAACATGACTGTAACGACTTTTTCCGAACTCGAACTTGACGACAGCCTTCTGGACGCGCTCCAGAATAAAGGCTTTACACGCCCAACCGCTATCCAGGCTGCTGTCATTCCGCCTGCGCTTGAAGGGCGTGATGTCCTCGGTTCCGCGCCCACCGGGACAGGTAAAACCGCAGCCTTCTTGCTGCCGGCGTTGCAACACCTTCTGGACTTTCCGCGTAAGAAATCCGGCCCGCCGCGTATCCTGATCCTGACACCAACCCGTGAACTGGCGATGCAGGTTGCCGACCACGCGCGTGAACTGGCGGCAAACACTCATCTTGATATCGCCACCATTACCGGCGGCGTGGCGTATATGAACCACGCCGAAGTGTTCAGCGAAAACCAGGATATCGTGGTCGCCACCACCGGCCGCCTGCTGCAGTATATAAAAGAAGAGAACTTCGACTGCCGCGCGGTCGAGACGCTGATCCTTGATGAAGCGGACCGCATGCTGGACATGGGCTTCGCGCAGGATATCGAGACCATTGCTGCTGAAACGCGCTGGCGCAAGCAGACCATGCTCTTCTCCGCCACGCTGGAAGGCGATGCGATCAAAGATTTTGCCGAGCGCCTGCTGGAAGAGCCGGTTGAGGTCTCTGCCACGCCATCGACCCGCGAGCGTAAAAAAATTCATCAGTGGTACTACCGTGCCGATGATGTGCAGCACAAAACCGCGCTGCTGGTGCACCTGCTGAAACAGCCGGACGCCACCCGTACCATCGTCTTTGTACGTAAGCGCGAGCGTGTGCATGAGCTGGCGACCTGGCTGCGTGAAGCGGGCATTAACAACTGCTATCTCGAAGGCGAGATGGTACAGATCAAGCGTAACGAAGCGATCAAGCGCCTGACCGAAGGCCGCGTCAATGTGCTGGTCGCAACCGACGTTGCCGCGCGCGGGATTGATATTCCCGATGTCAGCCACGTAATTAACTTCGATATGCCGCGCAGCGGTGATACTTACCTGCACCGTATCGGCCGTACTGGTCGCGCGGGACGTAAGGGCATCGCCATTTCACTGGTTGAAGCGCACGATCACCTGCTGCTGGGCAAAGTTGGCCGTTACGTTGAAGAGCCGCTGAAAGCGCGCGTCATTGATGAGCTGCGCCCGACAAGCCGTCCGCCAAGTGAAAAACTGAACGGCAAACCGTCGAAAAAAGCCTTAGCGAAGCGCGATGAGAAGAAAAAAGAGAAAGATAAAGAGAAGCCGCGCGTTAAGCAGCGCCATCGCGATACCAAGAATATTGGTAAGCGCCGCAAGCCGAGCACGGCGGGCAGCGAACAGCAGAAGAGCGAAAAGTAAAAAAACGCCGGGGAGACCCGGCGTTTTTATGAGTGCCTGCGATTACAGGCTTTCAGTAAAGGTACGAGCAATAACGTCGCGCTGCTGTTCCGGTGTCAGCGAGTTGAAACGCACAGCGTAACCGGAAACACGAATCGTCAGCTGCGGGTATTTTTCCGGATGCTCAACGGCGTCCATCAGCGTTTCACGACGCAGCACGTTAACGTTCAGATGCTGGCCCCCTTCAACGCGTACTTCCGGCTGTACTTCCATCGGAATTTCGCGGTATTCGATATCGCCCAGTTTGCTTACTGCAACAACATCATCTTCAGCGAAACCAGCTTTCGCGCAGACGCAGCGTGCTTCGCCCTTTTCACTATCAAGCAGCCAGAATGAGTTCAACAGATCGTCATTAGCCGCTTTTGTAATCTGGATACCCGTAATCATAAATAGCCTCCCTTAGGCAGATTAGGTGATTGACCGGACGTATACCGGCCAATTGGTAAAACCATTGTTATCTGTTTGTCTGTATACCAGCCTGTACCGGGCCATTCTTTGATTTTAGTCAATAAAAACCATACAGCAAAAATGGCTATTAGGGTTTGTTCTTGTTTTATATCAATTTATGCTTCTCAGGTGCACTAAAAATTTACGTAAATTTTCAACTATTTTTTAGGAGGTGTGCGCTTTTGAGAGCGGCTGATTTTGTTCTGGAGAAAGAAGCAGTTAAGCTACGGCAAACCAACTTTGCAGGAGATCGGGATGACGACTTCATTGACATGGCATGACGTACTGGCAGAAGAGAAACAGCAGCCCTACTTTGTGAACACCCTGAATACCGTGGCCGCTGAACGCCAGTCCGGCGCGACGATCTATCCGCCGCAGAAAGATGTCTTCAACGCCTTTCGTTTTACCGAGCTTGGCGATGTGAAAGTCGTGATCCTGGGGCAGGATCCCTATCATGGCCCCGGCCAGGCGCATGGGCTGGCCTTTTCCGTGCGGCCCGGCGTCGCCGTTCCACCCTCTTTATTGAATATGTACAAAGAGTTAGAGAAAACCGTGCCGGGCTTTACCCGCCCTACTCATGGTTATCTTGAGAGCTGGGCGCGTCAGGGCGTGTTGCTGCTTAATACGGTGCTTACCGTGCGCGCCGGGCAGGCGCATTCCCACGCCAGCCTCGGCTGGGAAACCTTTACCGATAAAGTGATCGGCCTGATTAATGAGCATCGTGAAGGCGTAGTCTTTTTACTGTGGGGCTCGCATGCGCAGAAGAAGGGGGCGATTATCGACAGGAAACGCCATCATGTGCTGACCGCGCCGCACCCGTCGCCGCTTTCGGCTCATCGGGGCTTTTTTGGCTGTAACCATTTTGTGCTGGCGAATGAGTGGCTGGAGCAGCATGGCGAAAAGCCGATTAATTGGATACCGGAACTGCCGGCGGAAAGCGAATAGGGTATGCGGGTGATGTGCCGGATGGCGGCGTTGCCTTATCCGGCCTACGAAACAGCCAGCGGAACGCGAACAGGGTATGCGGGTGATGTGCCGGATGGCGGCGTTGCCTTATCCAGCCTACGAAATAGCCAGCGGAACGCGAACAGGATATGCGGGAAATATGCCGGATAGCGGCGTTGCCTTATCCGGCTTACAGAAGTGCTGCAGGTAAGGTCGGGTAGACGCACGCGCCGCCCGACCTTGATACTTTACGCCTTGTTCTGACGCCACCACTCGGCGAGCAATACGCCGGTTGCGACCGAAACGTTGAGGCTTTCAACGTTGCCGGTGCCTTCAATGGAGACGCTCAGATCGGCGCGCGACAGCGTTTCATCGGAAATACCATCACGCTCCTGGCCTAACACCAGCACCATCTTCTTCGGCAGTTCGGCTTTGAACAGCGGCGTGCCGTTATGGCTGGATGTTGTCACCAGCGCGTAACCCGCCTGACGGAATGCTTCCAGCGCGCCAACAAAGCTTTCGCCTGTGATCGCCTGAACGTGTTCCGCCCCGCCCTCTGCGGTGCGTACCGCAGCGCCGGATTCGATCACGCCCGCATCCTGCAACACCACACCTTTCACGCCAAAGTGCGCGCAGCTACGCATAATCGCGCCGAGGTTGTGCGGGTTACCCACATCTTCCAGCGCCAGTACGCAATCTTCTTCGCCTGCGCTCGCCACCCACTTCTCAACGCTCAGACCGTTACGTTTTTTGATCAGGAAGCAGACGCCGCCGTGGTGCTCGGTGCCGGACGCTTTTGCCAGCTCCTGCTCATCGACCACGTGATACGCTTTGCGGTTGGCCGCCATCCAGCGCAGCGCTTCTTTAAAGCGCGGCGTGACGCTCTGCACAAACCAGGCGCGCACGATGCAATCCGGGCGGCTGCTGAACAGCGCCTGGCAGGCGTTTTCGCCATACACGCGCGTCTCTTCTGCGCGCTGACGGCGCAATACTTCAGGATCGATATAGCTTTTACCGCTAATACCGCCGTGGTCCGGCTTCTCCGGCGTTTCCTCACCGGGTGCGCGTGACACGGTGCGCCACGGTGAATCACCCCGCGCGCTGTAATCATCACGCGGTGCGCGACTTCTCTCATCGCGTTGCGGACGACCACCTCTGTCATCACGTGCAGAACGACCTTTGTCGTCACGGCCCGGGCGACTTCTGTCATTGCGGGAAGCGTTTCCGGTACGTGCAGGCCCTTTCCCGGTACGCGGGTTATGACCTCGTTTATCGGAATCATCATCACTGCGGACATACATCACTTTGACCTTGCCGCTCTTGTTCTTTAACTCATCGTTCATGCTTTTCTCCACCAGCGCTGCGCGAAGCGCGCAGATTACCTGATGTGCCGACGCTTCGCCATTAATTCATTCAAAAGCCAGCGACTATTGTACTCATTGAATAAACCACGTTGTTGTTTAAAACCTGTACATCAATAATACGTAACATTGTAGAAACATAACGGCATCATGCCGCTGTGTACCACCGCTTCCCTGAGGTTAGTTATGAATACCGTATGTGCAAGCTGCCAGGCGTTGAACCGTATCCCACAAGAACGCATGCAAGATACAGCGAAATGTGGGCGTTGCGGGCACGAGCTGTTCGACGGCGACGTGATCAACGCCACCGGCGACACGCTCGATAAACTCCTGAAAGACGATCTGCCGGTGGTCGTCGATTTCTGGGCGCCGTGGTGCGGCCCATGCCGTAGCTTTGCGCCGATCTTTGAAGATGTGGCGGAAGAGCGCAGTGGCCAGGTACGCTTTGTGAAAGTGAACACCGAAGCAGAGCGTGAACTGAGCGCGCGTTTTCGCATTCGCAGCATTCCGACCATCATGCTGTTCAAAAATGGCGAAGTGGTGGACATGCTGAGCGGCGCGGTACCGAAAGCCCCGTTCGACAGCTGGCTGAACGAATCGCTTTGATCCTGTCGGGGCGCATCTTGTGCCCCGTTTTTACCTCTGCGACAATGGCGTTTTTCCTGTGCGACCGCCATGACTGATAACGCCGTTCTCAAACTCCGCGCTGAGCGCCTTGCCCGCTCGACCCGCCCTTTTCTTGCGCGCGGTAATCGCATCCGTCGCTGTCAGCGCTGTCTGCTGCCGCTGCGTAACTGCCTGTGCGACACCTTAAAGCCAACCGCTGCCGCCAGCCGCTTCTGCCTGGTAATGTTCGATACCGAGCCGATGAAGCCGAGCAATACCGGGCGTTTAATTGCCGATGTGCTGCCTGATACGCTGGCGTTTCAGTGGTCGCGCACCGAACCGCCGCAGGAGCTCATCGATTTATGCACCAGCGATACCTATCAACCGATGGTGGTGTTCCCCGCTTCTTATGCTGGCAGTGAACGACAAGTACTGAGCGCGCCGCCCGCAGGAAAACCGCCGTTGTTTATTATGCTCGACGGTACCTGGACCGAAGCGCGCAAGATGTTCCGCAAAAGCCCCTATCTTGATGCCCTGCCGATTATCTCCGTCGATCTGTCGCGGGTTTCGGCCTATCGCCTGCGGGAAGCGCACGCCGAGGATCAATACTGCACGGCGGAAGTGGCCATTGCCCTGCTCGATCTGGCCGGTGATAACGCCGCGGCACAGGCGTTGGGCGATCATTTCACGCTGTTTCGTGAGCGCTATCTGGCCGGGAAACCGCATCATTCGTCCACCGTCACAGCAAAAGCGGAAGAAAGCGTTTAAAATCATCGGGTCACTTATTTGTGGAGACCGGTATGAGCCAGCGAGGGTTGGAAGCGTTATTACGTCCCCGTTCGATTGCGGTTATTGGCGCATCCATGAAACCGGATCGCGCCGGTTTTCTGATGATGCGCAATCTTCTCGCCGGCGGCTTTGCCGGGCCGGTGCTGCCGGTCACGCCCGCCTACAAAGCTGTGCAGGGCGTGCTCGCCTGGCCAGATATCGCCAGCCTCCCCTTTACCCCCGATCTCGCGGTGCTCTGCACCCATGCGAAACGCAATCTGGCGCTGCTGGAGGCGCTTGGCGAAAAAGGGTGTAAAACCTGCATTATTCTCTCTGCCCCGCCGGAACAGCATGCTGAATTACTCGCCTGCGCAGGCCGCTATCAGATGCGCCTGCTCGGGCCAAACAGCTTAGGGCTGCTCGCGCCGTGGCAGGGTCTGAACGCCAGTTTCTCACCGGTGCCGATTACGCGCGGCAAGCTGGCGTTTATTTCCCAGTCTGCTGCCGTCTCTAATACCATTCTTGACTGGGCGCAGCAGCGCGAGATGGGTTTCTCCTACTTTATTGCGCTTGGCGACAGCCTGGATATCGACGTTGATGAGCTGCTCGATTTCCTGGCCCGCGACAGCAAGACCAGCGCCATCCTGCTCTACCTTGAACATCTCAGCGATGCGCGCCGTTTTGTCTCCGCCGCCCGCAGCGCGTCGCGCAATAAACCGATCCTGGTGATCAAGAGCGGCCGCAGCCCCGAAGCGCAGCGCTTGCTGCATGCCCATTCAGGGCTCGATCCCGCCTGGGACGCGGCAATCCAGCGCGCCGGTTTACTGCGCGTACAGGATACCCATGAACTCTTCTCCGCCGTTGAGACGCTAAGCCATATGCGCCCGCTGCGCGGCGAGCGGCTAATGATCATCAGCAACGGTGCGGCACCCGCAGCGCTGGCGCTGGATCAGCTCTGGTTACGCAATGGCAAGCTGGCGACGCTAAGCGAAGAGACGCTGGCGCAACTCTCTGCTGTACTGCCGGAGTCTGTCGCCGCCGGTAACCCGCTCGATCTGCGCGATGATGCCAGTAGCGAACGCTACGCCGCCGCGCTCAACATCCTGCTCGACAGCCACGATTATGATGCGCTGATGGTGATCCACGCGCCGAGCGCCGCGGCACCGGGCAGCGAAAGCGCGCTGTCATTGATCGATGTGTTGAAAAAACATCCACGCGGCAAATATGTCACCGTGCTGACTAACTGGTGTGGCGAGTTCTCGTCGCAGGAGGCGCGTCGGCTCTTTAGCGAAGCGGGTCTGCCGACTTACCGTACACCGGAAGGGACCATTACCGCCTTTATGCATATGGTTGAGTATCGCCGTAACCAGAAGCAGCTGCGTGAAACCCCGGCGCTCTCCCAACGCCTGACGGCGGACACCGCCGATGCGCGGAAACTGCTGCAACAGGCACTGGCCGAGGGCGCAACGACGCTCGACACCCATGAAGTGCAGCCAATTTTGCGCGCCTGGGGGCTGCAAACGCTGCCAACCTGGATTGCGGGCGACAGTGCCGAAGCGGTACATATTGCTGAGCAGATTGGCTACCCCGTCGCGCTGAAGCTGCGCTCGCCCGATATTCCGCATAAATCTGAGGTGCAGGGGGTGATGCTCTATCTGCGTACCGCCAAAGAGGTGCAGCAGGCGGCGGATGCCATTATTGAGCGCGTTAAGCTCAACTGGCCGCAGGCGCGTATTCAGGGTTTGCAGGTGCAGAGCATGGCGAACCGCGCAGGCGCGCAGGAGTTGCGGGTGGTGGTAGAGCACGATCCGGTGTTTGGCCCGCTGATTATGCTCGGCGAAGGCGGCGTCGAGTGGCGTGCTGAGGATCAGGCTGCGGTGGCATTACCGCCGCTCAATATGAACCTCGCCCGCTATCTGGTGATTCAGGCAATTAAGCGTAAAAAGATCCGTGGCCGCAGCGCCTTGCGCTCGCTGGATATTGCCGGGCTAAGCCAGTTTCTGGTGCAGGTCTCCAATCTGATTATTGATTGCCCGGAGATCGCGCGGCTCGATATTCACCCTCTTCTGGCGTCCGGTAGCGAATTTACGGCGCTGGATGTCTCAATGACGTTAGCGGCAGCCAGCGAAAATGGCGAAGCGCGGCTGGCGATCCGCCCCTACCCGCAATATCTCGAAGAGCAGGTGACGATGAAAAACGGCGAGCACTGCCTGTTCCGTCCGATCCTTCCGGAAGATGAGCCTCTGCTGCAGCAATTTATCTCGCAGGTAACAAAAGAGGATCTCTATTACCGTTACTTTAGCGAGATCAACGAATTTACCCATGATGATTTAGCGAATATGACGCAAATCGACTACGATCGGGAAATGGCATTTGTCGCAGTACGCCGCACGGAGCAGGGTGAAGAGATCCTCGGCGTAACCCGTGCGATATCCGACCCGGATAACGTGGATGCCGAATTTTCCGTGTTAGTGCGTTCTGATTTAAAAGGTCTTGGGCTTGGGCGGCGTCTGCTGGAAAAACTTATTGCCTATACCCGGGATCACGGACTTAAGCGTTTGAATGGTATTACTATGCCCAACAATCGCGGTATGGTAACGCTGGCGCGTAAACTGGGATTTGATGTCGATATCCAGATGGAAGACGGGATTGTAGGGCTTTCGCTTCCTCTGGCACAGACGGCGCAATCCTGAGTAAGGTACTGGAAATGTTGACCACTTTAGTGGACACGGTGTTATTATTGCCCGCTTATGTCGTCTGCATGGTACAGAAGACCCTTCAATAAACAGAGAAGAAACGCACTGTGATGTTGTCAAAATTTAAGCGTAATAAACATCAACAACACCTTGCCCAACTCCCCAAGCTTTCTCAGTCAGTTGATGAGGTAGAGTTCTTCTACTCACCGGCCGATTTCAGGGAGACGTTGCTTGCCCGGATAGCGAGCGCGACGCGCCAAATCTATATCATCGCTCTGTATCTGGAACAGGACGATGGCGGCAAAGGCGTGATGAACGCGCTGTATGAAGCAAAACGTCAGCGTCCGGAGCTGGACGTGCGCGTGCTGGTTGACTGGCATCGCGCCCAGCGTGGCCGCATTGGTGCGGCGGCGTCGAACACTAACGCTGACTGGTACTGCCGTTTAGCGCAGGAGAATCCAGGCGTTGATGTTCCTGTTTATGGCGTGCCGGTCAATACGCGCGAAGCTCTCGGCGTTCTCCATTTCAAAGGCTTTATTATCGATGACGCGGTGCTTTACAGCGGCGCGAGCCTCAATGATGTTTACCTCCATCAGCATGATAAATACCGCTAT
This sequence comes from Kosakonia sp. CFBP8986, assembly GCF_034044935.1. Lineage (NCBI taxonomy): Bacteria > Pseudomonadati > Pseudomonadota > Gammaproteobacteria > Enterobacterales > Enterobacteriaceae > Kosakonia > Kosakonia sp. CFBP8986. The sequence continues at coordinate 2,870 of NZ_JAXCXB010000002.1, read as the reverse complement.
GACCGCTATCAGCTGATCCGCAATCCGCAGATGGCGGAAGTGATGCGCGGCTGGCTGGAGTCAAACCTGATTCACGGGCGCGGTGTTAATCGTCTTGACGATCCAGCGCGGCCAAAAAGCCCGGAAATTAAAAATGATATTCGCCAGTTCCGCCAGGCGTTGCGCGATGCCTCGTTCCATTTTGAGGGCAACGCCAGTAATGATGAGCTGGCGGTTACGCCGCTGGTTGGCCTCGGAAAATCGAGCCTGCTGAATAAAACCATCTTTCATCTGATGCCGTGTGCGGAACAGAAACTGACTATCTGTACTCCATACTTCAACCTGCCAGCAGTGCTGGTTCGCAACATTATTCAGCTGCTGCGCGATGGGAAAAAGGTGGAGATTATCGTTGGCGATAAAACGGCGAATGACTTTTTTATCCCGGAAGATGAGCCGTTCAAAATCATCGGCGCGCTGCCCTATCTTTATGAGATTAACCTGCGCCGCTTCCTGAGCCGCCTGCAGTACTACGTTAATACCGACCAGCTTGTGGTTCGCCTGTGGAAAGATGGCGATAACAGTTATCACCTGAAAGGGATGTGGGTCGACGATGAGTGGATGTTGCTGACGGGTAATAATCTCAACCCGCGCGCCTGGCGTCTGGATCTGGAAAACGCGGTGTTGATCCACGATCCGAAACAGCAGCTGGCGGCGCAGCGCGATAAAGAGCTGGAACTTATCCGCACCCATACGACAGTGGTGAACCACTATCGCGATCTGCAAAGCATCGCCGAGTACCCGGTGAAAGTGCGTAAGCTTATTCGTCGCTTGCGCCGTATCCGTATCGATAAACTGATCAGCCGGATCCTCTAATATTGAAGCCCTGTCTTATGACGGGGCTTTTTTTCAGGTCTCTGCGTATGAACAAAGCTTATCTGTTAAGCACCCTTTTATTAACCGGCTGCAGCCACATGGCGAACGATAGCTGGAGCGGCCAGGATAAAGCGCAGCACTTTCTGGCCTCGGCCATGCTCTCTGCCGCAGGCAATGAGTATGCGCAGCATCAGGGTATCAGCCGCGATCGCAGCGCCCTTATCGGTGTGATGTTTTCAGTAAGTCTTGGTGCGTCGAAGGAGTTGTGGGACAGCCGCCCGGCGGGGAGCGGCTGGAGCTGGAAAGATTTCGCCTGGGATGTCGCCGGTGCCACAACGGGCTATGCCGTGTGGCAGCTGGCTGAACATTAAAGGCGTATGCCCTTCCCTTTGCGGTGCAGCGTCAGCGATACCAGAAATGCCACTGCGCCCATTGCGGTGACGTACCAGAAGAAAGCCGTTTCGAAACCGATTGATTTTAACGACAGCGCCACGTATTCAGCCGATCCGCCAAACACGGCATTCGCCACGGCGTAAGATAAGCCAACGCCCAGGGCACGCACCTGCGCCGGGAACATCTCCGCTTTTAATATCCCACTGATTGAGGTGTAGAAACTGGCGATTACCAGCGCCAGCATGACGAGTGCGAAAGCGGCATAGGGTGAAGTTACGCTGTGCAGCGCCGTGAGGATTGGCACCGTACAAACGGTCGCCAGCCCGCCAAACAGCAGCATGGAGGTGCGCCGCCCGATGCGATCGGATAACGCACCGATAACCGGCTGGATCACCATAAAGAGGAATAGCGCCGCGGTCATGATGACACTGGCAACATTCGCATGCATACCGGCAGTATTGACCAGGTATTTCTGCATATAGGTGGTAAAGGTGTAGAAGGTGAGCGAGCCGCCCGCGGTAAAGCCAAGCACCATCAAAAATGCTTTGCGGTTGCGCCACAGCCCTTTCATAGAGCCAGCTTCTTTCAGGGATCGCACTTCCTGCTGGGAGGTTTCATCCAATTGGCGACGTAGCCAGAGCGCGACAATGGCCAGCGCTGCGCCCAGCGCGAAAGGTATACGCCATCCCCAGGCCCTGAGTTCTGAGTCTTCCATCACTTGCTGTAGGATCACCACAACCAGCAATGCCAGCAATTGTCCGCCGATCAGGGTGACATACTGGAATGAGGCATAAAACCCTTTGCGTCCCTCAACTGCCACTTCGCTCATATAGGTCGCACTTGTACCATACTCCCCGCCGACCGACAGCCCCTGGAAGAGACGTGCCAATAGCAGTAATGCCGGAGCCCAGGTACCGATGGTTTCATACCCCGGTAAGCACGCGATCACTAACGAGCCTAAACACATCATGCAGACCGAGATCAGCATCGATCTTTTACGCCCATGACGATCGGCAATACGACCAAATAACCACCCGCCGATGGGGCGCATCAGGAAACCTGCGGCAAAAACACCGGCAGTCTGAAGCAGTTGAGTAGTGGGGTTACCTTGCGGGAAAAAGATGTGCGCAAAATAGAGGGAGCAAAAAGAGTAGACGTAAAAATCGAACCACTCTACCAGGTTACCCGATGAGGCGCCAACGATGGCCCATACCCGGCGACGCGTATCGCTGCTGGTGAGAGATTCTCTATTTTTCATGCTGTTTTCAGCCATTCGTATGTAACTCCTGCTTACAATAGGTATTATTTTTAGAGCGAACGTCCCTGCTCAATGTGGACAAAAGAGGGAGATGTTACATGTTTGTTATGGTTAAAAGGTGATGAAGATCCCATTTCGACTTAGGTAGGTTAGTAATTAAGATTATGACCCGGCGGGTACGTTTGTCATGCCTGGTAACGGCAGCAGGATTGTACGTGTTGAGGTTAAATGATCTTTTCCAGCAAGGCAGGCTAGCGTGGAAAAAGAATAGCAAAAAGCCTCATGCTTTCGCATGAGGCTTTCGGCTTTATTTGATGCCTGGCAGTTCCCTACTCTCGCATGGGGAGACCCCACACTACCATCGGCG
>NZ_JAXCXB010000019.1:0-8205 GCF_034044935.1 Kosakonia sp. CFBP8986 | reverse complement strand
TACTACAAAAATGCGCTGGGCATCACCTGATACTGTCACTCAGTCACCGGCAGCCTGTCGCAGGCCGAGGTGTCTGTAAAAGCACTCCGCTCAACCCACTGATAACCGAAGCTGCCGCCGGAGAGATATTCGGTGGTGCTGACCGGTTTTCTTATGCCGAATACCGGAACCGACACCCGGTTTTTCATCACCACAGCCTCGTTATAGCACAGCGGGGGCGTGTTGCTGGCGCAGCCTGATGCCATTAACGAAACCAGCACAACCGCCGCAGCGTTAATCATTTTCATCTTTATTCCCTGAACCGTATGGATGTGAATCCATTCTATTGGCCGCCTGGTCAGGCGCTAAATAGATTAAACAGATCAATATTTCCTGATTGATCGACTTTATCGATCGTTTATACGTGCGCCGTATTCTGGCGCCATGCCCGGAGAAAACATGATTTACACAACTGGCTCAATTGCAGTCAGCGGCAACACGCTGACCGGCACCGGCACGAATTTCACCGCAGCAGGCTCCCTCATTCGTAACGGCTGCACGGTGCTGGCACTGACCAGCCCGGCGCAGGCTTTCCAGATCACCTCAGTCGACAGCGCGACCAGCCTCACAGTGACCCCGGCGGCCAGCCCTGCGATTCCCGCCGGCACGAAGTTCGCCATCCTGCTGAGCGACAGCCTGAGCGTGGATGGCCTGGCACAGGATATCGCCGAGACGTTCAGCATGTACCAGCGGTATATGGGCGGCTTTGCTGACGTGATGAACAGCAGCGGTGATGTGACCATCACCATCAACGGTCAGCCCGTTACCGTGCCCGGTCAGAAATCGCTGGCGAAGAAGGGGGCTAACTCCGACATAACCAGCCTGAACGGACTGACAACAGCGATCACACTTGCTCAGGGCGGTACCGGCGCAAAGACGGCAGCAGGAGCACGCACCAGTCTGGGGCTGGGAAGTATGGCCACCCAGAGTTCTGACGCGGTAAACATAACTGGTGGATCCGGGACATTCACCAGCCTTAGTTCTGACGCGGTGACCATCACCGGTGGAACAGCTTCTCTTGGCACTATCGAGACAAAAGCGGGTGCGGAGCAGCCACTGGTGATACGCACCAATCCGACGAGTGGCCTTGGCTATATACGTTTCAGGGATGCGTCTGAAAATCCACTGGCTTATCTGGGATTCGGAGCGAGTGGTGCCCAGCACTTTATTCTGGCGAGCAACAAAGCAGGGGGCGCTAACTACGCTTTCCAGACAAACGGAACCGCTACGGGGCAGCTGTGGCAGAGCACATCCGATGTCAGGATCAAGAAGGATATAAAACCGATCACCAATGCGCGTGACGTAATCAGTGCAATCACCGGGTATACCTTCAAGAAGAGATACAATCTCTATGACGTCGCCGAACCGCTTTATACCGAAGAGGCGGGGATCCTTGCCCAGGAGCTTGAGCTGGTGGCTCCTGAAGCAGTCTCAAAAAATGATTTCGGCGCCCACGACCTCGAAAACAATCCGATTGATGATTTACGCGCGGTCAACTATGCAGGGATCACACCATACCTGATAGAGCTGGCGAAGCTACATGAGGCCGAGATTTCCGGTTTGAAGGGAGAAGTGGCACAGCTTAAGGCGCTCGTGTCTGCCCTGGCGCAGGGCGCTTAAATAAAAAAGCCAGCCTGTGATGATGCCAATAGTGGCCCAATCAAATACCAGCCCATAAAGTTATATTTCTGATATATCATTACAGCTGTACTTCTCCGCTCAAGCGTTGAAAGCTAACCCATGAGAGTCATGGTATAACATGCACAGAATCGATGAACTGAAGCAAAGTAACTGTATATTAAGTGAGGCAGTCATGGAGTTGCTGGCTGCCGACTTACCCATCACAACGGATTCACTGCTGGAAAAGATGCATGTCTTCTAGGCCAGGGGGGCAGGCGAGTATCAGCAGGAAACTATAAACAGTACTGTTAAAACTATTATTGCAGCCGCTAACGCGGGCAAAGGGATACGCAGCAACACCATCCCAATTCTGCCGGAATGAAGCTGAAGAAAATCTCAAAATTGTCGTGAAATTATTGAATTGCATTTGTGTTTTGTTAAGTATGTACTTTCTGAAACCGTGCGGCGGTCTGAACATAACATAGCGTGGAACTGTCATTATTTGCTGCTATACCACCTGTGTTACAGAGGTCAGTTTCATCCATGCCATGGCGCGAGTGTAAACCAGCTAATTCGTGATTTTATAATTAAGCAATGAACCGAACTAGAGTGCTCAAAATTAAACGTTGGTTGTGGATACAAAAACTTAGGCGCCGCTGGAGAGACGATAACAAATTAAGACGTTCAGCCCGGGATAAGGGATGGTTTGGCATTCTGGAGGTATTTCATTGTGAAAGGAGCTATAAGGAAATACGGGAAGAGTTCTCGCGTAGCAGGTTGAATGAGAAGGGGCCTTAACTGTCAGAAATGCCAGAGCTGTTAATAAAAACATGTCTTTAAAAACAGTATTGACTCAGCTTTGTGAATGCGTAAATTACAACTTAACAGCACAGAGAAAAGTTGACGGTTAGTAGCAGTACTGGGGTTAGCCATTTTGCAGTAAAGGCCACGAAGTTTGTAGTTTGGGGTGTAGTATGCTTTCAGGCCTTGTAGTGATGTGCTGGTTCGCAAAATGGTAGTGTAAGTGCGACGATGTAAGGCCTTTAGAGTTCATGCTGTCGATTTTGTTATGGTCCTGACAGCAAAGGGCAACGCATCAAAGAGTAGATGTCGCAATGGGGAATGTACTCGTTTAAGTTGCCGTTCAGGAATGGATGGCAAGGTGTGTATCAGGATAAATAGAGGGAGATTTTTTAGTATTAATGCCCAAAATTATCTGTAGTAAACGGGTGCATTTGTAAGTAGTACAAATGGCAGTAAATCTCAAGAAAGTTCATTAATGTTAATTCTGAAGTCCGTAGTACCTTAAAAGCCCTGGTTGCAATGGCCAGGGCTTTTAAGAGTTACTCCCTTTCTGAGTCGTTACTCTCCAGCTTCATCATCTCCCTTTTGTAAAGCAATTCTGCGGTTTGCTGACAAAAACAGCCTTGCTTAATGCTGCGTAACAGTCCATCATACTTTCACGGTTTGGCAAACAGACCTTATGTAAGCAGTTTTAGTAAAGCAGTCCTCATTTCAAGCGTTATCCTTCGATACTCCTCTGCATGAGCCTTCTCCTAAGTGCCCCCATAAGTCATCATCTGCAAGCAGGCCATGTTCGCCACAACATGTGGCTCAAGAAAATTAAAGGAAATATCTGTGTCTAATAAAATGACTGGTTTAGTAAAATGGTTTAACTCTGAGAAAGGCTTCGGCTTCATTACCCCAACTGATGGCAGTAAGGATGTGTTTGTACACTTCTCTGCTATTCTGGGCAGCGATTACAAAACGCTCGATGAGGGGCAAAAGGTCGAGTTCTCGCTCGAGAATGGTGCCAAAGGTCCTGCAGCCGGAAATGTCGTTGCGCTTTAAAAGCTGATAATACTTACACGAACACTTACGACAGCGATGACGGTCTGAACCTGAGCAGATAAGTGTATGTGATAAAAAACCCGCTCTGAGCGGGTTTTTGCGTTTCTGGCTATCCGCAATCTGACTGGGACACAATGCAAGAGCGCCGCGGCCTCACTACAACTGCTTGAGTGAGAAAATCAATCCAAATAATGCAATCCCGATGGCAGTACCAAAAAGAAGCCCTATCAGTAACCTCCAGCCCACCTTAGCCCCTCCAGTAATCAATTCAGGCAAGATCATAATATTAATCACATTACGGTGTATCAAGTCGTCTGCAACCGAAGTAGATGCAGGGGAATACTGGCGATAATTTTAACTATATGGCAGGGGTTTACTTTTTTTGCGCTGTGCAAATTAAAGGCATAAAAAACAGCTGTAAGTGACTGGTTTGTAATTGTATTTTTGTTCGGCACGAGAGGCTTAGTACCAAAACCAGCCATCTAAGCGCGTCTTCTTTAAAGTCTGTCGCTAGGTACATCAGAATGAGAAGCTGTTTCGAGTGTACATGGTCGATGGCAGAAAAATTGAGGGGTGGTCTGCTGGTATCAATTCCAACCAATTAAGTCTTTACCAAGAGAGTGGCAAGCAACTGGTGATGCCATTTAATTGGGTTGATCGCATAGTGCCATGCTGATATTCCCAATAACTATACAATAGTGCCAATGTCCGCTATGTGCCAAAAGCGGACGTTATTGTTCTTGATATCCGATAAATCACCGAAGCTCTTTTTTACGAAACTAACTATGGCTAAAGTAAGACCTTAGTTCATTTATACTACCCAATACAGGTAGTGTTCGCTTCCTTCAGGCACACCTAACCCTATGTGGTATAATGATTCTTTGTTTTTATTACATAGGGGCCAGATTATGAATACATACATATTGCTTAGTGGGGCTATCGTAGCTGAAGTTATTGGTACAACTTTGATGAAATACTCTGAAGGATTTACACGCCTCTGGCCATCTGTAGGAACTATCGTTTGCTATTGTACTGCTTTCTATCTTCTCGCCCAGACGCTGTCGAGTATGCCTACAGGTATTGCATACGCAATCTGGTCAGGTGCTGGAATCGTACTGATTAGCCTTTTAGGCTGGTTGGTAAGTGGGCAAAAGCTTGATTTTCCGGCAATAGCAGGTATGTTCCTGATTATCTCTGGAGTTCTGGTAATAAATATTTTTTCAAGATCCTCACCTCATTAAATCTTTTTGATGCGAGTCAGATATGTGGCTCGCTTCGGTATTGTCTTTGGTTAATTGAGCAGACTGCAAATTCATTTCCCCTATGTCTGCTTTTCGCTCAAAACTGGCCTTCATATGCCTCTCTCTCGATAAAAGTTCTTTTCAGTCACAATGTCTGGTTGCAAGTGAAGAGGGTATCTTCGGGTATCTGCACCTTGCATAAGCCCTTCTCGGGTTTCTGGATGTTTAGTACCAGTTCTACTGATGATATTTAAGCCCGCCCCTGCAAATCTGAGTATAACCGCCTTCGAATTAATGGCCTTGTATCAGACCTGGACACCGGCGTTATATGCTCGAACTTAGGATAAGTCGTATAATTTTTTGCCCTTGCTCCTAGTATAGTCTTTCAGATGTATGGCGTATGCAATACCACTCGTTGTCAGGAAATGAATCAACCGAATACCTTTTTATCAGTGTATAGTATGGAGAGTAATGAATGAACGTCGAAAACTCAGAACGCAAATATGATATTTACGCAATATTAGGACATGCAGCCTCAAGTCTGCTGGCGTCAGGAAAGCCAGTAGATGAAGACAACATACTGACGCAGCTTAGTCTTGGCAGGGAGAAGTCTGTGGATGGGATGAGAATGCTGTATGATGAAGCCATTCGTATGATGAGTAACAAAACAGAGTAATATACCTGACATTCCTGCTCACAGACTATGGTCGGCAACTGCTGTCAGAACTGTCAATTTAAGGATGTCTTTTCCCGTTTTAAGCTGATGCGGGGTCAGCTTCGTCCCAATTCAGATGCCTTTTTGGTAATTCTCTTCCGCTGTTATTTTAGCAATGATTTCGCGTATGGCTTCTATTTTCCGGAATTCTTTTGCTGTTTCAAGCAAGGTTTTTAGTTTCTGAAGTAGCGAGGAATAAGTAATATCAACCTCCTCATCAAGCAACATGACAATGGCCTGACCGAGTATTATGTCAAATTCATTTCCATGCTTTTTTCTGCTCATGAGTACTCCAGTGAATTTCTGTAAAAGGAAGGCTGTCTAACACACCAGTGATACATAATACGCCACAATTTCCTTCCTGCCCTGATGCAAACCGAAATAATTTACCCGATCTGAAAAGGCCTTTTCTGTTTCAGAAATGCTTTTCCATTACAGTAGCCCTCTTTTCCCAATCGTGTACCTGAATGAAGAGGTTATCTTAGGGCACTAAAGCAGTGGCCAGTGCGACCCACTTGGAGCAGCCTCCGTATTAACCGGGAAATCTGTCCAGCGAGAGCGGGATGAATGTCCCCCTCAAGCAAAAAGCAGACTTACCGGCCATAAATTCCGCTTAAAATAAGGACGCGCTGAGCTTGAGTCTACAGTTGAAATTGCCGGCATAAAACCTTTTAACCTATGCCACAAACCCGGTTGCGACCCTTGCGCTTTGCTTCGTATAGTGCTTTGTCAGCCAGATGCTTAAGCCGCTCCGACTGGTCTGCATGGCCATCTGAAATCAGGGTGCTGTATCCGGCGCTGAGGGTGACCACACCTTCAGGAAGTACGGATCTTTCATGGGGTATCCTGGCAGCCATAACGGCTTTCACCGCCCGCTCCGCCACTTTTTTCGCATCAGGTTCGCCGGTAAGAGGCAGAATAAAGGCAAACTCCTCTCCACCATAACGGGCCACCACATCTCCCTGACGTTGGGTGACGTCTTTCAGGATAGTGCCCACCTGCCGCAGGCAGGCATCGCCAGCCACATGCCCATACGCGTCGTTATAGCGCTTGAAAAAATCAACATCGAACATGATGAGTGATACGGGTTCACCTGATTTATATGAGCGCTTCAGAGCCTGCGCCAGCATAACGTCGAACTGACGGCGATTGGCCAGCCCGGTTAGCCCGTCGATCAGTGCCAGCGCCTGCAACGTATGGTTTATGGTGGTCAGCTCGTCCCTGACTTGCGTCAGCTCAAGCTGGTTCTTGACGTTCACTCTTACCTGCCTGAGCACAAACATGCCCATACCGGAGATCATGGTCAGCAGTACTAAGTTCAGCACGACGTCAGCAACGTTGGCGGAGATCCAGTCCGCCCGGATTTTATCTCGGTCATAGCCAGCAGTAACAATGAGCGGGTACTGCGATAGGCGGGCATAGCCGTATAGCCTCTCCACACCGTCCAGCGTTGAACGCCAGGTTGCGCTGCCACTGGACGATGTTTTCAGAACGTTTGTGAACAGAGGACTCGAGGACAGGCTGCGATTAATAGCCGTTTCCGGCAGAGGCCGGATATACAATATAGAGGTATCAGCCAGTATCAGAGCCAGGACATCGCGTTCACCCAAGGTATAGTAGCTGTAGAACTGCCGGAAGTAGTCCACCTTTACCGTAGCCAGCGCAACGCCAGCAAACTGGCCGGACGCATCATTCAGGCGTAACGAGACCGGAATGACCAGGTCCCCCGTCGAGCGACTACGGATAACGCGACTCACATGCACCCCGGTATCTGAATGAGTACGGTGCCAGATAAAATATTCCCGATCAGCGTTGCTCCCTCTTGCTGGCACGTAATTGCCCGACGTGGCAATCCATTTTCCCTGCGCATCGTAAATAAAAAGGCCATGCAACTGGCTCAGCTTTCCCTGCTGTTCTTTCAGCTGATGCGAGAAGGCGGGGGTGACTGCGTAATGGAGTCCGTTAAGGCTGAGCTGTCTGACCGCGTCAGCTAGCGTAATATCGACCTGCAAAAAGGCATCTTCCGCCTGCTTTGCCAGCGAGACGGACAAGTTACGGGCATCTCCTTCCCGTATTTTCTGATTGTACTGCCAGGAACTCCAGAGGGTCCATATATTGACGCAGACCACCGCAAGAACGGTTACCAGCAAAAAAAAGGACATGGTCCGGCCCAGGGAATTACGCATCCAGATTGTCCTGACCATTCCGTTTTTTTTCTTCAAGGCTTTTCTGTCCTGATGCATACGTATCATGAAACATAGTTTTTGAATCAAGTAACCGCAAGCTTAGTTGCTTTACCGTATCACGCCTTGCCACATAATGAAGGTGGTGAAAACTTACCCCTTCTTTTAGAGTTAGGATTTGTTCTGACATAACTCTCACAGGAATCATTAGCGTCCGCTTATGGCACAAAGCGGACTGCCCCATATCTGAACTCCGGTCAAAACAATCACATCGGTGCCTTCACGCTAACCTAGCCGCTGCATGCTGAAGGGTTCATCCTGTTCTCACTATCGCCCGTTTATTGCTTAAAGCGGACCTTCAGCTCACTTAGCTTGTCCGCTTCGTGCCAAAAGCGGCCATGCATTTTTGTGTGGTGCGTTATCCATAGGCAGGAATGTGAATAGATAAATATAAATTGTTATAATCCAGGCATTCCTGTGCCCTAAATTTAAGTTAACAATGGTAAACAGAATTCTGATAAGTGCTTGCCTGATGGGTTTTAAAGAGCGCTATAAC
>NZ_JAXCXB010000018.1:0-15202 GCF_034044935.1 Kosakonia sp. CFBP8986 | reverse complement strand
GACCGGTTCATACACCGCTCCCCCCTTGTCAATCCCCGCGGCCCCGCGAGGAAATCGGTGCTGCGCACTGCGCTCACCTCCCGCGTGCCTGACTGCGGCCGGCTCGACTCGACTTACTCGTCCCATCCATGGGACTCGCCCCTCCGGGGCCAGCGCAAGCGCTGTTCAAAATTGCTCCCGGCAATTTTGTCCCTGTCTCGGTTCGCCTCTGTCCGCCATCCATGGCGTCCAGACCTTGTCATTCCCGCTTCGGTTCGCCGATTTCAGCGGGGGTAAACAGCGTCGCTGCAAGATGGGGGCTGAATGAAAAATAGCTGTTGCTGGAACCGCGTAGGCCGGATAAGCGTGTAACGCGCCATCCGGCAATGGATGCGGAGATCATGCCGGATGGCGGCTTTGCCTTATCCGGCCTACGCGGTTTCAGTGGCTCTGTTTTCTGGGGGGATCATGTCGGATGGCGCATGAACGTTTATCCGGCAATGGGATTTGCCAACAACGTTCAACCGCTGCGCCCCAGCGGCACCACCAATGGGGTATGCGCTACCGGATCGTCAATGATCATACAGCGCAGCCCGTACACCTCCTCGATCAACCCGGCGGTGACAATCTCTTTCGGTGCGCCCTGCGCCACAATCTTCCCGTCGCGCAGGGCAATCAAATGGGTGGCGTAACGGCATGCCTGATTCAGATCATGCAGCACCGCCGCCAGCGTATACCCCTGCTCGCGGTTCAGTTCGCTGAGCAGCTCCAGCAGATCGATTTGATAACTGATATCAAGCCAGGTAGTCGGCTCATCAAGCAGCATAATCGCCGTCTCCTGTGCCAGCACCATGGCGATCCACGCCCGCTGGCGCTGCCCGCCGGAGAGCGTATCGACGCTCTGCTGCGCCAGGCTCTCCACGCCCGTGGCTTTCATCGCCCGCTTCACCGCTTCGTCATCCTCTTTGCGCCAGCGGGTAAAGAGCGGCTGATGCGGGTAACGCCCGCGCGCCACCAGCTCCTGCACCGTAATATCGCCAGGCGTGGTAGCGTTTTGCGCCAGCAGACCAATGCGACGCGCCACCTCTTTGCTGGCAAAGCGCTGGATCTGCTCGCCATCAAGGTAAACATGCCCTTCGCTCGGCGTCATCAGGCGGCTGAGGGTGCGTAAAAGGGTCGACTTCCCGCAGCCATTCGGGCCGATGATGGCGGTGAAATGGCCATCCGGAATGGCGACGCTCAGCTGCTCGGCAATCACTTTTTTGCCGTAGCCCAGGGTTAACGCTTCGCCGCGCAGACGGGGAGATAAGGCGCTCATTTCTTGCGGGACTCCTGAATTAACAAGGCGATAAGGTAAATACCGCCGAGGCTGACGGTGACCACGCCAACCGGTAGCTGATAAGGTGTAAAGCCGCGCTGGGCGATCATATCCGCCAGCAGCAGCAGCAGCGCGCCGCAGAGCGCGGACTGGGTTAACCCCCAGCGCGCCGTGCCGCTCAGGCGGCGGGCAATATGCGGTGCCACCAGTGCGATAAAGGAGATGGGGCCAGCAAGCGCCGTGGCGGCTGCGGTCAGCGCCACCGCTACCAGCATCAGCAGCAAACGCGAGCGCTCAACGTTGACGCCCAGCGCGCAGGCGCTGTCGTCGCCCATCTCCAGCAGCCGCATGCGCCGTGCCAGCAGGGCGGCGAAAAAAAACATCGCCAGCATAATCGGCACCGACGGCAGCGTTTTTGCCCACGTCAGGCCATTGAGCGATCCGGCGTTCCATAGCCCGGCGGAGAGCGCCGTTTCAAGCGACGCTTTCAGCAGCAGCCAGGTGTTGAAGGCCACCAGCATCGCGCGTACGCCAATGCCGACAATAATCAGGCGGAAGGTTTCAATGCCGTTGCGCCAGGCCAGCAGCCACACCAGCAGCGAAGTAAGGATGCCGCCCGCCATCGCTGCCAGCGCAATCGCCGTCAGATGCTGGCCAAACAGCACCATCGCCACCAGCACACCGCTCCAGGCTCCGGTGTTAAAGCCCATGACATCCGGGCTGCCGAGCGGGTTACGCATCAGCGACTGGAAAATCGCACCGCTGACGCCAAGCGCTGCGCCAACCACCAGCGCCATTAACACTCGCGGCAAGCGCCACTCCATCACCACCAGCTGCATTGCGCGCGGCGCAGCACCGCTTAGCGCGTCGAAAACCTGCGTGAAGGTGAGCATCACCGTACCGCTGCGCAACCCCCAGGCTGCGAGCAGCAGGGCGGCGATAACCATCAGCAGGCAGCTGGCCACTAAACGGCGGGAGGGCGCGATCATAAGCCGCCTCCGCGCGCGCGGCGCACCAGCAGGATCAGCATCGGCGCGCCGATAAAGGCGCTCACCACCGAGACGCGCAGTTCGCCGGGCACAATTACGCGGCCAATGATATCGGCAAACAGCAGCAGAGCAGGGGTGGCAATTAACGTGACAGGAAGCGACCAGCGGTGATCGGCCCCAACCAGCCCGCGCGCCAGGTGGGGCATCATCAGACCGATAAAGGCGATGGGGCCGACGACCGCCGTGGCGCTGCCGCAGAGCACGGTTATCGCCAGTAAACCCAGCAACTGGGTGCGCGCCACTTTGCTGCCAAGCGCCGTCGCTGTATCGCTGCCGAGGCTCAGGCTGTTAAGTGCACGGCTCAACATCAAGGCGACGCCCGCCGCCAGCAGCACCGGGATCAGCACCACGCGCAGGGTTGCCAGCGTACGAATATCAAGGGAACCGGCCTGCCAGAAACGCAGCTGATCGTAGACATCAGCATTGAGCAGCGAAATGCCGCTGGAGAGACCGTCGAGCACGGCGGTGAGCGCCACGCCCGCGAGTGTTAAGCGCACCGGGCTAAGCTGGCCGCCGCCCTGGCTGCCGGTAAACGCCACTAACAGCGAGGCGGCGAATGCGCCGCAAAAGGCGAACAGCAGCTGCTCCGTTGGCGTGGTCGCGCCGAGCAGCGCGGCGCCGAGCACAATGGCGAAACTGGCGCCCGCATTGACGCCTAAAAGGCCCGGGTCAGCCAGCGGGTTGCGCGTCAGGGTTTGCATCAGCGCACCGGCAAGGCCAAGCGCGCCGCCGGCGAGTAAGCCTGCCAGCGTGCGCGGCAGGCGCGCATCGCGAATGATGGTGCAATCTGCGCTGTGGCAAGCGCCAAAAAGGGCGTCGGAGATGACCGCGGCAGGCATCGGTTTTGCGCCAATAAACAGGCTCAGTGCCGCAGCAAATATAAGCAGTATCAATAGCCCGACGAGAACCAATACGCGCGCCGGGGAAGCAGAAAACGACATAAAAATCCCAATTTTGATAATGATAGTAATTATCGTTATCGATCCTGTTTTGTTATGTTACCATGCGCAGCCTGAGATTGGACACAGAAAGTATGGAATACAAGGTCTTGTAATGAAGCAACACTCCTGGCTGCTGAATCTCAGCCTGCTGCGGACACATCCGGCTTATCGCGCCGTTTTCCTCGCGCGATTTATCTCAATCTTATCGCTGGGCTTACTGGGCGTGGCAGTACCGGTGCAGATCCAGGCGATGACTCACTCCAGCTGGCAGGTCGGGCTTGCCGTGACGCTGACCGGCGGCGCAATGTTTGTCGGCCTGATGCTCGGCGGCGTGCTGGCGGATCGTTTTGAACGTAAAAAGCTGATTCTGCTGGCGCGATCCACCTGCGGTATCGGCTTTATTGGTCTCTTTCTCAATGCACTGTTACCCGCGCCGTTGCTGTCGGCGATCTATCTGCTTGGCGTGTGGGATGGCTTTTTCGGCGCGCTTGGCGTGACGGCGCTGCTGGCGGCAACGCCTGCGCTGGTCGGGCGGGAAAACCTGATGCAGGCGGGGGCGATCACCATGCTCACCGTGCGCATCGGTTCGGTGATTTCGCCGATGGTTGGCGGCCTGCTGCTGGCCTCCGGCGGCGTGGCGTGGAACTACGGTCTGGCGGCGGCGGGCACCTTTATCACCCTGCTGCCACTGCTGACGCTGCCTGCGCTCCCACCGCCGCCGCAACCGCGCGAACACCCGCTTAAATCTCTTGCCGCTGCGCTGCACTTTCTGCTGCGTAACCCGTTAGTTGGCGGCATTGCGCTGCTCGGCGGCCTGCTGACGATGGCCAGCGCCGTGCGCGTGCTCTACCCGGCACTGGCGATGAGCTGGCAGATGTCGGCGGCGGAGATTGGCGTGCTTTATGCTGCACTGCCGCTCGGCGCAGCCATCGGCGCATTGACCAGCGGTCGGCTGGCGCACAGCGAGCGGCCCGGCATCATCATGTTGCTGACCAGTGTCGGCGCGTTTATCGCCATTGCGCTCTTTAGCCTGATGCCCGTCTGGCCGCTCGGCGTGCTCTTTCTCGCACTCTGCGGCTGGCTGACGGCGGTGAGTTCGCTGCTGCAATACACCCTGTTGCAAACCCAGACTCCGGAAGCGATGCTCGGGCGCATTAACGGCTTATGGACGGCGCAAAACGTCACCGGCGACGCCATCGGCGCGGCGTTGCTGGGCGCAATGGGATCGATGCTTACACCTGCCGCCTCGGCGAGCTTCAGCGGGCTGGCGTTAGCGATAGTGGGATTAGTGCTGGTTCTCATACTCGGCGAACTACGCCGTTTCCGACAGGTTCAGTCCGGCGCATAAAACGCTCCGGTGGCGTTAACGTCACCGGAGCTTCAGCGTTACGGCGATCTGATCACCCCTTGACTGCAAACGGGATGCCTGCACAGGCCGGATAAGTCACGACCCTTATCTGGCAAAGTGCAGTTCGTAGTAGGCCGGATAAGCGTCAGCGCCATCCGGCAGAGGTGAGGATTTTTGTAGGCCGGATAAGCGTTAGCGCCATCCGGCAGAGGTGAGGGTTTTTGTAGGCCGGATAAGCGCAGCGCCATCCGGCAATAAGACTTGCGCCAAACCCTCAGCCAAACAGCGCGGACAAGCGCTGCAACACGCGGGTTGCGCTGTAGTAATCAAGCCGGAAGGTCTCGGCACCCAGCGCATAAACCCGCTTATTGCGTACTGCGGGAAGATGCGCCAGCAGCGGATTAGCGCTCAGGGCGTCGGCCTCTTTTTGATCGCCGGCGAACAGGAACAGCGCTTCGCCATTCAGCCCGGCGGCGAGGTTTTCACCGCCAAGTTGCACGATGTCATGGCGCTTACCCTGGCTCTGGCTCGCCTGCAGTCCAGCCGGCAGCGGCGCGAGGGTAAAACCGAGCTGTTGCATTAACTGGCCCTGCGCGGAGTCGCGGGTCCAGAGATTCGCGCTGTGCGCGGCGGGCGTATAAACCAGCGCGCTCACCGGCTGCGGCGGCAGTTTCATGTGCGTTTTTGCCGCTGCCAGCTGCTGATTGAACTCAGTGATGCGCGCGGCGGCCTGCTGCTCGTGGCCGGTGATTTCGCCAAGCTGGGTAAGCAGCGCCTGCCAGCTCTTATCGTCGTAATTGATGATAAGCGTCGGCGCGATCGTCGAGAGCTGATCGTAGAGCGCCAGCGCCGAGTCGCCGCCGGTAGCGCTGATCAAAATCAGATCCGGCATCTGCGCGGCAACCGCTTCGGCATTGGCTTCGCCGATGTAGAGACGCGCGACGTTGCGCTGTTTGGCAATCTCGCCCCACTGGCGCAAAAAGCCCTGATCGTCGGCAAAACGGTTATTTGGCGTCGTTGCGCCGCTGGCGACCACTGGCGCATCAATCGCCAGCAGCGAGCCGGTGAGGGTAACGCTTGTGGAAACAATGCGCTGCGGCGCGCTGGCAAGCTGATGCACGCCGCGGCTGTCGGTCACCTGGCGCGGCCAGTCGGCGGCGCAGGCTGAGTTAAGTCCTAAAACGAAAACGCCCACTAACAGAGCGTGTTTACGACACCAGCTAAGAAAATTCACAACGTGAGTCCTGTTTCTGTTGAAGTTAATGCTTCTCATTTTCATCGTTGAGCGTCATGGATGCAAGTTGTGGCAGTGCGAGAGGAGATTCTGCTGTTGACATCACCGGCAATAACTTTTTATCTTACTGCACCAAACAAAAATGATAATCATTCTTAATACATTTATCATTGCCGGAGGATGATATGGATACGTCATTGGCTGAAGAGATCCAGCTGTCTGCAACGACACTGGCCGCCGATCAATTTTTCTTTATGTCGCCGTACCGCAGCTTCACCACGTTGGGGTGTGTTGCGCGTTTCTCAGAGCCGGCAGTGGGAGGTGATGCGCCAGACAGTGCCTTCCAGCAAAAACTGGCGCAGGCGTTTGCCGATGCCAGAGCGCAGGGCATCGCGCGGCCGATTATGGTCGGCGCTATCCCGTTTGATACCACGCAGCCTTCGGCACTCTTTATCCCTCAACGCTGGCAGAGCTTCTCCCGCCCGGAAAAACAGCGCGCTGCACGCTACTTCAACAGCGGCGCGATGCCGAATGTGAAAGCGCAAACAGCGGTGCCGGAGCAGGATCTGTTTATGGAGATGGTGGCGAATGCCTCCGCGCGCACCGCAACGCCGGAAGTGGACAAAGTGGTGCTCTCGCGCCTGATTGAGATCGCAACTGACCGCCCGGTCGACAGCGGCGTGCTGCTTGAGCGCTTAATTGCGCAGAACCCCGCCAGTTTCAACTTCCACGTTCCGCTGCCCGATGGCGGCGCGCTGCTGGGCGCCAGCCCGGAGTTGCTGTTGCGCAAAGAGGGCGATCACTTCAGCTCTCTGCCGCTGGCCGGTTCGGCGCGCCGTCAGCCTGATGACATGCTCGATCGCGAAGCGGGCAACAAACTGCTGGCCTCAGAAAAAGATCGCCATGAGCACGAACTGGTGACTCAGGCGATGAAAAAAGTGCTGCAACCACGCAGTCGCATGCTGACGCTGCCGTCGTCGCCGCAACTGGTGAATACGCCGACGCTGTGGCATCTGGCAACGCCGATTGAGGGCACGGCAAAAGAGGGTGAAAACGCCTTAACGCTCGCCTGCCTGCTCCATCCGACACCCGCGCTGAGCGGCTTCCCGCACCAGGTTGCGAAGAAAATAATCGCCGAGCTTGAGCCGTTTAACCGCGAACTCTTCGGCGGCATTGTCGGCTGGTGCGATGCGGAAGGAAACGGCGAGTGGGTGGTTACCATCCGCTGCGCGCGCATCCGCGACAACAACGTCCGCCTGTTTGCCGGAGCCGGGATTGTCCCCGCCTCGTCGCCGCTCGCTGAATGGCGCGAAACCGGCGTCAAATTGACCACCATGTTGAACGCCTTCGGTTTGCATTAAGGAGCCACAGTGACCATTCCTTTTAGCCGCTGGCCGCAAGAGTTTGCCCGTCGTTACCGTGAAAAGGGCTACTGGCAGGATCTGCCGCTGAGCGATATTTTGACCCGCCACGCTGCCAGCGAAGCCGTTGCGGTAATCGACGGCGATCGCGAGTTAAGCTACCGCCAGCTGCATGCCGCCTCGGACAACCTCGCCTGCGCATTACAGTCGATGGGCATTGCGCGCGGTGATACCGCGCTGGTGCAACTGGGCAATGTCGCCGAGTTTTACATCACCTTTTTCGCCCTGCTGAAAATCGGCGTCGCGCCGGTGAACGCGCTCTTCAGCCATCAGCGCAGCGAGCTCAACGCCTACGCGGCGCAAATCAAACCTGCGCTGCTGATTGCCGATCGCGCCCACGGGCTGTTTGCCGATGACGCTTTCCTCCGCGCGCTGGAAAACGATCACCCGTCGCTGCGCGCCATTTTGCTGCGCGGCGAGTCGCTGGAGCAGGCGATTGCCCGCCCGGCAGATAATGTTACCGCTACGCCAACTCCGGCGGATGAGGTGGCTTTCTTCCAGCTCTCCGGCGGCAGCACTGGTACGCCGAAGCTGATCCCGCGCACGCACAATGACTATCTCTACAGCATTGTGCGCAGTAATGAGATTTGCCATTTCACGGCGCAAACCCGCTACCTCTGCGCCTTACCGGCGGCGCACAACTACCCGTTAAGTTCGCCCGGTGCGCTCGGCGTCTTCCTGGCTGGCGGGTGTGTGGTGCTGGCGAGCGATCCCAGTGCTACGCTCTGTTTCCCGCTGATTGAAAAACATCAGATTAATGTCACCGCGCTGGTGCCCCCGGCGGTCAGCCTCTGGTTACAGGCGATAGCCGAGTGGGGCAGCAATGCTCAGCTTGCCTCGCTGAAACTGCTGCAAGTGGGCGGCGCGCGGCTCTCCGCAACGCTGGCGGCGCGTATTCCGGCGGAGATTGGCTGTCAGCTCCAGCAGGTGTTCGGCATGGCAGAAGGGCTGGTGAACTACACCCGCCTCGACGATCCGCTGGAGCGCATCATCAACACCCAGGGCCGCCCGATGTCGCCGGATGATGAGGTGTGGGTCGCCGATGAGCACGGCAACCCGCTGCCCGCAGGGGAGACCGGACGCCTGATGACGCGCGGCCCCTATACCTTCCGCGGCTACTTCAACAGCCCGCAGCACAACGCCAGCGCTTTTGATGCTGAGGGCTTCTACTGCTCGGGCGATCTCATCGCCATTGATGAGCAGGGCTACATCACCGTGCAGGGACGGGAAAAAGATCAGATCAACCGCGGCGGCGAGAAGATTGCCGCCGAGGAGATCGAAAACCTGCTGCTGCGCCATGAAGCGGTGATCCACGCCGCGCTTGTGAGCATGGAGGACAGCCTGCTCGGCGAGAAGAGCTGCGCGTATCTGGTGGTGAAAACCCCGCTGCGCGCGGTGGCGATCCGCCGCTTCTTGCGCGAGCAGGGCGTGGCGGAGTTTAAGCTGCCGGATCGCGTCGAGTGCCTTGAAGCGCTGCCGCTGACGCCGGTAGGAAAAGTTGACAAGAAACAGTTACGCCAGTGGGTAGCACAACGCACCCCGGCGTAAAGGAGAGAAGATGGCAATCCCAAAACTACAGGGCTACGCGCTGCCCGCAGCGGCTGATATCCCGGACAATAAAGTGAACTGGTCGTTTGAGCCCGCCCGTGCGGCGCTGTTGATCCATGATATGCAGGACTATTTTGTTAATTTCTGGGGCGATAACTGTCCGATGATGCAGCAAGTGGTGGCGAACATCGCCGCGCTGCGTCACTTCTGCAAACAGCACAATATTCCGGTCTACTACACCGCGCAGCCGAAAGAGCAGAGCGATGAAGATCGCGCGCTGCTGAACGACATGTGGGGGCCGGGCCTGACCCGCTCGCCGGAGCAGCAGCAGATCGTCAGCGAGCTGGCACCGGACGAGGCCGACACTGTGCTGGTGAAGTGGCGCTACAGCGCGTTTCACCGCTCGCCGCTGGAGCAGATGCTGAAAGAGACCGGCCGCAACCAGCTGCTGATCACCGGCGTCTATTCGCATATCGGCTGTATGACCACCGCCACCGACGCCTTTATGCGCGATATCAAGCCGTTTATGGTGGCCGATGCGCTGGCGGATTTCAGCCGCGAAGAGCACTTAATGTCGCTCAACTATGTCGCCGGGCGTTCCGGCCGCGTGGTGCTGACGCAAGAGCTGCTGCCGCTACCGGCAAGTAAAGCGGCACTGCGTGAAATCATCCTGCCGTTGCTGGATGAATCCGACGAGCCGCTGGATGACGAAAACCTGATTGATTACGGCCTCGATTCGGTGCGCATGATGGCGCTCGCCGCCCGCTGGCGCAAAGTGCATGGCGATATCGATTTTGTCATGCTGGCGAAAAAACCAACCATTGATGCCTGGTGGGCGCTGCTCGCGCGCGGGGTGCAGTGATGGCGAGCCTCGATTTCAGCGGACGCAGCGTCTGGGTGAGCGGGGCAGGGAAGGGGATCGGCTATGCCACTGCGCTCGCCTTCGTTGAGGCCGGCGCGCAGGTGACCGGCTTCGATCTCGCCTTTAATGGCGAGGACTATCCATTTGCCTGTGAAACGCTGGATATCGCCGACGCCGCGCAGGTTGCCGCCGTCTGCGAGCGCCTGCTGGCAAACAACGCGCCGCTGGATGTGCTGGTCAATGCCGCGGGCATTTTGCATATGGGCGCAACGGATGCGCTCTCTGACAAAGAGTGGCAGCAGACGTTCACTGTTAACGTCGGCGGTGCCTTTAACCTCTTTCGCCAGACGATGGCGCACTTTCGCCGCCAACAGCGCGGAGCGATTGTCACCGTCTGCTCTGACGCCGCGCACACGCCGCGCATCGGCATGAGTGCTTATGGCGCGTCGAAAGCGGCGCTGAAAAGCCTGGCCCTGACCGTCGGTCTTGAGCTGGCTGCCAGCCACGTACGCTGCAATATCGTCTCGCCGGGTTCGACCGACACCGATATGCAGCGCACGCTGTGGGTGAGCGACGATGCGGAGCAGCAGCGCATTCGCGGCTTCGGCGAGCAGTTCAAGCTCGGCATTCCGCTGGGGAAAATCGCCCGTCCGCAGGAGGTGGCGAACACCATTTTGTTCCTCGCCTCCGATCTCGCCAGCCACATTACGCTACAGGATATCGTGGTGGATGGTGGCTCGACGCTGGGGGCATGATGATCTGGAAACGTCACTTAACGCTGGAGGCGCTTAATGCCACCAGCGATAACACCCTGATCGGGCATCTGGCGATTACCTATACCCGCATCGGGGATGATTTTCTCGAAGCGGAGATGCCGGTCGATAGTCGTACGCATCAGCCGTTTGGCCTGTTGCACGGCGGCGCGTCGGCGGCGCTGGCGGAAACGCTGGGTTCAATGGCCGGTTATATGATGACCCGCGACGGGCAGTGCGTGGTCGGCACCGAGCTTAACGCCACCCATCACCGCGCGGTGGCGCACGGCACAGTGCGCGGCGTTTGCCAGCCGCTGCATCTTGGCCGCCAGAATCAGAGCTGGGAGATCGTGGTGTTTGATGAACAGGGGCGGCGCTGCGCAACCTGTCGCCTCAGCACCGCGGTCCTCGGCTAACCCTTCGCCCTCCGGCTCAGGAGGGCATTCTTGCGATCCCGTTAACACAATCAACCAAATGCCGTGCGGCAGGCCGCCTTTCCTGTGTTTCAAAGTTGTTAAGTTCTTTGAGTTGATATAGAAACAAAATGTAACATCTCTCTGTCTCTCAAACGGATAACCGCTATGAACAACCCAGGGAAATACCTTGTTTGGGGCGCGCTCTCGCTTGTTGGCGCGTTTGCCCTCGGCTATATCGCTCTGAATCGCGGCGAACCGATCAACGCACTCTGGATCGTGGTCGCAGCCGTCTGTATTTACCTCATTGCTTACCGTTTTTATGGTCTCTATATCGCCAAAAATGTGCTGCAGGTTGACCCGACGCGCATGACCCCGGCGGTGCGCTACAACGACGGCCTCGACTATGTGCCGACAGACAAAAAAGTGCTGTTCGGTCACCATTTTGCAGCGATTGCAGGCGCAGGCCCGCTGGTTGGCCCGGTGCTGGCGGCGCAGATGGGTTATCTGCCCGGCATGATCTGGATCCTCGCAGGCGTGGTGTTAGCCGGTGCGGTGCAGGATTTTATGGTGCTCTTTATCTCCACCCGCCGCGACGGGCGCTCCCTTGGCGAGATGGTGAAGGCAGAGATGGGGCCGACCGTCGGCGTGATCGCACTGGTGGCGACCTTTATGATCATGGTGATTATCCTCGCGGTGCTGGCGATGATTGTCGTCAAAGCACTGACCCACAGCCCGTGGGGCACCTATACAGTGGCGTTCACCATTCCGCTGGCGGTGTTTATGGGCATCTATATTCGTTACCTGCGCCCGGGGCGCATTGGCGAAGTGTCGGTGATTGGCCTGGTGCTGCTGGTGTTCGCCATTATCTCCGGCGGCTGGGTCGCCGAAAGCCCGACCTGGGCACCGTGGTTTGATTTCACCGGCGTGCAGCTCACCTGGATGCTGGTCGGTTACGGTTTTGTCGCCTCGGTGCTGCCGGTGTGGCTGCTGCTGGCCCCGCGCGATTACCTCTCCACCTTCCTGAAAATCGGCACCATTATTGGCCTGGCGATTGGCATTCTGATTATGCGCCCGACGTTGACGATGCCCGCGCTGACCAAGTTTGTCGATGGCACCGGCCCGGTGTGGACCGGTAATCTCTTCCCGTTCCTCTTTATCACCATCGCCTGCGGCGCGGTCTCCGGCTTCCACGCGCTGATTTCCTCCGGCACTACACCGAAGATGCTCGCCAGCGAAGGGCAGGCCTGCTTTATCGGCTACGGCGGCATGTTGATGGAGTCGTTTGTGGCGATCATGGCACTGGTCTCGGCGTGCATTATCGATCCGGGCGTCTATTTTGCGATGAACAGCCCGATGGCGGTGCTGGCACCGGCGGGCACCACCGATGTGGTGGCATCTGCGGCGCAGGTGGTGAGCAACTGGGGCTTTACCATTACGCCGGATGCGCTGCGGCAGATTGCCGATGAAGTGGGCGAGCAGTCGATCATCTCGCGGGCGGGCGGGGCACCGACGCTGGCGGTCGGCATGGCCTATATTCTGCACGGCGCGCTCGGCGGCCTGATGGATGTCTCCTTCTGGTATCACTTTGCGATTCTGTTTGAGGCGCTGTTTATTCTGACGGCGGTGGATGCCGGAACCCGCGCGGCGCGCTTTATGTTGCAGGATCTGCTGGGGGTCATCTCCCCGACGCTGAAACGCACCGAATCGCTGCCCGCTAACCTGCTTGCCACCGCGCTCTGCGTGCTGGCGTGGGGCTACTTCCTGCATCAGGGAGTGGTCGATCCGCTGGGCGGTATCAATACGTTATGGCCGCTGTTTGGTATCGCCAACCAGATGCTGGCCGGCATGGCGCTGATGCTCTGTGCGGTGGTGCTGTTCAAGATGAAGCGCCAGCGCTACGCATGGGTGGCGTTAGTGCCAACGGCCTGGCTGCTGGTCTGTACGCTGACCGCTGGCTGGCAGAAGACCTTCAGTCCGGATAACAAAGTGGGCTTCCTTGCGATTGCCAATAAGTTCCAGGCGATGATCGACAGCGGCAATATTCCGGCGCAGTATACCCAGTCTCAGCTGGCGCAGCTGGTGTTTAACAACCGTCTCGATGCCGGGTTAACGCTCTTCTTTATGGTTGTGGTAGTGGTACTGGCGTTCTACTCGCTGAAGACCGCGCTGGCGGCGCTGAAAGCGGATCACCCGACGGCGCAAGAGACACCTTACGAAGCGATGCCGGAAAACGTTGATCAGGTTGTGGCGCGCGCCAAAAACGCGCACTAAGCGAAGGAGCAGATATGTTCGATACGCTCTCAAAAGCGGGCAAATACTTAGGCCAGGCGGCAAAGATGATGATTGGCGTGCCGGATTATGACAACTACGTTGAGCATATGCGCGTCACTCACCCGGACCAGACGCCGATGACCTACGAGGAGTTTTTCCGTGAGCGCCAGGATGCGCGCTACGGTGGCAAAGGCGGCGCACGCTGCTGTTAACGACAAAAGGCGGCACACTGTGCCGCCTTTTTTTGCCGCTCATCAGGCATTGGTTCCGCCATCCACCACAATATCCGCGCCGGTAATATGCTTCGCCGCCGGGCTGGCAAGAAACGCCACTGCTTCGGCAATATCCTGCGGCTCGCCGTAGTGGCCTAACGCCGTGAAACTGCGCTGCTCGTCTGCCTGCGCGCCATCCGCCGGGTTCATATCGCTGTCCGTCGAGCCGGGTTTCACCATATTGACCGTGATGCCGCGCGCGCCCAGATCCCGCGCCAGCCCGCGCGTCAGGGAGTTAAGCGCCGATTTGGTCATGGAATAAATCGTGACGCCTTTAAACGGCACCTGGTCGGAGAGGTTACTGCCGATGTTAATGATGCGCGCGCCATCCGGCAGGTGTGCCAGCGCCGCCTGGGTGGTATAGACCACGCCGCGAATATTGACGTTGATCAGCGCGTCGATATCCTCTTGCGACATTGACTCCAGCGACCCGCCGCGCGCAATCCCGGCGTTATTGACCAGAATATCCAGCCCGCCCAGCTGCACCACCGCCTGTGCAACGGAGTCCTGTGCCGCCTGCGGATTGGCGCTGTCGGCCTTGATGGCGACGCCGTTGCGCCCAATCTCGCGGATCGCTTCAGCAACCGCTTCGGCTTTCTCTGCCGATTTTTCATAGGTGATGGCGACATCCGCCCCGGCGCGCGCCAGCGTTAAAGCGATGGCTTTACCGATACCCCGGCTTGCGCCAGTGACCAGCGCGCGTTTACCTGACAGTGAATATGACATGATGACTCCTGGATTATGTGTCGATTGATACATAATTAAAATAATCAGGCTTCCATCTATTCGTCAATATTATTAATATACCGATCAGCACAAAATGTGAGGAGCCGATGATGAGCCGGGGAAGACCGCGCGAGTTTGATCGAACAGAAGCGCTGAACAAGGCGATGTTGCTCTTCTGGCGCAAAGGGTATACCGCCACCTCGATGAGCGATCTCTATAAGGCGATGGGCATCAAGTCGCCGAGCCTTTATGCGGCGTTCGGCAGCAAAGAGAACCTCTACGACGAGGTGTTGCAGCACTACGAGCAGTGCGTTGCGCCGCTGATTTGGGGCGATATGGAGCAGGAGCCCTCGCCAAAACGCGCTGTCGCAAGCTGGCTTGAACGCTCAGCCGACATGCTGACGCGCTGCGATCTGCCGCACGGCTGCATGGTGACGCTTTCTGCTGTCGCCAGCGAAGGCAACGATCGGCTTGGTCAGCGCGTACAGGCTATGCGCAACGGCGGGATGGCGTTACTGAAGGCGCGTCTGGCGCAGGCACAAGCGCAGGGCGAACTGCCCGCCGATACCGATATTGATGCCCTGACCCGACTTTACACCAGCATCCAGCAGGGGATGTCGATCCAGGCGCGCGACGGCGCCAGCCGCGAAACGCTGCTCGGCATCGCCCGCATGGCGATGGGGCTGTGGCCAGCGGAGTAAAAACGGGTGAGTTGTAGGCCGGATAAGCGTGAGCGCCATCCGGCATATTCCGCGGCACCGATTGCCGGATGGCGGCTACGCCTTATCCGGCCTACAAAAACGTGCTTTCAGCGACACCGGTGCGGTTTTTATCTGCAATATGAAAGCGAGGGGTTGTGTCCCCGCTGAAATCGGCGAACCGGAGCGGGAATGACAAGGTCTGGACGCCATGGATGGCGGACAGAGGCGAACCGAGACATGGAGCGAGTCCCGGTAGGGCGAGCAGGTCGAGTCGAGCCGGCCGCAGTCAGGCACGCGGGAGGTGAGCGCAGTGCGCAGCACCGATTTCCTCGCGGGGCCGCGGGGATTGACAAGGGGGGAGCGG
>NZ_JAXCXB010000017.1:0-22260 GCF_034044935.1 Kosakonia sp. CFBP8986 | reverse complement strand
CCTGTCTCGGTTCGCCTCTGTCCGCCATCCATGGCGTCCAGACCTTGTCATTCACGCTTCGGTTCGCCGATTTCAGCGGGGACACAACCCCCTCGCTGCCGTATTGCAGATAAAAACCGCACCAGTGTCGCTGACAGCACGTTTTTGTAGGCCGGATAAGGCGCAGCCGCCATCCGGCAATTGTGCCGCGAAGATAATGCCGGATGGCGCGTAAACGCTTATCCGGCCTACGCCGTTCCAGCGGCTTCATTCCCTTACGCCTTATCCGGCCTAAAACTTCATGCCACCTTATAGCGTCTATACTTAATAGCTATACAGGAGGAAATTATGGCTTCAGGTTGGGCAAACGACGATGCAGTACAGCAGCAGATCGACAGCACCATTGAGGATGCGGTCGCCCGTGCGCGCCGGGATATTCCGGGTGGTGAGAGCCTTACTGAGTGCGAAGAGTGCGGTGAAACCATTCCGCAAGCGCGGCGAAAAGCGATTCCCGGCGTGCGGCTGTGCGTGAAATGCCAGCAGGAGAAAGATTTACATAACTCGACATATTCAGGATATAATCGCAGAGGATCGAAGGATAGCCAGCTACGCTGACTTTTCCTGACGCTTTCCGGCAGGATAAGCACTTACCTTTACCTTCACACTTTTCCGCTTCGCTTGTCGCAAAATGTGCCGCTTATCTCCGCGTGGCGAGGTAGTGCTCCCATTTCATGCTTTTTTATCTTTTTAACCTTTATGCTTCAAAAACTTAACTATTGTTCAATTTTTTAGAACAAGGCTTTCAATTCTCTTCGATTTTCTCGCTGATAAAAAACTGTGATACTTATCACATCGACGGAACATCGTCCCAAATTCAGTATAACCTGCGAGAGAAACCCTATGAACGCCATTAAATATGCTGTTGCTGCTGTCGCATTATCCACCCTCTCTTTCGGTGCTTTTGCGGCTCAATCTGTTAACCCTGCTCAGGCAGGCGAGCTGAACAAAATCGGTGTGGTATCCGCCCACGGCGCAACCACGCTGGACGGCCTTGAAGCACGCCTGGCAGAGAAAGCCAAAGCGGAAGGTGCTTCTGGCTACAGCATTCTGTCTACCACCGGCAATAACAAGCTGAGTGGCACAGCGGTTATCTATAAGTAACCTGACCCGCGTTTTACCCCGGCATTTTAACCCTCTGCCGGATGCACCACCCTCATTGACCCTTATTGCCCTTTGCATGGCCCGTCCAGGATTGTGACGGGCTTTTTTTTATCCAAATGTCGCCGCGACGCGCGCCATCCCCTCTTCCAGCGTCTGCGCTTCACCGCTTGCCACAAGGCAGCAGGCCAACTGCACCTTTAATGACTCCGGTATTGCTTCGCGTCCGCTCAGGCAACTCTCGATCCAGCGCGACGTGCTGTCTGCATCTTTCGCCGCACCGCCTGAAGCAGGTTCCAGCGCCGCATCACTGCGGGCAAAAAGCACGCGCTCACCTGCGGGATCGATCAGGTTCATCTGCGGGCAGCGCTGCGGATTGGCGTATACCTCCCCTTCGGTGCCCTGCATCAGCAGCCCGCGCCCGCCGATATCGGCAAAAAATTTGCCCACGCGGGTGAGGTACTCCGGGTGCGACACGCTGGAGAGGCGCAGCGCTGCCTCTTCGGCAAAGGGGGTCGCCAGCTTCGCCAGCGTGTGCGCGCTGTTACGCACGCCCATACGCCAGCGTAGACCCAGTTGATCCTCCAGCGGCGGGCAGAGAGCGCTTACCGGAATATAGACCGGCTGATGCCCCTCCAGCTTCGCCTGCGCCTGCCCGGCAAGCATAGTAGCTTCAATGCCCAGCAGGGCGAAAATCGTCTCACTGACGACGCGGGTCGGATCTTCACTGACGCCGTGCACCACCACCGGAAAGCCCAGTTTGCTGAGCAGAATCGCCAGCAGCGGCGTCAGGTTCGCCTGCTTGCGCGCGCCGTTATAGCTCGGGATAACAATCGGCATCGGTTTCGCCACCGGCGGCGTCAGCTTCATTGTCCGATCCTGCATCGCCGCGTAGAAGCCGCGCATTTCGGCCTCGCCTTCCCCTTTAATACGCAGCGCAATCAGGATCGCGCCCATCTCCAGTTCCGGTACCTCGCCATTGAGCATCCTCGCGTAGAGGCTGCGGGCGGTGTCAATATCAAGGTCGCGGGCGTGATTTTTGCCCCGGCCAACCTCTTTAATGATGGTGCGGTAATCCATGGACTCTCCTTGCGTGCTCACATCGTTAACGGCGCTTGCGGCGCTTCTGTTCTGGTTTCTTCACTATAACGTCAGGCATCGGCGGTTGGGAAATTGGAAATATTGGCAGTGCATCAAGCAGTCGTTTCCCATAACTCTTGGTCAACAGCCGCTTATCGTAAATCACCACTTCACCGCGACACTCATGGCTGCGGATCAGGCGCCCGACCTGCTGAATCAGGTTAAACGAGGCGCTCGGCAGGCTCTGCACTTCAAAGGGATAACGCTTGAGGCTTTTGAGCCACTCGCCTTCGGTGATCACCACCGGGCTGTCGATGGGCGGGAAGGCAATCTTATGGATATGCACCTGGGTGAGGTAATCCCCCTTCAGATCCAGCCCTTCAGCAAAGGATTGCAGGCCAACCAGCACGCTGCGTTCACCGCCGTCGATGCGTTTTCGGTGCGACTCCACCAGCCGGTAACGGGGCTGATCGCCCTGCACCAGCAGCAACAGACGCAGATCGGGCACATAGGTAAGAAAGAGCTGCATCGCGCGCTGGCTGGCGAATAGCACCAACATCCCGCGGTGCGTTCTGCTCTCTACCTGTTCACGAAACCAGGTCGCCATCTCGGCGATATGCTGCTCTTCGTTCTCCATCAGCGGCTCGTAGCGCATCTGCGGAATAATAATCTTCCCCTGCTCGACATGGTTGAACGGCGAGTCGAGGCTGACAAAGCGGTCGCCCGCTTTCTCCTTCAGGCCGCTCATCTCCTGCAAGCGGTTGAAGCTGTTGAGCGAGCGCAGGGTCGCCGAGGTGACGACAATATGCGGCACGCTGCGCCAGAGTAGCTTTTCCAGCTGGTCGCTGACGCGAATACCTACGCAGTGAAACTGCAGGTGCAGCTGCCCGTCGCGCACGTCGCGCGTTACCCATTTGGAAACCGGCGCGCCGGAGGCCTGCGCCATCGATGCCAGCCGCCAGAGCTTGCTCTGACTCTCAAACATCCCAAGCGCCCGGTTCATCTGCAAAATCACCCGGTGCAGACGCACAACGTCATGGCTGCCGGTTTTCTCGCTGAGATCGTTGAGAAACAGCTCCGCCAGCCCGCGCAGCATCTCAGTCAGTTTCGCCAGCCGCTGGCAGATCTCCATCACTTCATCCGGCAGTTCGCCCATTGTAAAGCGGTGTTCTGCCTCCTGCCCGGCGGGAAGATAGAGATTGAGAATGGCGTTGAGGGAGGAGATCAGCTCAAACAGCTCTTCGCAGTGGGCATTGAGCCGCTCGGGCGTGGCCAGCGGCGGCAGGGTTTTCGGGCGAAACTGCTCAAGGCAGGTCGCCACCAGTTTGGTGAAGAGATCGAGTTGCAGCTGATACCAGCCGGCGGTGATCTCTGCCGACATCTCCAGCGCATCGCGGGCGACATCCGGCAGATGGTGGCCCTCATCGAGCACCAGCAGCAGGTTTTTCGGCTCCGGTAGCACCGCTTCGCTCTCCATCGCCGCCATCACCAGCGCGTGGTTGGCGACCACCACTTCCGCTTCCTGGATCTCCCGACGCGCCACAAAGAAGGGGCACTCGCGGTAGTAGTGGCAGTTACGGTTCAGGCAACCCGCTTTATCGGTGCTCAGGCGTCGCCAGAGATCGTCGCTGATGGCTTTATCGGTGTGATCGCGCAGGCCATCCCACTTATAGCTGTCGAGATCGGCTTTCAGCGATGCGCAGCGCGTCTGCTCCTCTTTGTTGCCGGGCGTCAGTTCGTCATCAAGAAAGGCCAGCAGATCCTGCTGATTGGGATCGCTGCTGGCGAGTGCGGCAAGATTGCGCGGGCAGACATAGCGCCCGCGGCCAAAGGCGGCGGTAAAGCGTAAATCGGGAATAATTTTGCGCAGCAGCGGCAGATCTTTACTGAAGATCTGATCCTGTAGGGCGACGTTGGCGGTGCTGACCACCAGCGTTTTCTGCTCTTCCCGGGCAATGGCAATGCCCGGAATAAGGTATGAGAGGGTTTTACCGACCCCGGTCGGCGCTTCAATCGCCAGATGGCGGCCCTCATCGCCCGCCAGCGTTTTTGCCACGTCAGCAATCATCTGACGCTGCGGCGCGCGGGGAATAAAGTCCGGGATCTGTTGTTGCAACGCCTTATACCAGGCGGCAATTTGCGCTTTTAACGCGGCGGTAAGGGCCATTCGATAACCTGAAGTACTGTATAAACGGCCACTATTGTGGCACTTTTTCGCCCGCAGGGGCGAACGCTTTTTGCCGTTATGGAAGCCTGCTCGTAAATCGCACGTCAGGCAGACGATACTTTTCGCAAAGCCGATCACAAATTGGCAGATCCATTTATGAAACCGCTTCCCGACGCGTTGAACATTTATATGGTCAATGCTAGCTTTTTATCTGCATTACGCTTGTTACCGAATATCGGGCAAAACCTAAATGCAGACTGAGGGGATCAATCCGTCCCTGGCTGTATTTATGTTTTGCCCGTTTTTGTTTGCAGGAGTTGGCGATGCTGGTCAAACAAATATTAAATAATAACGTTGTCAGCGCCCTCGATGAGCACGGCTTTGAGGTAATTCTGACCGGGCGCGGCCTCGGGTTTAATACCCAGAGCGGTGACCGCGTCAATATGGACGCCATTGAGAAGATATTCCACCTGAAAGACTCCCAGCTCTCGGCCCGTTTTAAAGATCTGGTGAGCGAAGTGCCGGTGGAAATTGTCCAGTTAACGGCGGATATTGTCGCCCTCGCGCGCGAAACCCTGCCGCATAAATTAAGCGACGGGCTGTATGTCACCCTTGCCGATCACCTCCATTTTGCCCTGCAACGCAGTGAAAAAGGCGAGAGTTTAGCCAACCCGCTGGAGTGGGAAGTGCGCCACTTTTACACCGCCGAGTACGCCATTGGCCGCCAGGCGCTGGGCATGGTGGTGGCGCGCACCGGCACGCTGTTACCGGACAGCGAAGCGTGCAGTATCGCCCTGCATATTGTGAACGCCGGGCTGAACGATACGATGGGAAAAACCACGCAAATTACCCGGCTTATTTATCAGCTGCAAAATATCGTCAGATACTTTTTTACCCTGCCGCCCGATGAGCACACCCTCAATTACCAGCGCTTTATTACCCACTTAAAATTTTTCGCGCAGCGGGTGATTGCCGGGGAGGTATTAAACAACGATGACGAGGAGTTATTTGCCATGGTTGAGCGCCGCTATCAAACGACGCTGAAGTGCGTTAACGCCATCAGCGAGTTTGTCGGCAAACATTATCACCACACCATGAGCAACTCCGAGAAGCTTTATCTGACCGTGCATATCGAAAACGTGGTGCAACGGTCGGCGTAATTCACCCGACAGGCAGATATGCCTGCAGCGTGAAAAAATGAATTCCATCCAGGCTTGTTACTGTTAAATCAGGCAAACCCCAGAGGAAACAAGGTATCGGCCGGGGCCGATGTTTGTTGATGACGCCAGAAAATCGGGCGTCTGTCTGGAGGAATAAGCATGAACTACCCGCAAACCGCGCAGAAGATCATTGCGCATATCGGCGGCAAGGAGAATATCCTGTCGCTGTTTCACTGCATCACCCGCCTGCGTTTTCTCCTTCACGACCATGACAAGGTCGACCGCGCGGCGCTGGAAGCGCTGGATGGCGTGATCGGCGTGAATATCTCTGGCGATCAGTACCAGCTGATAATCGGGAATGAGGTCGCCCCACTCTGCGAAGCGCTGCTGGCGCAACTGCCCGGCGTCTCGTCCAGTGCCAGCAGCAGCAAACGGCGTAATCCGGTGTCGGTGGTGCTGGAGGGGTTATCAAGCATCTTCTCGCCGATCATTCCGGCAATTGCCGGAGCCGGGATCCTGAAAGGGGTGCTGGCACTGATGGTTGCCATGCAGTGGCTTCAGACCAGCAACCAGACCTACCAGATCCTGCTCGCCATCAGCGACGGCGTCTTCTACTTTATGCCGCTGGCGCTGGCTTTCAGCGCCGGGAATAAGTTTGGTGCCAACCCCTACGTCGCCGTGGCGCTCGCCGCCACCCTCTTCCACCCGGCGATCCAGACGCTGTTTAAATCCGGCGCGCCGGTGAGCTTTCTCGGCCTGCCGGTGCCGACGGTCAATTACGCCTCGACGGTGATCCCGATTCTGCTGGCGGTGTGGCTGCTAAGCCGGGTGGAGAAGCTGATTGACCGCATCATGCCCGGCGTGCTGAAAACGATGTTTGTGCCGCTGCTGAGCCTGGTGATTGTCGCGCCGATTACGCTGATGGTTATCGGGCCGCTCGGTATTTTCGCCGGCAATGCGCTCTCCGGCGGCATTACCTGGCTGGTTGAAAACATGGGCATCGTCGCAGGCGTGGTGGTGGGCGGCACGCTATCGATGATCATCATTACCGGCATGCACTATGTGCTGGTGCCAATCATGATCAACAACATCAGCACCATGGGTTTTGACCCGTTCAAAATCCTCTTTTATGTCGCCAACCTCGGCCAGGCGGGCGCGGCTTTCGGCGTGTTTATTCGCGCACGCGATAAGAAGCTGAAGTCGCTGGCACTCTCCACCAGCTTCAGCGCGATGATGGGCATCACCGAACCGGCTATGTATGGCGTCAATATCCGCTACAAACGCCCCTTTGCCGCCGCGCTGCTGGGCGGCGCGATTGGCGGCGGCTTTGCGATGGCGATGGGGGTGAAAACCTACGCCTTTGCCCTCAGCGGCTTGCCCGGCCTGCCGGCGCTGGTCGGCCCGACCTTTCTCTGGGCGATTGTCAGTATCGCGCTCTCCTTTGTCTCCGCTGCCGTACTGACGGTGATCCTCGGTTTCGAAGAGAAGGTGGTAGCAGGCGTCAGCCCGGTGAAGATCGCACGCGATGAGGAGCGACTCTTCGCCCCGGTCAGCGGCACGCTGAAAGCCCTTAATACCCTGAGTGACCCGGTCTTCGCCGATGAGATTTTCGGTAAAGGCCTGGCTATCGACCCGAGCAACGGCGAGCTACGTTCGCCGGTCAACGGCAAGGTCGAATCGCTGTTTGAAACCCACCACGCGCTGGCGCTGGAGAGCGATACCGGCGCCGAAATCCTCATCCACATCGGTATCGACACGGTGAAACTCGGCGGCAAGCACTTCACCAGCCATATCGAGGCCGGGCAGAACGTGGAGGTGGGCGATCTGCTGGTCAGCTTCGATCTCGCCGCGCTGCGGGCAGAAGGGATTGATCCGAGCGTGATCGTGGTGGTCACCAATAGCGAACAGTACGGCGATATCAGCCCGGTAAAAACAGATGGCGATGTCGCCAGCCGGGACGCATTTCTCACATTGACCGCAAACGCGGCCTAAGGAGCACACCAGTGGCTTATTCGAAATCATTTCCGGAAGGGTTTTTATGGGGCGGCGCAACGGCGGCCAA
Organism: Kosakonia sp. CFBP8986; assembly: GCF_034044935.1. Lineage (NCBI taxonomy): Bacteria > Pseudomonadati > Pseudomonadota > Gammaproteobacteria > Enterobacterales > Enterobacteriaceae > Kosakonia > Kosakonia sp. CFBP8986. Next base: position 14,654 of record NZ_JAXCXB010000017.1, on the reverse strand, counting down.
CCAGCTTGAAGGGGCATGGAATGTCGACGGCAAAGGGCTCTCCGTCTCCGATGTTTACACCTTCGATATCAACACGCCGCGCGAGCGCTGGCTCGATCAGTGGCTGGGCATGACCCACGCGCAGGTGCGCGAAGCGCAGGATCCGGAGAGCAAAAAGTACTACCCGAAGCGCAAAGGCAACGACTTCTACCACCATTTCAAAGAGGATATCGCGCTGTTTGCCGGTATGGGCTTCAAGTGTTTTCGTATGTCGATCGCCTGGACGCGCATCTTCCCGCGCGGGGATGAGACCACGCCCAACGAAGCAGGGCTGGCGTTTTATGACGAGGTGTTCGACACGTTACGCGCACACGGCATCGAGCCGATTGTCTCACTCTCCCACTATGAAATGCCGCTGGCGCTGGTCACCGATTACGGCGGCTGGCCGAACCGCCAACTGGTCGATTTCTATGTCCGCTTCGCCACCACCGTCTTTACGCGTTATCGCAAAAAGGTGAAGTACTGGATGACCTTTAACGAGATCAACTGCGTGAAGCACCACCCCTATGTCAGCGTCGGGGTGATTGAGGAGGACAACCCGCATCTTGAGCAGGATAAGTACCAGGGCGCGCACCACCAGTTTGTTGCCAGCGCGCTCGCCACCAAAGCGTGCCACACCATTATTCCCGGCTCGCAGATGGGCTGCATGATCAGCTACCAGATGCTCTACCCGCACACCTGCCACCCGGATGATTTGCAGGCCTGCGAAGAGATGCAGCGCGTATCGCTCTTCTTCAGCGACGTGCAGGCACGCGGCTACTACCCCGCCTACACCGATCGCATGCTGGCGGAAAAAGGGGTGACGCTACAAAAAGTGGTTGGCGATGATGAGATCCTGCGCCAGCACCCGGTCGATTTCGTCTCGTTCAGTTACTACATGTCGAGCACCGTCAGCGCCAACCCGGCATTGCATGACGGCGCAGAAGGCAACCTGATCACCGGTGGCATTCGTAACCCGCACCTCACCACCAGCGAATGGGGCTGGCAGATCGACCCGAAAGGGCTGCGACTAGCGCTTAATCAACTCTATGACCGCTACCAGAAGCCGCTGTTTATTGCCGAAAACGGCCTCGGCGCGGTGGATACCGTCAAGGCGGATGGCTCCATCGATGACGATTACCGTATCGACTACCTGCGCCAGCACGTGGTGCAGATGCAGGAGGCGATTGCCGACGGTGTTGATCTCTTTGGCTACACCTGGTGGGGGCCGATTGATGTGGTCAGCGCCGGGACGGCGCAAATCTCCAAGCGGTACGGCTTTATCTATGTCGATCAGGACGATATGGGCAACGGCAGCCAGGCGCGCTCGCTGAAGAAAAGCTACCACTGGTATAAAAAACTGATCGCCTCGAATGGCGAAGACTTAGCGGATTAAGGAGCGGATATGTCTGTTTTTCCGAACGACTTTTTATGGGGCGGCGCGATTGCTGCTAATCAGGCGGAAGGCGCATGGGACGAAGATGGCAAAGGGCCCTCTATCGCTGACGTGGTGCGCGGCGGTATCGCTTCCGGTAAACATGATGTGGTGATTGACCCGAACCTCTACTACGCCAGCCACCAGGCGGTCGACTTTTACCATCACTACAAAGAGGATGTGGCGCTCTTCGCCGAGATGGGCTTCAAATGCTTTCGCACCTCGATTGCCTGGTCGCGCATCTTCCCGCGCGGGGATGAGACTACGCCCAACGAGGCGGGGCTGCAATTTTACGACAACCTGTTTGATGAGTTGCTGAAGTACGGCATTGAGCCGGTGATCACGCTCTCGCATTACGAAACGCCGCTGGCGCTCTATCAGGAGTATGGCGGCTGGAAAAACCGCCAGCTTATCGACTTCTTCACCCGCTACTGCGAGACGGTGTTCCGCCGTTATCAGGGCAAGGTCAAATACTGGATGACCTTTAACGAGCTGAACAACATGAACCGTATGCCGTTTGCCACCGGCGCGGTGGATGTTGACGCCAGCCCACAGGAGATTTGGCAGGCGAACCACCACCAGTTCGTCGCCAATGCGCTGGCGAACATGCTCTGCCACGAGATCATGCCCAATGCGCTTATCGGCTGTATGTTGTCGCTGAGCACCGTCTACCCGGCAAGCTGCAACCCGGAGGATATCTTCTCGACCATGCAGCTGCGCCGCCGCTCGCTGCTCTTCTCCGATGTGATGATGCTGGGCGAATACCCGGCGTACGCTAAACGGCTGCTGAACGATCTGGGTGTGAAGCTGGAGATGGCAGAGGGCGACATGCAACTGCTCAAAGCGTACCCCTCCGATTACCTCGGCTTTAGCTACTACCGCAGCGTGCTGCACCAGGCGGGCGGGCAGTTCCGCGTCGATACCGGCGGCACCGCCGGGCTGGACAACCCGTTCCTGGAGAAGACCGAGTGGGGCTGGCCTATCGATCCCCTCGGTTTTCGTATCGTCTGTAATGAGCTGGCGGACCGCTACCGCAAGCCGCTGTTTATCGTTGAAAACGGTTATGGCGGTGTTGATGAAGTGGAGGCCAACGGCGAGATTAATGACCAGGCGCGCATCGATTATGGCCGCCGCCATATTCAGGCAATGGCCGAGGCGATTGCGGATGGCTGCGAGATTATGGGTTACACCTGGTGGGGACCGATTGATATTGTCAGCGCCGGCACCGGCGAGATGAAAAAGCGCTACGGCTTTATCTATGTCGATAAAGACAACGAGGGCAACGGCACGCTCAAGCGCAGCAAAAAGCGCAGCTTTGGGTGGTATCAGCAGGTTATCGCCAGTAATGGCGAGATGTTGTAGAAGCCCGGCCTCTGAAACCGCGTAGGCCGGATAAGGCGCAGCCGCCATCCGGCAATGGGTCTGGCATATGGCATTTTGTGGAACGGTTCCGTTCACCAGGCATTGGGGAGTTTCATTAATCTCTTATACGGTGAACGGGACAAGGGGGGGTCCGCTCCCCTTGTCAATCCCCGCGGCCCCGCGAGGAAATCGGTGCTGCGCACTGCGCTCACCTCCCGCGTGTCTGACTGCGGCCGGCTCGACTCGACATCCTGTCTCGGTTCGCCTCTGTCCGCCATCCATGGCGTCCAGACCTTGTCATTCACGCTTCGGTTCGCCGATTTCAGCGGGGACACCCCCCCCTCGCTGTCATATCGCAGATAAAAGCAAAGTCGGTATCGCTGATACATTGCCGGATGGCGCTGGCGCTTATCCGGCCTACGCCGTTCCAGCGGCAGCGGGCTCCGTTTTGGTAGGCCGGATAAGGCACAGCCGCCATCCGGCAATCGGTGCCGCGGGGAGAATGCCGGATGGCGCTCACGCTTATCCGGCCTACGCCGTTTCAGTGAGATCGTGTCAGCAGCACCATAAAAAAACCGCCATCCGGCGTAATGCCCGATGGCGGTTTTGAGTGCCGGATAAACCTACCCGGCCTGAACGGAAACAGATTTACGCGGAAGCGGGTTTACGCGGACGACGACGGCGTGCGCCGTTGTTTGCCGGTTTCGCTGCACCGCCATCAAGACGGCGATTGCCCACGGGCTTCGCGGCTCCACCTTCCGATTTCGCGGCTGCGCCGTCGTTGCTACGACGCGGATGACGCGCTTTCTGCGTCTCGCCTTCGCTACGGCGCGGTGCGGACTGGCTGCGACCGCCGCCACCGCCCTGACGGCCGCCGTTCTGACCACGGCCATTCTGGATCGGCTCCGCTTTGATTGACGGATCCGGCTCATAACCTGCAACCGCAACACGCGGGATCTCTTTTTTCAGCAGACGCTCAATGTCGCGCAGCAGTTTATGCTCATCGACACAGACCAGCGACAGCGCTTCGCCGGTGGCGGCAGCACGGCCGGTACGGCCGATGCGGTGTACGTAATCTTCCGGCACGTTCGGTAACTCATAGTTGACGACATGCGGCAGCTCTTCGATATCCAGGCCGCGCGCGGCGATATCTGTTGCCACCAGCACGCGAATCGAACCGGATTTAAAGTCTGCCAGCGCGCGGGTACGTGCGCCCTGGCTCTTGTTACCGTGGATCGCCGCACTGGTGATGCCATCTTTGTTCAGCTGCTCAGCAAGGTGATTGGCACCATGCTTGGTACGGGTAAAGACCAGTACCTGCTGCCAGTTACCTTCGCCAATCATCTGCGACAGCAGTTCCCGCTTGCGTTTCTTATCCACAAAGTGAACATGCTGCGTCACCTGCTCGGAAGCGGTGTTACGGCGTGCGACTTCGATTTCCAGTGGGTTGTGCAGCAGTTTTTCCGCCAGCTGTTTGATCTCATCCGAGAAGGTCGCGGAGAAGAGCAGGTTCTGACGCTTCGCCGGCAGCTTCGACAGCACGCGGCGAATATCGTGGATAAAGCCCATATCCAGCATACGGTCAGCTTCATCCAGCACGAGAATTTCCACGCTGTCGAGCTTCAGAGCGTTTTGGTGTTCGAGATCGAGCAGACGGCCCGGGGTAGCCACCAGGATGTCAACGCCGCCGCGCAGTTTCATCATCTGCGGGTTAATGCTGACGCCGCCGAAGACGACCATCGAACGAATATTGAGATACTGGCTATACTCCTGCACGTTCTCACCGACCTGCGCCGCGAGTTCACGGGTTGGGGTCAGGATCAGGGCGCGTACCGGACGGCGGCCTTTCGCGTGAGGCTGGCTCTGCACCAGGCGTTGCAACAGCGGCAGTGTAAAACCGGCGGTTTTACCGGTGCCGGTCTGGGCGCTGGCCATCAGATCGCGGCCTTGCAGCACCGCAGGGATCGCCTGCTGTTGAATAGGGGTCGGCTCGAGGTAACCCTGCTCCGCAACTGCGCGCAGGATATCCGGATTCAGGCCAAGGGCATCAAATGACATAACAACTCCGCACCGCCCCGACCTGTCACAGGTGTAGTTTTCGAGGAGATAATAGGTAGACTGATGACAAAAACCACAATGTCATGAAGGTGCGGAGTGTATCAGCTTTTGTGATCCGGCGCATAAAATATCCCACGTCAATGTCTCAGCAAGATATCTTCCCGCTTCATTCTCTGAAAAAGGGATAAATTTAGCCCCCCTCACATTTCCTGCGCAAAAATTGGACAACATTTTTCCGGCGTCGTAGAGTTAATCAATCGATTGATTAATTTTATAACCCCTATGAATAGCACACCGACCACCAGCAAAGGCGAACAGGCCAAAAATCAGTTAATTGCCGCCGCCCTTGCGCAGTTTGGCGAGTATGGCCTGCATGCCACCACGCGGGATATCGCCGCTCAGGCCGGGCAGAACATCGCCGCCATCCCTTACTACTTCGGCTCGAAAGAGGATCTCTACCTCGCCTGCGCGCAGTGGATTGCCGACTTTATCAGCCACCATTTTGCGCCACACGTGCAGGCCGCCGAGGCGCTGTTTGCCGAGACCGAGCCTGACCGATCTGCCATCCGCGCGCTGATCCATCGCGCCAGCAAAGAGATGCTCACGCTACTGACCCATGATGAAACCCTTAACCTGAGCAAATTTATCTCCCGCGAGCAGCTCTCCCCCACTCGCGCCTATCAGATTGTGCATGAGCAGGTGATCGACCCGATGCACCAGCATTTGACGCGTCTGCTCGCCGCCTACACCGGCCAGGACGCCGACAGCACGCAGATGGTGCTGCATGCCCACGCCTTAATCGGCGAGATCCTCGCCTTCCGCCTGGTGCGGGAAACCATTTTGCTGCGTGCAGGCTGGACGCAGTTCGACGAAGAGAAAACCGAAATGATCTTTCAAGTCATCACCTGCCATATCGATTTTATTTTGCAGGGATTAACGCACAGGAGTCCGGAGTGATGAAAAAGCGTAGCGTTGTGGTGTTACTCAGCGTGGTGCTGCTGGCGATGCTCGCCGGCGGTTGGTACTGGTATCAAAGCAGGCAGGACGACAGCCTGACGCTGTATGGCAATGTCGATATCCGCACCGTTAATTTAAGTTTTCGCGTCGGCGGGCGGCTGGCGGCGTTGCAGGTGGATGAGGGCGACAGCGTACAGGCCGGGCAGAAGCTCGGCGAAATCGACCGCGCGCCTTATGAAAACGCGCTGTTGCAGGCGAAAGCCAACGTCTCTACTGCCGAAGCCAAATATGCGTTAGCTACCGAAGGCTACCGCGCCGAGGAGATCGCCCAGGCGGCCTCCGCCGTTAGCCAGGCGCAGGCGGCGTACGATTACGCGCAGAACTTCTACCAGCGCCAGCAGGGGCTGTGGAAAACAAAAGTGATCTCGGCAAACGATCTGGAGAACGCCCGCTCGGCGCGCGACCAGGCGCAGGCAACGCTCAAATCGGCGCAGGATAAATTGCGCCAGTTCCGCGCCGGTAACCGCCCGCAGGAGATCGCCCAGGCGAAAGCGGGCCTCGAACAGGCGCAGGCCGCACTGGCGCAGGCGCAGCTTGATTTGCAGGACACTACGCTGGTCGCGCCGAGCAACGGCACGGTGCTGACCCGCGCCGTAGAGCCGGGCAGCATGCTTAACGCTGGCAGCAGCGTGTTAACCCTGTCGCTGACCCGCCCGGTGTGGGTGCGCGCCTATGTCGATGAGCGCAATCTGCACCAGACGCGACCGGGTGCCGAAATCCTGCTCTACACCGATGGCCGCCCGGATAAGCCCTATCACGGCAAAATCGGCTTTGTCTCACCGACCGCCGAATTTACCCCAAAAACCGTTGAAACCCCGGATCTGCGTACCGACCTGGTCTATCGCCTGCGCATTATCGTCACCGATGCCGATGATAACCTGCGCCAGGGGATGCCGGTGACGCTGCGTTTTGACGGCGAGGCGCGTCATGAATGAGCGGACTATTCAGATCGACGGGCTGGTAAAACAGTTCCCCGGCATGGAGAAACCGGCGGTGGCGCGGCTGGATTGTAAAATCCAGGCCGGTTATGTCACCGGGCTGGTCGGCCCGGATGGCGCGGGCAAAACGACGCTGATGCGTATTCTGGCAGGGTTGATGAAGCAGAACGAAGGCCGCGTGCGTGTGCTGGGCCTCGACCCTATCGACAACGACAGCGAACTGCATGCCGTGCTCGGCTATATGCCGCAGAAATTTGGCCTCTATGAAGATCTGACGGTGATGGAGAATCTGATCCTCTATGCCGATCTGCGCAGCGTCACCGGCGAGAAGCGCCAGCAGATGTTTACCCGCCTCCTGGCGTTTACCTCCCTCGGCCCCTTTACCGACCGGCTGGCGGGCAAACTCTCCGGTGGTATGAAGCAGAAGCTGGGGCTGGCCTGTACGCTGGTCGGCGATCCGCAGGTGCTGCTGCTTGATGAGCCGGGCGTCGGCGTCGACCCCATTTCGCGGCGTGAGCTGTGGCAGATGGTGCATGAACTGGCGGGCGACGGGATGCTGATCCTCTGGAGCACCTCCTATCTTGATGAAGCAGAGCAGTGCCGCGATGTGCTGCTGATGAACGAGGGCGAGCTGCTCTACCACGGCGAGCCGAAAGCGTTAACCCGCAGCATGGCCGGCCGCAGCTTTCTGCTCACCAGCCGCGATGAGAATAACCGCCGCCTGCTGCGGCGCATTCTCAGGCTGCCACAGGTGAGCGATGGCGTGATCCAGGGGCGCTCGGTGCGCATGATCCTGAAAAAAGGGGCCGACGTGCAGGCGATTCACGCCGCGCCAGAGATGCCGCCGCTACAGATTGAGGAGACCGCTCCGCGCTTCGAAGATGCCTTTATCGACCTGCTGGGCGGTGCGGGTGCCGCCGAGTCGCCGCTTGGCAAGATCCTGCACTCGGTGAACGGCGACGCGGAAGAGACGGTGATTGAAGCGAGATCGCTCACCAAAAAGTTTGGCGATTTTGCCGCCACCGACGAGGTTAATTTTGCCGTCAAGCGCGGCGAGATCTTTGGCCTGCTCGGCCCGAACGGTGCGGGCAAATCCACCACCTTTAAGATGATGTGCGGCCTGCTGGTGCCGACCGCTGGCCAGGCGCTGGTGCTGAATATGGATCTTAAAGTCAGCTCCGGCAAAGCGCGCCAGCGCCTCGGCTATATGGCACAGAAGTTCTCCCTCTACGGCAACCTGACCGTAGAGCAGAACCTGCGCTTCTTCTCCGGTGTCTATGGCCTGCGCGGCAGCGCGCAGCGGGAGAAGATGGCGCGAATGAGCGAAGCGTTTGGCCTGGAGACCATTGCCCGCCACGCCACCGATCAACTGCCGCTCGGCTATAAGCAGCGGCTGGCGCTGGCCTGCTCGCTGATGCACGAGCCGGACATTCTTTTTCTCGATGAACCCACCTCCGGCGTCGATCCCCTCACCCGCCGCGAGTTCTGGCTGCATATCAACAGCATGGTGGAAAAAGGGGTGACGGTGATGGTCACCACCCACTTTATGGATGAGGCGGAGTATTGCGACCGCATCGGGCTGGTCTACCGCGGCAAGCTGATTGCCAGCGGCACGCCGGACGAGCTGAAGGCGCAGACCGCTGACGACAACCACCCGGACCCGACGATGGAGCATGCGTTTATCACGCTGATCCAGAACTGGGATAAGGAGCATAGCAATGCGCGTTAACGCCCTCTCCTGGCGGCGCGTACGGGCGCTGTGCGTCAAAGAGACGCGGCAGATCGTGCGTGACCCGAGTAGCTGGCTGATTGCGGTGGTGATCCCGCTGCTGCTGCTGTTTATTTTTGGCTACGGCATCAACCTTGATTCCAGCAAGCTGCGCGTTGGCGTGCTGCTTGAGCAGCGCAGCGATGAGGCGCTCGATTTTACCCACGCGCTCACCGGCTCGCCCTATATTGACGCCACCATCAGCAGCGATCGCCAGCAGTTGATTGAGATGATGCAGGCCGGGCGCATCCGTGGTCTGGTGGTTATTCCAGTCAACTTCGATGCCCAGATGGCAAGACCCAGCGAGGTGGCACCGATTCAGGTGATCACCGACGGCAGCGAACCGAATACCGCCAACTTTGTGCAGGGCTATTTACAAGGGATCTGGCAGCTCTGGCAGGCGCAGCGCGCGGAAGATCGCGGCGAAACCTTCACGCCGCTAATCGATGTGCAGACGCGCTACTGGTTCAACCCGGCGGCCATCAGCCAGCACTTTATTATTCCCGGCGCGGTGACCATTATCATGACGGTAATTGGCGCGATCCTCACCTCGCTGGTGGTGGCGCGCGAGTGGGAGCGCGGCACCATGGAGGCGCTGCTCTCCACCGAGATCACCCGCGCCGAGCTGCTGCTCTGTAAGCTCATTCCCTACTACTTTCTCGGCATGCTGGCGATGCTGCTCTGTATGCTGGTGTCGGTCTTTATTCTCGGTGTGCCCTATCGCGGCTCGCTGCTGATCCTCTTCCTGCTCAGCAGCCTGTTTCTGCTCAGCACGCTCGGCATGGGGCTTTTAATCTCCACCACCACGCGCAACCAGTTTAACGCCGCGCAGGTGGCGCTGAACGCCGCGTTTCTGCCGTCAATTATGCTCTCTGGCTTTATCTTTCAGATCGACAGTATGCCGGCGATTATTCGTGCGGTGACCTATATCATCCCGGCGCGTTACTTCGTCAGCACGCTGCAAAGCCTCTTCCTGGCGGGCAATATTCCGCTGGTATTGACCATAAATATGCTGTTTTTGGTGGCCTCCGCCGTGATGTTTATCGGCCTGACGTGGCTGAAAACCAAACGCAGGCTGGATTAAGGAGAAGCCATGTTTCACCGTTTATGGACGCTGATCCGCAAAGAGTTGCAGTCCCTGCTGCGCGAGCCGCAAACCCGCGCCATTTTGATTCTGCCGGTGATTTTTCAGGTGCTGCTCTTCCCGTTTGCCGCCACCCTTGAGGTGACCAACGCCACTATCGCTATCTATAACGAGGATAACGGCAAGCACGCGGTGGAGCTGACCCAGCGCTTTGCCCGCGCCAAAGCCTTTACCAATGTGCTGCTGCTGCACAGCCCGCAGGAAATCCGCCCGATGCTGGATACGCAAAAAGCGCTGCTGCTGGTGCGCTTCCCGGCGGATTTTTCCCGCGATCTCGACAGCGGCAAACCGGCGCAGATGCAGCTGATTCTGGATGGGCGTAACTCGAATAGCGCGCAGATCGCCGCCAACTATCTTCAGCAGGTGGTGAAAGATTATCAGCAGGAGCTGCTGGCCGGGCAGCCGAAGCCGAACAACAGCGAGCTGGTGGTGCGTAACTGGTACAACCCGAATCTCGATTACAAATGGTTTATCGTGCCGTCGCTGGTAGCGATGATCACCACCATCGGCGTGATGATTGTCACCTCGCTGTCGGTAGCGCGCGAGCGGGAACAGGGCACCTTCGATCAGCTGTTGGTCTCGCCGCTTGCCACCTGGCAGATCTTTATCGGCAAAGCGGTGCCGGCGCTGATTGTCGCCGCGTTTCAGGCGACGATTGTGCTGCTGTTTGGCATTCTGGCTTACCAGATCCCGTTTGCCGGATCGCTACTGCTCTTCTACTTCGCGATGCTGGTTTACGGCCTGTCGCTGGTTGGGTTTGGGCTGTTGATCTCGTCGTTTTGCGAAACGCAGCAACAGGCGTTTATCGGGGTGTTTGTCTTTATGATGCCGGCGATCCTGCTTTCGGGCTACGTTTCGCCGGTGGAGAACATGCCGGTATGGTTGCAGGACTTAACCTGGATTAACCCGATCCGGCACTTTACCGATATCACCAAGCAGATCTATTTGAAGGATGCCAGTCTGGAGATTATCTGGGGAAGCCTGTGGCCGCTGATAGTGATTGCCCTGTCAACGGGCACTGCGGCCTACGCCATGTTTCGTCGTCACACGACCTAGCCGTTTCTCTTTAGTTAAGAGTGAGACCACCGCCGGGCCGCCAAGGATTGCCAGCCCGGCAAGCGCCAGCAGGTAGTTGTTTTGCAGCACCCGCGAGAGCAGCCAGATGGCAATAAGGGATGCGCCAAAATACCAGGTGGTGGTTAGCTCCTCGAGCACATCGCCGATGCCGCGCCAGCCGGCGTCATGATGGCGCTGGAAAAAGAGCATCAGCAGCACGGTGACGCCATAAAGCACGCACAGCCCCAGCCCCACGTGCACCAGCCTGCCGCTCATCCAGCCCATCACCAGTATCGCCACAATCATCAAATGCAACATAATCTGCCAGCAACTCAGGCCTGTTGCGACACGAACACGTTGTTGCCACTTCATGGCATCTCTCCGCAAGGATTTTACTCTTGTAGAAGAGTACCCCGATCTACGGAAAATTCTGTAACCCCGGCTTTTTTTGTGACAGGGACTACAATTTATTTCTATACAGGAGAGTGATGCTGGCAGGAGATTTATGACCCAACACGCGCGACCATTTTCATTAAAAGTATTGACGATTAACACACACAAAGGCTTTACCACTTTCAACCGGCGCTTTATTTTGCCCGAGTTGCGCGATGCCGTGCGCCTGGTGAGCGCCGATATCGTCTGCCTGCAAGAGGTGATGGGCGCCCACGAAGTGCACCCGCTGCGCGTTGAGAACTGGCCCGATACCACCCACTACGAATTTATCGCCGATACCATGTGGAGCGACTTCGCTTACGGGCGCAATGCGGTCTATCCTGAAGGGCACCACGGCAATGCGGTGCTCTCCCGCTATCCGATTGAACACTACGAAAACCTCGACGTCTCAGTAGATGGCAGCGAAAAACGCGGCCTGCTCTACTGCCGGATTGTGCCGCCCGATTATGGCGGCGCGGTACATGTCCTCAGTGTTCATCTTGGGCTGAAAGAGGCGCATCGCCAGGCGCAGCTAAAAATGCTGGCGGAGTGGGTCAACTCTCTGCCGGAAGGCGAGCCGGTGCTGGTGGCGGGGGATTTCAACGACTGGCGGCAAAAAGCCAACCAGCCGCTTAAAGCGCAGGCCGGGCTTGAGGAGATCTTCACCCGCGCGCACGGTCGCCCGGCGCGAACGTTCCCGGTCAGCCTGCCTTTACTGCGCCTCGACAGAATTTATGTCAAAAACGCCAGCGCCAGTGCGCCTACCGCGCTGCCGCTGCGCAACTGGCGTCATCTGTCCGATCATGCCCCCCTGAGTGCGGAGATCCATTTATGAAATGTAGCTGGCGGGACGGTAACCGCATCCAGTTGCTGGAAAATGGTGATAACTACTATCCGGCGCTCTACGATGCGATTGATAACGCGCAACAGAAAATTATTCTCGAAACCTTTATATGGTTTGAAGACAAAGTGGGCAAAGAGCTGCACAGCGTGCTGCTGCGCGCCGCCCAGCGCGGCGTCAGTATTGAGGTGCTGCTCGACGGCTACGGTTCGCCCGATTTAAGCGAATCGTTTGTCAGCACCCTCACCTCGGCGGGGGTGATTTTCCGCTACTACGATCCGCGCCCGCCGCTGCTCGGCATGCGTACCAACGTCTTCCGTCGTATGCACCGCAAAATTGTGGTGATCGACAACACCGTCGCCTTTGTCGGCGGGATTAACTACTCGGCTGAGCACCTCTCTGATTATGGCCCCGAGGCGAAACAGGATTACGCCGTGCGGGTCGAAGGGCCTATCGTCGAAGATATTCTGCAATTTGAGCTGGAAAATCTGCCCGATAACGCCCCGGCGAAACGCTGGTGGCAGCGCCGCCGTCATCGTCCGGAAGAGAACCGTAAACCGGGCGAAGCGCAGGCGCTGTTTGTCTGGCGCGATAATGACGACCACCGCGACGATATTGAACGTCACTATCTGAAGATGCTGGCTAACGCCCGCCGGGAAGTGATTATCGCCAATGCCTACTTCTTCCCCGGCTACCGGCTTTTGCACGCGATGCGTAACGCTGCCCGTCGCGGCGTTACCGTGAAGCTGATTGTGCAGGGCGAGCCGGATATGCCGATTGTCAAAGTGGGCGCGGAGCTGCTCTATAACTACCTGCTGAAAGGTGGCGTGAAGGTGTATGAATACCGCCGCCGTCCGCTGCACGGCAAAGTGGCGCTGATGGACGATCACTGGGCGACCGTTGGCTCCAGCAACCTTGACCCGTTAAGCCTGTCACTCAATCTCGAAGCGAACCTGATCATTCACGATCGCGAGTTTAACCAGACGCTGCGCGACAACCTGCAAAAGATTATTGAGCAGGATTGTAAGCAGGTGGATGAGTCGATGGCGCCGAAGCGCACCTGGTGGAATCTCGGGAAAAGCGTGGTGGTGTTCCACTTCTTACGCCACTTCCCGGCGCTGGTCGGCTGGTTACCGGCGCATACCCCTAAACTGGCTGAAGTGGGGCCGCCGGTACAGCCGGAGATGGAAACCCAGGACAGAAACGAAGCACAGCACTCGGGAGCAAAACCCTGATGTCAACATCACATCCGCGCTGGCGGTTGGCTAAAAAAATCCTCACGGTGATCTTTTTTATCGCCGTTATTGTTCTGCTGGTGCTCTACGCGCAGAAGGTGAACTGGGAAGATGTCTGGAAGGTCATTCGCGATTACAACCGCACCGCCCTGCTGAGCGCGGTGGCGCTGGTGATCCTCAGCTATGTGTTGTATGGCTTTTACGATCTGCTCGGCCGCGCCTACTGCGGCCATAAGCTCGCGAAGCGCCAGGTGATGCTGGTGTCGTTTATCTGTTATGCCTTTAACCTGACGCTCAGCACCTGGGTTGGCGGGATTGGCATGCGCTATCGCCTCTACTCGCGGCTTGGGCTGCCGGGCAGCACCATTACGCGCATCTTCTCGCTCAGTATCACCACCAACTGGCTGGGCTATATTCTGCTCGGCGGGCTGATCTTTACCTTTGGCGTGGTGGAGATCCCGGCGCACTGGTATATCGACGCCTCGACGCTGCGCATTGTCGGCGTGGTGCTGTTGTTGATTATCGCCGTCTACCTGTGGGGCTGCGCGTTTGCGAAACGCCGTCACGTCACCATTAAGGGCCACAAACTGGTGCTGCCGTCGTGGAAATTCGCCGTCGCGCAGATGGTGATCTCCAGTGCTAACTGGATTGCAATGGGGGCGATTATCTGGATCCTGCTCGGCATGCGCGCCGACTTCTTCTTTGTGCTTGGGGTACTGCTGGTCAGCAGTATCGCCGGGGTGATTGTGCATATCCCGGCGGGCATCGGCGTGCTGGAAGCGGTGTTTATCGCCCTGCTCGCCAGCGAGCATGTGTCGCAGGGGATTATTATCGCCGCCCTGCTCGCCTACCGGGTGCTCTACTACTTCCTGCCGCTGCTGCTGGCGCTGATTGGTTATCTGCTGCTGGAGGGCCGCGCCAAGAAGCTGCGGGCGAAAAACGAGAAGGCGATGGCGCAACAGTGATAGTGCCGTCCCAGGAAACGGCGTAGGCCGGATAAGCGTGTCACGCGCCATCCGGCATTCTCTCCGCGGCACCGATTGCCGGATGGCGGCTACGCCTTATCCGGCCTACGCGGTTTCAGCAGCAACGGTTTTTCATTCGACACCTATCTTACAGCGACGGTGTTGACCCCCGCTGAAATCGGCGAACCGGAGCGTGAATGACAAGGTCTGGACGCCATGGATGGCGGACAGAGGCGAACCGAGACAGGGAGCGAATCCCCGTAGGGGTGAGCAAGTCGAGTCGAGCCGACCGCAGTCAGGCACGCGGGAGGTGAGCGCAGTGCGCAGCACCGATTTCCTCGCGGGGCCGCGGGGATTGACAAGGGGGGAGCGGTGTATGAACCGG
>NZ_JAXCXB010000016.1:0-26236 GCF_034044935.1 Kosakonia sp. CFBP8986 | reverse complement strand
AGCAGTTGCGACGCGCTTCAGCGCTCTGTCGCGAGGTGGCGTATATTACGCTTTCCTCTTTCAGAGTCAACCCTGAATTTCAGGATTTTTTCTCTTCCGTCGAAGCGACTATCTGGTGAAGTGATTCACGTTGTCGTGTCAACGGAGGCGCATTATAGGGATCCCATTTTTTAGCACAAGTCTTTTTGCGATCTTTTTTTTCGACTGCTGTTTTTTCGCCCTTTTCGCTGAGATCTCATGCGATCTGCACAGTTTATGCACCATAAAACAGTTGCAGAAGGCGGATCCCGCGATCAAAGTGATAACTCTGGCCCGATTGAAGTGAGGTGTTATGTCTACTGTACTGCGTCCTTATAAGGATCTTTTCCCAACTATTGGTCAACGCGTCATGGTTGATCCCACCAGCGTCGTCGTTGGCGATGTAAGAATGGCAGAGGATGTCGGCATTTGGCCGCTGGTAGTGATTCGGGGTGACGTCAATTATGTAGAGATTGGCGCACGCACAAATATTCAGGACGGTAGCGTTCTGCACGTTACGCATAAGTCCTCCTACAACCCTGAAGGCAATCCACTGCTTATAGGAGAGGATGTCACGGTGGGCCATAAAGTAATGCTGCATGGCTGCACCATCGGTCATCGCGTGCTGGTCGGGATGGGATCAATTGTGCTGGATGGAGCCGTGATTGAAGATGAGGTCATGATTGGCGCAGGCAGCCTGGTACCACAGAATAAGCGCCTGGAGAGCGGCTACCTTTATCTGGGCAGCCCGGTAAAACAGATTCGCCCCCTGACGGAGGCCGAAATCGAAGGTTTGAAATACTCGGCCAATAATTATGTGAAATGGAAGGATGAGTATCTTACTCAGGAGAGCCAGATTACGCCCTGATCGTCCTCTTCCTGGCGGCGGATGCACTGCTCCGCCTCCTCTTCCAGATCCCAGCGATGCTGGCGAAAAAGCGAAAGGTAATCCTCTGGCGTATTGCCACCGAAACGCTGCGCCAGTACTGAGCTCTTTATTGCACACATCATCTGCATGCCGTTAACCAGCGCGGGAAAAACGATCGCCTTTGTGGAGTCATGCCACTCTTCGCGATCGGGAAACTGGATCGCCTGGTTCATTTCGCCAGCTCCTGTTTAAGCATTGCGATAACAGGTTCAACTTCTGGCAATACGCCATGCCATAAAAACAGAGCGTGCGCCGCTTGCCCCACCAGCATCCCGAGGCCGTCAGCGCGATTCACGGCGCCAAGCTTTTCGCACCAGGCCAGGAACGGTGTGCTGCCTTTCTGATAAAACATATCGTAGCAGTAAGTCTGCGGGCGAATAATTGCTTGCGGTAGCGCCGGAATATCGCCCCCCATCCCGCTAGAAGTTGCATTGATGATGAGATCAAACTCCCGCTCTACAAGCGACTCCATCTCCGCCACCTCTATGCTTCCGGTATGGGCAAAGAGCTCAGCTAACGTTTGTACGCGAGTCCAGGTGCGGTTGGTGATAGTTAAAGCACAATCGAGTGATAAGAGGGGCAAGATCACCCCACGCGCCGCACCACCCGCGCCCACCAGCAGAACGCGCGAACCGGGGCGGATAAATGCCAGCCGTTGCAGATCGCTTAAGAGCCCGATGCCATCGGTGTTATCGCCGAGCAAGCGCCCATCATCGAGTCGTTTAAGGGTGTTAACCGCCCCTGCCAGCGCAGCGCGTTCCGTCAGCTCATCCGCACGCGCAAAAGCCTCTTCTTTAAAAGGCACGGTGACATTTGCTCCCTTGCCTCCCTTATCAAAAAAAGCATTTAGCGTATTAACAAAATCATCAACAGGGGCGAGTGCTTTCCCATAGGGGTGATCGATTTGCAGCTGGCTGGCGAATTGCTGATGTATAAGTGGCGACTTGCTGTGCGCGACAGGATTTCCAAAAACGACATACGGTTCCATGCTATTTACCCCTGTCGGAAGAGTTCACCGGTGAGTGCATCACGGATTTCGGAGGGATTCTGCCGGCCGCCAGTCGGTACATCGACGACCGGGAAATCTGGTCCGAATTGGGCGACAACCTCCTGGGCGGTTCTGCACGGCGGCAGACCGGATAAGTTGGCGCTCGTCGATACCAGTGGTTTGCCATAAGCCTCGCACAGCTCAACCACCAGCGGATGGTCGGTGACACGCACGGCAAGGGAATCAAAGCGTCCAGTGAGCCAGCGCGGTGTGGTTGGTTTTGCCGGAAATACAAAAGTCACCGGACCTGGCCAGCAGGCAAAGATTGCCTGACGTTGGGTGTCAGACAGCCTGCTGTCATCAATATAGGGTTTCAGTTGCGCAAAATTAGCGGCAATCAGTATTAGCCCTTTCTCGACAGGCCGCTGCTTGAGTTCAAGCAGGCGATGCACAGCGGTTTCGCTGTCCGGATCGCAACCGACGCCGAAAACGGCTTCTGTTGGATAAGCGATGACTTCTTCTTTTTTCAGGATCTCCACCATGGTGACGATGGGATCTTTTGGCAGGTTATTCTTCACGAGTTTATTCCGCTGGGAGCAGCTTTCCACATTGTTTATTGGCACAGAAGCATTTAACGCCCTGCGCGGTTTTCTTCTCTGTCAGCAACGGGTAGTGACATTCGGGGCACTCGCCCGCCACCGGTCTGGAATTGATGACGAACTGGCAATCAGGATAACGATCGCAGGAGTAGAAGGTTTTGCCATAACGCGAACGACGCTGGACAAGATGCCCGCTCTGGCATTGCGGACAGCCAATAGCCGTTTCATCAGGCTTATCGATCAGTTCGGTGTGTTCGCAGGCCGGATACTGGCTGCATCCGATAAACATACCGAAGCGCCCCTGGCGTAGTACCAGCTCGGCACCGCAAAGAGGGCATAACTGACCGTCCAGAACTTTAACGATATGGCCGTCTGCCTGACTTTTCAGGGGACGTACATAATCGCATTCCGGATAATGAGAGCATCCGAGAAACGGACCGTGTTTCCCGGAGCGAATGACAAGTTCAGCCCCGCATTGTGGGCAGGGCTCATTATTACGCACAGTAAATAGTGCTGATTTGGTCATAACAACTCTTGAAGCTGCAAAAACAGTTAATGCAGCATACCTTCATTCACTTCAAAGAGTAATTCTTCCATTTGCTGGTAGGCGTTTTCACACCCTGGAATATTAAAGAGCACCATCAGGATGACCCATTTAAGATCTTCCAGCTCGAACTCTGCGTTATCCAGCGCCAGCGCACGCTCAATCACCATTTCCCGTGTTTCGAGGTTTAGCACCTGAATCTGCTCCAGGAATAACAGGAATCCCCGGCAACTGGCATCCAGCCTTTCACTCTCTTCTGCGGTATAGATGCGTAAGGAGAGTGGATCAGAAGCAAGCTGCATCGGTTCGGCGAGGCCTTCCTGATAATCAGCCAGCTTTTCCAGCCACATAAGTGCGTTGTAGATATCCTCACGATCAAATCCGGCGTCGGTAAGATCCCGTTCCAGTTTGTCCTGATCCACACGCAATTCAGCTTCGTTATGGATGTAAGTCTCAAACAAGTACATTAGTACGTCGAACATGGCTTGCCCTCCTCAATCGGACATAGCCGCCGGGTACAGCTGCGATCCATCCTGCTAACTCCAGTTCAAGCAATTGAGCAGCTGCCACTGGCACAGGTTGGCCGGCACGTTCAGCGACGACGTCAACAGGTGTTACCTCATCTCCTACGTTAGCCAGGAGCTCAGGAAATGGCAATGCCGCCTGTTCGCCTTCTGGAGGATAATTTGCATTTTCGTGTGTTTCCGCCACCCAATTTAGCCCATATTGCAAATGTTCGAGGATCTCTTCAGGCGATGTAACGGGCGTCGCGCCCTGCTTTAATAGCCAGTGCGGCCCCTCGCTCCCGGGGCTGCCAACGGCCCCCGGTAAGGCAAAAACGTCTCTCCCTTGCTCAAGCGCGAGCCGGGCCGTCACCAACGAACCGCTACGTAATGCGGCCTCGATCACAAATACTGCCCGGCTAAGACCGCTGATAATACGGTTACGACGGGGAAAATGCCCCGGCTTCGGGGTAGCTGATAATGGAAACTCGGAGACCAGCGCCCCACCCTGCTCCAGCAACTGGGAAGCAAGGGCAGTGTGTCTGCGCGGATAGAGGCTAAAGAGCCCATTACCCAGCACGCCAATGCTTTTCCCTCCAACGCTTATTGCCGCGCGATGGGCGACGCTGTCAATTCCGAGCGCCATTCCGCTGGTAATGGTTAAGCCCGCACGCGCGAGCGATTCACAAAAGAGGCGCCCCCAACGCTCGCCATACCAGGAGTGTGCGCGGCTACCCACGACGGCTAATTGCTGGGATTTCAATACCGCGATATCGCCTTTAACAAACAGCGCGCCCGGGTAATCAGCAATGGCGCGCAGTGGTTCAGGGTAGGCCGCATCGCTGGCCACAATCATGTGATGTTGAGGGTTCGCCAGCCATGACAGACAGCGATCGAGTTCCCGTGCCGAAAGGGAAAAAAAGCGGCGCGTCTGCGCAACCGTTAAGCCTAAAACCTGCAGGTCGGCGGCCGTCATCGCACTGCTTCTCTCCAGCTGCTGCGCGATGCTCAGCCACTTGTCGCCAGAGAGGTCGCCAACCTGTATCAGACGTAGCCAAATTTCCGTGGATGTCATTCCCTCTCCCTTGCCATAAGCCGTATCGGCAATCCTTGCGATCGGTCACTGATGCTGTCAATCGCCAGGGGATTTGTCTAGAATAGAGGGCATATTCTTTACAACTCCTGAACACAACTCTGGATATTTATGGCAGTTTTGCATGTGTTACATATTCCGGACGAGCGGCTTCGCAAAGTCGCCGATCCGGTAAAAGAAGTGAATGCGGATATTCAACGTATCGTTGATGATATGTTTGAAACGATGTACGCCGAAGAGGGTATTGGTCTCGCGGCAACGCAGGTTGATATTCATCAGCGAATTATCGTGATTGATGTGTCAGAGAATCGCGATGAGCAGCTGGTCTTGATCAACCCGGAACTGCTTGAGAAGAGCGGCGAAACGGGTATTGAAGAGGGTTGCCTCTCTATTCCGGAACAACGCGCCCTTGTTCCACGAGCGGAGAAAGTGAAAATCCGCGCGCTGGATCGTCATGGCAAGTCGTTTGAACTCGAAGCGGATGGTCTGCTGGCCATTTGTATTCAGCATGAAATGGATCATCTGGTCGGTAAACTCTTTATCGATTATCTGTCTCCGCTGAAACGCCAGCGTATTCGTCAGAAAGTCGAAAAACTGGATCGTATGAACGGCCGCGCTTAAGCGGGCAGAAAAGGATAAACGTGTCAGATTCTCTACGTATTATTTTTGCCGGCACTCCTGATTTTGCAGCGCGTCATCTTGACGCGCTGCTCTCTTCTGAACATGAGATCGTAGGGGTCTTTACCCAACCCGATCGCCCTGCTGGCCGGGGTAAAAAACTGATGCCCAGCCCGGTAAAAGTGCTGGCGGAAGAGAAAGGCTTGCCCGTGTTTCAACCGGCCTCTTTACGGCAGCCGGAAAACCAACAGCTGGTCGCCGAACTGAAGGCTGATGTGATGGTGGTCGTCGCTTATGGGCTGATTTTGCCTAAAGCCGTGCTCAATATGCCACGTCTTGGCTGCATTAACGTGCATGGCTCCTTACTCCCGCGCTGGCGCGGTGCGGCACCGATTCAGCGTGCGCTATGGGCTGGCGATGCGCAAACGGGCGTCACCATCATGCAGATGGATGTAGGTCTCGATACCGGCGACATGCTTTATAAACTGGCCTGCCCGGTAACGCCTGAAGATACCAGCGCCACGCTGTACGACAAACTGGCGGGGCTTGGGCCGCAGGGTCTAATCGAAACGCTGCAACAATTAGCGCAAGGCAGTGCCCAGCCGCAAGTGCAGGATGAAGAGTTGGTCACCTATGCTGAGAAGCTTAGCAAAGACGAGGCGCGTATGGACTGGTCCTTAAGCGCAGAACAACTTGAGCGCTGCATTCGCGCATTCAATCCGTGGCCGATGAGCTGGTTTGTGGTTGATGAGCAGCCGGTCAAGGTATGGAAAGCCTCTGTGCTTCCCTCTTCTACGCAGGCTGAGCCCGGCACGATTATCGAAGCATCGAAATCCGGGATTCAGGTCGCAACCGCAGAAGGCATACTGAATCTTGAGTCGCTGCAGCCTGCGGGTAAAAAAGCGATGAGCGCGCAGGATCTGTTGAATTCGCGGCGGGAATGGTTTGTGCCAGGCAACCGTCTGGCCTGATCTCGTATTTAAGCCCGGTTCTGCCGGGCATTTTTATTTTTGTGGTTATGAAAAAACAGATGAATTTACGCAGCATGGCTGCGCAGGCAGTTGAACAGGTTATTGAACAAGGGCAATCGCTCAGCAATATCCTGCCGCCGTTACAACAGAAAGTGACTGATAAAGATAAGGCACTGCTGCAGGAGTTCTGCTTCGGCGTGCTGCGCGTTATGCCGCAACTGGACTGGCTTATTAATAAGCTCATGTCACGGCCAATGACAGGCAAACAGCGGACGGTACACTACCTCATTATGGTTGGGTTATACCAACTGCTGCATACGCGTATTCCGGCTCACGCAGCGCTGGCAGAAACCGTTGAAGGCGCAGTGCTCATCAAACGCCCCCAGCTGAAAGGGCTGATTAATGGCGTGCTGCGTCAGTTTCAGCGCCAGCAGGAAGAGCTTCTGGCCGAGTTCGCCAACAGCGAAAATCGTTACCTTTTCCCGGCATGGCTGTTAAAGCGTGTGCAACAAGCCTATCCGCAGCAGTGGTCAGAGATCATTGAAGCCAGTAATCAACGCCCGCCGATGTGGCTGCGCGTCAATCGCCAGCACCATACGCGTGATGGATGGCTGGCACTGCTTGAAGAGAGCGGGCAGCAGGGTTTCACTCATAGCGATTACCCGGATGCAGTGCGCCTGGAAAACGCAGGGCCGGTAATGTCTCTGCCAGGGTTCAGCGAAGGCTGGGTAACGGTTCAGGACGCAGCAGCCCAGGGTTGCATCACCTTCCTTGCGCCGCAGAATGGCGAGCGTGTTCTCGATCTGTGCGCCGCGCCGGGCGGTAAAACCACCCATATTCTTGAGGTGGCACCGCAGGCTAGCGTATTAGCAGTTGATGTTGACGAACAACGTCTGTCACGGGTCTATGACAACCTGAAACGTCTCGGCATGAAAGCCGAGGTGAAACAGGGTGATGGTCGCTTCCCCGCGCAGTGGTGCGGCGATGAACAGTTTGATCGCATATTGATTGATGCACCTTGTTCGGCTACGGGCGTTATCCGCCGTCATCCTGATATTAAGTGGTTGCGTCGCGATCGTGATATCGCCGAGCTGGCACAGCTACAAGCAGAAATCCTTGATGCTATCTGGCCACATTTAAAAAGCGGCGGTACGTTGGTTTACGCAACCTGCTCGATTTTACCGCAAGAGAACGGTTATCAGGTCGCAGCATTTCTGAAGCGAACCCCGGATGCGCAACTCAGCGAAACCGGTACACCGGAGGCGCCAGGCCTGCAGAGGCTGCCGGGTGCCGAAGAGGGCGACGGCTTCTTTTACGCTAAGCTAATCAAACAGTGAGAGAGTCAACGGGTCACAGCAGATGAAGATAATTATTCTGGGTGCGGGACAGGTCGGCGGCACGCTGGCTGAAAACCTGGTCGGTGAAAATAATGACATCACCGTTGTCGATACCAATGGCGATCGCCTGCATAGCCTGCAGGACAAGTTCGATCTCCGCGTTGTTCAGGGCCACGGTTCACACCCGCGCGTGCTGCGCGAAGCGGGCGCCGATGATGCAGATATGCTGGTCGCGGTCACAAGCTCCGATGAGACCAATATGGTCGCCTGCCAGGTGGCGTTTTCACTGTTTAACACGCCAAACCGCATCGCGCGCATCCGCTCCCCCGATTATGTTCGGGATGCGGATAAGTTATTTCATTCCGAAGCCGTGCCTATCGATCATCTGATTGCGCCAGAACAGCTGGTTATCGACAGCATCTATCGCCTGATTGAATATCCGGGCGCGCTGCAGGTGGTCAATTTTGCTGAAGGCAAAGTAAGCCTCGCGGTCGTAAAAGCCTATTACGGCGGGCCGCTGGTTGGAAATGCGCTCTCCACGATGCGCGAGCATATGCCGCACATCGATACCCGAGTCGCTGCGATTTTCCGTCATGACAGGCCAATTCGCCCGCAGGGTTCGACCATAGTTGAGGCCGGCGACGAAGTTTTCTTCATTGCCGCGTCACAGCATATTCGCGCGGTAATGAGCGAGCTGCAAAGGCTGGAGAAACCCTATAAACGGATCATGCTGGTCGGTGGCGGGAATATCGGTGCCGGGCTGGCGCATCAGCTTGAAAAGGATTACAGCGTCAAATTGATCGAGCGCGATCAGCAGCGCGCTGCGGAACTTGCCGAGAAATTGCAGAATACGATCGTTTTTTACGGCGATGCGTCGGATCAAGAGCTGCTTGCTGAAGAGCACATTGATCAAGTGGATCTCTTTATCGCCGTCACGAACGATGATGAAGCCAACATTATGTCAGCGATGCTGGCCAAACGGATGGGTGCAAAAAAGGTGATGGTGCTGATCCAGCGTCGCGCCTATGTTGACCTGGTCCAGGGCAGCGTTATCGATATCGCCATCTCCCCTCAGCAGGCGACCATTTCTGCCTTGCTGAGCCATGTGCGTAAAGCGGATATCGTCGGCGTTTCTTCCCTGCGCCGCGGCGTCGCTGAAGCGATCGAAGCGGTGGCTCACGGCGATGAAACGACATCCCGCGTGGTGGGTCGAGTGATTGATGAGATCAAACTGCCGCCGGGTACGATCATCGGCGCGGTGGTTCGTGGAGATGATGTCATGATCGCCAATGATAATTTGCGCATTGAGCAAGGCGACCATGTGATTATGTTTTTGACTGACAAAAAATACATCACCGATGTCGAGCGGCTCTTCCAGCCCAGCCCCTTCTTCCTGTAATCCTTCAGGGCGCTTATTTAAGCGCCCTTCTTATTTCCACTTTATTGTAAGGGACTAACAGGACTCGTTATTTTATTTACCTAAATGGAAATTGTTAGGTATGTTGTTAGACTTAGTGTGACGCAAAGCACATGGAGAAGATTATGAGTATGTTAAAAGAGTTTCGCGAATTCGCGATGCGTGGGAATGTTGTCGATTTGGCAGTCGGTGTCATTATTGGTGCGGCTTTCGGTAAAATCGTCTCTTCACTGGTGGCCGACATCATTATGCCACCGCTGGGATTGTTGATTGGCGGCATCGACTTTAAACAGTTTGCGCTGACACTACGTGAAGCACAGGGCGACGTGCCTGCTGTTGTGATGCATTACGGCGTATTCATTCAGAACGTGTTTGATTTCATTATTGTCGCTTTTGCGATCTTCCTGGCAATCAAAGTGATTAATAAGTTGAAACGCAAACAGGCTGAAGAGCCGAAAGCGCCACCGGCTCCGAGCAAAGAAGAAGTATTACTCAGTGAAATTCGCGACCTGCTGAAAGAACAAAACAGCCGCGTTTAAAAGTAAGAAGGCCAGTGGTAAATAAGCGATTCGCTTGCTTGCCACTGGCCTCCTGAAAGCCCTTTTTTGCATGTTTGTTTTTCCGCAGATAACTTCCTTTCCCTTTCTTATTCTTTTCAACTCGCTGACGAAAAAGCGGGTCATGCAGAAGTGCCTCAATGGCGTTGTCGTTTATCTGCCCTTTTGTATGTTGGTAGCGACTCATGTATTTCTCCAGGTTGTGTAGTAAAGCGGCCGAAGTGTAGACCTCGCAATGAAGAAGATCAACTCCGGGAGTTGGTCGTATTGTTAGCTGGCCCCTGCTCAAGCGCCTCAAGAATAGAACAATAGACACTACTGTGGGCAGTGCCGCAACAAGCGTCGTTTAACTTCTGCAGTGAACGCCGCATGGCCTGCATCTCTTCGATGCGCGCTTCAACTTCGCTCAGCCGCGCCTGGACGATGCTCTTCGATTCCTGACAGGTATGATGCTCAGGATCGACACGGATCGAAAGTAGTTCGCGGATCGACTCAAGCGTGAAACCCAGCTGGCGGGCATGGCGGATGAACTTAAGGCGTTTGAGATCGTGATCGGTATAGAGGCGAAAACCACCTTCGGTACGCCCTCCATGATCCATCATCTGCTGCTTTTCGTAATAACGAATGGTGTCCGGCGTAACGTCGGCCAACTTTGCAATTTCACCAATACGATACATGATCACTCCGGGTTAACTTTATGCTGTAGTTTGGCCGCGTACTCACCGCGAAGAAAATCAGTACTCACGCCAGCCTGGCGCAGCTTGAGCTCCAGTAAGGCGAGACGACGGTTAAGTTCATGGCGCTGATGGGGATCGTTTTCCACACTGCTAAGCAGATCGACAAGTTCGACCGCCTCTTTACGCATTTCAAGTTCAGGCGGAAGATAACCGGCATTCTTTAATAATCGATAGCCCGCGCGCAGATCCTGAGGAATATGGGAATCGTCATCCAGAGTAAGCGGCTCACCGCTACCCACAAGATTATCGAATTCACCTTTTTGCTGGGCATCAATGATATGCCGTTCTGCCCATTGATCAAGTAACCACATGATGGCCTCCGGGGTTGAACTCAAGAACAGGCTTAGTTTAGAAGGGTGAGGATAGAGTAGAAATAAAAAAACCCGCCGAGGCGGGTTTTTTTACGTTACTACAGATTACTCTGCAGCAGCTTCTGCTTTCGATTCAGAGCGATCAACCAGCTCGATGTAAGCCATCGGAGCGTTGTCACCTGCACGGAAGCCACACTTAAGAATACGAGTGTAACCACCGGCACGGCTCGCGAAACGCGGGCCCAGTTCGTTAAACAGTTTTGCCACGATCTCGTTATCACGAGTGCGGGCGAATGCCAGACGACGATTAGCAACGCTGTCAGTCTTAGCAAGTGTAATCAGCGGCTCAACTACGCGACGCAGCTCTTTCGCTTTCGGCAGGGTCGTCTTGATGATCTCATGACGAACCAGAGAGCCTGCCATGTTACGGAACATGGCCTGGCGATGGCTGCTGTTGCGGTTCAGTTGACGACCACTCTTACGATGGCGCATGACCTTATCCTTCTCAGTAAAACCTTAACCTGTGATCCGGTTACTCGTCAGCAATGCTTGCCGGCGGCCAGTTTTCGAGGCGCATGCCCAGAGACAGACCACGTGAAGCCAGCACGTCTTTAATCTCGGTAAGAGATTTTTTACCCAGGTTCGGCGTTTTCAGCAACTCAACCTCGGTACGCTGTACCAGATCACCGATATAGTGGATAGCTTCTGCCTTGAGGCAGTTAGCAGAGCGGACAGTCAATTCCAGATCGTCAACAGGGCGCAGCAGAATCGGATCGAACTCTGGTTTCTCTTCTTTAACTTCCGGCTGACGTACATCACGTAAGTCAACGAAAGCTTCAAGTTGTTCTGCCAGAATGGTTGCCGCACGACGAATCGCCTCTTCAGGATCGATTGTGCCGTTGGTTTCCATTTCGATGACCAGCTTGTCCAGGTCGGTACGCTGTTCAACACGTGCTGCTTCAACATTGTAGGCAATTCGCTCTACAGGGCTGTAGCACGCATCAACCAGCAGACGGCCGATCGGGCGCTCATCTTCTTCCGAATGAATTCGGGCAGACGCCGGCACGTAACCACGACCGCGCTGAACTTTGATACGCATATTGATAGATGCGTTTTCATCGGTCAGGTGGCAGATCACATGCTGCGGCTTGACGATTTCGACATCACCGTCATGGGTAATGTCGGCTGCGGTCACAGGGCCAATGCCAGATTTACTCAGAGTAAGAATAACTTCATCTTTACCCTGAACTCTCACCGCCAGCCCTTTCAGGTTGAGCAGGATTTCAAGGATATCTTCCTGAACGCCTTCTTTGGTGCTGTACTCATGAAGTACACCATCAATCTCAACCTCAGTCACCGCGCAACCCGGCATCGATGAGAGCAGAATACGGCGCAGTGCGTTACCCAGAGTATGGCCAAAGCCACGCTCTAAAGGCTCAAGGGTCACCTTGGCGTGCGTCGAACTCACTTGCTCGATATCTACCAGGCGCGGTTTTAGAAACTCTGTCACAGAACCCTGCATTGTGTCCTCTCTTTGGTACTAAGCTTTACTTGGAGTAAAGCTCGACGATCAGGTGTTCGTTAATGTCCGCAGACAGATCAGAACGCTCCGGCTTACGCTTGAACGTGCCTTCCATCTTGCCAGCATCAACTTCCAGCCAGGTTGGCTTTTCACGCTGCTCAGCCAGCTCCAGAGCGGCTTTCACGCGAGACTGCTTTTTCGCTTTCTCACGAATGCTAACAACGTCATTCGGACTAACCTGATAAGAAGCGATGTTAACAACACGACCGTTTACCATGATTGCTTTATGGCTAACCAGCTGACGTGCTTCTGCACGAGTGGCGCCGAAGCCCATACGGTATACAACGTTGTCCAGACGACCTTCCAGCAGAGCCAACAGGTTTTCACCGGTGTTGCCTTTCAGACGTGCTGCTTCTTTGTAATAGTTACGGAACTGACGCTCCAGCACACCATAGATACGGCGAACTTTTTGCTTTTCACGCAACTGCACACCATAGTCAGACAGACGCGGTTTACGCGCACCGTGCTGGCCAGGAGCTTGTTCAATTTTACACTTGGTATCGATCGCGCGAACGCCAGACTTAAGGAACAGGTCTGTGCCCTCACGACGGCTCAGCTTGAGCTTAGGACCCAAATATCTTGCCATTTTCTTTCTCCAACAATCCTAGAAAACGAGCGTTATACGCGACGTTTTTTCGGCGGACGACAACCGTTGTGAGGGATCGGAGTCACATCAGTAATATTAGTGATGCGGAAACCAGCGGCGTTCAGAGCACGAATAGTAGATTCGCGACCCGGACCCGGTCCCTTAACCATAACTTCCAGATTCTTGATACCGTATTCTTTTACGGCTTCAGCGCAACGCTCTGCTGCAACCTGAGCTGCGAACGGAGTAGATTTGCGAGAACCACGGAAACCGGAACCACCGGCTGTTGCCCAACCCAGTGCGTTACCCTGACGATCAGTAATAGTAACGATGGTGTTGTTGAAAGAAGCATGGATATGAGCCACGCCGTCAGAGACTTGTTTTCTTACACGTTTACGTGCACGAATTGGTGCCTTTGCCATTATTCAATCACCCCGATTATTTCTTGATCGGTTTGCGCGGACCCTTACGGGTACGTGCGTTGGTCTTGGTACGCTGACCGCGAACCGGGAGACCACGACGATGACGCAAACCGCGGTAGCAACCAAGATCCATCAGGCGCTTGATGCTCATGCTAACTTCACGGCGCAGATCACCTTCAACGACAAATTTGGCAACTTCGTCACGCAGCGTGTCGATTTGTTCTTCAGACAGCTCACTGATCTTAACATTCTCAGCGATGCCCGCAGCAGCCAGAATGGCTTGAGAGCGGGTTTTGCCGACACCATAGATCGAAGTTAATGCGATCACGGCATGTTTTTGATCAGGAATGTTAATGCCTGCTATACGGGCCACTATGCACTCCTATAATTTCATTTGCACGCCCCATGCTGAAAAGCCCGTTTTCAGGATACTCAAATGGAAACGTACAGACATACAAAAGATTGGCTGGCTAATCTAGCCAGCTCAACCCAACTTTGCAAGAAAAATATGCGAAATAATCAGCCTTGGCGCTGTTTATGCTTCGGCTCGGCACTGCAAATCACGCGGATGACGCCATCACGCTTAACGATTTTGCAGTTACGGCATAATTTCTTGACGGAAGCACGAACTTTCATTTTTACTCTCCGTAACTTCTCGAGCGACCTTTATCGACCGTAGCCTTTCAGGTTCGCCTTCTTCAATGCAGACTCATACTGACTGGACATCATCAGAGTTTGCACTTGAGCCATAAAGTCCATAATCACGACAACAACGATAAGCAGTGAGGTCCCACCGAAGTAGAACGGTACTTTCATCGCATCACGCATGAACTCCGGGATCAGGCAGATAAAAGTAATATAAAGCGCACCAACTAAAGTCAGGCGGGTCATTACTTTATCGATATACTTCGCCGTTTGTTCTCCCGGACGAATTCCTGGTACAAATGCACCGGACTTCTTCAGGTTATCCGCTGTTTCACGCGGGTTGAAAACCAACGCCGTGTAAAAGAAACAGAAGAAGATGATTGCAGACGCATAGAGTAACACATAAAGCGGTTGCCCAGGCTGCAAATACAGCGAAATTGTTGTCAGCCAGTTCCAACCAGTACCGCCCCCAAACCATGACGCGATGGTCGCCGGGAACAGAATAATACTGGAAGCGAAGATTGCCGGGATTACCCCCGCCATATTCACTTTCAGCGGTAAATGTGTGCTCTGAGCAGCATAGACACGACGACCTTGCTGACGTTTCGCGTAGTTCACCACAATGCGGCGTTGACCACGTTCAACGAAGACAACAAAGAACGTCACTGCGAATACTAATACTGCAACCAACAGCAACAGGAGGAAGTGCAGGTCGCCTTGACGCGCTTGCTCAATAGTATGGGCAATGGCTGGCGGTAAACCCGCCACGATGCCGGCGAAGATAATGATCGAGATACCGTTGCCGATACCACGTTCAGTAATCTGTTCGCCGAGCCACATCAGGAACATAGTTCCTGTGACCAGACTCACAACAGCGGTGAAGTAGAATGCAAAGCCTGGATTCATTACCAGGCCCTGCATACCAGGCATATTCGGTAAACCGGTAGCAATACCGATTGACTGAAATATTGCCAACACCAGAGTGCCGTAACGGGTGTACTGGCTAATCTTACGACGACCAGACTCCCCTTCTTTCTTAAGCTCTGCCAGGGCCGGATGAACGACCGTCAGCAGCTGGATAATAATTGATGCCGAAATATACGGCATGATACCCAGTGCAAAGATAGAAGCACGGCTGAGAGCACCACCAGAGAACATGTTAAACATTTCAATGATGGTGCCACGCTGTTGCTCAAGCAGTTTGGCAAGTACAGCGGCATCAATACCAGGGATCGGAATAAAAGAGCCAATACGGAACACAATCAACGCACCGATAACAAACAGCAGTCTGCGTTTCAGTTCGCCAATTCCACCCTTGGCACTTTGAAAATCTAATCCCGGTTGCTTAGCCATCTGCTACTTATTCCTCAATTTTACCGCCAGCAGCTTCGATAGCAGCACGAGCGCCTTTAGTCACACGCAGGCCACGAACAGTTACCGGGCGAGATACTTCACCAGACAGGATCACTTTCGCGAACTCGATCTGGATGCCGATAATGTTAGCCGCTTTCAGCGTGTTCAGGTCTACTACGTCGCCTTCTACTTTAGCCAGATCGGACAGACGAACTTCTGCCGTGATCATTGCTTTACGTGAAGTGAAACCGAATTTCGGCAGACGACGGTACAGAGGCATCTGACCACCCTCGAAACCGCGACGTACGCCACCGCCAGAACGAGAGTTCTGACCTTTGTGACCACGACCACCGGTTTTACCGAGGCCAGAACCGATACCACGACCCAGGCGTTTACCCGCCTTTTTGGAGCCTTCGGCCGGAGACAGAGTATTTAAACGCATCTCTTACTCCTCAACTTTAACCATGAAGGAAACCGCGTTGACCATACCGCGAACCGCAGGAGTATCCTCGCGTTCTACAGTGTGCCCAATACGACGCAGACCCAGGCCAAGCAGCGTTGCCTTGTGTTTCGGCAGACGACCGATTGCACTGCGGGTTTGAGTGATTTTAATAGTCTTTGCCATGGTCAATTACCCCAGAATTTCTTCAACGGATTTACCACGCTTGGCAGCGACCATTTCTGGAGACTTCATATTTTCCAGGCCATCAATAGTTGCACGAACCACGTTGATCGGGTTGGTGGAACCATATGCTTTGGCCAGAACGTTATGAACTCCAGCGACTTCCAGAACGGCGCGCATTGCACCACCGGCGATGATACCGGTACCTTCGGAAGCCGGCTGCATGAAGACACGAGAACCCGTGTGAGTACCCTTAACCGGGTGCTGCAGGGTGCCGTGGTTCAGCGCGACGTTAATCATATTGCGACGGGCTTTTTCCATCGCTTTCTGGATCGCTGCTGGAACTTCACGCGCTTTACCGTAACCAAAACCAACGCGACCGTTACCATCGCCAACAACAGTCAGAGCTGTGAAGGAGAAAATACGACCACCTTTAACGGTTTTAGATACGCGGTTAACCGCGATCAGCTTTTCCTGCAGTTCGCCAGCCTGTTTTTCGATGTGAGCCATCTTACACCTCTACCTTAGAACTGAAGGCCAGCTTCACGAGCAGCATCTGCCAGTGCCTGGACGCGACCATGATATTGGAACCCGGAACGGTCAAAGGACACATCTTTAATGCCTTTTTCCAGAGCGCGTTCAGCAACAGCTTTACCTACAGCTGCAGCGGCGTCTTTGTTACCGGTGTACTTCAGTTGTTCAGAGATAGCTTTTTCTACAGTAGAAGCAGCTACCAGAACTTCAGAACCATTCGATGCGATTACCTGGGCGTAAATATGACGCGGGGTACGATGTACCACCAGGCGGGTCGCACCAAGCTCTTTGAGCTTGCGGCGTGCGCGGGTCGCACGACGGATACGAGCAGATTTCTTATCCATAGTGTTACCTTACTTCTTCTTAGCCTCTTTGGTACGCACGACTTCGTCGGCGTAACGAACACCCTTGCCTTTATAAGGCTCAGGACGACGGTAGGCGCGCAGATCAGCTGCAACCTGACCGATCACCTGCTTATCAGCGCCTTTCAGCACGATTTCAGTTTGAGTCGGACATTCAGCAGTGATACCCGCCGGCAGCTGATGGTCAACAGGATGTGAGAAACCCAGAGACAGGTTTACAACACTACCTTTAACCGCTGCACGATAACCTACACCAACCAGCTGCAGCTTCTTAGTGAAGCCTTCGGTAACACCGATAACCATTGAGTTCAGCAGGGCACGCGCGGTACCAGCCTGAGCCCAACCATCCACGTAACCATCACGCGGACCGAAGGTCAGGGCATTGTCTGCCTGGTTAACTTCAACAGCATCGTTCAGGGTACGAGTCAGCTCGCCGTTTTTACCTTTGATCGTGATAACCTGACCGTTGATTTTTACATCAACGCCGGCAGGAATGACGACCGGTGCTTTAGCAACACGAGACATTCTTTCCTCCGATTAGGCTACGTAGCAGATAATTTCGCCACCAAGACCAGCCTGGCGCGCTGCACGATCAGTCATAACACCTTTAGAGGTAGAAACAACTGCGATACCAAGACCACCCATAACTTTCGGCAGCTCATCTTTTCTTTTATAGATGCGCAGACCAGGGCGGCTGATACGCTGAATGCTTTCTACCACAGCTTTTCCCTGGAAGTACTTAAGAGTCACTTCCAGTTCCGGCTTGGTGTCGCCTTCAATTTTGAAATCTTCAATAAAACCTTCTTCCTTCAGCACGTTGGCAATTGCCACTTTCAGCCTGGAGGAAGGCATGGTGACCGCAGCTTTGTTCGCGGTCTGACCGTTACGGATACGGGTCAGCATATCCGCGATCGGATCTTGCATGCTCATCTGTCTTTACTCCCGTGATTCAATTGGTGACAATTACCAGCTAGCCTTTTTCAGACCCGGGATTTCACCGCGCATTGCGGATTCACGGACCTTAATACGGCTCAACCCGAACTTCCGCAGGAAACCATGCGGACGACCAGTTTGGCGGCAGCGGTTACGCTGACGAGACGGGCTGGAATCACGCGGCAGACTCTGCAGCTTGAGAACAGCGTTCCAACGATCTTCGTCGGAAGCGTTCACATCAGAAATGATCGCTTTCAGTTCAGCGCGTTTCGCGAAGTATTTTTCAGCTAAAGCTACGCGTTTAACTTCGCGTGCTTTCATTGATTGCTTAGCCATGAAGTAACCCTACCTTACTTGCGGAACGGGAAGTCAAAGGCAGCCAGCAGAGCACGGCCTTCTTCGTCAGATTTCGCAGTAGTGGTAATGGTAATATCCAAACCACGCACGCGGTCGACTTTGTCATAGTCGATTTCTGGGAAGATGATCTGCTCACGGACACCCATGCTGTAGTTACCACGACCGTCGAACGACTTAGCGGACAGGCCGCGGAAGTCACGGATACGAGGTACAGCAATAGTGATCAGGCGCTCAAAGAACTCCCACATGCGTTCGCCACGCAGAGTCACTTTACAGCCGATCGGATAGCCCTGACGGATTTTGAAGCCCGCAACTGATTTGCGCGCTTTGGTGATCAACGGTTTTTGACCGGAGATTGCTGCCAGGTCAGCTGCTGCGTTATCCAGCAGTTTCTTGTCAGCGATCGCTTCACCAACACCCATGTTCAGGGTGATCTTCTCGACCCGAGGGACTTGCATGACAGAATTGTAGCTAAACTCAGTCATGAGTTTGTTAACTACTTCGTCTTTGTAGTAATCATGCAGTTTCGCCATCGTACTACTCCAAATTACTTGATAGTTTCGCTGTTAGATTTAAAGAAACGGACTTTTTTGCCGTCTTCGAATCTAAAGCCTACACGGTCAGCCTTGCCGGTTGCCGCATTGAAGAGTGCAACGTTAGAAACCTGAATTGCAGCTTCTTTTTCAACGATGCCACCTGGTTGGTTCAGGGCCGGAACCGGCTTCTGATGTTTCTTAACCAGGTTAATACCTTCAACAATGATCTTGCCGGAAGACAGAACATTTTTTACTTTACCGCGTTTACCTTTATCTTTACCGGTTAACACGATAACTTCGTCATCACGACGGATTTTCGCTGCCATGACTCGCTCCTTAAAGTACTTCTGGTGCCAGAGAGATAATTTTCATGAACTTCTCAGAACGAAGTTCACGAGTTACCGGCCCAAAAATACGCGTACCGATAGGTTGCTCGCTGTTATTGTTTAAAATAACGCATGCATTACCATCGAAGCGAATGACAGAACCGTCCGGGCGACGAACACCCTTCTTGGTGCGCACCACTACCGCCTTCAGCACATCACCTTTTTTGACCTTACCACGCGGAATCGCTTCCTTGATGGTGATCTTGATGATGTCGCCTACGCCTGCGTAGCGACGGTGCGAGCCACCCAGAACCTTGATACACATTACGCGACGTGCACCGGAGTTGTCGGCGACGTTCAGCATAGTCTGTTCTTGGATCATTTTAGTGCTCCGCTAATGTCAACTACTACTGAAGACCCCAAAATCAGGGTCGATAAAAAGCCCCATATCGAGGGCGCGGCATTATAACACCGCTTCTGTGATATGGGTAGAAAAAATAAACGGCTCATTTCTGAGCCGTTTATTCGTTAGAGAACGCGTACTCTATTACAGAATCGCTTTCTCTACAACGCGAACCAGCGTCCAGGACTTAGTCTTGGACAGCGGACGGCATTCGCGGATTTCAACCACGTCGCCGGTACCGCATTCGTTGTTCTCGTCGTGTACGTGCAGTTTGGTCGTACGTTTGATGAATTTACCGTAGATCGGGTGTTTCACAAAACGTTCGATAGCTACAACAATGGATTTCTCCATTTTGTCGCTAACAACACGACCTTGCAGAGTACGGATTTTATCGGTCATTACGCACCCGCCTTCTCAGTCAGTAAAGTCTTAACGCGTGCGACATCACGACGCACTTGCTTCAACAGGTGAGTCTGTTGCAGCTGGCCACTCGCAGCCTGCATACGCAGGTTGAACTGCTCGCGCAGCAGGTTAAGCAGCTCGGTGTTCAGCTCTTCAACGCTCTTTTCACGCAGCTCTTTTGCTTTCATTACATCACCGTCTTAGTTACAAAGGTGGTTTTAATCGGCAGTTTTGCTGCTGCCAGCTCGAAGGCTTCACGGGCCAGCTCTTCCGGAACACCGTCCATTTCATACAGGACTTTACCCGGTTGAATCAAGGCAACCCAATACTCCACGTTACCTTTACCTTTACCCATACGAACTTCCAGCGGCTTCTCGGTGATCGGCTTGTCCGGGAATACACGGATCCAGATCTTACCCTGACGCTTAACAGCACGAGTCATAGCACGACGTGCTGCTTCGATTTGACGAGCGGTCAGACGACCACGGCCAACAGCTTTCAGACCGTAAGTGCCGAAGCTCACATCCGTGCCCTGCGCGAGACCACGGTTGCGGCCTTTGTGCACTTTACGGAATTTTGTACGCTTTGGTTGTAACATCAGCGACGCTCCTTATTTACGGCCTTTACGCTGCTGCTTTTTAGGTTGAGCAGCCGGTTTTTCCGGTTGTTCAACTGCAGCCATACCACCAAGGATCTCACCTTTGAAGATCCACACTTTAACGCCGATTACACCGTAAGTGGTGTGCGCTTCGGAGGTGTTGTAGTCAATGTCAGCGCGCAGTGTGTGCAGCGGAACGCGACCTTCACGGTACCATTCGGTACGTGCGATCTCAGCGCCACCCAGACGGCCACTAACTTCAACTTTGATACCTTTAGCGCCCAGACGCATGGCATTCTGTACAGCACGCTTCATAGCACGACGGAACATAACACGACGTTCCAGCTGAGAAGTGATGCTGTCAGCAACCAGTTTTGCGTCCAGTTCAGGCTTACGAACTTCGGCGATATTGATCTGAGCAGGAACGCCAGCGATATCCGCTACGACCTTGCGCAGTTTCTCAACGTCTTCACCTTTCTTACCGATAACGATACCCGGGCGAGCAGTGTGAATAGTCACACGGATGCTTTTAGCCGGACGCTCGATAACGATACGAGATACAGACGCTTTCGCCAGTTCCTTCGTCAGGTACTGACGTACTTTAAAATCGCTGTCCAGGTTGTCAGCGAATTCTTTGGTGTTCGCAAACCAGGTAGAGTTCCATGGTTTTACAATACCCAGGCGAATACCATTAGGATGTACTTTCTGACCCATTGCTAGTCTCCAGAGTCTCAGCGATCGGACACAACCACAGTGATGTGGCTGGTGCGCTTCAGGATGCGATCTGCACGACCTTTTGCACGCGGCATAATGCGCTTCATGCTCGGGCCTTCGTCTACGAAAATTTTCGCAACTTTCAGATCGTCAATGTCAGCGCCATCGTTGTGTTCAGCGTTAGCAATGGCAGATTCCAGAACCTTCTTGACCAGTACAGCCGCTTTCTTGTTGGTGTAGGTCAGAATATCCAGAGCCTGCGACACTTTCTTACCGCGAATCAGGTCAGCAACAAGGCGAACCTTCTGAGCAGAAGAACGAGCATGGCGATGTTGAGCTAAAGTTTCCATCTCTTCCTCCTACCTTATTTCTTCTTCGCTTTTTTATCAGCAGCGTGGCCGCGATAAGTACGAGTCGGTGCGAATTCACCCAGTTTGTGACCGACCATTTCGTCGGAAACAAATACCGGAACGTGCTGACGACCATTATGGACAGCGATGGTCAAACCGATCATGTTAGGAAAGATCGTTGAACGACGGGACCAAGTGCGCAGGGGCTTCTTGTCTCCGCTTTCCACCGCTTTCTCTACCTTCTTCAGCAAGTGCAGGTCAATAAAAGGACCTTTCTTGAGAGAACGTGGCATGGCTTATCCTCTAAAATTATTTGCTACGGCGACGTACGATGAATTTATCAGTACGCTTGTTGCTGCGGGTCTTCTTACCTTTGGTCTGAACGCCCCACGGAGTTACCGGGTGCTTACCAAAGTTACGACCTTCACCACCACCGTGTGGGTGGTCGACCGGGTTCATCGCAGTACCGCGAACGGTAGGGCGAATACCACGCCAGCGTGCAGCACCTGCTTTACCCAGAACGCGCAGCATATGCTCAGCATTGCCAACTTCGCCCAGAGTCGCGCGGCAGTCTGCTTCTACTTTACGCATTTCACCAGAGCGCAGACGCAGGGTGACATAAGCACCATCGCGAGCAACGATCTGAACGTAAGTACCAGCGGAACGTGCCAGCTGACCGCCTTTACCTGGTTTCATTTCTACGTTATGAACGGTAGAACCAACCGGGATATTGCGCATCGGCAGGGTGTTGCCTGCTTTGATTGCAGCATCAACGCCAGACTGAATCTGGTCGCCAGCTTTCAGGCCTTTCGGGGCCAGGATGTAACGGCGCTCACCGTCTTTGTACAGAACCAGCGCGATGTTCGCGGAACGGTTCGGATCGTACTCAAGACGTTCAACAACTGCCGGGATACCATCTTTGTTGCGTTTAAAGTCAACAATACGGTAAGCCTGCTTGTGGCCACCACCGATATGACGAGTGGTGATACGGCCATTGTTGTTACGACCACCGGATTTGCTGTTTTTTTCCAGCAACGGAGCAAAAGGTTTGCCCTTGTGCAGCTCAGGGTTAACCACTTTAACTACGTGGCGACGACCCGGAGATGTCGGTTTACATTTAACAACTGCCATTGTATTACTCCTCCGACTTACTCAGCGCCGCCAACGAAGTCCAGATTCTGGCCTTCTTTAAGGGTGACGTAAGCTTTTTTCCAGTCGCTACGACGACCGATACGCTGTCCGTGACGTTTAACTTTCCCTTTAACTACCAGGGTGTTAACGACTTCGACTTCGACTTCAAACAGTTTCTGCACAGCAGCTTTGATTTCTGCTTTGGTCGCGTCTTTTGCAACTTTGAGAACGATGGTATTGGTTTTTTCCATCGCAGTAGACGCTTTTTCAGAAACGTGCGGTGCGCGCAGCACCTTCAGCAGACGTTCTTCACGAATCATGCCAGCATCTCCTCAACTTGCTTAACAGCATCAGCAGTCATTACGACTTTGTCGAAGGCGATCAGGCTAACCGGGTCGATACCAGTCGCATCGCGTACGTCAACCTTGTGCAGGTTACGTGCGGCCAGGAACAGGTTCTCGTCCAGCTCACCGGTGATGATCAGCACATCTTCCAGAGCCATGTCTTTCAGTTTCTGAGCAAGCAGCTTAGTTTTCGGCGCTTCCAGAGAGAACTGCTCGACAACGATCAGACGATCCTGACGTACCAGTTCGGACAGGATGCTTTTCAGCGCGCCGCGGTACATCTTTTTGTTAACTTTTTGACTGTGGTCCTGCGGACGTGCAGCGAAGGTCACGCCACCAGAACGCCAGATCGGGCTCTTAACAGAACCTGAACGCGCACGGCCGGTGCCTTTCTGGCGCCACGGTTTTTTACCGGAACCAGTTACTTCAGCACGGGTCTTCTGAGCACGAGTACCCTGACGAGCACCAGCTGCATAAGCAACAACAACCTGGTGTACCAGCGCTTCGTTGAAGTCACGACCGAAGGTAGTTTCGGAAACAGTCAGCGCGCTCTGCGCGTCTTTCAATACTAATTCCATTGCTATCTCCTCACGCCTTCACAGCTGGTTTAACGATCAGGTCGCTACCGGTTGCACCCGGGACAGCACCTTTAACCAGCAGCAGGTTGCGCTCAGCGTCAACACGTACTACGTCCAGGCTCTGAACGGTTACGCGCTCATTACCCAGCTGACCTGCCATTTTCTTGCCCTTGAACACTTTGCCCGGAGTCTGGTTCTGACCGATAGAACCCGGAACGCGGTGGGACAGGGAGTTACCGTGAGTAGCGTCCTGGGTACGGAAGTTCCAGCGCTTAACGGTACCTGCGAAACCTTTACCTTTAGAGGTGCCAGTTACGTCAACTTTTTTAACTTCAGCAAACAGCTCAACGCTAATGTCCTGACCTACGGAGAACTCTTCACCGTCAGCCAGACGGAATTCCCACAGACCACGACCAGCTTCTACGCCAGCTTTAGCGAAGTGACCCGCTTCCGGCTTGGTTACGCGGTTAGCTTTTTTAGCACCGGTGGTAACCTGGATAGCGCGGTAGCCATCGTTAGCCAGATCTTTAACCTGAGTAACGCGGTTTGCTTCAACTTCGATTACGGTTACTGGGATAGAAACGCCATCTTCAGTGAAGATGCGGGTCATGCCCACTTTTTTACCGACTAAACCAATCATTGTTTCAACCTCTCAATCGCTCGATGACCTGATCAACCCAGGCTGATCTGCACGTCTACACCGGCAGCCAGATCCAGACGCATCAGAGCATCAACGGTTTTCTCGGTTGGCTCAACGATGTCAACCAGACGCTTATGAGTGCGGATTTCGTACTGATCGCGCGCATCTTTGTTGACGTGCGGAGAGATCAGAACGGTAAAGCGCTCTTTGCGGGTCGGCAGCGGGATCGGACCACGTACTTGCGCACCAGTGCGCTTCGCAGTTTCGACGATTTCGGCGGTTGATTGATCGATCAGACGATGATCAAACGCTTTCAAGCGGATACGGATTCTTTGGTTCTGCATGAGACCAGAGCTCCAATTATTTATAGACGAAAATAATTACTCCTCACACCCATTACGATTGATGGGGGAGTGTAATCGTTCTTACGTAGCTCCCCGATTGGGAGCATTGTTAGCGGCAAACATCGTCGCTATGGTTCAGATCGAACCAGCCGTCAATTACGACAAGCCCGCGCATTATACGTAAATCTGGCGCGGACGCAAGTCCAGTTTAGAAATTAAACAGCGGTGCGTGCTGGCTCGCAAAGAGAGTGTCGCCCTTTTTATCATGCATAGAATCTCTGGAAATCAGCTCGCACTCTGCTCACCCTCCCCTTCCCTTGTTCATTCGTATGAAGCACTCTTGCCAGCGGATTGGTAAAGCTTAAGGCAGGGACGCCATGTTTTTTCTCATTATCTATGTCGTATTAAACCTTCTACTTGTCAGGAGTGACCTGCGCTCAAAGCTGCTTCCGGATCGCTACACCTGCCCTCTTCTCTGGACGGGCTTGCTCTGGCACTGTTTATCACGCCCTGATTTTTTGGCAGATGCTGTCGTCGGGGCAATGGCGGGTTATGCAAGTTTTGCAGCTATATACTGGGGATATCGATTATTGCGTGGACGTGAAGGGTTGGGCTATGGCGATGTGAAGTATCTTGCCGCACTCGGCGCGTGGCACGGCTGGCCTGCATTGCCTGCTCTTGTATTTTTTGCAGCACTCTTTGGCTGCTGCGCAGTAGCTTTCACTCTTTGCCGCCACCGTAAATTGCAGGTAATAAAAAACCCGCTGCCGTTTGGACCCTTCCTCGCGGCAGCGGGTTTCGTGGTGGGTTACCCCACGCTAATACGGTTTTAACCTTCGACTTTAATCTGCGACTGAAGGTAATTCTGCATACCAAGTTTAGCGATCAGATCCAGTTCGGTTTCCAGCCAGTCAATGTGGTGCTCTTCGTCGGCAAGAATTTTGATCATCATATCGCGGCTGACATAGTCATGGATGCTGTCAGCGTAGGCGATCGCTTCACGCAGATCTCTCGCACCTTCCAGCTCCAGACGCAGGTCTGATTGCAGCATCTCTTCAACGTCTTCACCAATGCCGAGTTTGCCAAGATCCTGCAAGTTCGGGATTCCTTCGAGAAACAGAATACGCTCGATGTACAAATCGGCGTGCTTCATTTCATCGATGGACTCATGGTATTCAACATCATTGAGGCGGGTCAGCCCCCAGTTCTTGAACATTCTCGCATGGAGAAAGTACTGGTTGATTGCGACAAGCTCATTTCCCAATAATTTATTGAGATAATTTATGATTTTAACATCACCTTTCATTATGTAGTCCCTCCGCTTCCACTCATTGAAGCGTAGATGGGGCTACAGGGATGTCAAAAAAAAGATAGAGCCTCAGGCAATCTCTTTGTATTCCGGCATCTGGGTCAACTCATCCTGCATTATCTCGCGAGCAGCACGAATGCATTTACCACACTGATTTCCTACTGGAACAAACTTGCGGAGTTGCTGGAATGATTGAGGGTGAAACTGGCGCACAGCCTGGCGGATTTTTTTATCACTTACACCATTACACAAACAAACGTACATGGATCACTCCCGTTCACTTAATGCGCAAAGTGTAAATGAGAATGGTTATGATTACAACAGGACAGCGGTACCGGATTTTGCAGAAAAGTGTGAACGGCTGTAATGGAAGGATGGCTGAATAGCAGGCAGCAAAAAGGGCACCGAAGTGCCCTCTTTCAAATTCAAAGCTAACGAATTAGCTCAGAACTTTTGCTACAACGCCCGCGCCAACGGTACGGCCGCCTTCACGGATTGCGAAACGCAGACCATCGTCCATCGCAATCGGGTGAATCAGGGTAAC
>NZ_JAXCXB010000015.1:0-51067 GCF_034044935.1 Kosakonia sp. CFBP8986 | reverse complement strand
CGTTGGCTTTGGTGAGTTTCAGCGCTGAGCGAGGTAAGGAAGTCGCATTGCATGTCGGGCGCAGATCCCCTGTTTTCATTAGCAAAGCGGCTAAGTTCACAATATTAAAATATGAATGTCCGCTCCAGGCACATAGCGGACGCTTTTCTCGCCCCTCGCCTGCCTCCCCTGCCTGTGCCCCAGCACACTAAAATAACGCCTTCGATTAAGCGCTGAAATCAGCTTTCAAGCGCAGCAACGATCGCGGCTTCCATTTTCTCCGGCTTGGTAAACGGCGCAAAACGCTTAATCGGTTTGCCGTCGCGGCCAACCAGGAACTTGGTGAAGTTCCACTTAATTCGCTCCCCCAGTACGCCGGGTAGCGCCTTTTTCAGGTAACGAAACAGCGGATGCGCGGCGGCGCCATTAACCTCGATTTTTGCAAACATTGGAAAGCTGACGCCGTAGTTAATGTGGCAGGTCTGCGCGATATCATCCGCACTGCCGGGCTCCTGTTTACCAAACTGGTTGCAGGGAAAACCGAGCACCACCAGCCCCTGGGCGGCATATTTCTGGTAGAGGGTTTCGAGGCCGGCATATTGTGGCGTGAAGCCGCAATGGCTGGCGGTATTAACGACCAGCACCACCTTCCCCGCGTAGTCGGCCATCGGCACAGGCTCGCCGCTAAGGCTGGTGGCAGTATGTTGATGAAAAGTGCTCATATGAGGTCCTCGTAGCAGAACAGGTCGACATTACCGCTCAGCGCGTCTCTGGGGATACATGGTGGCAAAGTTGGCGCTAAAGAACAACAAACCGCACCGCTTCGCGGTTTTGCGGCGTGATAGCCGCCACTTTTTAGCGCCGCTCGCCGGAATAAAAAGCAAAAAACAATTTTTTATCGAATAGATCCACAGGGTGTGGCGTTTACCCATCATCAACAGACTGATGGAATCGCTTTATGACCGCAACAACACCGGCGCTGACAAGACAGCGCTACGATAGTTTTACCCTCGCCCTGCACTGGATCACCGCAGCCAGCGTCATTTTCCTCTTTGCCAGCGCACATATCTGGGAGCTGCTGGAGCGCGGGACGCCGCTGCGAAAAGGGTTGCAGGCCGTGCATATCTCCTGCGGCATCCTGCTGGCGTTGGTGATGGTTGTCCGCCCGCTCTGGCGGCTGTTCAGCCAACGCTCCCGCCAGTTTTCGATGCCGCCGCTCGAGGGTTCGACTCTGGCGAAAGGGCTCGCGCACGGCATGCACGCCGCGCTCTATCTGCTTCTTTTTACGCAAATCGTGCTGGGATTTCTTTTCCGCTGGTCGCAGCATGAGCCTTTCCAGTTCTTTGGTCTGTTCGACCTGACAGGCTGGGTGGAAATTACCCCCACCCTGCGGCATACCCTTGCTGGGTGGCACGACACGGTAGCCTGGGCGCTGATCTCAGTGGCACTGGTGCATGCGCTGGCCGCGCTTTTCCATCACTACCTGTTACGGGACGGCGTACTGCGTCGCATGCTGCCCGGCCGTGCTTTTCGTTAACCTGGAGTCCACCATGAAATTACCTACCGCCATGATTAAACGTCTGCTGCCTGTGGCCTTTGTTCTGTTAAGCGCGCCGGTTTTTGCTGCCGGGGACGATAGCAGCAACAGCAAAACGCCGGATTGCCCAACCGGGCAGGTGTACGACAGTTCGACAAAGCAGTGCGTGCCAGAAAAAACAAGCCAGCTCAGTGATGAAGATAAAACCCGTTACGCCTATCATCTGGCAAAAAAAGGGGAGTATCAGGCTGCGCTGAATCTGCTCAACACGCTGAAAAATGGCGATACCGCTGAAACATGGAATTATCGCGGCTACGCCACGCGCAAGCTGGGGCGTACGGATGAGGGTATCGGCTATTATCAGCGCGCTATCGCCCTCGACCCCACGTATGCCAAAGTGCGGGAATATCTGGGTGAAGCGTGGCTTATCAAAGGGCGTCCTGACCTGGCGCAAGCACAACTGAAAACCATCGCCACACTCTGCGGGCAGAGTTGCGAGGAGTATCGGGATCTTGAGGCGGCGATTAACGGCCATGCTGGATCCTGAGTAAAGGTATGAGGATAAAAAAATCACTAGCAGTGACGTCCGCCAGCATCTTGCTGAACATCTGACACGCCTGTGGCGCTATGGGCTGGTTCTGTCGCGTAATCGTGAGGTTGCCGAGGAGCTGGTGCAGTCTACCTGTGTGCGCGCGCTGGAAAAAAGCGCGCAGTTCACCCCCGGCACGCGTATCGACAGCTGGTTATTCACCATCCTGCACTCCATCTGGATTTCAGATGTGCGTGCCCGCCGGGTGCGCCTTGGGCAGGGCTTCGTTGAAAGCGATGAACTGCTGGCGCCGGATACCCA
Organism: Kosakonia sp. CFBP8986; assembly: GCF_034044935.1. Lineage (NCBI taxonomy): Bacteria > Pseudomonadati > Pseudomonadota > Gammaproteobacteria > Enterobacterales > Enterobacteriaceae > Kosakonia > Kosakonia sp. CFBP8986. The sequence continues at coordinate 48,701 of NZ_JAXCXB010000015.1, read as the reverse complement.
TGAGCAGGATGAGGCTCGCCTGCACTATGGAAAAATTATGCAGCACGTCAGCGACCTGCCGGAAGCGCAGCGCAACGCGGTCTTTTTGGTCTATGTCGAAGGTTTTACCTATCAGGAAGCGGCAGATACCTTGTCTGTGCCGATTGGCACCATCATGAGCCGGCTGGCGACGGCGAGGGCGAAACTCGCTCAGCTTGTTCACGCCCCGCGACCTGTACAGGAGAAGCGAGAGTGAAATCCATCAGATTTACAGCGCCCTACAGCGATGAGGCTATCGTCGCCTGGCTGGATGGCGAAATGGAGGCAAGCGATGCCCGGCGTTTCGAGGCCGCGCTGGCTGAAGATACACAGCTCGCCGCACGAACTAACGCGTTAAGGGTTAACCAGCAAGAGATTGCCAGCGCTTTTGCGCCACTGCTTAATGAGGCACCACAGTCACGCATGGAGGCACAACTCACCACCCTGCTCGCCCGGCCAGCGGCAACTGAACCGAAAACATCCGGCGTCAGCCGACGGGCGCTGATCGCCGCCTCGCTCAGTTTTCTGGTGATCGGTTCCGGGCTGGGCTATCTGGCGCGTCCTGCAACGAAGACGTTGGGGGAGAGCGAAAAAATTCGCGACCTTGAGGCGCAATATATGTCGCTCTATAGCGCAGAGACGCTGCTTGATGCAGACAGCTCACCCACGGCATTGCAGCGCGGGCTGGCACGCACGGCACAGGACATCGGTTTACGGGCGGATGCGCAACAACTTGAACTGCATGGAGCAGAGCTGAAAATGGTGCGCATCCTGCGCTATGACACCACCTCCATTGCGCAGATCGCCTGGATGCATGCCGATTATGGCCCGATGGCGCTCTGCATTTCGCCGGACAGCCAGCCCGCGCGCGCGGAGCTGAATCACGAGCAGCGCCACCAGATGAACCTTGTCTGGTGGCACTCAGGTGGTTACCAGTTTGTGTTGATTGGCCGTAACCCCACCTCCCAGCTGAAGCAAAACGCGCTCACCCTGCAGGCAGCGCTTGCATAGCCAAAGGCGCGCTCAGACGGCCCGGTGCAGGCGGGCCTGAATCGCAATATTGATGGTCACGTGGTCATCAACCAGCGCCGCGAAACTGGTCATATTGAAAGCCGAGCGTGAAATCGTGGTTGTTGCATTCAGGGAAATGTTCTCTGGCCCGCTGGTTTTATCATTCAGTAAGGCATCCAGAATGACCGGGCGCGCGATATTCTTCACTGCCAGAGTGCCCAGGATCCGATAGTGCCCCTGCCCCAGCGCCACCACCCTGCTACTGGTGAATATGATGTTCGGGTAGCGTTCAGCGTCAAAAAAGAGGTTGCTTTTCATCTGCCAGGTTAACAGCGGGTTAGAGGCATTGAGCGTCGCTACCGGGATGGAGACATGGACAGTGTCATCTCTGTCGTTGCCAGCATTAAGCGCAATATCCCCGGTGACATCTCCCAGCCTGGCCTGTGACATATCGCCAAATGCCTGCCAGGAGAGGGTAATGGTGGTTTCTTGCGAATTAATACGGTAGTCAGCCGGGTTGGCATATAACGAAAAGGAGCTGAGCAGAAATCCGAGAGCGATGGCAGGCACGATACGCGTCATGTTGATAATTCCTGGGGTGTTTAGCGTGTAAACGTGCCAACCCGGTTTTTTATTCGACTCCCTTTTGCTGAGTCTGAAAGTGCTACGGTTACAGCGCTTCGCGGGTTGGGCCCTGGAAGTAAATCTGGCCGATATGGCAACTCCGCGGTTGCGTCAGCACAAAACGGATCGTCTCCCAGACCGAACGCCCATTCAGCAGACGCTCACCCATTTTCGCCTGGCTCCCGGCAAGCGGGTCTAATCCTGTCACTTCGAAATCGGGTGGATAGAGGCCGGTAACCCGAATATTCTCTTCGCTAAGTTGCTGAGACAGTTTCGTGATAAACCCGCTAAGCCCATGTTTGCTCGCAAAAAAAGCGGGGTGGGCAATAGAGTCCGTAAAGTTCGGGATGCCGCATGAAGAGATGATCGCGACGATATCTGCGCTCTCTGAACGCCGAAGCCCCGGCAGCAACGCCTGCGTCAGCAGAATCGACCCTGTCACGCCAGAGTTGATGGTCGTGATAATGTCTGCCGCAGGCTGCTCGTCTAAGGTGCCTGACAACCACTGCGCAGCATTGAGGATCAACATGTCGATGGGCTTGTCTGACGCTAACAGCCGATCGGAAAAGTGAGGGAGGGATTCAGGCTGGGCTAAATCACACAGATACCCTCTTGCGATGCCGCCCTCCGCGGTAATGATGCCGCAGGTTTTCTCAATATCCTCAGCCCGCCGCGCGGAAAAATCGACCTCAACGCCCTCTCGCGCCAGCCATACGCAGAGCGCCTGACCAAACCCCCTGCCACCGCCGGTAATAACCGCTCTTTTACCTTTCAGCATCTTCATCTCCTCTTTTTTCTCTGTGAAGAGAGATATACATGAGGAGGCGGGATGACATCTTTCCGTTCGTGCCATTTTTAAATGAGCGTTGTTCAGATTAGAGATTGAAAACGTTATTTGCCTGGTGTTATAAGCGAAGAGGCGCTTCTGTCATCTTTCTCTTTCCTGTTTTAATCGTTAACGCATCACTAAAGGCCAGAAAATGATTAAGTCAGTTCACTCAATCACGACTACCACCACCACCACCGGGCCTTGCGGCGGTGTGGCGTTATCTGTGACTGAATTCTGACAAACAGATCCTCGCCCCCGCCAAACCGGACGGGGAAAACGATCTCTCCGTTCATAACATGCTGAATGGAGACACATCATGATTTCATCTGACAAGGCACTTTTGGTTATCGATATGCAGCAGGGGCTTTTCCGTGGCCCTGTTGCCCCACACTCCGCAGTCAGCGTGCTGGAAAATATTTGCCTGCTGATTGCTAAAGCGAGACAGGATCGGGTGCCGATCTTTTTTGCCCGCCACACCGAACCAGATGACTCGCCCTTCTCAGAGCAGAGCCCGCTAACGCAACTGATAGCGGAAATGGATGTTGATGCCGGGCGGGATATTATCTTTGTTAAAAAGTACCCCAGCTGTTTTCGGGATACGACCCTGCTGCATCACCTCGAGCAGGCAGGCGTAAAACAGCTGGTTATTGCCGGCATGAAAACAGAGTTTTGTGTCGATACGACCTGCAGGGCAGCGCCGGAGCGGGGCTTTAAAACCGTGCTGATTTCAGATGCGCACACCACCATGGATAGCGAATGCTTGTCAGCAAGTGACATCATCAGCCATCACAATGCCACGCTCGGCGGGCCGTTCGTAACGCTTTCGTCCACCGCTGAATGGCATTTTGGCTCTGACAAAAGTGCCTGAAGGATGATGCCCCCCTGATTCTGGGGGGCGCTACAGTTATCTTCGGGCAGAGATACGACTCGGCATCATGGTTAATAACAGAGCAGCAATCGCTAATGCGCAGGCAAGCCACAGAGGCGCGGTAAGCGTTAACGCATCAACAAGCTCCCCGCCAACCCATGCTCCTGTCGCAATGCCAATATTAAAGATGCCGACATAAAGGGCTGCGGCTATCTCAACGGCGTCGGGAGCGGCTTTCATCATCCAGGTCATCAGCCCGACGGAGAGCCCACCGTATGCCAGCCCCCAGAAAATCAAAATCGCCCCGCCGCCCATAACCGTCTGCCCTGCGCTCAGAAAAAGCAACGGCGTTACGGCCAGTGCCGTTGCCACCACCATCAGCGTGCGCGTGGTATTGCGGGCAGCGCCGATCCCCACAAGGAAATTACCTATAATACCCGCGATACCGTACGCGAAGAGGATCGCCCAAATCCACTGGGTATGGAATCCGGATACAGAGATCAACAGCGGGCGTACGAAGGTAAAAGCCGCAAAATGGCTGGTAACCAGCAACAGTGTCAGGAGCAAACCTGCTACTAATGTGCGGTTGGTAAGTTGCGCAATGAACTGGCCGACCTTCGCGGAGGCAGCAACAGGCAACGGCGGGATAACAGCAAGATGCAGCGCCAGGACCAGTGTGCTAAAAAGCGCCATGCAGCCAAAAGCCCAACGCCATCCGATCGCATCGCCAATGAACGCCCCCAGCGGTACACCGAGTACCGATGCGGCCGCAACACCGCCAAATATAATGGATGTCGCCAGGCCAACCGATTTTTCCGGCACCAGGCGCGCCGCCAGACCGCCCGCGATAGCCCAGATTCCTCCCATGCATAAACCAACAAGGGCGCGCGCCATCAGCATGATGGCCAGGCTGGATGCCAACGCCGAGGCCAGGTTAGCCACTATCAGCAGCACCAGCAGGCCACACAGTATCAAACGCCGATCGATCCCCCCCGATGCAATAACCACGAAGGGTGCGAATAACGCAGCAAGCAGTGCTGGCAGAGAGATCGCCAGCCCCGCACTGCCTGTGGTGACAGAGAGCGTCGCGGCGATGGAAGTCAGCAACCCGACCGGCAGCATTTCCGTCGTCACTACAGAGAATGTTGCCAGACCAACCGCGAGGACCGGCGTCCATAAACCGCGAACCTGCGTCGCGCCAGAGAAAGTACTCATCATGCAGTTCCTTATGTGAGCGCCCTGTCAGGCGCAATGATCCGAACAACAACCCGGCCAGGCATACGCGGCTAAAAGCAGGCCAGCCGCCGTAAAACGGCCGGTTCCAGGGGCAGAAAAAAGGTCTCGATAGAGTGTTGCCATCTCATTCTCCGGTAGCATGTGCTTGCCACAACGCCGTGGCACAGCGACAATTCATACAAGGCGTATGAAAACAATCCTATATTCATACGCTGCGTATGTAAATAATCATTCATTGCGTATGTAAAGGAAAAATCATGGTTCGCCGTACCCGTGCCGAGATGGAAGAGACAAGAGCGACATTGCTGACAACTGCCCGCCACTTTTTTAAAGAGCATGGCTTCGCTGAAACCTCGATGGATGATCTGACTGCTCAGGCAGGGCTAACGCGTGGTGCGCTCTATTACCACTTCGGGGATAAAAAAGGCTTACTGGCCGCGGTAGTAGAGCAAATTGATGACGAAATGGATCAACGGCTACAGGCGATTTCGGACAGTGCAGCCGATCCGTGGGAAGGTTTTTGCAGCCGTTGCCGCGCCTGCCTTGAGATGGCGCTGGAGCCTGAGTTTCAGCGCATTATGTTGCGCGATGCCAAAGCCGTACTGGGCGGTTTCTCACCTGAATCACAGCGCCATTGCGTGCAATCCATGCAGACCCTGATTCGCGATCTGATCGAGCAGGGCGTAATTGAAGAAGCCGACCCGGAGGGGCTCGCTTCGCTGATTTACGGAAGTCTGGCTGAAGCCGCGTTCTGGATTGCCGATAGCGATGAAAGCGATACGCGCCTCGCGCAAGGCATTGCCGCGCTGAACCTGCTGCTTCGCGGATTACGGCCAGCTCAATAGCGTGCGCATCACAAAAGGACAACTGCGAAGCGTATGCCCTTTCAGACTTCACAAAAAGCCAGCCAGATCCAGTGGGGGTTAATGGCGTGCAGATAGTGATAATGTTCAGTTTCCCGACATCATTTTGACAGGTGTGAGCGTGAGCACTTCAGCGATACATGAATGGCGTATGCATGATTTTCTGGTTAGCACAGACAACGAAAAACTGGACATACAGGCAGTGCATCACTATTTGACGAGATCCACATGGGCAAAAGGTATCGATCTGGAGACCGTCAAAGTTTCAGTAGCAAACAGCCTTAACTTTGGTGTTTATCACCACGAAACCCAGATAGGGTTTGCACGCCTGGTAACGGATCACGCGACTTTCGCTTATCTGTGTGATGTCTATGTCCTTGAGGAGCACCAGGGCGAAGGGTTGGGAAGATGGCTTATGGAATCTATTCATCGTCACCCGGTGTTTGAAAAGCTTCGTAGGATCGTGTTATTCACCACAACCGCGCCATGGCTTTATGAAAAGTTTGGCTATCAACCGGTGAACCGGCAAAATTACACCTGGTCCATTAGCCGGCCTGACATCTACACCAGCAAACAAAATCAATAACAAACCCTTACGACACAACGCCCGGGTGAAACGTTATCCATCGCTTCCCTTTTCTCCCGGAAGGTGAAGCTGCTTAAGAAGCCGATACGCTTCGTAAAGCAGTTCCTTTTTTTCAGGCAGCGGTGTGGCTGGGAAACTCAACGGTCACCACTAATCCCCCCTCTTCAGAGGTGCCTAAGCTAACGCGGCTGTTGTGTTGCTGCGCTACCGCCCTGACGATGGAGAGACCTAACCCGCTGCCGCTCTGCATCTGATTGGGATCGCGGAAAAAGCGGTCGAAGACGCGCTCGCGCAGCTCAACGGGGATGCCGGGCCCGGCATCAGAGACGCGAAGCTGCGTGAATGCATCACACGTTCGCACTGCGACCTCAACCCGCCCGCCCTCCGGGCTATATTTGATCGCATTTTCAATAACGTTATCAATCAGCGACATCAGGCGCTCCCTGACACCGTCGATGCAGAACTCATCATCGGCGTAAAACTCCAGTTCGATCCGCCGCTCAGCCGCCAGCGGCGACAGCGCCGCCATACGATCCTGGATAAGCGAGGTCAGTGGCACGGGGGCCATCACTGTATCGGTGCGCGCTTCGCTGTGCATCAGCAGCAACAACTGATTAACGAGACGTGCCGCACGGCTGTTACTACGAATAATTCCTGCCAGCAACGCCTGTTGACGCTCGCTGCTGATATAGCCCTGCAACGCCTCAACGTTGATGCGCATCGCCGCCAGCGGGGTGCGCAGCTCGTGCGCAGCATCGGCAATAAACACCCGCTCCCGCTCCGTGCTTTCCCGCAATCTCGCCAGAAAGTCATTGATTGCATCCACCATCTGGCGAAGCTCTTTATGTTTTGGCACAGCGTTTAAGGGCGAGAGATCCTCCGGCGTGCGTAAAGCAATCTCGCTGACCACCCTGTTCCAGGGCCGCATGGCGATGCGGATCGACAGCCAGGCGGGAAATAGCAGAAACGGGATGCAGACCAGCAGCGGCAGGATGTAGTAGCCGCGCGAGTTGAGGTAGATAAAGAAGTTCAAGCTGCCGGCAGGCGTGATGAGCGTAACCTCCGTTTTGCCGTCTGCTGATTTAAGGGTACGGCTGGTCCAGCTGCGCCCTTCACTCTCGATTTTTTGCAGCTTGCCATAGCTGCTGTTGGTTACCCCGGTTGGCGCGCCTTCAGAGGCGTAAATAATCGCGTGATCTCTGCGCACGATAAGGCTGATGGAGAGCGCGGGATCGTCACCACCGCCATACCCTTCCCGCAGTGCCCGACTGAAGGACTCCAGAACGGCGGTTCGCGCCAGTGGGCGATCGTCCATATGATCGACCATGGTAAAGATGGTTTCGTAAGTCTCACTCCCGGTGAGGATCGGCGGGCTGCGCAAGTCCTCCCACAAAATGAAGGTGAGAAAAAGGCACCATAGCAGCGTGAGCAACAGCATCTGGGCGATGATAATTCGCCGAGCCAGCGTCGGGGCCTTCAGGCTGCGCCAGAACGTTCCCATCACCCTTCCCTCTTCTCAATGGGAACGGTATCAATGACATACCCTACGCCCCGCACCGTGCGCACATACCCTTCGCCAATTTTGCGCCGCAGATTGCCCATATGCACATCGAGGGTGTTGCTCATATTCTCTTTTTCACCAAAGACGCGCTCTTCCAGAAAGCGGCGCGTCACCACGCGATCGGGGCGCAACAGTAACGTCTCAAGCAGCGCGTACTCGCTTGCCGTCAGCTCAATCGTGCGTGCGCTTACCGTCACGCGCCGCGTCGGCACATGAAGGGACAATCCGCGAATGTCGATTACCTCATTGTCAAAACCGTAACTGCGCCGCGCAAGGGCTCTCACCCGCGCCAGCAGCTCGGCGAGCACAAAGGGTTTGACCAGATAATCATCAGCCCCGGCATCCAGCCCGCCCAGACGATCCTGCAGCGTGCCTCGCGCGGTCAGAATAATGACCGGGATCCTGTTGAGCCGCTGGCGCAACATGGCCATCAGGCTCATGCCATCGCCGTCGGGCAGCCCGAGATCCAGCAGCACAAGCTCCGGCACGCAGAGATCGAGCTGATGCAGCGCATCCGCTTTGCGGCGAACCCATATAACGTCTAGCCCTTGATCGGCCAGCGCAATACGTACGCCGTTGCCAAGATCGAGGTCGTCTTCGATAAGTAGAATTTTCACAATAGTTACGTTACCAGGCGTAAATGAAGAACGTCTGAAGAAAAAACGGTAGCTGAAATCTATCAGGTTTATCTCACCGTTACGCGCTTCAGACTTTCTTCATTTTCGGCTCATGAGAACTTTAGGGTGGGTATGCAAACTAGGCGTGACTCGTAATCAGATGACTCCATAAGGACTTATTTAATGAGAAACACCGAACCGCGTCGTAAGTTCCTCCCTGCATTCCCGGGACGCCCGCTGAAAAAAATCGTGCCGGGCGCGCTGCTGGCGTTGCTCGCCACTCCAACACTGGCGGCAGAACCGCCCCAGGGTACCACCTTAACGCTGGGGGGCGGCGTGGGTGTTGCGCCGCGCTATTCAGGTTCCGATGAAAACCGCGTCTCGACGGCGCTGGTGCTCGATTACTCAATGCGTAATGGCTTCTTCGCCAGCTCGACGCGCGGCATCGGTTATGGCAACAGCCTTGGCAACGTCGATTACAGCGCGGCACTGAGCTATCGCACCGGCCGTAAAGATCACAATGTCGACAGCGATACCATGAGCGACGGCAGCGACCACTTACGTGGAATGGGCAATGTAAAAGGCTCGGCGCTCGGCGTTGTGGGCCTTGGGTATAAGTTGACCAACTGGCTGAGTGCGCAGTTGCAGGCTGAGGTGCCCTTTTCCCAGCGCGACAATGGTGCGGCGCTGCATTTCGGTATCGTCAGCCCGCTTTATCACTCGCCGAAAAATAGCGTGACGCTGGGGCTGACCAGCAGCTGGGGGACAAATGATTATATGCAGACTTACTACGGGGTCAGTGCCACGCAGTCCGCCGCATCGGGGTTTACGCAATACACCGCCGGTTCGGGGATCTATGCCTGGTCACTCAATCTCGACTGGACGCACAACTTCACCGAACGCTGGAGCGTGGTCGCCGATGCAGGCTATACACAGCTGGCGGGTGATGCGCGTAATAGCCCCATTGTGCAGCGCAAAGCGTCCCCCACCGGAAGCCTGACTGTGACATATCGCTTCTGATGAATATTCGCCCCGGCGGCTGGCGGTTGTCTGGCGTTACAGTACAGAAATGCTATCCGCCGGGTTAGCGATACATGGGCTGCGTTTCAGTCAGTTAGCCTGGCTGAAACCTCTATTGCCAGTTCAGTGAAGGCACGGGCGGAGAAGCTTTGATAGCCATCTCTTCGTCGCAGTAAAACAGCCGTACGCTGCAGCCGCTCGGGTTCAAGCGCGATGGCCACCAGATCGTCCTGGGCAAACGCCGTCTTCGCAGGTAATAACGTTGATAGCGGCGTCCAGCGGACAATCTCAATCACCGCGCCAAGGGCGTTGGCCTCCATCAGCACCTGAGGAGTGATGTGATGCTTGCGAAAGTAACGATCGATCTGCTCGCGCGTCGCGAACTCCGAACTGAGTAACACAAGCGACTCTTCGCCAAGCCTTTGCAGCTCAACACGTTTCTCTTTCGACAAAGGGTGTCTGGGGCTAACCACCAGCGCAAGCGTCTCCTCCAGCAACGGGACCGATTCGATATCGGGACTGTGCACCGGCGCAAAAGCGATACCCACGTCCAGCTCCCCTGCCAAAAGCAATTCTTCCATATGCTCCTGGGCGATCTCTTGCACGCTGAGAGTGATCTTTGGATAGCGGGCGTGAAAGGCTTCAACCAGCGGCCCCAGAAGATAGGTCGTAAAGGTTGGCGTCACCGCCACGCGTAATGATCCGCGGCTGAGATCGCTCACCTCATGAATGGCGCGCGTGGCTTCACGCAACTCCTGTGACGCGCGACGGGCATATTGCAGGTAGATCTTTCCGCTATCCGTCAAACGTGTCGTGCGCCCTGAGCGATCAAATAACTGAGCGCCCAGACTCTCCTCAAGTAACTTTACCTGCTGCGAAAGCGCTGGCTGAGATACGTGCAGCTCCGCTGCCGCTTTCGTAAAGCTAAGGTGCTCTGCAACTGCAAGAAAATAGTGAATATGCCGGGCGAGCATCATGCTCTCCATTAGATTATCTAATAAATCTCATAATAAATGAGACTTTTACCTTATACAACGCACGGCTTACTCTCTGCTCCACACCCAGCGACAGTGAGAAAGCACGATGAAAGCGATCATTGACGGTTTTTTGAAGTTCCAGAAGGAGGCGTTTCCCGAGAGGAGCACGCTGTTTCGGGATCTCGCCACCCAGCAGAGCCCGAAGGCGCTCTTCATTTCCTGCTCCGACAGCCGGCTGGTGCCGGAACTGGTCACTCAACGCGAACCCGGCGATCTGTTTGTGATCCGCAACGCCGGCAATATTGTCCCGTCATATGGCCCGGAGCCGGGCGGTGTTACCGCCTCCGTGGAGTACGCCGTTTCCGCCCTCAGGGTCGCCGATATTGTGATCTGTGGTCACTCCGACTGCGGCGCAATGACGGCAATTGCCACCTGTCAGTGTCTGGATCATATGCCTGCCGTGGCCAGCTGGCTGCGATACGCTGATTCAGCGAAGGTCGTGAATGAGTCGAGACAGCATGAGGATCGGCCGACGAAAGTCGCGGCGATGGTGCGTGAAAATGTGATTGCGCAGCTTGCCAATATTCAGACGCACCCCTCTGTTCGCCTCGCGCTTGAAGAGGGCCGCGTCACGCTGCATGGCTGGGTATATGACATCGGCAGCGGAGGCATTGACGCCTTCAATGGCCGGGAATTCGTCTCCCTTGCGGAGAACCCGGATGTTCATGCTGTTTCCCAACGTACCAGGCTTGTTGCCTGAACCCCCTATCAACCCGGAGATAAAATAATGATCCAGACTCAAGTTACCCAGAGCGCCCGCCAGGTGCTTACTGAAACCATCATTCTGGCAAAGGCACGCAAAAACCTCTCCTATGCGGAGATCGTTGACGGCACAGGGCTCTCCGAAGCCTTCGTTGTTGCCGCGTTGCTCGGCCAGCACCCTCTTCCGCAGAGTGCCGCGCGCGTCGTGGGCGAGAAGCTCGATCTGAATGCTGATGAAATTGCGCTACTACAAACGGTGCCGGTTCGCGGAAGCTTTGGGGGCGAAGTGCCCGGCGATCCGACTCTCTACCGTTTCTATGAAATGATGTCGGTCTACGGGCCGACCCTGAAGGCGCTGGTTCATGAGAAATTCGGCGATGGTGTGATCAGTGCGATCAACTTCAAGCTGGACATCAAAAAAGTCGACGATCCGGATGGCGGCCATCGCGCCGTGATCACGCTGGATGGCAAGTATCTTCCTACCAAACCTTTCTGACCCTCCAGGCCTGCGACTTCTTCCAGCCGATAACGGACGGGCATCCGGTAAGGGATGCCCGGACACTTACAGCCCCAGCGCGGATAATCCCGGATGATCGTCCGGGCGACGCCCCAGCGGCCAGTGGAACTTGCGCTCGCTCTCTTTAATCGGCATGTCATTAATACAGGCGTAGCGATGATGCATCAGCCCGTCTTCACCAAACTCCCAGTTCTCATTGCCGTAAGAACGGAACCAGTTCCCGGAGTCATCGCGCCACTCATAGGCATAGCGGACAGCGATACGGTCACCGTCAAATGCCCACAGTTCCTTGATCAGTCGGTACTCCAGCTCTTTTTTCCACTTACGATCAAGAAACGCTCTCGCCTCTTCACGATTATTGGCAAACTCCGCCCGGTTGCGCCATTTGGTATCCAGAGAGTAAGCAAGCGACACTTTTTCGGCGTCGCGGCTGTTCCAGCCATCTTCAGCAAGCCTGACTTTTTCAAGTGCTGACTCGCGGGTAAACGGCGGCAGCGGCGGACGGATAGGTGAATCGGACATGGTGGTGCCTCCAGCATAAGTGGACAGGTGAGTGTTTCATTTTTGGAACGCAGATCCCGGCTACGGGATCTGCTTTAGCAATAACTGAGCGACATCTTTTGCCTCATCGGCGACGCGGTAATCGCCCATCACGCGCGACATGGTGATGGCGCCTTCAATCAGTATCAGTAACTGCCTCGCCAGCGGTAATGGCTGATCCGGATTTAACTGCCCGGTAAGTTCAACCAGGTAGTCGAGCAGTTTCTGCTTGTGCTGCCTGGCGATTTGGCGAACCGGATCGTCCGCATCCCCCACTTCGCCCGCCGTATTGATAAATGCGCAGCCGCGATAGCCTTCCGACTCGAACCAGCTTTTAAGCACGGTAAAGATATTCAGGATGCGCTCGCGCGGCGTCTCCGCTTTGTCGCACTCACGCCTGAACCACTCCATCCAGCGCACATCACGCGCATTCAGCGCCGCGGCAGCCACCTCATCCTTATTGGTGAAATGGTGATAGATACTTTTGCGCGCCACGCCGGACGTCTTCACCAGAAGCTCCATACCGGTGGCATGAATACCGTTCTGATAGATAAGCTCTTCAGCGGTTGTGAGAATTTTCTCGCGTGTGTTGGTCATGTTTTTGTTCATGGGCTAATGGTAGAACGATCGTTCTACCTTGGTCAAGCGATAACGCATAGGCTTTTTGCTGCTCGCGGGAAGAGAATAATAAAAGGATTTTAAATCAAGGACAAAGAATCGGGTTGCCATGAATTATTCATAGAGCGTGACGCGTAGGGAGCGGAGGATCACGCTCCGGCGGGATTTTTTGGTGACACAGAGAGAAGTCAAGGCTGCTTTGAGTGAGAAACAGATATTCCGTGCAATGACCCGTTCACTGAATAAAAATTCGGCTGAGCCAGAGTCGCGTTAGTTAGGGCATAAACCCGTGGGCTTTTTTAATGGCCCGCACTGATCAAAGCCATACACCTTGTAGCCTTTACGTTTCATACAGGCAATAACCCGATCAAATCTCTCAGACTGTTCATCGGACGTTTCATTCGGCATCAGGGTATTTAAACTCCAGTGTTTATCATCCAGGTTTTCGCTTCGATCAATACCACAACTATAGAGCGCTTCTTTTCGTTCACGGAAATTTGTCTGCCCCGTTGAATCCACTTTCTGAAAGAGCTGTATCCAGGGAACATAGGTGTAGTTAGACGAGCCATATCTGCCACCACGCAGCCGGTTAAAGCCAAAATACCAGCCAGTAAAATAGGCGTTTGAAAATGCATAACGCTCCCTTGCTCCCGATCACTACAGCTCTTATCGTTTAATCCGCCAAAGCTGTAATGCATACTGAAGTAAAATTGCCAGGTTGCAACATGGTAGATACTTTATTTCAGAAAAACGCGCACTGGCATGAGAGCTGACGTCTACTGCGCGCAACCAGCAAGAGGTGCAACTATTATCATCACAGTTTAAATAGCATTGCATTAATCATCGGGAGAGTGTTCACAGATATATCCAGAAAGCTTCGTTGAATCAGGAAAAAGTGGACAATAGTTTTTGCATTCATGGTTGCTGCAACAGTTCTCGCATCTCAGGGAAAAGAATTGAAACGAATGCATCATATTGTCGGTCAAACTCAGTATCTTCATCAAGATAGGACATGAACCTAATCACGGTCTCAGCCTGCTTGAGTGTAGTTGGCGGTTTAAAAGCCTGCCAACCCAGCAAGAATAAACGTCTTAGAGGGTGATTATCTTTTTTACCTCTATTTAAGGCTGCGGCAAGCACGTCATAAGCAGAAGGTAATTTGCTACCCACAGTGCGGGCATGTTTGAAAGACAACAAGACGGGAAGAATCCCTTTTTTATTCCAAAAACTCCAGCTTAAACATGGAGCAAAACTTTCATTCCAGCATGGATAACGGGTTAAGGAGAAAAAGGTCTCAAATACAGCTTCATGCATACGTTCTGGACAGCCTTCATCATAATAGTTCAAAACGACATCAAGGAAATTCCCCATGGCAGCATCCCAGCTATGCTCGTAATCGAAAATTTTTTTTTCAAGTTCAGACTGCTTAACACGCTCCCATACTCCATGAGCGCGTAATTGCACTTCAACTAAATTCTGCTCTGTTTGGGTATAGTAACCTCCTCGGACTTTACTAATGCCATACTTGAGCATAAGTATAACCGTGGCTTCACTTTCCATTATCTCTGCCTCGCGAGCATTTTTCGTTCCTGTATTAACTGTATACATTAATCGAAGTGGTGTGTTTAATCGGGTCCACTCGGCACCTTTCCCATTGAAGTGCTCATCTATTCTTTTTTTTATATTTCCTGTCAATCCAACATAGTAGCACCCATTCGATAGTTCAAGGACATACATGTAGATGTCTACGGGTAACAAAGAATTAAACCAGTACTCAGATTTATTATTAACAGAACTCTCAGTAATAAAATCACCATCGCCCAGTCGAATAAATTCCTCTGCAATTTCATCAGAAATTATCTTGCCAATTACCCTTTGCTTCCACCCCCTTGTGGGTGGCCATTTTTCACCAAGCAACTCGATTTGCTGCCGTTTATGCGAACCTCTTTGAGATGCTCCTGACATTAATAATTCCATAGTGATAATCATCTGCGTCCTCATAATCATGGAAATTTTATTAACTTAGGTCATTGTTATAAAGTTATCAATTAAACTAGACACTATATAGCAAAATTACTGATATCTGTAACGTCCGCCACTGGCACAGAACCGACCTTGACCATCACCTGCAAAACTAAAATAGCCACCGAATCCACGGCGATTAACCGTTTAGTAAAAAACAGAAATACGAAGGGATATTTATAACCCGGGAAGTGCGAAGCGAGCATCGACGAAGAGCACAAGTGACAGACGCAAGAGAAAAAAGCCGGCCCCGCAGGGTCGGCTTTTATGTATGTCAGAGCTTAAAGCTGCCAACCACGTTTTCGAGCTGGACGGTCTGCTCTTCCATCGATTGCGCAGCCGCCGCCACCTCTTCCACCAGTGCCGCATTCTGCTGCGTGGCGCTATCGAGTTGGTTGATGGCGATATTAATCTGGGCAATCCCGCGACTCTGTTCATCGCTGGAAGAGCTGATTTCTGAGATCAGCACGCCCACGCCTTCCACTTTCTCCATCAGGCCATCCATTGTTGCCCCCGCCAGACGAACCTGCCCGCTGCCCTGCTCAATGCTGCTCACTGACTCTTCAATCAGTTTTTTGATCTCCTGAGCCGAGCGGGCACTGCGCTGTGCCAGGGAGCGAACTTCACCGGCCACCACCGCGAACCCACGGCCATGTTCGCCCGCCCTTGCTGCCTCTACAGCGGCGTTAAGCGCCAGGATGTTGGTCTGGAAGGCGATGCCATCAATCACACTAATGATGTCCACCACTTTAGCGGAGGAGTCATTGATGCTATTCATCGTGGAGACAACTTTGTTGACCACGCTGGCCCCCTGTTTTGCCGCCGCTGAAACCTCTTCCGCCAGTTTGTTCGCCTGCAACGCGTTCTCTGCGTTAAGGCGTACGGTACTGGTCAACTCTTCCATCGACGCTGCCGTTTCCACAATCGAGGCCGATTGATCTTCGGTGCGCGAAGAGAGGTTGAGGTTACCGCTGGCAATCTGTCGCGAAGCGGACGAGATCGCCAGCGTGCTGCTCCCGACCTGCTGCATCAGCTCATTAAGGAATGAAATAAACTTATTGAAGTTGTTAATAATGGCATTAAATTCCGGGCTCTTACTTTGCGCAAGACGCTGCGTTAAATCCGCGCCGCCGCTGGAGAGCGCTTCAATATTACGGTTGAGCAACGTCACATTGTGGAAAATATTGCGCACAATAATCATCATGATAACGACGATAAGAAGTCCAATAATCGCCTGTACGATGGTGAGCTTGGTCATAATGGCGTCAGAAATACTCACCAGCTGGCTGCTCGGAATATCAACCGTCATAAACCACGGGCTCCCGCTAATGGGCAGAACGAACAGGGAATGCGCACCGTCTTCACCGTCATATCTGCCGCGCACTTCCGTTGTTTTGCCCTGGCCTAACAGGCTCATTAACGGCGCTGCCGCCGGAATACCGAGATCGCGGACGTTTGAGAGGGCGGGTTTATCCTGTACGGAAGAGCCGTTGCCGACGATTTTGCCGTCCGCCTCAACAATCAGTACGCTGCCATTGACCGCTTTGCCCATGTCGACAGCCAGCTGGTTGAAGAAACCCAGCGTCACGTCAATGGTCGCCACGCCCCAGACTTTGCCATCTTTCCAGATCGCCATGGCACAGTTAGTGCGGGGCTGTGGGCTGGCCGCATCCTGGTAGGCTTTCGCCCACGCACACTCTCCTTTTGGCGCATTCATACCGTCTTTATACCAGGGTTGCTCCCAGTATTTTGCCGATTCCGGCTGGTTCCATACGGTGTTGACTTGCAGGTTGCCGCCGCCGTCGCGGGCATAGAAAGTACTGAATTTGTCCCTGGCCGGATCGCGCTGCCCAGGCAGAGGCCAAATCCCACCGCCGAATACGTTGAGATCCCCATACTGGTTAACCAGATGCGGTAATAATGCGTCGATTTGCTCGCTTTGCAGACCGACAACCAGTTCAGTAATTGAGCGTTGCTGAGCCTTAACACGGTTCATCTGCTCTTTAATGGCGTTACTTTGTAGTTGAACCGTCGTCTGAATATTTTTGGTTTCGGATTCAATAATCTGCGGGGAGACGAATAGTTTGATAACAATATAGGTAACGATCAATAAGATAACGAAAAAGCTTATAAGTAACAGGCCTATTCGGCCCTGGGTATTTTTCCATGTCATATTAGCGGCACTCATTGGGGTTGTTATTCGATCTAATATCGACATTTCGTTGAAATGCTTTAACTCACCCGGCGCCACTATTTCATTTCGAAGCACATTTAATTGGACAAACTATTTTTTGAGGAAAAAACGTTATGTCGATCACATTTTATAAATGCGCTTTAAGAGTTTAGTCGCGAATAAGAAGCCGCACCTGCTTACTGCGATAACTCACATAATGTTGAAACTCGAAGCCGAAACGCTCGGCTAAATAGTTTGAGCGTTGGTTTTCTTCAGCAATGATGCAGCAGACAGGCGAAGCGAAGGTCTCATCTGCCCATAGTAAAATTGCGGCCAGCGCTTCAGAGGCATAGCCTTTACCACGTACTTCCGGAATCAGTGTCCATCCCGCTTCCGGGTATGTCAGCTTCGGCGTGGTGTCGCGATGCGCATCCTGAAAGCCAAACGCACCGGCATACTGGTTCGTTGCTTTTTCAAACACGGCCCAGTAGCCATATCCTAACGCCTGCCAGTGCCCGATATAACGTAACAAGCGAGCCCAGACCATCTCTGCCGTCGGGATCTCGCCACCGCTTATTTTTGCCATTTCCGGGGTCGACCAGCACGCCTGGAGCGCCGGAAAATCATCAAGGGTAAATTGCTTTAAAATCAGGCGTTCTGTTTCAATGTGAGGTGCTTGCTGGTGTGCCACGGTTACCCCTTATGCGGGTTTTATGATGTGGCTACGTTATCACCAAAAACGAAACATCCACAATGAATTAACATACCAGCAACAACGCCCTCTGCTGATCTCCAGCCGACTGCATCAGTAGGCAGAATGCCCGGATCTTTCAGCCATCTCCGGCAGCGTGCTCTCCCCCTGCCCGAGGGTGCGTTGCATCATGACGGTATCGAGCCAGCGCCCATGTTTAAATCCTACCGATCTGAGTGTGCCGGTCAGCATAAATCCCGCCCCGCGATGCAGGGCAAGTGAGGCAGCGTTTTCGCTGTTTCCCACCACGGCGACGAGCTGGCGAAAACCGCTGGCTTCGGCCCATGCCACCGCACGGGAGAGCAGTTTTTTGCCGATACCCTGCCCCTGGCAAGCGGCATCGATATAGACCGAATCTTCGAGGGTAAACCGGTAGGCATGCCTTTCGCGGTAGCGTGCCAGATAGCAGTAACCGCGCACATTGCCATCGACCACGGCGACAAACCAGGGCAGCCCGGAGGCCTGCAACCTCTTCAGGCGGAATGCCATTTCCGCTTCATCGGGCGGTTGGGTTTCAAACGTGGCGCAGCCGTGTAATACGTGGTATGCATAAATTTGTTGTATAGCAGGGATATGTCGTTCTTCTGCCTGAATAATTTCCATCAGTACGGCTCCTTATTGCGTCTGAGAAAGAGACTATCCCCTGGCGATCATTTCAGACAGGCCACCGGGCTTATCAGCAGCATAAGGAAAACTTTGGCATGACAAACCTTAACCTCGACCACCTGGCCACCTTCAGACTGGTCATCAGCCGGGGCAGTTTCTCCAAAGCAGCGGCGGAGCTTGGCCTGTCGCAGCCCGCTGTCAGCCTGCAAATAAGACAGCTGGAGCAAGCGCTGCAGGTGCGGCTTATTGAGCGAACCGGTCGGGGAATCAAGCCCACTGCGGCTGGCATAACGCTTTGCGAGCACTGCCAGAAAATAGCGGCAGCGGTAACCACCGCGGTGGAAGCGGTCTCGCTACATTCCGATGAGATTACCGGCACCGTCACCGTCGGCACAGGCGCAACGGCGTGCATTCATCTTTTGCCGCCGATATTGCAGCAGTTGCGCCAGACGCATCCGCTGCTGAAAGTGAATGTGCGCACCGGCAACACCTCAGAGATTGTCCGCGGCGTCGAGGAGAACCGGATCGATATCGGCCTGGTCACACTGCCAGCCGCAGGCAAAAGCGTGAGCGTTAATCCGCTCTACAGGGATGAGTTTGTGGTCATCATGGAGGAGGATTTATCCGCGCGATCGATGAAAGCCCTTTCTCCTGACGATCTCTTATCGCTGCCGCTGATTATTTTTGAGTCCGGAAGCGGAACGCGCGCGCTGATTGATGAATGGTTCCGGCATGCAGGCCATCTTGCCAGCCCGGTGATGGAGCTTGGCAGTATCGAAGCGATCAAGCGAATGGTGCGATCGGGGCTGGGTTACAGCATCGTTCCCCGCATCGCCGTGGCAGCCCATGAAGAGTGTGAAGGACTCAGCGTATACCCGCTGACGCCCCCGCTTCAGCGGACGCTTGGGACCGTTATGCGTGAAGACAGGATCGTCAGCAGGGGAATGAACGAAGTGCTGAAAAAGCTCGATGAAACTCTGCTTAACGAGGAGAGCAGATAAACATCAGGCTGATTGACGCGGCCCTTGTCCGCTTGCTGGTATACGAGGGGATTTTACGAGGAAACTATCACTGGCGAACGCACCGCATTGAAGATAAAACAGCCCTCGTACTGATCTTTGGCTGTCACGGTTTCACGCTCAAAGGCATGGTGCCATGCGGTGCAGGTAGCCGGTATTTCTGCCGCGGTAAGCAGAGTACAGGCAGCATCACCGCACAGAGACTCTGCGGAGTGTGGGTCGGTAATGTGAAAACGAAAGGGGGATAAATCATTGTGTAAGGCGCTGCCACTGCGGGCAAGCTGAGCCACAGAATGACTTTGCCCTGGAAAAAACTCTTCGAAATATTCTCGTACAGATTTCAGCTTTAGTGCTGCCCTCTCGCGGCTCCCCTCTCGTTTTATATGCAGGTTATGCAGCATGATCAGCATCCGCTGCCGGGGATAGGCTGAAGTTAAGGCGATTAACTTTTCAGCCATGGTTGCGTCACGCCAGGCGAAAAGCGTGCCCGCTGATTTGGCATCGATCTTCAGCCCGCATCGAGCATGCAAACGCCGTTTACGGCTCGATGGCGACGCTGGCAGATAGCCCGGCCACTAACACTATGCCCTCAGGGATCCTGTCTAACTGGATACGCACAGGTACCCGCTGCGCAAGCCGCACCCAGTTAAAGGTTGGGTTAACCTCCGGCAGCCCCAGCCCGCCGGTTTCGTCATTGCTGTCGCCGATCCCGCGCCCGATACTCTCCACGCGCCCGCTAATCATCGCGTCATACCCCATCAGCGAAACCCGCGCACGGTTGCCAACCTGGATATGACGCAGCCGGGTCTCTTCAAAATAACCGACCACCCAGAAACTGTGCACATCGACGATGGCGACTTTTGTCTCCCCCGCCGTGGCATAGTCGCCAGGGCGGAGCCGCAGATGCGTGACATAACCTGCAACCGGCGAGCGAACGGTAGCATGGGATAAATTCAGCTCCGCCAGCTCCAGCGCAGCCAGCGCGCCCTGATAATTAGCCACCGCGACACTTGCCGCACTGCGTGTTTGCTGGATATCCTCGCCGGAAATAACCTCTTTGATCTGCGCACGTCGCCGCGCCGCATCCTGGCGCATCAACATCTCATGACGTTTTGCCTCAACGTCGGCCTGCGCGCTGAGCACACTAAGCTTCAGCCAGTGCGGATCGATAACATAGAGCGTATCGCCCCGGTTAACCCACTGATTATCGCGCACCATCACACGGCTTACCGGCCCGGAGACATCCGGCGCAATCTGCACCACATCTGCACGCACCCGCCCATCGCGCGTCCATGGCGTCTGTGCGTAATGTTTCCAGAGAATAAACGCCGCAAGCGTCGCCACCGCGACAGCACTCAGCGTCAACACATAGCGTCCCAGTAAAAAGAGTAAAGATTTCATACGAGTAACCCCAGGGTGGTCAGGCCCTGCAACAGCAGGAAAAAGGTAACGATATAGCTTGAGAGATCGATCAACGGGCGAAACGGCAAGCGGCGATAAAGCCTGCTACACGAGAGAAGCGGCATAATGAATAACGTGCAGACCAGCGCGATAAGCGCCGTTACCAACAATCCGGGGATAAAAACGCCTCCGATATTGATGTCATTAATCATCGGCGGACTCCTCGTGCTGCGCGCGTAACGCGCAGTAAAGATCAACCAGCTTGTCGACAAACTGGCGCGATGGCTCATCTGTTGCAGGCAAGCAGCGGCCTGCGATCGCGACGATGCGCTCACGCAAGGCTTCGGTTTCAGTTGTGCGGGTAAGGCGATAAAGCACTTCGTTGATCTCACATCCCACAGGCGAATCGCCGCGGCGCAGGTGGCGGACAGAAAGACCGATGCGCAGAAAGTGCAACAGATGATCGAGCGCCCGAGCTGATGATGCCCCGCTGCGCGGCAATCGCGGGATCAGCAGCGCGGCCCGATCAATCATCAGGTTGGTCCAGTGCGTCTCATCACTGGTCACTACCCCGCTCACGCTGCGGCGAATATCGCGCTGGCAGAGCTTCAGCAAACGACTTATCGCGGCGTCTGCCTGCACGGTTTGCAGCAGGCTCATGCTGATAAATGCAAAGCCGGTCGCTATAAAGAGTGCGATTGCGGTATTAGCTGCGACGGCGAAGTCACCGCTGTAGTGCGCCCCCAGTTCGCATAACACCGGCAGCGTCAGCGTGATGCCCATTGCCATAAAAGTGGTGGGTGGCCGAGCCTGTAGTGACCCGGCCAGCAGATAGACCGGCGCAAACACCGCAACCAGTACGGCGAAATCGCTGATTTGGGGAAGCAGAAAAAAGCTGTAGACCAGGCTTATCAAAACGCCCCAGATGGAGCCGATTATGTATTTCAGAATATGGGGTGCCGGCGTGTCGAAACTGCCAAACAGCGTGCAGCACACCCCAAGAATGGAGACCGCCGTACCGCCCTCTGGCCAGGCTGAGTAAATCCATACCAGACAGCCGATCAGGATGATGGCAAAGGCGCCCAGCGCCGTGCGGGCGGCCGTAAGCGGATCGCGATGAAAAACATACCCTTTAAGCGCGTGGCTTTCTGTTGGCGCAGGCACTGGCCTGGCGTGATGGATGGCGGTAGAAAGATGCTCACACTCGTGTATGAGGGTTATCGACTCCGTGATATAGCGGATCATATTCACCACCAGCGCGTCCTCAAAGGTCTTTATCTGCGCCGCGCGCCTCTGCGCCAACCGGGCGCTGCGTTTTCGTAGCGCCTCTGCCGTGCTTTTACGCTGCCCGGCATCGTCGCAGATAAGCCAGGCCTGAACGTCATCCAGCAGTATCTGAATATCGGCTGGCATGCTGGCAATCATCTGCACTCGATCGCGTAATTCACCGTTGACGATGACCAGCCGCGCCAGCCTGTCGTGCAGGGCTTTCCTTGCCTGGCGCACCGGCACCGAAAGGGCAAAATCATAGGGAATATGGTGGCTGATACCCTGCAGAAATTGCAGGGCCAGCGCCAGATGCAGCGGCCCTGACGGCGCATCTGGCTTACCTGACAAGGTGTCAGCGATACGCTGGCGCGCCGAGTGCAGTGTCTGCGCTAATGTCGTGTTGAACAGCCCTGAGATCCGGCGCGAAAAAACATATCGGTGGATCAGCGCGGCGCAAAGAATGCCGATGGTGATCTCCTGCACTCGAATAATGGCGATGTTAAACACCGATCCAGGATCGGAGACGGCGGGGAAACCAATCAGGCTTGCGGTGTAGCCGGCCAGCACAAAGGCATAGGCTCGGGGCGTGCGTTCCAGCAGGGATAAACAGAGGCAGAAGGTGATCCAGCCGGTCAGCATCACGCTACATACAATGGGCATGTTCACAAATGTCGGCACAATCAACACCGTCGCCCCGGCCCCCACAACGGTGCCTGCCAGACGATAGAGGCTGCGGCTTAGGGACGCGCCTACCGAGGTTTGCGAAACAATATAGACGGTGATGATTGCCCAGGAGGGTCGCTCAAGGCCAATCAACAGGGCAACGTAATAAGCCAGCATCGCCGCGGCAAAGCTCCTGACGGAGTAGAGCATGGCGTGGGCATCGCTCAGTAGCATCGATGGAAGCCTGCGGCCTGATATGCGGCTGATCAGATTCACGGGAACTATGTGACGAAAGGTTATTTTGCTCATACCGGGCATTATTTCCGGTTTGCGCAGGTCACTAAATACCCTATTCTGTCAAAAAATACCTAAATGTTGCCAATGTGATGACACCCCGACTTGCTCATACTCTGTTTGATCCGGACAGCACCTCCGGCCCGGCGGTTGCACGCCATATTGATTTCGTGGATTACGCAGCAGAAGTGCCGGTTCATACGCACCGCAAGGGGCAACTGATCATTGCGTTGTACGGCGCGGTAATATGCCGGGCGGAAAATGATCTCTGGATCGTGCCGCCAGATTGCGCGATGTGGATCCCTGGCGGGATCGCGCATAGCGCCAAAGCCACCTGGAACGCGCATCTCAACTATCTGTTTATTGAACCGGGTGCCGCCGCGCTGCCGGAGAGATGCTGCACCCTGGCGATTTCACCGCTGATTAAAGCGCTGGTGGAGCGCTTAACCCATGAAGAGGTGGATTGCGCCGCACAGAGCCATGCCGGCAGGCTGACTCGCGTAACGCTCGATGAACTCGCCACCATGCCGCAGCAGAAACTGAGCCTGCCAGTATCATCGCATCCAAAAATCCGCGCCATGGCCGATGCGCTGGTCAGCCATCCGCAAGACAGGAGCACCTTTAAAAGCTGGGCAAAGCGGCTGGCGCTCAGCGAGCGCTCTCTGGCCCGCTTGATGCTGCGCGAAACCGGCCTGACCTTTGGTCGGTGGCGCCAGCAGCTGCATCTGATCGTCGCCTTGCGGGAGCTGGCAAGCGGAGTCTCGGTACAAAACGTGGCGGCTAATCTGGGCTATGAGTCGGTTAATGCCTTTATCACCATGTTCAAGAAAACCATGGGCAGCACGCCAGCACACTATTTTGCCTCACGGAAAACGGGACTCAATGGCAGATCGGTTTAACCTTAAAATCTCTGCTCCATCGCTGAATGATGCTTTACAGGGCACTGGCACTCCTTGTCCCTGATGCAACGTTACGATTCAGCCACGTGCGAGAAGCGCCCACGCTTATGCCTGATTAAAGACTACTACCTTCAACCAAAACAAAGGTACCGGTCGCCGCACCTGCACGGAGTGCTTTTGCCGCCTGATACTCAGGGCTCTCATAGAAGCGTTTAGCCTCGTCAAAGGAAGCGAACTCAAAAACGACATGCCGCTGATGCGATTCACCCTCAAGGTTTTCATACTGCCCGGACCAGGCAATGATCTTTGGCGCGAAGGCCTGCATGGCCTCCCCCGCTGCGCGGGCATATTCGGCATAAGCGTCGGGGTCTTTGACGGTCACATGACCGATTAAATAACCTTTATTCATTTCTGTTTACTCCTCATTTGCCTTCAGAAAACGTGATGCGAAATACACGGTGTGAAAGTACTCTATTGAGTTTTAATACCTGCATAAACAGCGCCAGGAAATACGCACTGTTACTCTGAGGATGAACAATGAAGAATCTTGAGCCGCTGCTTATTTTTGCTCGAGTGGCAGAACTGAAGAGCTTTACCCAGGCAGCGGAAAGCCTGGGGATCCAGAAAGGACGGGCTTCAATGGTGGTGCGCGAACTGGAACACGACCTGGGCGCTACATTACTTCACCGTACAACACGGACGGTACAACTGACGGAAGACGGGCGGGCTTTTTATGCCCGCGCGCGGGATCTACTTGCTGAAGCCGACGACCTGCGCTCCATGTTCACTGATTCCGGCATGCCGCTGAAGGGAAAGTTGCGCGTGGATATGCCTGCGATCCTGGCGCAAAGCGTGGTGATCCCTGCCCTGCCGCAGTTACTGGAAGCACACCCTGAACTGGAGATAGAGCTTTCAAGCAGCGATCGCCGCGTCGATCTGGTTCAGGAAGGATTTGACTGCGTGGTGCGCCTGGGCCCCATTGTCGATGAAACGCTTATTGCCCGGCCGCTGGGCCATTTGCGCATGATAAATGCCGCCAGCCCGCGCTATCTCAGCCGCTTTGGTAAACCAGAGACCCTCGAGGATCTTGTTAACCAAAGGCACAGGATGGTGCATTACATCCGCAATTTTGGTTCCAGACCTGACGGATGGGAGTATCCATCGGGCGACGGTTATAAATCGCTGATGCTGCCTGGTGCGGTCACGGTCAATAGCGTTCCGGCCTATCATGACGCGGGTCTTGCAGGTCTGGGATTGATTCAGGGTGGCTACCCTTCACTGTTAATGCATATCCAGCGCGGCGCGCTAATTGAGATCCTGCCTGACCTGCCTCCAGAGCCAATCACCGCCTCATTTGTCGTCGCACATCGGCGCAATTTATCGCCGCGTGTAAGAGCGTTTATAAAGTGGACTGAGGAAGTGTTAAGGCCTTATTTTGAGTGATGATGCTTTTCGCGAATTTAATCCGGGCGCGGAGTTGTTCAAATAGCAGAGCGTACTCGGGCGATGGTTTTAAAAACCACGGTGCCGGGAATGGACAGGAATGAACACGTCCCTTTCTGGCAGCGTAGAGTTCCCGAACAATACAGCGTCATGTGCTGCTGTTTTTTCTGTTACTGAGGAAAGATTTAAAGCTATCAATAAAAGCCCGCACCCTGATAGGAAGATGGCGGCGGTTGGGGTAGATAGCATGAATAGCGACCTCTTCGCCTTGCGTGTCGGGCAGCACCTGGGCCAGGCGTCCTTCCTGAATATCCTTCTCAACCATAAATGAGGGGAGAAATCCGATACCCAGCCCGGCTATAGCTGCTGTACGAATGGCATCCCCGCTGTCAAACCTGACGTGATTGCGACCGTTCACTGTTACCTGTCCCTGCGCTTTATCAACGAGAGTCCATGCGGTGGAAGCCGCGCCCAGACCATAAACGAGTCGACGGTGGTTTTTAATCCCAGCAAGTGATTCAGGCATGCCTGCCTGACGGATATAATCAGGTGAAGCCCAAAGTTGTGGACTTGTTCTGTCGATCACCTGGGTGATGTATTGATAACTGGTGGTTGCGTTGCCTACACGTATTGCAAGATCGAACCCCTCTTCTACAAGGTCAACAACCCGATCGCTGAAGCTGATTTCAATACTTATATCTGGTGAGGCCCGCAAAAATTCATTGATAAAGGGCAGAACGATCATTTTGCCGTAGCCTTCTGACACGGTCAGTCTGAGGATGCCTTTCGGCAACGGCAGATTCTGACGGATAGTCGCTTCAGCTTCGTCTAAATCCTCCAGTATCTGGCTGCAACGATGATAAAATTCGTGCCCCTCTGTCGTAAGCGACAAACGGCGGGTTGTACGCTGAAAAAGCCGGGTCTCAAGGTAAGCTTCTAAACGCGCAATGGCTTTGCCCGCGGCAGAGCGCGTCAGCCCTATTGCCTTACCGCCAGCAACAAAACTGCCCGACTCTGCCACAGCAACAAAGATACGTAATGCGTTAATTTCCAGAGCTGAGCCAGCACTCTCTGGTGACGCGATTTTCCTGCCCGTCATTGGGGAACCTTTTTCGCCAATCATTTAAATATACTCAGATTGTAGAATTTCAATCAGTGAGGATTCAATAATGTTGTCGAAAAACGCTCAAAAAACTCTGGATGGATGGATCAGTGCAGCTGGTCCGGTTGTCGAGAAGGTATACGGTACGTCAGAAGCCAGTTGGCCTGAGGTTCGCGCCCGCTATATGCAGGGGCTCGAAAAAATCTTCCCTGCGATCGAAGGGGTCTCCTACAAAACAAGCACGTTAGGCAATACGCCCGCGATGATCAGTGAGAGGGATGAACATACCGGCAACAGAGTGGTGCTTTATATTCATGGCGGCGGCTATGTCCATGGCGGGGTCGAAGCATACCGCGGCCTTACTGGACGTATCGCTAAGGCACTAAAAGCCAGGGTGTACACACCAGATTATCGGCAGGCGCCTGAATTCCCTTTCCCCACGCCAATAGATGATGTTTTTTCAGCTTATCGTGCCCTTCTCGATAGCGGCGTTCAGCCTGAAAATCTCGTGCTAACAGGCGATTCAGCCGGTGGCGCGATGGTGGTGACGATCATGCGCAAGGCCCGTGACGCGGGTATTCCGCTTCCGGCCGCAGGCGTGGCTATCTCGCCCTGGGCTAATCTTATCCATAGCGGTTTATCTGCGACGACCCGTGACGGGATTGATCCCCTTTGTAACGTCGACTTTCTTAACAGGCTGGCAAGATGCTTTCTGGCGAGAGAGCTTGCCACCCATCCTGATGCCTCCCCGGTTTATGCGAATGTGCAGGGGCTTGCACCCATCCTCATCCAGATAGGTGAGAATGAGGTCATGCTGAGCGATGCTATCAGGCTGGCTGCAAATTTAGGCGAAGCGCGCGTACGGACAACGCTCGAAGTGTGGCCTGGGATGTTTCATGTATGGCATCTTCTGGCCGGTACTCTGCCGGAAGCCGACCAGGCGTTAAATAACGCGATTCATTTTCTGGAACAGGCTTTAACAAAAGAGCAGGGTTCATCGAACTTATATCCATGAAGAAAGTCACTGTTTATCAGAAAATAACCACAACGTCGTAGTCTGACTTATTAATCCCTCTCTACGGGCAGAGCCTCATTTTTGTAGCGCGTCAGGGAAAATTAAAATGGTGAAATCCTGTGTATGTAAGACACAGGATTTCTTTCTGATTTTGCTGGCTGATACAGCGCTGCACTGCACCGCTTGCGCCACACCGCCAGCGCAAACGATATATCCTGCTTCACCCCTTGCGTTTGCAGTGAGCTATCTCCTTAAAATCAGACGCATAGAAAAAAAGCAAAAAGGATATATTCTTCGTTGCCTGTAGTTAGCCGAGTTTTAGTTAAAGACAGATTAATCGATGCCGATAACTTATCTGTTTTAGGGCTCATGGAGCTGCTCTGTCTTTCTCTGTAGAACGAGGTTCAAATGTTCAAAAATTTACCTATCAAGAAAAAGTTCTTTTTTGCCTTTGGTGCCGTTTTAATTTTGCTGCTATTACTCTGCGCCACTTTCTACAATAACTTTTCCAGAATTGTCAGTACCAACGAATGGAATATACATAGCTGGCGCGTCATTGATAAAAGCCGTGCCTTGACCCAGGACCTGGTAAATATGGAAACCGGACTACGCGGCTATGCCATTAATGGCAAAGAGGAAATGCTGGCTCCGTGGAGCTCAGGCAAAGAGGATTTCGTTAAAGTTTTGCAGGAAACGAAAAGCTTAACTTCTGATAACCCTACTCAGCAGGATCGCCTGAATAATTTGCTTCAGCAGGAGCAAGAGTGGGGGAATAAGTTTGTTACTGAATTGCTGGATCATCGTCGTGCGCTCAATGCCGGGACCATGACGCAGGCCAATTTCAATGCCGCCTTCGAAGCTAACACGGGCAAGCAGCAGATGGATCAAATGCGCGCCACCATTGATGAAATCGTTAACAATGAAAAAAAACTGCTCGGCGAGCGTCAGGGTTCTGTCGACTCCGTTGAAACGCAGACCCGGCTGGCGTTGTTTATCGGCGCGCTGTTAGGTGTACTTATCGCTTCAGGTTTGGGCTATGCCCTCGCCCGTTCCATCACCCTTCCGCTTGGGGAAGCGGTAAACGCAGCGAAGGCGATTGCCTCGGGCGATCTCTCCACCCGCCTGGTCGCTCGTTCAAAAGATGAAGCCGGTGTTCTGATCGTCACCCTGACCGCCATGCAGGAGCAGCTCAAAAAAGTCGTCTCTGATATCCAGACCGCTGCGACCTCTATCGACAGCGCTTCTAAAGAGGTCGCGATGGGTAATACCGATCTCTCTGTACGAACGGAACAGCAGGCTGCCTCACTGGAAGAAACCTCAGCCAGCATGGAGCAACTGACGGCGACAGTAAGGCAAAATGCCTCTAACGCGCAAAACGCCAGCAGCCTTGCGTCTGACGCGTCCAGCGTCGCGCAGCAGGGAGGCAAAGTTGTGGATAAAGTCGTTACCACCATGGCGGCTATCTTTGACAGCTCGAAAAGCGTCGGCGATATCATCAGCACCATTGAAAGCATCGCTTTCCAGACCAACATCCTGGCGCTTAATGCTGCGGTGGAAGCAGCCCGCGCCGGTGAGCAAGGCCGTGGCTTCGCCGTAGTGGCAAGCGAAGTGCGCGCGCTTGCTCAGCGCAGCGCGACGGCGGCAAAAGAGATTAAGGCACTGATTGAAGCCTCAAATAGCCGTATATCGGAAGGCACCGACCTGGTCGCGCAAGCGGGCAAAACCATGACCGGGGTAGTCACGGCGATCAACAACGTCTCTGCAATTATGGCCGAAATCTACACCGCCTCCGGCGAGCAGGTGAACGGTATTGAGCATGTCAGCATCGCTATCACCCAAATGGATGAAGTGACCCAACAAAACGCCGCACTGGTACAACAGGCCGCCGCTGCTGCCGCATCGCTGGAGGATCAGGCGGCTCATCTGAACCGCTCTGCTGCGGTTTTCAAACTTGCCTGACTAAAGGTCCCTGATGGCCGCATTCGGCCCGCTGCTGCCGGGTAACGCCAGCAGCCAGCCGTTACCGTTGATATTAACGGTAGCGATAGCAGTCGCGGGCGCACATACGGGGCTGGCTGTCGGACGAAGAGTTCACGTTGAGCGGGTTCAATCAATGGGCTAAAAGGGATTTTTGCCCACCTGAATAACCACGAAACCCATCAGGTTAAAAGGTATTGTGGTTATGATTCGATCTGTTTTATTAAATATTTGTTGTTATGCATCAATCACTTTCGCACCAGTAATTAATTAAGTTATTTAACCTGAAAGAAGATAATAAAATTAATTTCGCTCAAAAAAAGCTGGCTAGCATAAATTCAGGAAGTATCCATTTTTTCAAAAAAAATATATTCATTAAATATCGTTAAAGCCTTTAAAAGCGGCGTCGATAACCCCTTTTTGCTCCATTTACTAATAACACCAGGGTTCTTATGTCTATCACACAGCGTTTGTCGCTAGCATTTTCTTTGCTCGCTATATCACTTTTCGCGGTTGTTGCCGTCTCACTTTCCGTGATTTCGGGTTTCCAGTCGCGCTTTGAGTATGTCCAGGTCAATGCCATACCCAGCATTAAGGATTTGAATAAATCAATCAGCACCACCAGCCAGCTTGGTATCGCCTTTTATCGTCACCAGACTGCTTTAGACAGTGCTGGCCAGGCTGCGGCTGAAGAGAGAATAAACAGCCTGCTTAACACGCTGAAATCGCTCACGGATTATTACATGGCAAATGATATTTCCAGCGATGAAGATAAAGCGATGACCGAGCAGGCATACCGAAATATCGAAGCCGTTCGTGCAGCGTTACCCGCTTTCTTAGCGGCCTCAAAAAACCACGACAATGCGTTATCCCTGTCTCTTCTTAAAAGTGAAGATGGTGTGGGTGCTGCATCGCGTAAAATGGAAGCCGATTTCACCAATCAGATTGAATTAAATATAAAAATCGGTGAGGCCCTGAGAGAACAAAACAAGACAATTTATGCCAAAACGTGGTGGATGATGAGCAGCGCCGCAGCAGTGGTGATCCTTCTGCTTGGTCTGTTTTCCATCACTATTATTCAGGGCATCAAGCGCAGCCTTAACAGCATAAAGAGCACGATGACTGAGGTGAGTAACAGTCTCGATCTGACCCAGGTTGCCACTGTCTACAGAAACGATGAAATAGGCCAGACTGCATCAGCGTTTAACGGCCTGCTGGAGAAGGTTTCAACAACGCTGTTATCGGTGAACCATGCTGCACAATCGGTCAGCACCGGCTCAGCCCAGATTGCCGCAGGCAACGAAGACCTGTCATCACGAACGGAGGAGCAAGCCGCCTCTCTGGAGCAGACCTCTGCCAGTATGGCTACCCTGAGTGAAACCGTGCGCCAGAATGCCGATGGCGCAGTTCAGGCAAGCGAACTGGCGAATAACGCTAACAGTTTATCGAGCATGAATGCGGGCGCAGTCAGCCAGATGCTGGAAACGATGTCAGAGATTCGCGGAAGCTCAGAAAAGATCTCCGATATTACAGGCCTTATTGAAGGTATCGCCTTCCAGACCAACATCCTGGCGCTTAACGCTGCGGTAGAAGCCGCGCGTGCAGGTGAGCATGGCCGAGGATTTGCGGTGGTTGCTTCTGAAGTGCGTACTCTGGCACAGCGCTCGTCCTCTGCTGCCCGTGAAATTAAAGATCTCATTTCACTCTCTGTTTCCCAGGTTGAGCAGGGTCTTAACCAGGCAGCGAATGTGGGAAGTAACACTGAAAATGTGAGCAATGCTGTCCGTCAGGTCGCAGATTTGGTGAACGAAATCGCGGCTGCGACCACTGAGCAGAGTAAGGGTATTGAGCAGGTTCACCTGGCGATCGGGCAAATGGATGAAGTTACCCAGCAAAACGCCTCACTGGTTGAAGAAGCCTCTTCGGCATCTAAATCCCTGCAGGAGCAGGCTGAAACCTTGTCGAGCCTGGTCTCTACTTTTACGCTTAATGAAAATACAGGGTATGTCGGAAAAACGGTAAGCGCGCCGCTCGCCAGAACACAGCAGCTGCAAAAAAAACCCGCATCGGGCAGCAGTGCAGTCACTAATACAGACTGGGAAAGTTTCTAATTTTTGAGTTTTAGACGCGATAATTGATTACTAAAAAGCGCTGCTATGGCAGCGCTTTTATCCTTCATGACGATCTATCTGTTTGTTCTTCACCATACGTACGACGCTTATTCTCCCCACACTCTGAAGCTACCCAGATAAAGACTGCATCGATAAAAGCTCGCACCTGCTGACCTACTTCAGCAGCAGCCGTATTCCAAGCAAGGCCATAATGCCTCCACTTAGTTTATCTATAAACTTACGGTATTTAATGTAAGCCTGCCGTGGCCCGTGAGTTGATAATAAGCATGCAACAACTGCATACCAGA
The DNA here is from genome assembly GCF_034044935.1 of Kosakonia sp. CFBP8986. Classification (NCBI taxonomy): domain Bacteria; kingdom Pseudomonadati; phylum Pseudomonadota; class Gammaproteobacteria; order Enterobacterales; family Enterobacteriaceae; genus Kosakonia; species Kosakonia sp. CFBP8986. The sequence goes on along the minus strand of NZ_JAXCXB010000015.1, from coordinate 17,001 downwards.
GCACATCGATAACGAATGCCATTGTTGGCAGGATGATGTACATAACAGGCGGAATATTTTTGCTAAGCGCTGCGGAAAAAATACTGGCAAATACCAGTGCCGTATGGGGATTGCTGATCTGCGTAAATACGCCAGTTATAAATGCTTTTGAGACGCTGACTTCTTCTGTTTCGGTCAAATCATTAAAACGATTTGAAGGACGACGAAACATTTTCACAGCCAGCCATAAAAGATAGCAACCGCCTGCAAGCTTCAGACCTGTGTACAGTGACGGGATCAACGTCAACAGGGTGTGAAGACCCGCTAACGCGATGGCAGCAAAAACAAACGCACCAAAACCCATCCCTGCAGCAACAGCTAAAGCCGCCCTTCTCGAACTGGACATGGCCGTTCGGGCGACGAGAAGAAAACTCACTCCCGGGCTCATTGCGCCAAACAGGATAGCTACGCCAATAGCAGAAAGCGCGATAACATCACTTGTCATTCATCTTCCCCATCAGTAAACAGTGTCGTCAGGCAATTCCGCCCTTCATGAACGGCATCCGGTTAACAACATAACACAATGCCAACAATGTCTGCCCCTGCGCATAGTTCATGTACCCGTCTCAGAAATTTTGTTGAATTGATTAGTCAAATCTGAATATCTTTATCGAAATCAAAATAAGGACGCGATCATAATGATTTCAATCAGGGCTGCTGAACTCAAAGACATTCCATCGTTAAAACGGCTTTTCCTGCAGTTGGGCTACGAGACAGAGCACGCGATCTTAGAACAATGTCTCCGTGACCAGCATGACACGCTGTGTACTTTAGTTGCCGAATCAGAGAAAGAGGTTTGTGGCGTTATTGTCATAAATTTCATCATGCCTGTTCATGAAAATAACTTATGGGCATTAATCTCAGCGCTGGTAATAGATGAGTCATTACGAGGACAGGGCGTGGGGCAGCAACTCCTTATAGCCTCTGAACGCATCGCGGCTATCAAGAGATGTTCTCAGATTGAACTATCAAGCAATGAAACAAGGGTTAAAGCACACAAGTTTTATGAAAATAACGGATATAAGGAAGTAAGAAAGCGCTTCGTAAAGCTCCTCACCGATCTGCCGCCGCTTGATTAATATCCCGGTTAAGCGATTCGATCTGACTCGTACCCGGGAGAGGCTGCGTTACCAGCCAGCTGATGACGCTTTTGGGGAGTTTAATACAGGAGCAGAGCGTTGGTTTTAAAACCCCGTTGTGACCGTAATAACGTAGTGGCGATAACCGATATGCAAAATATGCCCGCAAGATGCTAGAATCTCCCGGCTTGTTCTCCCCGTATTATCGCGGCTGCTGACCCCGATCAATCTGAGAGAGAATCAATGGAAACAGCACGTAACCGATCTCGCGATGCTCATACGGCCTCATTAACTTTTCGTGGCGAAAAAAACTGGAAGATGCTCTACACGCGGTCAGATAAATTACTGCGTGCCGCACAACTGGGATTTCAGTATCCGCGTATTACTAACCAGCAGCTTGCTATGAAAGGCCTGGAAGAGTACCAACACATTGATGAAAGTACTATTTATATGCAGCCGTAATCAATGGCGAAGCCCTACGGCGGAACAGGTGTTCCGCCGTCATCCATCCCTTAATGTGCGCTCTGCGGGCACCAGCCGAAATGCTAAAAAGAGAGTCTCTTACGAATTGCTTCAATGGGCTGATGTTATTTGTGTTATGGAACAAAAGCATAAAAACCGTTTAGTGGCTGAATTTGGTCGGGTCATCGCATTTAAACCTCTGCATGTCCTCGATATCCCCGATCATTATCTCTTTATGGATCCACAGCTGATCGCAATATTTGAAGATATCGTACCGGCAACGCTGGGGCTCACCGATCAGCCGGTAATATGAAACTCATCGAACCGATCGCATGACTGATAACCGGGCAATATGGTCAGTCAGGAGCTTTTCGTATAACAGTCCGAGTTCCCTTTTGTGAAGTATCGGCTGGTGCTTTATCAACGGTTTGGGATTCTGTTGGTGGATAGTATCCAGTTTCTGTCGGTGGGTTTAGTAATACACCAGCACCATTACAACCAGACAAGGAAATTATACAACCTATTAAAAAATGGTATTTTTTTCGCATTTTTACGCCTGACTTTTTTTACCGTCCATGTTGTAAACCGTTCTGCGCCACTTTTCATCAGGGCGGTTCACAAACCCAATTGTTTCCGATGGTGATGCTCCAGCACCAGCCGCTGCGCTATGGTGGGCAGTATGTAGACAGCGAAACCGGGCTGCATTATAACCTGTTCGGCAATTACGACCCACAGATCGGATGGTTCATCATTCAGGATCCGATAGGGTTAAGTGGTGGGCTGCACTTATATAGTTATGCGCCAAACCCTCTCAAATATATTGACCCGTCTGGATTGTGCAAAACAGGTACTGAAGATAAAAATCCTTATGGCACTTATCGCCCCGATCGACCATTACCGCGCGATAAAAATGGGAGGCCAGTCCATGATGTTGATGCGCCACATACTCAGCATGAGTATATTCCTAACCCTACAGGAGGAACACCGCAACATGGTCCTGCAAAAGATTTGGAGATGCCATAATGTATGTAAGTAAAGGAGCGATGTGGAACAATGGAGAAAAAGTCCATTTATCTCACTTATTAGACAAAGTACCGGCTAATAGATGGGATTGGTATCTATATGAAATAGAAGCAGTTGGAATAGCTCCACAAGGTATGTCCATGTCTGATTTTGAGCAACGAGTGTTATCCAGCAATACTGGATTTAAATTATCATGGGATGAGATCAAGCATTTTTCCAACTCATTAAGTGATATAAAAAATTGTTTTTTAGCTGCGTTAGTGAAACCAGTTAGATATAGTGCATCAGAAAATGGTGACTTATCAAACTGTCTGGCACTGATAACTATCTCAGATAGTACTTCATGGGAAGTTAAATCAATGGGAAATAACTATTAATTTATAGAATGAAAGTTAAACAAAAACCCGGGAAATATCCTCATAATATTCCCGGACTTTATTTTTGGGCTGCACACAGTACGCCAGATATCCCGTCTTTCATTACCTTCATCCTCCATTCCGGGCAGTGCAGTTGCAGGGTGGGTATCAATTTAACAGGAGCGGTTTTGGGGAAAGGTTTTGGGGAAGAACTCTGTAAATAGACCCATTTTAGTTCCATGAATTTTTTGAGATCCCGGCCAAATAATAGTGCTGTCGATATTCTTCCGGCGTCATATTGTTCAGTGATTCATGCGGGCGTTCACAGTTATACTCTGACACCCATCTTTCCGTTATTTCCCGCACTTCATTCAGCGTTCTGAACAGATAAAAATCGAGTATTTCTGTACTGTATGTCCGGTTAAAGCGCTCAATAAAAGCGTTCTGTGTCGGCTTACCCGGCTGGATAAACTCCAGTTTTACTGCATGTTTCTCTGCCCATTCAGCCAGTGCAAGTGAGATAAATTTCGGACCATTATCCATGCGTAGCATGACCGGATAACCACGGCTTGCCGCGACCCTGTCGAGCACACGGACCACGCGCAGAGCTGGCAGATTCAGATCGATTTCAATCGACAACGCCTCACGGTTAAAGTCATCAACGACATTGAACGTGCGAAAACGACGGCCACAGACCAGTGCATCATGCATAAAGTCAACAGACCAGCTCTGGTTCAGCGCTTTCGGAGTGGCCAGTGGCGAGGGATTACGCACCGGCAACCGCTGTTTGCCCTTACGGCGAAAATTCAGTTTCAGCAGACAGTAAATAAGGTGGATCCTTTTGTGATTCCACGGGTGTCCCTGCCGCCTCAGAACCTGAAAAAGTTTCGGAAAACCGTATCGTGGGTATCGCTCGGCCACTGCCTGCAACGCGGCAATAACGGGTTCATCACGCGTGGTATCCGGACGGTAATGGTAAACCGTTCTGCTCAGGTTCAGACTCCGGCAGGCCTGACGAATACTTAGTCCAAATGTCGTTACCAGATGAGTGACCAGCTCACGCTTAAAGGCTGGTTTTAAAGCTTTTTTTCGATAACGTCTTTCAGCGCCCGGTTCTCAAGGCTCAGGTCGGCAAACATCTGTTTGAGACGCCGGTTCTCGTCCTCAAGATCCTTGATCTTTTTAATATCAGAAGCCTCGATGCCACCGTATCTGGACTTCCAGTTGTAGTAAGTGGCCTCAGAGATACCGGCCTCCCGGCAGACATCTTTAACGGTTCGTCCGGCTTCAACCGACTTAATCACAGCGATGATCTGATGCTCAGTAAAATGGGCTTTACGCATAGCGATCTCCTTCGTTGGCAGATTGATTATGCCGGAGGATCTCTAAATGTGAATGGCACGATTATGCAGGATACTTACAGAGATATAGCAGCCAAAGCATCCTTTCTCAAATTCCACCATCAGTTCATCATGCTAAAAATTTGGGAAAAATTCAGCTAAGAGCGAGACTGGATTAAAAACATAAAAAGTCAAAAATGGTAGCCTCCTTGATCTTGCCCTCGCAATTATCAACATTGTTCATCTCATTTATCTGATAAGTCCAAAGTACTACGACGCGCTTCAATACTTCTAATCCCCGACTTATCCAGGTTGCACTTCCCCAACGCCGTATAGAGCTTAGCGTTTAACTCCAGACTTGCCTGCCACGTGAACGGAACTGCCATTCCGGGGATCGGCGTGTCTGCGGTCAGGTCAGCGCTTATCGGCAACACCGGGGCCGGGACGTAAACTGTCTGCGTATTCCCGCAGGCTGTCAGCAGTGGCAGGAGAAACAAACTACTCTGCGCACGGATCGCCTCCAAGCGCTTGCCTGATGTAGACAATGCGTGTTTCGCCCTTTTCGGCCAGTTCGTTCTTAGCATTCTGCGTAGCCCGTGAGATGTCACGAATGAGATTCATCGCGGCGATCACATTGTTGGTGATCGCCTCAGAGTGCTGGCCCGGACCGTCGCTTTATCACGCTGGTCTTTGTAGGTGAGCGCGTTGGTGCGGAGTGGTTAATCGTCCAGGCGAGGGACAGGCCACCAGCGAGCAGGAGAAGAGCGGCGAACGCTTTCCAGTTAGAAATTATCTTTGCTTTCCGCAAGGCACATGGAGCGCTCCATCTCCCGCCTGTTCTGCAATCCCTTCCATTTCATACCGCCAGCGTAAACCCAGCGGCGCATTTGTTCGTACGCCCCTTCCTGATCGCCTCTGCTCAGCTTTTTCAGGAGGGTCGATTTGGAGAAGGCATGCGCAGCCCAAAGGAAGCCGACATCAGCATCTGCGAGATGAATATGGTCGGGGTTATGTAGGTAGCCTGATTCGGCTAATGATGTTCGACTGCCCCCACAGCCACACACCAGTAGCTGGGATTAGCCTGTTGTATGGCGCGAACTCTTCGACGAATGCTGAATTCGGCAGTGGCCTTTTCTCTTCGTCGTGTGTCATTAATTATTCCGTATTTTTTATTCACCTCCCATAAAATTTTCAATGTGATTTAACTCTGATAATTTGCTCAAAATCACTAAATAAACCCTGCTTTTGATCGATTATTGAGTAGATATCATAAGGAGGCGCTATGGGTATTGAAGAGAATTTGCTCGAAAAACTATTAAAGCACGATGTTTTCCATAACGAAGATGGAAAGGTTTCTGGTATTGCCAAGCTCGCTATCGACAAAGGCTATGCAGCTCTATCACCTGCACAAATAAAAGTATTGCGGCCTTTTATGAGTCATGGTTGTGAGGGTTATACCGACCCTGGTGGCTATCACAACGCTTGCGGGAAGGTTCTTGAAGGTGCAGAACTTGACGAAGCTTATGATCATACGTTTGAGCATGACGGTTTACTCTGCGAAGACTGTCGTGAGCAAAGTGATTATGACGATTATCGCCGTGAGAAGTTTATGGAAGACTAAAATTACGGCCTATCTTTTGGTAGGCCATTAATATTTAAAATTTCGCTATTCCGTTTTTTCTTCTGTGGTGCTTTCTTCTGTCACTGGTTGCTCGTCCTCCTGACTACAGGCGTGAACCGGAAGCGCTTAACGTCGCCCGGGGCGAAGTAAACCCACTGTCCTGCGCTAGTGCGACAAAGCCGTTAACCAGTTCAGGCTGCCGAAGAGTCATCTTCCCGGCGTACTCTTCGCCGTCCTGAGTGGTGATGGTGATTTCGTAGATGTCAGTCATTCGCGTCTGTTTATCCTCTCAAAGGGATAACAAGTGATTTATCCGCTGTAGGGGATATTGTCATTACGATGGGTAAACCCATGGTGATGACAACAAAAAAACCGCCCGGAGGCGGTTAAGTATCAAATTCTTCTTTACTGGTCCAAACTCGAAAATACCTTACATAGCGACCGCTATTAAACATATCGCCAGGGGTATATGCATATTCCCAACCCTTCCTTTTAATCTCCTCATGAGCCTTTTGCTCTTCAAGATACATGAAGTGGCTATCTTGAATTTGCTCATAGGTATAAACGCCAACCCTAAAGTCTATAACAGGTCGTTTTTCCAATAATTCCATTGTTTACCTCCCTCTGCTATGAGAAGGGAAACGTATCATATCTTGCCCCATTATCAAGCACACCCGCAGATAGGCTTTGTAATGAAGAGCCATTGTGAAAGTGGCTCACTGCTTTCGCTTATACTGCTAAGAGGTGCTGTTCTTCGATAAGCGGCTAACGGTGGTTGCGCTCGAACATTATTATCAGCTCGTTCATAATCCCACCCCATATTAATGAACACAGTGTCAGCACGCTGTAGCTCGGTGATAGCCCGAATTTGTTCTGCGGTCAGAAAATCGCGAATAGCCTCAGCCTTTCCGATATCGTTATCTTTCCTGAACTTCGCAGATGTGACGCCCAGGACAATCCTATTGATCATGCTGGCTTCTTTGCTAAGGTGATAATGTTCTACCTCTTTCCCTTCTGACTCTCTGTTGCTCTTTATGGCATTTGTCATTGGCCGATACTCAACCCAAGCTAAATCACGCTCAGCCTGAATGACTGTGTCCTGCTTCGCCTTTTCGCGGTAGGCAATAAAGCTGTCTACCAGCCGAACCTGCCCATCCCTTGCTTTGTCGCTACCAATGAACGGCATCGCAATCAGGAATCCGCGCTCAGTTAGCTCATAGCAGGTTGAACTTTATTCTGTTTATTAACATATAAGGACTCCTTGAAATCAAGGGGTCCTAAATGCTCCGTCTCGATGAGAGAGCGAATGTTTTGCATGACATTGTCATGGCGGCGGCCAAACTCAGTTGCAATAACTTTTGTGCTCACTACCGGCTCGCCTTTTACGATCTTAATCAGGTATTTCATCGCGTTTGCCTCGCTTGTGAAATGAACCTTTGCCGAAATGAAACGCCAGCCCACCGAAGGCTCGCCAGCACTAAACTGACGTTTCCAAAGGCTCATTTCACAGGTTGGGGTTCGGTGTATTTGTGATCATGCTCTACCGATTCGGTCGGCAGTTCTTCGTGCGGGTTGTCACCGCAAAATAAAAAGCCTCACGAATGCGAGGCCTTAGTAAATCATTAAATTTCAATTTTATATATCTCACCTATTAATAGCTATGAGCACGATTGAATAGCCATGAATAGTCATTACCACTCGAAAATATTTTTATTTAAGGCACTGCGTTTTGATGTATTGCTGCAGATAACCAACCTGCTTCGTCATTGTTTCGATTCGCTCTCTGAGGGTGAAATTAACGCATAGGCAGGCGCGCTAGTTTATCAAAGACTGGCACTATTACAGGCACTCAGTGAATGCATGATGTAATGTCTGCCGCTTGGTGATGGCAATAAAAAACCACCCGGAGGCGGCTTTAGGGTACGCAGAGTTAGTCGATCATGATTCGGAGTTGGTATAAGTTTCTTATTGGCTGATCTCACTTTTATCTAAAACGAGCTGGTGAACCCTTCCGCTGGTAAGTTCAAAGCCCACGACAACATGTCTTGAAGCACCAGAATTACTTTTTGATAAGGAGGTAAGCAAATATTCGACGATGTAAGGCGTATCAGGTGTAAATGAGTAGAATGTCGGTGGGATGCACAGACTCCCATTTCTGACCTCAAGAGGGGGATTTTCGCGATACCATCTTTCTTTATGAGGCGTTTTTCTCGGGGCAATAATTATAATAGAAGGTTGGAAATCTTCAGATTCTGGCACGTTAAAACACACGTCATTTGAAATCAGTTTTACTTTTGTTGTTTCACTGGGGGTTAATCTGTCACCTTGTCCAGGGCAGCCACTCAAAAGGAAAATAGAAAACAACCATGCTTTCGAGAATTTAAACATTCGGAAAACCCCTCAGCGTATGCTTGTACCGCCCACTAACAACGGCCTCGTCAAGCTCGCCATCATACGATACGACATCATAGTTTTTACCCCTTAACACCAGCCATTGAGCGTAGCCAAATGTCTCTAAGATAAAATGATCAGCAATTATTTGAGCTTGCTGCTCTAACGGGTACTGTCTGAGGGTTCGTTTATCCAGTCCATACCGATAGCTTACGGCCCAACTGAAAAGACCACGAAGCTTTACATACATTCCTTTCTCACGCTGCCAAACGTGGCTCATTTCATGGATGAAAAGGTGTTGCATATCAGCAGCTGCTTTAGAAAAATCGTCCTGGTACCAGTAACGAAAATAAAGTTCCCCATTCGGGGCCAGCGCTGCGTATTGGTTTTGCATCCCAAAAGGCAAATAACTGTCATGATGAATCCAGACTTTATGATATTGGATAGAATCGCCAAACACAGACTTAGCCAGCTTTATCTCACCCAGCCTCAACAATCGTAAGCTACCCTCTTCTTGCGCTTGCTGCGCCATATAAACCTCCTGTTAATGGCCTTACAGAACCAGTACATGAGATTATCATAATGTCATTAAAATCAAACGTATTGTTTAGTTATCCGCAGAACATGCAGAAATGTTGTAGTTTGATATGTCATGGTCGATTCCTTTCAGGAAGATGAACCTGTCGCACAGAACAGCCCTCACCCGAGAGGCCGCAATGATGCCTTCGGTTGCTATCAGGCTCAGCTTTTGAAAGGCTCGGGTTAGTGTTTACGCGTGCGAGGCGCATACAAAAGCCCCGCGATTGCGAGGCTGTCATTTCAGGCACTGGGTTTTGATATATTCCTGCAGATAACCAACCTGTTTGGTCACTGTGGCGATTCGCTCTCTGAGAGTGAAATAATCCCGTTGAGCGGCGTCTGTAAGTCTGGCGGTGGAAGCATCGCCCATGCCGCCGGCGCTGGAGGTTCCGACCGGGCAATTTGCGGTGACGCGCAGCCGTTTAGCGCCAGAAGCGACATCGCCACGCAAACGCTCAATGGTTTCTTTCGCATCAGCAAGTGCAACTGTGTATTTTGCATCAAGGGCTGCAACCTCTCTTTGGCGGGTCTGCATATCGGCGATTGTCTCGTTTGCCAGCTTCAGGTTTTGAGCGGCTTTATCGCGCTGGTCTTTGAAGGTGATCGCGTTATTGCGGTAATGGTTAATCGTCCAGGCGATGGATAGTACGCCGCCGAGTAAAAGCAAAGCAGCAGCGGCTTTCCAGCTCGAGATCATTTTTTGCTGTCCGAAAGGAAGAGTGCGCGCTCTGCCTCACGACGCCGCGTCAGGCCCGGCAGTACTTTGCCACCAGCCTTATTCCATCGCGTGTACTCATCAGCAGCACCGGCGTAATCCCCGGAGTTAAGCTTTTGCAGTAGCGTGGAAGTCGACAGCGCGCGGGCACCGAGGTTATAGGCGAAAGAAACCAGCGCATCAAACTGCCCCTGCGTCAGCTTAACCTTCACCAGCTTCGACACGTCACTTTCGTAGCCCACCAGCCCCGTGCGCAGCAGGGGCTCGGCGGTTTCCTCTTTGATGGTCATACCGGGGCGGATCGGTTTGCCGTCCACTGGCTGTGTCCAGCCATAACCAATTGTCCACACTGTCCTGATACGCAGTTAGGCGCAGGCCTTCAAACTGCTTTATGAGAGAGATACCTTTATCGCTGATCCGCATTATTCTGGCCTCAGTACGTTAAAAAGGCGCGCCACGAGGCCCAAACATTGTGTTTGCCGCCGGGCTTACGGAACATCATCAACCTGAGTACAATCATTGAACTGGCAGCGACGTTCATCAGCACCAGTGGGTCAGTCGTTACCATTATTTCCTCCCCGCCACCTTTGCAGCAGTGACAGAGGATCCTGTTCACTGAAAAAGGTCAGCGTCTTAATGGCCCGTTCGCGCAGGCAATTTTAGGCTGGCAGAGCATGAAGCTGTAAAAGGTATTAAAGCTGGCGGTCATACAATGGCGAAACATATCGCTGTTCCTGAAGAAGAGTTACTGGCTCGCCTTGCCAGAACCCCTCAAATGCAGTCCACATCGTCTTTTTTTAAGCTGGAGCAAGCTGAAAAAGTTATCAGTTCTGCACTTAAAGCTAACCGGTTGAAAATTCTGCACTGGGCAAATCTTTCCCGAAGCGCAGAAAATACGCTGGATATTACTTATAAATCAGGCTCAGCAGTTGGTTACGGTTTCCGCCAAGGGAGTCAGATCAAAGAAACTCTTTATGTAGTACGAATTGTTCTTCTCAAAAAAATGTATAACAACAAGCCTTATTACGTTTTAACTGCATATCCATTCATGGGATAAATAATGGACAAAAATTACGAAACACTAAGAAAGCTGCTGGTGATTTTTTTCGGTCCGGATTATCAAATATTTGGCGAAAACATCGGCGAAATTATGAGTTCTTATGTTGAGATGGAAAACGAATTAGCTATTCGCAATCTCAAACAACAGGCTTCTCAGGCAATTGCTATACAAAGTGATGAGGAGTTAAACCGCACTATGACTGCGCTTGCAGAGAGTCAATTTTCACCAGCCCCATGGGGTGAAACATGGCGTTCCTTTTTACAAAAAATTCTGCTCCATATTCCATGACAGGAAGAACTTTTTCAGCGAAAGGTTGTAGTCTTAACTGAATAGGTTGTGAACTGACTAACTGGAAAACCAGACAACCGGAAAGTGACTAACGCCAAATAAAAACCCGCTACTATGAGCGGGTTCTGAACAGTGGATATACAATACCCATCGTTAGAAAAAACCCACCCATTTTTTTGAACCTAGCTAGAATCTTGTCGCTAAAATCTTTAATCAGGTCCTAACGTGTGATTTCTCGCAGCATATTTCGGCGAGTGCCATGGTTTCAGCGTGCAACGCTCTGCAAAGTGGGAGCACAACAGGTCGTGCGCCTGCATGCCCATTCCACCCTGCCCGTGTCCTGGCAGGTAGTAGGGTCGTTAGCCCCTACTTTCCATGAGCAGTGTTCTCTATCAGAACGGCTATACAGAGAGCAGGGTGTAGATACGCAAAAACTCTTGGGGCATAAGACGCAGAAAATGACGGACAGATATAATGATGACCGAGGGAAAGACTGGGTGATACTGAGCGCAAAAACAGGGTCGTGAAGAGAGAGTTTTGGGGAAAAGTTTTGGGGAAGAACTCAAACGCGCATAAAAAAACGGGAACCATCAGGTTCCCGTTCTTGTGCAACCCACAACGCGGATTACATGTTCGCGATAATCGCGTCGCCAAACTCTGAACATTTCAGCAGCTTAGCGCCATCCATCAGACGTTCGAAATCGTAGGTCACGGTTTTGGCAGCGATTGCGCCTTCCATACCTTTAACGATCAGGTCTGCGGCTTCGAACCACTCCATATGGCGCAACAGTAGTTTCCCAGAAACCCCACAACTTATTGATAAATATAACTAATATACACTTTTTTAGCGAGGGCTCACGAATTTCACCTGATTTATAACCCTATGATTATCTTGATTTGTTTTTGGGTTTTGATAACCACTTTTGACGGTGTGCTGCTCAAAATTAATGATTGATTTCTACCCAACAAGGGATTTTAAATCAGTTGTGTAGTTATGCAAAAACAAAAGGTTAGTTTAGTTTTTCATAACATTTACTAAAATTATAAGTGTTTTACTTCAAAGTGTTACCGTGCTGAAGAAGCCATATTATGAAGATTCCATTCTAAAAAAGATGCTCTCGAACGTCCGCTTTGAGCGAAAAGCGGACGTCGTTGTTATGTTATTTATGCCGGGCAGCCTTCAGAGATCATATTTTTAGCTATCGCCAGCAGGAAAGCGGTAACCGAAGTGGCGTCAGTGATTTCGCCGTCACGTATTAATTGAGCAAAGGCGCTTATTTTAATTTTTTTCACCGTCAGGCCATACTCTTCCTCCTCCAGTTGCTGGCCGGTAAATGTCAGCTGCGTAGCAAGGTAAATATGATAACCCTGTGCTGAATAGCCCTGCGCGAGCTTCTGATAACCGACATACAATATTTTTCCGGCGCTCAACCCGGTTTCTTCTTTAAGCTCGCCTCTGGCAACGTCTTCAGGTGCAGCATCGTGGGAACATTCCCAGCTTCCCTGTGGTAGTTCTGTGGTTCTCTGGCCCAGCGGGTAACGGTATTGCTCGACCAGATAGACTTCATCATTCTCAACCGGAATGACCACCACAAAATCATCTTTTTCAATAACGGAATAGAGCCCCTCGCTGCCATCGGCTCTCAGAATCCGGTCCTCCTTAAGTGACATCCAGCGGTTACGGTAAATTTGTCTTGATTCCAGTGTTTCAATCTCTTTCTTCACGATAATTTCCTTATTTCTTTCCCTGTGGCTCTGCCACAATAACGTTAATGCCTTCGTCCCTGAACAGCGCAATATAGTCAGCGGGCGCATCGCAGTCGGTGATGATGTCGCTGATTTCTCCTGGTGATGCATAAGAAAAAGGGGAATGTTTCCCTATTTTCTCTCCCGAAATAACACACACGCTGCGCCCAGCAGCTTGTGCCAGAACGCGCTTAACCTGAGTTTCGTCATAGTCGATACTGCTGAAGCCGGTAGTAATATTCGCCGCCGCCGCACCTATAAAGCAGATATCAAAAGCCATAGTGCGTAACTCTTCACACACTTTATGGCCCGTCATATCCATCGCGGGCTTAAATAATTTACCGCCCAGCACAATGACCTCCACATCCGGATGAACAGACAGCGCCATGGCGGCGGGTAGGTTGTTCGTTACGACGGTGCAACGCAATCCGGGCGGGATAGCCTGTGCGATGGCAAGCGTGGTAGTACCTCCGTCCAGTCCGACGACATCATCCTGCCGAATAAGCGAGACTGCCATCGAAGCGATAGCGCTTTTTGACGCGCCCGTTCTGCCCAGCCTTTCCTGATGATGAAGCGGTACCTGGGTGCGGGGAATCGCGCCGCCACGTACGCGACGCAGCATGCCTGTAGACTCGAGGCGTATCAAATCGCGGCGAACCGTGTCCTCTGATATCCCCAGTTTTTCAGCCAGTGCAGAAGCCTGCAACTCACCATGACGGGTTAATAAATCGAGAATTTTCTGCCGCCTTGCATCAGGTAATTTCATTTCAGTGCGCCATATTGCAATCTTTGTTGCGTTAATATGCGTAATTTTGCAGGATAATGCAATTTTATGACAGGCTGTGAGGCGCAGAATGAGAGCAGATTTATTTAATCTGACAGGGAGAGCGGTTAACCGGGTATCCTGGCCAGCAGTGCCAGCGGTAGCGTGGATAAAACGCATCCCTGATGAAACCGCAGACGGCGTGTACAGGTGCAACAGGTACGAGGCCAGAAATTATGATTAAGGCATTATCTGTCCTGGCCGCAGGCGCGTTTGTTTCGCAGACAACCGAATATTTGCCAGTCGGACTGTTAAATCAGATAGCAGAGCATCTCGGGATTAGCGGGGCGAAGGCCGGCGTGCTGATTACCGTATATGCATGGGTAATAACCCTGTCCGTCATACCCGTCACGTTGCTCACGCAATCAATTGACAGAAAAAAGCTTTTCGTTTTTTTGCTCGGCCTTATCGCAATATGTAATGGCTCGGTCATGCTGACAGACAGTTTCGTCATGCTGCTATTGCTCCGAGTAATTGCAGCCCTGGGACACGGTGTGTTCTGGGCAGGGATTGCCTCTTATGCCATCAGAATGTCGGGCACCATGCCTGCAAGCAGGGCGACAGCTATTGTTTTCTCAGGCATATCGCTGGCGATAGTTATGGGAGTGCCGATGTCGACTGCAACAGGAAATTATTACGGATGGCAAAAGGGGTTTGGTCTGTTCGGCCTGTTTTCATTGATCATTATGTGTCTTGCTGTCATATGGCTGCCTCGCGTTCATGAACCCACAGCGAAAGCGGGACCATCTGGCCTGCCAAAACCGGCCTTCTCCGGATTGCTCTGGCTGTTGGCAGTCGTAACGCTTTTAATTATTACGGCACACTTCATGAGTTATACCTATGTCACTGTTCTCCTGAGGTCAATACCGGGGGTTAATGCTGATGTTCTGACAATATTGCTTTTTGTTTTCGGCGTGGGAGGAGCCTGCGGTACGCTGCTGATAAGCCGCTTTTCCCTGAAACCGTCTTTACTGACACTGGCAGGCGGGGCGGGTATAGCGCTTGCCCAGACTCTTCTGCTGATAACGCTGCCGGGTCCTCTAAGTGCTGGCGGGGTGCTGTTTCTCTGGGGCTGCGCCATCTCAGTAGTTATCGTCGGTCTCCAGTCATGGGTAATCGAAGCGTCACGGGATTATCCTGAATCCGCGTCTGCACTTTATGTCATGTCGTTCAATATTGGCATTGGGTCTGGAGCTGTTGCAGGAGGTTACTTTACCGGTACAAAAGACAGCAGTGGTTTATTTCTCTGCAGTATCGTTCTGTGTATCACAGGATTATTACTGGCCGGGGTTATCGTTTTCAGAAAAGCAGGCAGATACCACCGGTAAGCGAGAGAGTGACAGATCGAGGTTATCGTATCTGCGGCTGATAGTGTCCGCTTCTGGCACAAAGCTGTCGGACGTTATTGCTGGCGACAGAAATCTGCGCCAGGCCCACCGGTCAGCGCTTCTCATTGACAGGTTGCTTCGTATTGTTCTTCTCTTTGAGTAAACATAACAGCGAGGCATTAATGAAACTGCTGAACCGATTGAACCACCGCTATGGACAGGGGCGATACAGTTTGCAGTTCAAGACATCGTGTTGCCGTGGCAAAGGAAGAGACAAAGCTCCCCCCGGCTTAAACAACTCGCTTAGAGGAAAGTCCGGCCGTAAAAGGATGAAGAACTTAAAACTATGCATTCCTGATGTCCTAATAATGACTGCTAAGGTAATGCACATATACATTATGCGATGCTAAGGGGGGTTAAGTCGCAACTTACAGGTCTGTTCAATCAAGGCTTACAAATTAACTGGAATGGTGTATAGAGAATAACGGCTTAGGGTTCATGCAGAAATGTATATGATAAAATCCCATAGAGATTCTTATGACAAGGAATGATTAAGATGAAATACGTCGTGCTATTGGCAACGGTTGTGATAGCAAGCTGCACCAGCGCGCAAAATTTACCACCAACCGATACCATTATAGCGATCAAACCGATCGAATCCGGTATTATCGCCAGTTCACAAAAGTACAGTTACCGTTTTTTCCGCAATGGCGTGCCGCAAGAGTATCAGCGATATAAGGCATTTTATGAACGCTTTAATCAGCAGGCCTCCGGGTTACGAGTCAGCTTTATGGTGGAAAATCATGATGTGACGGCGGAGTACCTGGTGGTGATGGATAAGCGTAAACTGGATGCTGTGCAGCAGGCCGAGCTTGTCAATCAGTATAAGGCGACGCTGATTAATAACGATCGCCTTGGAGTGGTATTCAGAGCCACGGGATTCTGGTCATCATCCTACGAACCGGAACTAGCAGCCCCATATAAGCTTGAGCGACCGGTAGTGGTATCCATCATTGATAAGACGCAAACCGTCAGCACCCTGGGCACCATCGCCCTGTTACCCTTAGTACCACTCTTTCCGCTTTACATGATGTACGGCTGCGCTACGGGGCCTTGTATATGAGGTTAATAAAGTTCGAGATGCGGGGCAGTCTTGTAGGGGAAAGGGTATGAGGTAAAGATCTTTTCTGAAAGATCGCTTCTGTCTGGAATGGTTGTAGAACAGAGCTTCTGTAAAGGTCTGCTTTGAGCGAAAAGCGGACATGAGAGATTGATATCTTTAAATCAGGTAAGCGACACAGAAAAGCAAAATAGTCTGACATTTTTACCATAGACAGAAGGCTCAGCTTTCTCTTTCCTCAATCCAGGTAATAAGTTCAGCGAGCTGAGTATCAGAAAATACTGCTATTCCATGCTCAATAAGTAACGATGCTGCGACTCCCATACCAGGCTTTCGCTGGCCACTAAAAGAGCCGTCATAGATAAACTGACTTCCACATGTAGGACTACCATCAGTTAATAATGCAGCGGTACATCCAGACTCCTGTGCTGTGCGTAAGGCCAGCCAGGCTGCAAGCTGATAATGCTCAGTCACATCATTCCCTGTATTTTCTATTATTCTGGCTCGCTCCCGCATCACGTCTTTCCCATCAGCAAAAAAAATCTCTGCCGGGGAACGTGGTATTGGTAACCCCGCAGCCAGCTCGGGGCAGTGGATCACCAGGCGTTGCTCCTTTTGCCAGCGCAACAGATGAGCCATCATTGGTGCTTTCTCACTTCCGTTATAGCGCACTTTAAAACCCATCAGGCAAGCACTTATCAGAATTCTGTTTACCATTGTTAACTTAAATTTAGGGCACAGGAATGCCTGGATTATAACAATTTATATTTATCTATTCACATTCCTGCCTATGGATAACGCACCACATAAAAATGCATGGCCGCTTTTGGCACAGAGTTGACTAACATACAGGTCAATGTCTGCTATGAGCGAGAAGCGGACATCGCGACTCGAACAGGATTTCTGACAAGATAAGGTATTGATGAAAAAGCATTCAATTTCCAGCGTTTGGCGAAGACAATGAAAGGTAGGCGTAATGTTCACCCCGGAGTTTATAAATGAAGAACGCGGCGAGTTTGTACTTGTGGCCA
>NZ_JAXCXB010000014.1:0-91905 GCF_034044935.1 Kosakonia sp. CFBP8986 | reverse complement strand
CCGTAGCGCCGATGGTAGTGTGGGGTCTCCCCATGCGAGAGTAGGGAACTGCCAGGCATCAAATTAAGCAGTAAACCGGGGCAACAAACCGGTGGTTGTGAAAAAATTCGGTGGAGCGGTAGTTCAGTCGGTTAGAATACCTGCCTGTCACGCAGGGGGTCGCGGGTTCGAGTCCCGTCCGTTCCGCCACCCTAATTAGGGGCGTAGTTCAATTGGTAGAGCACCGGTCTCCAAAACCGGGTGTTGGGGGTTCGAGTCCCTCCGCCCCTGCCAGAAATAATCCTTAGCATCTGCTAAGGATTTTTTTTTGCCTTTTTTCAGGCAATTTCCTTCCTGAATTTGTACCTTGGCTACATTTCAAAAGATCTGAAGAGCATCCTTGCCCTTCAGAACACCCTATTCGATAACGTTAACCTTCAAAAGATCCTTTATCTGGTTCTGTTTATCACTGTTTTGCAGCCAAATCGCATATAACGGGCGAGACAATGTTTCTGTGTCCATCACAGGATAAAGACTCTCTTTTGGCTCAGCCCAGGAAACGGGCAACCAGGTACAACCATTCAGTTTTGGTAATTGCTGATGGGCAACTTCCGCTGAACTGGTCGTTAAAGTCGGCACGTCATCACTGGCGATCAATCCAGACTCATGCTGCTGAAAATCTGGCCCCCATTCCAGGCGCAAGTAATTGAGATCGCTTTTCTTCTTCTCTGGCTCGGCGCTGTAAAGAGCAAGCGTGAAATGGCCTAATAACTGGCTGCTGAACTCATCCATCTTTGGCGTCTCGGTCGTTATTAACAGATCGAGTTGCCTCTCATGTAGTTGTTTTACCAGAGATTGTCGTTGGGCAATGCGCGCTTCAAACTGAAGGTTATCTTGCAAATGGTAAAGCCGGGAGAGCCAGTCACTCAGCATGCATTCCCAAAGCGATGCACTGGCACCAATTGAAAATTGATGATGCCGCGAGGTATGCGCGACCTCTTTGCGGGCGGCTTGCCAGGTACTCATAAGCGTTTCTGCATAGGGCAGCAGCTTCTCGCCGGCCGCGGTCAGGCGGATATTATTACGATGGCGGGTGAAGAGATTAACCCCCAGCTGGTTCTCCAGTTGGCGAATACGAAAGCTCACCGCGGATTGCGTCAGATAAAGTGCTTCCGCTGCGCGCCCGAAGTGACGAGTCCTGCTCACTTCGAGGAAAGTTTTTAACAATTCCGTATCCACTGTTTTCTCCGCAAAATTTTTTGTCGTAATGATTTAAATGTTTTGTTTTACACTCTGTCAAGCGTAACTAATACTCCGCGCCATAAATAGCTCGGCCAAAGAATTAGGAGCGTGCAGGATGGCGGAAAGCTTTACGACGACTAATCGTTTTTTCGACAATAAAAATTATCCTCGCGGGTTTTCCCGTCACGGTGATTTCACCATCAAAGAGGCGCAACTGCTTGAACGACATGGTTATGCTTTTAACGAGCTGGAACTCGGCAAGCGTGAACCGGTGACTGAAGAAGAGAACCAGTTTGTTGCCGTTTGCCGTGGTGAGCGTGAACCCAACACGGAAGCTGAACGTGTATGGATCAAGTATATGGCACGTATTAAACGTCCGAAGCGTTTCCATACTCTCTCAGGTGGAAAACCGCAGATGGAAGGCGCGGAAGATTACACTGAATCCGAGGATTAAGAAAAAAGGGGCTACGGCCCCTTTTTTTATGCCAACATATTTTGCAGATGAATGAGTAGCCTGTCGATTGCCCGATAACTTAACGCTTCCTGCAGATGTTCCCGACGAATGGTTTCCTGCTTTTCAAGATCCGCGATGGTTCTGGCTACCTTCAGTAACCGCTGCCAGGCGCGTACGGATAAACCCAGCCGTGTCAGCGTCTCTTCCAGCCATTTCCCATCTTCTTTCGTCAGTGCACAGAAGCGCCTGGTTTCACTGCTCTCCAGCTGCGCGTTGAGCTTATGCTGGCGTTGATGCTGTCGCGCCTGCGCCTCAACTACTCGCGCACGAACAGCATCGCTGCTTTCACCCCCCTGTTGAGGCTCACTCATTAAACCGCGTGTGGGCAACGGTATCTCCAGGGAGAGATCGAAGCGGTCGAGGAAAGGGCCGGATAACTTTCCCAGGTAACGTAATGTTTGCTCTGGCGAACAGCGATTATGTTTGCCCTGATAATGGCCGGTTGGGCTTGGATTCATAGCTGCGATCAATTGGAAGCGGGCGGGGAAAGTGACTTTTGCCCTGGTGCGTGAAATATGAATCTGCCCGGATTCAATTGGTTCACGTAATGCATCGAGAACACGGCGTTCAAACTCGGGGAGTTCATCAAGAAAAAGCACGCCATTATGCGCCAGAGAGATCTCGCCCGGTGCTGGTATCGATCCTCCACCAACCATGGCAGTTAATGAGGCGCTGTGATGCGGAGATCGAAACGGCCTGTGCTTCCAGTGGCGGGTCAAGCTCGCGCTATTGATTAAGCTCATCACCGCCGCGCTCTCTAATGCTTCGGTATTAGAGAGCGGAGGAAGTAAGCCGCTCATTCTGCTGGCCAGCATGGTTTTCCCCGTACCCGGAGGGCCAATCAGGAGCAAGTTATGCCCTCCGGCCGCTGTAATTTCCAGCGCACGCTTCCCTTGCTCCTGACCGATAATGTCCCGCAAATCTTCTCTGTGCTCATCTTCCAGCGCAGCCAGGGGAGCAGGGTTCAACAACGTCTGTTTACCTTCCAGAAACGCACACACCTCCAGAAGATGATTCGCCACCAGACACGCCTGGGTCTCAGCCAGGCTCGCTTCCGCTTCGTTCTCTTTTGCAATAACAATTCGCCTGCCAGCCTTCACGGCTTCCATAACGCACGAGATAGCGCCGGGAACGCCGCGTAACGCGCCCGTAAGCGCTAACTCACCGACAAATTCGTAATGGTCGAGTGACGCCGCGTTCACCTGCTCAGAGGCTGCCAGGAGCGCGATAGCGATAGGTAAGTCATATCGTCCACCCTCCTTAGGGAGATCTGCAGGTGCCAGGTTAATGGTGATCCGCTTTGCGGGGAAATCATAACCACTATTGATAACGGCACTGCGTACGCGATCGCGGGCCTCTTTCACCGTTGTCTCAGGTAGCCCGACAATGGTTAACCCCGGCAGTCCATTGCTGATATGGACTTCGACGGTCACAAGCGGCGCGGCGACGCCTAACACCGCTCTTGTATAGATTACTGACAACGCCATAGACCCTCCTTGTCGATCGCATTATCTTGCCGCCTTCCACTTTTTTCATTGGACAGATATCGTTACTACGCGTTTATTTCCAACATATCGCTGCAATTTCATATCTGTTTCCCCACGCTGGAAGGAAGATCGCAGTTTGCTAACCAGACTATAAATCCTGAAATATTTTCACCTCATATTTTTGCTATATAAAACAAGCGCTTTTAAGTTAATCCTCTTACCTGTCAAAAGAGGCGTCATAATTTTTTCTTGTGCCTGATCGCAAATCTGTGTTACCTCTTTAGGCATTCCTTCGAACATGAAGCAAGAACAGACAACTATGACAGCCCTTCTACGAGTGATTAGCCTTATCGTGATTAGCGTGGTGGTGATTATTATCCCACCGTGCGGGGCTGCACTTGGACGAGGAAAGGCTTAAAAATCAAGCCTTAACGAACTAAGACCCCCGCACCGAAAGGTCCGGGGGTTTTTTTATCACCAAAAAACGCAAATCAGGAACAGAAATGAATATCAGCATAAAATTCTGTTTCTCACGATATTCGACGGGGATGTAGCTATGAATGGAGCACAATGGGTGGTACATGCGTTGCGAGCGCAGCAGGTCGATACGGTTTTCGGCTATCCTGGCGGCGCAATCATGCCGGTTTACGATGCGCTTTATGACGGCGGCGTGGAACACCTATTGTGTCGGCATGAGCAGGGCGCGGCGATGGCGGCCATCGGTTATGCTCGCGCAACGGGTAAAACCGGCGTCTGCATCGCCACTTCTGGCCCTGGTGCGACAAACTTAATCACCGGTCTTGCGGATGCGCTGCTTGATTCCGTTCCGGTGGTGGCGATCACCGGGCAGGTTGCTGCGCCGCTGATTGGCACTGACGCTTTTCAGGAAGTGGATGTGCTGGGCATGTCCCTTTCCTGTACCAAACACAGCTTCCTGGTGGACTCCCTGGATTCGCTGCCGCGCGTGATGGCGGAAGCGTTTCATATCGCTAATTCCGGTCGCCCCGGCCCGGTGTTAGTTGATATCCCGAAAGATATTCAGCTCGCCGTCGGTAACTGGGAGCCTCACTTCGTCACTGAGCAGGAGGAAGTGGTATTTCCTCAGGCTGAGATGGCTCAGGCCGCAGCGATGCTCGCTCAGGCGAAAAAACCGATGCTCTACGTTGGCGGCGGCGTGGGGATGGCGCAAGCGGTTCCTGCCCTGCGCACGTTCCTGGCAGAGACGAACATGCCGATTGCCTGCACGTTGAAAGGCTTAGGCGCGGTGGCACCAAGCTACCCCTATTACCTGGGGATGCTGGGCATGCACGGCACGAAAGCGGCTAACTTTGCCGTACAGGAGTGTGATTTGCTGATTGCCGTTGGCGCGCGTTTCGATGATCGTGTGACCGGCAAACTGAACACCTTCGCGCCTCATGCTCGCGTTATCCATATGGATATCGACCCGGCAGAGATGAGCAAGCTGCGCCAGGCGCATGTTGCCTTGCAGGGCGATTTAAATGCGCTGCTGCCTGCGCTGCAACAGCAGTTGGCAATCGATGAGTGGCGTCAACACTGTGCCGATCTGCGCCACGAACATGCCTGGCGCTACGATCACCCCGGCGAGGCAATCTATGCTCCGCTGCTGTTAAAGCAGCTTTCCGATCGCAAACCGGAAAACAGCGTCGTGACGACGGATGTTGGCCAGCATCAGATGTGGGCTGCCCAGCATCTGAGCTTTACCCGCCCGGAAAACTTCATCACCTCGAGCGGCTTAGGCACCATGGGCTTTGGCCTGCCCGCCGCCGTTGGCGCGCAGGTTGCGCGTCCGGACGATACGGTAATCTGTATCTCCGGTGACGGCTCCTTCATGATGAATGTGCAGGAGCTGGGCACCGTAAAACGCAAGCAGTTACCGCTGAAGATCGTTTTACTCGATAACCAGCGATTAGGGATGGTTCGCCAATGGCAGCAGTTGTTCTTCAATGAGCGTTACAGTGAAACCACCCTGACCGATAACCCCGATTTCCTCATGCTGGCCAACGCCTTCGGCATCCCAGGCCAACACATTACCCGTAAAGACCAGGTTGAAGCGGCACTTGACGCAATGCTCTCAAGCGATGGGCCCTATCTGCTTCATGTCTCGATCGATGAGCTCGAGAATGTCTGGCCGCTGGTGCCGCCCGGTGCCAGTAACTCACAAATGCTGGAGAAATTATCATGATGCACCATGACGTCGCTGTTGAAGCCCGCTTTAATCCGGAAACCTTAGAACGCGTGCTGCGCGTAGTACGCCACCGTGGCTTTCAGGTATGTGCAATGAACATGGAAACGGCCTGCGATGCGCGCAACATAAATATTGAATTGACCGTTGCCAGCCCGCGTCCTGTCGAATTACTGTTTAGCCAGTTGAGCAAACTTGTCGACGTTGCCAGGGTCGATATCCGGCAGCGCGCTACATCATCATCACAACAAATCCGCGCGTAAGCGCAAAAGGAAGCATAATGACGACGAAAAAAGCAGACTACATTTGGTCCAATGGCGAGATGGTACGTTGGGAAGACGCGAAAGTTCACGTAATGTCTCACGCATTGCACTACGGTACGTCTGTGTTTGAAGGTATTCGCTGCTACGACTCCCACAAAGGGCCGGTTGTTTTCCGCCATCGTGAGCATATGCAACGTCTGCGCGACTCCGCCAAAATCTACCGCTTCCCGGTCTCCCAGAGCGTCGACGAGCTGATGGAAGCGTGCCGCGCGGTGATCCGCAAAAATAATCTGACCAGCGCCTATATCCGTCCGCTGGTGTTTGTCGGTGATGTCGGCATGGGCGTTAACCCGCCGGCAGATTACACCACCGATGTCATCATCGCCGCCTTCCCGTGGGGCGCCTATCTGGGCGCAGAAGCGCTGGATCAGGGCATTGATGCGATGGTCTCCTCCTGGAACCGCGTAGCACCGAACACCATTCCTACTGCTGCGAAAGCGGGTGGTAACTATCTCTCCTCCCTGCTGGTCGGTAGCGAAGCGCGCCGCCATGGTTATCAGGAAGGTATCGCGCTGGACGTTCACGGTTATATCTCTGAAGGTGCGGGCGAAAACCTCTTCGAAGTGAAAGATGGCATCCTGTTTACCCCGCCGTTCACCTCCTCTGCGCTGCCGGGTATTACCCGCGACGCCATCATCAAGCTGGCAAAAGATCTCGGTATCGAAGTGCGCGAGCAGGTGCTGTCTCGCGAATCGCTCTACCTGGCTGACGAAGTCTTTATGTCCGGCACAGCGGCAGAAATCACGCCGGTGCGCAGCGTCGATGGTATTCAGGTTGGCGAAGGTCGCTGCGGCCCGGTGACCAAACGTATTCAGCAAGCATTCTTTGGCCTCTTCACCGGTGAAACGGAAGATAAATGGGGCTGGTTGGATCAAGTTAATCCATAAATACCCGTCATACTTCAGGTTGTCGGTGTGTTGGCGACACGCGTTCAGCCCAGTTACTTACTTATGTAGGCTCCTGGGAATTGCTCGCTTGCCGCCTTCCTGCAACCCGAATTATTCAGGGTAGAGCAAATAAATATGGGGTGGCACGCACCATCCCATCGACAAGAGAGACGGGAGTAAAGAGCATGCCTAAGTATCGTTCCGCCACCACCACACATGGGCGCAATATGGCGGGCGCCCGCGCGCTGTGGCGCGCTACCGGAATGACCGATGACGATTTCGGCAAGCCGATCATTGCCGTCGTCAACTCGTTTACCCAGTTCGTGCCAGGCCACGTTCATCTGCGCGATCTCGGTAAGCTGGTTGCGGAGCAGATCGAAGCCGCAGGCGGCGTGGCGAAAGAGTTTAATACTATCGCCGTGGATGACGGCATCGCCATGGGTCACGGCGGCATGCTTTACTCTCTGCCTTCGCGCGAACTGATCGCCGACTCCGTTGAATATATGGTGAATGCCCACTGCGCCGACGCGATGGTGTGCATCTCTAACTGCGACAAAATCACCCCAGGGATGTTGATGGCCTCTCTGCGCCTGAACGTTCCGGTCATTTTTGTCTCCGGCGGCCCGATGGAAGCCGGGAAAACCAAACTCTCCGACCAGATCATCAAACTCGATCTGGTGGATGCAATGATTCAGGGTGCTGACCCGAAAGTCTCCGACGATCAGAGCGAGCAGGTTGAACGCTCCGCCTGCCCAACCTGCGGCTCCTGCTCCGGCATGTTTACCGCTAACTCGATGAACTGCCTGACTGAAGCACTCGGTCTGTCGCAGCCGGGTAACGGTTCGCTGCTGGCCACCCACGCCGATCGCAAAGAGCTCTTTATCAACGCCGGCAAACGCATTGTTGAGCTGACCAAACGTTACTACGAGCAGGATGATGAAACCGCGCTGCCGCGCGCGATCGCCTGCAAAGCAGCCTTTGAAAACGCCATGACGCTGGATATCGCCATGGGCGGCTCTACCAATACCGTGCTGCACCTGCTGGCAGCAGCGCAGGAAGCGGAAATTGATTTCACCATGAGTGATATCGACCGTCTCTCCCGCCATGTGCCGCAGCTGTGCAAAGTGGCACCGAGCACGCAGAAATATCACATGGAAGATGTTCACCGCGCGGGCGGCGTGCTGGGCATTCTGGGCGAGCTGGATCGCGCCGGGCTGCTCAATCGTGAGGTGAAAAACGTGCTCGGCCTGACGCTGCCGCAGACGCTGGAAAAATATGATGTGATGCTGACCGAGGACGAGGCGGTGAAAACCATGTTCCGCGCAGGTCCGGCGGGCATTCGCACCACGCAGGCGTTCTCGCAGAATTGCCGCTGGGATACGCTGGATGACGATCGCGCCGAAGGGTGTATCCGCTCCCTTGAGCATGCTTACAGCCAGGAGGGCGGTCTGGCGGTGCTGTACGGCAACTTCGCGGAGAACGGCTGTATCGTCAAGACCGCAGGCGTTGATGACAGCAACCTGACCTTTACCGGCCCGGCGAAAGTGTATGAAAGCCAGGATGCGGCGGTTGAAGCCATCCTCGGCGGGAAAGTGGTCGCGGGCGATGTGGTAGTTATTCGTTATGAAGGGCCGAAAGGCGGGCCGGGCATGCAAGAGATGCTCTATCCGACCAGCTTCCTGAAATCAATGGGCCTCGGCAAAGCGTGCGCGCTGATCACCGACGGTCGTTTCTCTGGCGGCACCTCTGGCCTCTCTATTGGCCACGTTTCACCGGAAGCTGCCAGCGGCGGCAATATCGGTCTGATTGAAGATGGCGACATCATCGCAATTGATATCCCGAATCGTGGTATTCAGCTGCAGCTGAGTGACCGCGATCTGGCGGCCCGCCGCGAAGCGCAGGAAGCCCGTGGCGATAAAGCCTGGACCCCGGTTAACCGCGAGCGTCAGGTCTCCTTTGCGCTGCGTGCTTACGCCACTCTCGCTACCAGTGCGGATAAAGGCGCAGTACGCGACAAATCCAAACTGGGAGGTTAATGATGGCCGACGCCCAACCCCTCTCTGCCGCCCCCGAAGGGGCGGAGTATCTGCGCGCCGTGCTGCGCGCGCCGGTCTATGAAGTGGCACAGGTCACGCCGCTGCAGAAGATGGAGAAGATCTCTGCCCGGCTGGATAATGTTGTGCTGGTGAAGCGGGAAGACCGCCAGCCGGTGCACAGCTTTAAGCTGCGCGGGGCCTACGCGATGATTGCTGGCCTGAGCGCAGAGCAGAAAGCCCACGGCGTGATCACCGCTTCGGCGGGCAACCACGCCCAGGGCGTGGCGCTATCATCCACCCGGCTCGGCATCAAATCGCTGATTGTGATGCCGGTCGCGACGGCAGATATCAAAGTCGATGCGGTACGCGCGTTTGGCGGCGAAGTGCTGCTCCATGGCGCAAACTTTGACGAAGCGAAGGCCAAAGCAATTGCCCTCTCGCAGCAGCAGGGCTACACCTTTGTGCCGCCGTTCGATCACCCGATGGTGATTGCCGGTCAGGGTACGCTGGCGCTGGAGCTGTTGCAGCAGGATGCGCATATCGATCGCATCTTTGTGCCGGTCGGCGGCGGTGGGCTGGCGGCGGGCGTCGCGGTATTGATTAAACAGCTGATGCCGCAAATCAAAGTGATTGCTGTTGAAGCGGAAGATTCCGCCTGCCTGAAGGCGGCACTGGACGCCGGTTATCCGGTTGACCTGCCGCGTGTGGGTCTGTTTGCCGAAGGCGTGGCGGTCAAACGCATTGGCGATGAGACCTTCCGGCTCTGCCAGGCTTATCTTGATGACATCATCACCGTTGATAGCGATGCCATATGCGCGGCAATGAAAGATCTGTTTGAAGATGTCCGCGCGGTGGCGGAACCGTCTGGCGCGCTGGCGCTGGCGGGGATGAAAAAGTATATCGCCAAACATAACATTCGCGGCGAGCGGCTGGCGCATGTGCTCTCCGGCGCGAACGTCAATTTCCACGGCCTGCGTTATGTCTCCGAGCGCTGCGAGCTGGGCGAACAGCGTGAAGCGCTGCTGGCGGTCACCATTCCCGAAGAGAAGGGCAGCTTCCTCAAATTTTGCCAGCTGCTGGGCGGCCGCTCGGTAACGGAATTTAACTACCGTTTCGCGGATGCGAAAGATGCCTGCATTTTTGTCGGCGTGCGTCTGAGCCGCGGGCTGGAAGAGCGCAAAGAGATCCTCGCTCTGCTGCATGAAGGCGGCTACAGCGTGGTGGATCTCTCCGATGATGAGATGGCGAAGCTGCACGTGCGCTATATGGTGGGTGGGCGCCCGTCTAAGCCGTTGCAGGAGCGTCTTTACAGCTTCGAGTTCCCGGAGTCGCCGGGCGCATTGCTGAAATTCCTGCATACGCTGGGCACACACTGGAATATCTCGCTGTTCCACTACCGCAGCCACGGCACCGATTACGGGCGCGTGCTGGCGGCGTTTGAGCTGGGCGAGCATGAGCCAGATTTCGAAACCCGGCTTAATGAGCTGGGCTATGAGTGTCACGATGAGACCCATAACCCGGCATTTCGCTTCTTCCTTGCCGGTTAATGGCCCGGCAGGATGTGCCAGAACGCGTTAATAAGCGGCTCATGCAGCCGCTTTTTTTGTGCGCAGACGCCAAGCTCGAACGGTGTTTTTTCATCGCTACGCTCAAGGATCATCACGCGGTTGCGCACCGGCTCAGGGCTATTCTCCAGCACCACTTCAGGGATTAGCGCTACGCCACAGCCCAGCGCAACCATCGAAACCATCGCTTCGTGGCCGCCGACGGTGGCATAAATCGACGGGTTGCTGATTTTATGGCGGCGGAACCAGAGCTCAATACGGCGGCGCACCGGCCCCTGATCCGGCAGAATAAACGGCACCGTCGACCAGTCCGGATCGGGCTGCGAGACCTGGTTGCGTACCGGGCAGGGCAGCGCTGGGGCAATCAGCACGACCGTGAGATTCTCCAGCATTGAAAAGGCTACGGCACCTGGCAGCGTCTCCGGTTTGCCGGCAATCGCCAGATCCGCTTCGCCGGTTACCACTTTTTCCATCGCATCGGCAGCATCGCCGGTAGAGAGCTTAATCTCCACCGACGGGTGTTCCGCGCGAAAGCGATCGAGTATCGGCGGTAAATGGCTATACGCCGCAGTCACAGAACAGAAGAGATGCAGTTCGCCAGAGAGCGACGGGCCTTGCTGATCGAGAGTGTGCCGCAGCTGCTGATACTGCAATAACGTCTGCTGGGCAAAAACCCGTAGCTCTTCGCCCGCTTCGGTCAGCGTGACGGTGCGGTTATCACGCACAAAGAGCGGTTGGCCGAGATCTTCTTCCAGCCGCTGGATCTGGCGCGAAAGTGTTGAGGGACTGACGTGCATGGCGCGCGCGCTGCGGCCAAAATGGCGGCTCTCCGCCAGGTGCAGAAACATTTTCAGATCGCGTAAATCCATGAGACCCGCTCCACAAAATTACATTGCAAAAATTGCAATGTCACATTGTTAATATATCAATTTAAGCAACGCATTTCCTGACATATAGTGGGTTCAACCTCGCGCAACAGCGAATCGAACAATAAGCACGACACAACATCTACGGAGTACACCATGGCTAACTACTTTAATACACTGAACCTGCGCCAGCAGCTGGCGCAGCTGGGCAAATGTCGCTTTATGACGCGTGAAGAATTTGCTGATGGCGCAAGCTACCTTCAGGGTAAAAAAGTGGTCATCGTCGGCTGTGGCGCACAGGGCCTCAACCAGGGGCTGAATATGCGTGACTCCGGTCTGGATATCGCTTACGCCCTGCGTGCAGAAGCCATTGCCGAGAAGCGCGCCTCCTGGCGTAAAGCGACTGAAAACGGTTTTAAAGTCGGCACTTACGAAGAGCTGATCCCGCAGGCGGATCTGGTGGTAAACCTGACGCCGGACAAACAGCACTCTGACGTTGTGCGTACCGTTCAGCCGCTGATGAAAGATGGCGCAGCGCTTGGTTACTCTCACGGTTTCAACATCGTCGAAGTGGGCGAGCAGATCCGTAAAGATATCACCGTAGTAATGGTTGCACCGAAGTGTCCGGGTACCGAAGTGCGCGAAGAGTATAAGCGTGGTTTCGGCGTGCCGACGCTGATTGCGGTTCACCCGGAAAACGATCCGAAAGGCGAAGGCATGGCGATTGCCAAAGCCTGGGCCGCAGCGACCGGCGGTCATCGCGCTGGCGTGCTGGAATCCTCCTTCGTTGCCGAAGTGAAATCTGACCTGATGGGCGAGCAGACTATCCTCTGCGGCATGTTGCAGGCGGGCTCGCTGCTCTGCTTTGACAAGCTGGTGGCGGAAGGTACCGATCCGGCCTATGCGGAAAAACTGATTCAGTTTGGCTGGGAGACCATCACCGAAGCGCTGAAGCAGGGCGGTATCACACTGATGATGGACCGACTCTCTAACCCGGCGAAACTGCGTGCTTATGCGCTCTCCGAGCAGCTGAAAGGCATTATGGCACCGCTGTTCCAGAAGCATATGGATGACATCATCTCCGGCGAATTCTCCTCCGGCATGATGGCAGACTGGGCGAATGACGATAAGAAACTGCTGACCTGGCGTGAAGAGACCGGTAAAACCGCGTTTGAAACCGCGCCGCAGTATGAAGGCAAAATCAGCGAGCAGGAGTACTTCGACAAAGGCGTACTGATGATCGCGATGGTGAAAGCGGGCGTTGAGCTGGCATTCGAAACCATGGTCGCTTCCGGCATCATCGAAGAGTCGGCGTACTACGAGTCTCTGCACGAACTGCCGCTGATCGCCAATACCATCGCGCGTAAGCGTCTGTACGAAATGAACGTGGTGATCTCCGATACCGCCGAGTACGGTAACTACCTCTTCTCATATGCCTGTGTGCCGCTGCTGAAAGAGTTTATGACCACGCTGCAGACCGGCGATCTGGGCAAAGCGATTGCTGAAGGTGCAGTAGATAACGCGCAGCTGCGTGATGTGAACGAAGCGATTCGCAGCCATGAGATTGAGAAAGTGGGTCACAAACTGCGTGGATATATGAAAGATATGAAGCGTATCGCCGTCGCAGGCTGATTTTCGCACAACAGGAACAGAAGCCCGGTAAATGCTACCGGGCTTTTTTATTAGTTACGGTACAGCACTTTGATGATGTGGTAACCGAACTGGGTATGCAGCGGGCCGGTTGGCTCCAGCACCGGGCAGGAGAAGACCACTTTATCGAACGCCGGAACCATCTGGCCCTGGCGGAATTCACCTAAGTGACCGCCCTTTTTGCCTGACGGGCAGATGGAGTGTTTTTTCGCCAGCTTCTCGAAATCGCCGCCGTTTTTGATCTGCTCCAGCAGGTCCAGCGCCAGTTTCTCTTCTTTAACAAGGATATGCAGTGCTGCTGCGGTTTTTGCCATGATCGTGCCTTGAGTGAGGTTATTGAGGCTGGCTATACTACCACGCCTTTATACACTTCGGCCTTCAGCCTGCCTCTTTGTTGGCCCGTCGTCGCCTTGCCGAATCGGTGTATTTTCCCTGACTTTCATTGAGTGATGTTTCTTTATGCGTTTAAACCCCGGACAACAACAAGCCGTCGAATTTGTCACCGGACCTTGCCTGGTGCTTGCAGGCGCGGGATCCGGTAAAACACGCGTGATCACCAATAAGATCGCCCACCTGATCCGCGGCTGCGGCTATCAGGCGAAACATATTGCCGCCGTCACCTTTACCAATAAAGCGGCGCGCGAAATGAAAGAGCGCGTGGCGCAGACATTGGGGCGCAAAGAGGCGCGCGGCTTGATGATCTCCACCTTCCATACGCTGGGGCTGACCATCATCAAGCGTGAATATGCTGCGCTGGGCATGAAAGCCAACTTCTCACTGTTTGACGATACCGATCAGGTGGCGCTGCTGAAGGATCTTACCGAAGGGGTGATCGATGACGATAAGGTCGTGCTGCAACAGCTGATCTCAACGATCTCCAACTGGAAAAACGATCTGCTGACGCCGCAGCAGGCTGCTGCGCAGGCGGCGGGCGAGCGGGATCGCATTTTCGCGCACTGCTATGGTCTGTACGACGCGCATATGAAGGCGTGTAACGTTCTCGACTTTGACGATCTGATTTTGCTGCCGACGCTGCTGTTACAGCGCAATGAAGAGGTGCGCGAGCGCTGGCAGAACAAAATCCGCTATCTGCTGGTGGATGAGTACCAGGACACCAACACCAGCCAGTATGAGCTGGTAAAACTGCTGGTTGGCCAGCGCGCGCGTTTTACGGTGGTAGGGGATGACGACCAGTCGATCTACTCCTGGCGCGGCGCGCGTCCGCAAAACCTCGTTCTGTTAAGCCAGGATTTCCCTGCGCTGCAGGTGGTGAAGCTGGAGCAGAACTACCGCTCTTCCGGGCGCATTCTGAAAGCGGCCAACATCCTGATTGCCAATAACCCGCACGTTTTTGAAAAGCGTCTCTTTTCGGAGCTGGGCTACGGCACGGAATTAAAAGTTCTTAGCGCCAACCATGAAGAGCATGAGGCCGAGCGCGTGACCGGCGAGCTGATCGCCCATCACTTCATTAATAAAACGCAATATAAGGATTATGCGATCCTCTATCGCGGCAACCATCAGTCGCGCGTGTTTGAAAAATTCCTGATGCAGAACCGCATTCCTTACAAAATTTCCGGCGGCACCTCGTTCTTCTCGCGCCCGGAAATTAAGGATCTGCTCGCTTACCTGCGCGTACTCACCAATAGCGATGATGACAGCGCCTTTCTGCGCATCGTTAATACGCCGAAGCGCGAGATTGGTTCCGCGACGCTGCAAAAACTGGGCGAATGGGCGATGGTGCGCAATAAGAGCTTGTTTGCCGCCAGCTTTGATGTCGGCCTCAACCAGACGCTCACCGGGCGTGGTTATGAAGCGTTAACGCGCTTTACCCAATGGTTAGGCGAAATCCAGCGGCTGGCGGAACGCGAACCGATCGCCGCGGTACGCGATTTGATTCACGGCATTGATTACGAATCCTGGCTATTTGAAACTTCGCCCAGCCCGAAAGCCGCTGAGATGCGGATGAAAAACGTCAATACGCTGTTTGGCTGGATGACGGAAATGCTCGAAGGCAACGAGCTGGATGAAGCGATGACGCTGGCCGAAGTGGTCACGCGCTTTACCCTGCGCGATATGATGGAGCGCGGCGAAAGCGATGATGAATCGGATCAGGTGCAGTTAATGACCCTGCACGCCTCGAAAGGCCTCGAATTCCCCTATGTCTTTTTAGTCGGCATGGAGGAGGGGCTGTTACCGCACCAGAGCAGTATTGATGAGGATAACGTCGACGAAGAGCGACGTCTGGCTTATGTGGGCATTACCCGCGCGCAAAAAGAGCTGATCTTTACCCTGTGCAAAGAGCGTCGCCAGTATGGCGAGCTGGTGCGCCCGGAGCCGAGCCGCTTCTTGCTGGAACTGCCGCAGGACGATCTTATTTGGGAGCAGGAGCGCAAAGTCATCAGCGCTGAAGAGCGGATGCATAAAGGCCAGGCCAACGTCGCCAATATTCGCGCCATGCTGGCAAAAGCGAAGGGCCAATAAAATAAATGGAAGCTTCCCGAATAATTATCAGGAAGCTTCTGTTTTTATTTCTTTAAATATTATTCGGAAATTTATTTTCTATTGAAGCATATTTATTGCATGCTTCATTTTCTTCATTATTAATCGTGACCCTCTTCTCACTCTTATTAAATGTAGAGATATATCTCGTATAATCTTTGACATTATTAAAGGGCGCTTGTAGTTTGATTTGTGCCACAACCTCTACTGTATATCAGTTATTTATATTTATTGTCTAAACATGTTTATAAGGATATGAATATGAGCGAAAATCTCGATAATTTTCTTCGGTCGTTAATTGATAAGCTAACGGATTATGATATCGCAGAGCTTAATCACGATACCCCCCTCGAAGCGCTGGAGCTGGTTAGCCTTGATTTTGTGACAATTAAAGTCGAAGCGAAAACAG
This sequence comes from Kosakonia sp. CFBP8986, assembly GCF_034044935.1. Classification (NCBI taxonomy): domain Bacteria; kingdom Pseudomonadati; phylum Pseudomonadota; class Gammaproteobacteria; order Enterobacterales; family Enterobacteriaceae; genus Kosakonia; species Kosakonia sp. CFBP8986. Next base: position 76,245 of record NZ_JAXCXB010000014.1, on the reverse strand, counting down.
TGCTCGGCATTGATATCGATTTGAATGCATTAGCCCAGTCGCAGGCTGAAACCTACGGCGATTTAATCCGCTATTTGCAAAAGAACGTTTTTCAGGGGGAATAAAATGGATACTGTTGCACATCACGGACAACGCGTTGTTATTACCGGCTATGGCGCCATTTGCTCATTAGGCGAGAATAGCGAGCAAATATGGCAAGCGATACGCGATAAAAAATCAGGGTATGAAATATGGGACGACCCGGGAAAAGGCGTCGGTGCTAAATTTTTCGGTCGGGTAACTTCTCTCCTTAATCTCTCCCGCTTCTCCAGAAAAGTCCTTAAAAACGCCCCGCGTTTTGCCGAGTTTGGCCTGATTGCCGCCGATGAGACCATCACCATGGCCTTCGGTAACGAGCAGGATATTTTCTCCCACTACGATCCATGCGACTGTGGCGTCATCTTTGGTACCGGCTGGGCGGGGTTTGATTGCTCAACTATCAACTATTACGCCTATTCCGATCCCCATTCGCTGACTGCATCGGCGCACAGCTGTTTTCACTCGATGCCGAGCATCGGCACTTCACTTATCACCGTCAACTGGAAGCTCAGGGGCTATCAAAATAGCCCGGTTGCCGCCTGTGCCACGGGTAATATTGCGATCGGCGATGCCTATGAAATTATCCGCAGCGGAAAAGCGCGCATGATGATTGCCGGTGGCGGCGAAAGCCTGATGCAGCCTTTCACCGTCTGGTCTGTCGATATTCTTGGTGCCTTGTCGAAAGAGCAGCAGGACGTTGTTAAGGCCTGCTGTCCTTTCAGCCTCGACAGAAGCGGATTTATCCTCTCCGAGGGCGCCGCAACCGTCTGCCTTGAGCGGCTGGAAGATGCGCTGGCGCGTAACGCGACCATCTACGGTGAAGTGGTGGGCTATGCGAATCATAGCGATGCTTACGTCAATCTCACCGCGCCTGCGCCCGATCTTATTGGCAGAGTGACCACTATCCAGCGGGCGATGGCGTATGCCGGGCTTGGGGTTGAGGATATTGACTATATCAATGCCCACGGTACCTCGACGCCGATGAATGATTACAACGAAACACTGGTATTAAAGGAGGTGTTTGGCGAGCGGGCGCAGGCTATTCCGGTCTCCAGCACCAAATCTTATACGGGCCATCTTATTGCCGCGGCTGGCGGGGCGGAAACGATATTCTGTCTGAAAAGCATGGCCGATCGGATGATCCCGGCGACGATAAATCTTCAACGGCCAGACCCGAAGTGCGATCTCAACTATGTCCCGAATAACCATCTGTTCGGTCAGAAATTAGATCACGTTGTGAATGTGAATTACGGCTTTGGTGGAGCAAACAGCTGCCTGGTACTGAAGAGGTTCTCCGCATGATAAGACGCTATGGGGCGCAAGATATCGAGCGTTGGGCGCAATTCTCCGGCGATCGCAATCGTGTTCACTTTGATAAAGCCTTTGCCATAAAAAATGGCCTGAAAGGTATTATCGTGCAGGGCATGCTCACTTTGCTTGATGCGAAGTTACTGCTGGCAGAGAGCCTCGAGCAAACCTCTATGCTCCATTTCTATATTAAAAAGCCGGTGCCGATAGATACGGACGTTGAGATAAGCGTGAAGAGTGACGGGGAGAGAAAAAGTGTCGCGGTTAAAGTAGGCAGTGATCCGCAGAATATCGCTATTACGGCGGCGGTTTTAGCGCAAAAGCCGCCGGATCCCCCCGTATGCGCCTGTCCTGTGGCAGTCAGCGGGCAAACTATCCAGACGCACCTTGAACAATTGAGGCTCTGTTATCCACACATCACCCATCAATGGGTCATGTTTGATACGTTGCTCTTTTCAATTTGTTTTAATCAACGCAAAGATGACTACTTTAAAAAGCAGGCTGAGAAAATAGCTAAACATCATCCTTTAGGAAATATTACGACCTATCATGTGGCGAATAAGATATTTGTTCACCAGCGATTAATTACCGGCGGCGAATTAAACTATTCTCACCTCCAGTATCTGGTCGAAGATAAAGATATTTATATCGATAAGGATTCTGCTTACAACACCTTTACTATTCATGTGCTGGAGAATGATGAGATTATTTTCCAGTCCTCTATCGATTGTTTAACCAGAATTTACGATCGCTCGCAGGAAAGTTAAAGGATTAACAAAATGGGTAACAAGAAATGGGTTTTAGTCACGGCAGGTAGCCGTGGCATCGGGGCTGCTATTGTCAAAGAGCTGGTGCGGCAAGATTATCATGTTGTTTTCACCTACAAAAATAATAGCGCGCTTGCGGCCGTGCTTATGCACTCGCTTAACGTTAATCACGAGGTTTGCTGGTGCTACCCCTGTGATGTGGCGAGCGTAGAATCGGTGAAAGCGCTCAGCGAAACATTGCGTAAAAATCATGGCACTCCCTACGCGATTATTAATAACGCCGGCATTACTAAAGATGCGCTCAGCTTTACTATGAGCCTGGATGACTGGCTGGATGTGATTAATACCAACCTCAACTCGCTCTTTTATCTCAATCACTGTCTGCTTAATGAGATGTTAATGCAGAGGGATGGCTGCATTATCAATATTAATTCTGTGGCTGGCTTACGCGGCAACGTCGGTCAGGCGAACTATTCAGCATCAAAATCCGCGCAGTATGGCTTTACCAAAACGCTGGCCAGGGAAGTGGGGAATTTTAATATTCGCGTGAACTGCATCGCGCCCGGCCCGGTGAAGACCGACATGCTTTCGGCGCTCCCGGAAAAAGCCGTTTCACAGCTTGTCAAAATGACCCCGCTGAGGAAGCTGGGCCAGCCCGAAGATGTGGCGCTCATGGTTGCTTTTCTGCTCGGTAGAGGCGGGAAACATATCACCGGACAGACCTTTGTTATCGACGGCGGCTTGTCCATTTGATCAGGACGTTCAAATGAAGAGGAAAAGAGTATGGATCTTAAATTAAGAGCGGTACCGCAGGAAGTGTATGGCGTGATGGAGTTGAATGAGAATTTTAATTTTCAGTGGAACCCCGATCCCGTCTCTTCGCTTATTGGCCTTGGTACATCTTATGTGCTGGAGTTCTTCGAATTCTACGGTGAGCGCATTGGTGATTACTACGATGAGTTTATTCAGGGATCGCCGCAAAAGGATGAGCGCTTCGCCGTCTTTGTGACGCAAGAAAAGAGGCACGCGGCGGCACACCGGAAACTCAATAACTTTATTACCAAAGGCATCGCTCCACCGGTTCGGGAGAAGTTCCACCCGCGCGTTTATGATTTTCTGTACGGTGCTTATAAAGAGATGGCCGAGCCGATTATCGGCGGCATCGAGCGCGATAAGGCCAACGGCAAAAAAGCCGATGGTGCCTTTTTTAAAGAGGCGGTACGCAGCATCGCGATATTTGAAAGCCAGGTGTGCATGACCGGGCTCTCTTTCTTTGAAAACCTGTTCGAAAACGGCCGCTTTGAACTGGTGAGTAATTTGTCTGGCAACCTCGGCGTGCTCTATTTACTGGGCTATCACTACACCGAAGAGATGGAGCACTGCTGCGTTTCGATCGAAGCGTTCGAAACTATTTATCAGGAGAAAGTCTGGACCCGCGCCTTAGTCGATCAACATATCCATAGCCGCGACCTGCTTGCCAGCCAGGTCCTGCTTTCAACTCTGCATGTCGCCAGAATGCTTAACCAAGAGCTTACCGTTGAGCAGATCACCAACAGCGTGGCCTACCAGTATCGCGAGCAGATGGCGAAGAAATACATCGTAGAAGGGTTCAACGCCAGAGAGCCGGAGATCCTCGCTCGCCGCAAATCGCTGGTTGAACGCTGGGACAACGAGTGGGAGCCGCGTTTGTTAGAGAAGATCGCGCAGCGTATTCGCGCAGGTGCCTGAGGGTAACGTTCTACTCTCGCTGATGCCTGACGCCCGTTGGGCATCAGCGAATAACATGCAGAAGAGTGATGATGACGCAGACCAGTCAGATGCAGCACTTTGTCAGCCATGACAATCAGCAAATACCTTACCAGCTCTTTCCGGCGCGCGCGCAAAATGGACCTGCGGCGGCCATCGTGTTGTTGTATCGCAACGCGGATCTTAAAGAGAAAATTGCCGCACTCGGGCTGCCGGAGTGTACCTTTTTCGCTATCGATTTCACCCCCGGCACGATCAACACAGAGACGCCCGATGGTTCATCGGTGCTCTCGCTACAAAGCTATTATTTTCAGAAATTTATTGAGCATATAACCACGCAGCACGGGCTGCGCACGCAGGATATTGCCCTGATGGCGCACCATGAGTGCGCGGTAGTTATCGCCGCATGGATGGTGGATTATGCCCCGGAGATCCGCTCCGTTACGCTCTTCTCGCCACGCTTTTTGCTGAGAAAACGCGATCTCTTATTGGCGTTGCTTAAAAAGCCAAAGGCGTGGAACACGCTGCGCGATCTGCGCTATACCAGCCAGCGTATCTTTCGCAGCGCATTCGCCTGGCCGACACCGACGCAGCTTGTGTTGACGCAAACCGACCGCAGGGCCGCTGCGGGTACGTTAATGACCTTTTATGCCAATTTGGGTAGCAGCGCAAAAACGGTGTTAATGAAGCCGGATAGCGGCTTCGGCTGCCCTGGTCAGTTATGGGACAGGGCTATGCTGGCCCAGACACGCGCCTTTTTGCGGCTGCACTTCTCTCAGCATCACCCGGTGCCTTCGCTATTTGATTCCTGGCAGCAGGGCGCAACATGGGAGGAGTATGAGAGGTTACGTATGCCGGAAAAAGCTCTGTTCCGGCGCGGCTACTGGATGCTGGCAAATTTTGCGCTGCGCGTGCTGGGGCGCTGCTCTTCGGGGATTCGAATAGGGCTGGAGAGCGGTTTCGACTCCGGCGCGTCGCTGGAGTATGTCTATCAAAATCAACCGACGGGTAAAGGCGCTGTGGGCAGAGCGGTGGATCGCTACTACCTCAATACGCTTGGCTGGCGCTGTACGCGACAGCGCAAACAACATGTTGAAGCGCTGATCGCAATGGCGGCGTCGCTTCTGGCGCAGCAGGGTCAGGTGGTACGCCTGTTGGATATCGCCGCTGGCCAGGGTCGCTATATTCTCGACGCGATTGAAAAAATAGAGCCGCCGGTGGAGCATCTTCTGCTGCGCGATTTTGATGCTGCCAATGTGGAGGAGGGGAACCGTCTGCTGCTGCTGCGAGGGTTAAATGAGCGCGCGCGCTTCGAGCAGGGCGATGCTTTTTCACCCGCCGATCTCGCGACGTTACCTGCCGGCCGTACTCTGGCGGTGGTGTCGGGCTTCTATGAACTCTTCAGCGATAACAACCTGGTGCTGGCCTCGCTCAATGGCCTCGCCAACGCGGTGAAGAAAGGGGGATATCTGGTCTATACGACCAAGCTGTGGAACCCAAAACTGGCGCTGATGGCGCGCGTATTGCCCAGCCACCAAAAAGGAGCGTTCTGGTTACTGCGCCGGCGCGCCCAGCGTGAGATCGACCAGATGGTGAAGCGGGCCGGTTTTGCCAAAGTGACTCAGCGGGTAGATGGCTGGGGATTGTTCAGCGTGACGCTGGCGAAAAAGGTGAGGTAGGGTAATCGATTTATCGCCGCGAAAGGACTTCGCGGCAATAGATTGAGGTGCTTAGCGAATAACCAGCGCCCAGTGAACGTAGCTTTGCCACTGGCTCTCCTGATCGATCAGCTCTGCGCCCAGCGGATGGCTCGCCAGCCAGCCCGGCGGCAGCGCCAGCGTGAGCTGTTCACCCTGCGCGGTGACCGAGATTTCCGGCAGCAAATCATCACGACGACGGCTGGCGAAAATAATCGCCAGGCGTAGCAAGCGGCAGAGATGCTCCGCCACGCGCGGCGGAACGGCGTTTTGCTGATGCAACGAGGAGAGATCGACCGCATTAGTCTGGTTAAGCAGCAGCGTGGCGAGCAGCTTTTTCTGCGCGGGGGTAAAGCCCGGCAAATCAAGGTTACGCACTAGCCAGGCGGCATGAAGCGGTGCCTGCTTAAATTCAATGCTTAAGCCGATTTCATGCAGTTCGCAGGCGACATGCAGGATTTCAGTGCTGTAGGCGTCTAAATCCCAGCTTGTTGAAACGCTTTGGGCGAATCGCTCTGCCAGCATCGAGACGCGTCTCGATTGATCGATATCCACCATAAACCGGCGCTGAATGTTGCGCAGGGTACGGCTGCGAATATCCTGATCAACCGCCAGATGAAGCATGCCGTAAACCAGCCCTTCGCGCAGCGCGCCGCCGGCGAGAGTCATGCTCTCAATGTTCATTTCGGTGAAAATGGCGATCAGAATGGCGAGGCCGCTGGGAAAGACCAGCGCGCGCTCAAGGGTCAGCCCTTCGATCTCCAGCTCTTCAAGCCGACCGCACTGGATCGCGCGCTGCTTAAGCTGCTGGAGTTTGCCAAGGGTGATGCGCTCATCCATGCCCTGCGCCATCATAATCTCTTGCAGCGCCTGCACGGTGCCGGACGCGCCGACACACACTTTCCAGCCGTGGCGACGAAGCTCATCCGCGACCGGACGCAGCACTTCGCGCGCCGCCTGCTCTGCGGTGTCGAAATTCTCCTGCGCCAGATGACGATCGGTGAAATAGCGCTCGAGCCAGGTAACGCAGCCCATCGACAGGCTGAACAGCGAGGTGGTTTGCGCCCCGGTGCCGGTCACGAGTTCCGTGCTTGCGCCACCAATATCGACCACCAGGCGCTGATCCGCGCCGCCGGTGGTGTGGGCAACGCCCTGGTAAATCAGACGGGCTTCTTCCTCGCCGCTGATTACCTGCACCGGACAGCCGAGGATCTCCTGCGCTTTGTCGAGAAACTCATGCGCATTGACGGCCAGACGCAGCGTGGCGGTCGCCACCACGCGGATCTGCTGTTGCGGGATATCCTGCAGGCGTTCGGAAAAGAGGCGCAGACATTGCCAGCCGCGCTCCATCGCCTCCTGAGAGAGGCGATTGTCCTGGCTCAGGCCCGCCGCAAGGCGGACTTTGCGTTTAATACGCGACAGAGTCTGGATACTGCCAGCCACCTCGCGCACAACCAGCATATGAAAACTGTTGGAACCGAGATCAATAGCTGCGTAGAGCGAGGCGGAACCGAGCATAGTAATTAACCTGAACGACGACGATTACGCGGCGCGCCACCACCACTACGGCGCGGACCATTAGCCGGGCGAGAACGCGTCAGGCGTTTCGGCGGCGGCAGTTCGCTGAGCAGCGCATCCGGGTTGTATTTGCTGACCGGAATAGAGTGACCAATATAGGTCTCAATCGCCGGCAGGTTCAGCGCGTACTCTTCGCACGCAAGGCTGATCGAGTTGCCGCTTGCGCCTGCGCGACCGGTACGGCCGATACGGTGAACGTAATCTTCGCAGTCATCCGGCAGATCGTAGTTAAAGACGTGCGTTACAGCCGGAATATGCAGACCACGCGCCGCGACGTCTGTCGCAACCAGGATATCAAGATCGCCACGGGTGAACTCATCCAGGATACGCAGGCGTTTCTTCTGCGCCACGTCACCCGTCAGCAGGCCAACGCGATGACCATCGGCGGCCAGGCTGCCCCAGATCTGTTCACAACGATGTTTGGTATTGGCGAAAACAATGGCGCGATCCGGCCACTCTTCTTCAATCAGTGTCTGCAGCAGACGCATTTTCTCGTCATTAGACGGGTAGAAAAGCTCTTCTTTAATGCGGTGGCCGGTTTTCTGTTCCGGTTCCACTTCAACATATTCTGCGTTGTTCATCTGCTCGAATGCCAGTTCACGCACGCGGTAAGAGAGCGTAGCGGAGAAGAGCATATTGAGACGCTGGTCGGTTGCCGGCATACGGCGGAACAGCCAGCGGATATCTTTAATAAAGCCCAGATCGTACATACGATCGGCTTCGTCCAGCACCACGACCTGAATCGCGCCCAGGTTAATATGGTTCTGTTTGGTGTAATCGATCATACGACCAGTGGTGCCGATAAGAATATCGACGCCGCTTTCCAGCACCTTCAGCTGTTTGTCGTAGCCATCACCGCCGTAAGCCAGACCCAGCTTCAGTCCTGTCGACTGCGCCAGCGGCTCTGCATCAGCGTGAATTTGCACCGCGAGTTCACGTGTCGGCGCCATGATAATCGCGCGCGGCTGGTTAACTTTACGGTCTTCGATTGCAGGGTGAGAGAGGAGATAATGAAACGTTGACGTTAAAAACGCCATCGTTTTACCGGTACCGGTTTGCGCCTGACCTGCAACATCACGACCCGCCAGCGTTAGCGGAAGGGCGAGAGCCTGAATAGGCGTGCAATTATGAAAGCCTTTAGTTTCAAGGGCTTCTATCACTTTTGGGTGCAGGGCGAAGTCGGAAAACTTCTGTTCTGTTAAATGTGTTTTGCTCATAGTGTGGTAGAATATCAGCTTACTATTGCTTTACGAAAGCGTATCCGGTGAAATAAAGTCAACCTTTAGTTGGCTATTGTGGCATCAACACGTTGCTGTTTTATGCTACACCAACATGCCAGGCTTATTCCTGTGGAGTTATATATGAGCGATAAAATTATTCACCTGACTGACGATAGTTTTGACACGGATGTACTCAAAGCGGACGGGCTCGTGCTCGTTGATTTCTGGGCAGAGTGGTGTGGACCGTGCAAAATGATCGCCCCGATTCTGGATGAGATCGCTAATGAGTACGAAGGCAAGTTGACCATTGCGAAACTGAACATCGACCAGAACCCAGGCACCGCGCCGAAGTATGGTATCCGTGGCATCCCGACCCTGCTGCTGTTCAAAAACGGCGAAGTGGCGGCGACCAAAGTGGGCGCACTGTCCAAAGGTCAGTTGAAAGAGTTCCTGGACGCTAACCTGGCGTAATCCCAGACTCTCACCGGTGCGGCCAGCTATCCTAAATTGCCAGGATTGCTGGACGCCCGACCCCAGCCGTGCTAATTTAGTTTTGACTTCGTTCTAAACATATCTATAGTTGTTTGAACCTTGCGTTACCCCAATACTTCCCGCTGAGCATCTCAGCCGCGTTGAGAAGTAGACAGATTCCGGGCTTGTCGCTCATTCCGTCTTATCGTTTCAGTTCTGCGTACTCTCCTGTGACCAGGCACCGATTAGACATGAGTTGATGGCCGCTAACAGGCATGGATGACCCTGCCATACCATTCACAACATTAAGTTCGAGTATCACCCCGAGTTTAAGAACCCACACCATTATGAATCTTACCGAATTAAAGAATACGCCGGTTTCTGAGCTTATCACTCTCGGCGAAAATATGGGGCTGGAAAACCTGGCCCGTATGCGCAAACAGGACATCATTTTTGCCATCCTGAAGCAGCACGCAAAGAGTGGCGAAGACATCTTCGGCGACGGTGTGCTGGAGATTCTGCAGGATGGATTTGGTTTCCTCCGTTCCGCAGACAGCTCCTACCTTGCCGGCCCCGACGACATCTACGTATCCCCCAGCCAAATCCGCCGTTTCAACCTCCGCACCGGTGACACCATTTCAGGTAAGATTCGCCCACCTAAAGAAGGTGAACGTTACTTTGCACTGCTGAAAGTTAACGAGGTGAACTACGATAAACCGGAAAATGCGCGCAATAAGATTCTGTTCGAGAACTTAACGCCGCTGCATGCGAACTCTCGTCTGCGTATGGAACGTGGTAACGGCTCTACTGAAGATTTAACCGCCCGCGTTCTCGATCTGGCTTCGCCGATCGGTCGTGGTCAGCGTGGTCTGATTGTGGCACCGCCGAAAGCCGGTAAAACCATGCTGCTGCAGAATATCGCGCAGAGCATCGCTTACAACCATCCTGACTGCGTGCTGATGGTGCTACTGATTGATGAACGTCCGGAAGAAGTGACGGAAATGCAGCGCCTGGTGAAAGGTGAAGTGGTTGCGTCAACCTTCGACGAACCGGCCTCCCGCCATGTGCAGGTTGCTGAAATGGTTATCGAAAAAGCGAAACGCCTGGTTGAGCATAAGAAAGATGTCATTATCCTTCTTGACTCCATCACCCGTCTGGCGCGTGCTTATAACACCGTTGTTCCGGCTTCCGGTAAAGTGTTGACCGGTGGTGTGGATGCGAACGCCCTGCACCGTCCGAAGCGTTTCTTCGGTGCTGCGCGTAACGTGGAAGAGGGCGGTAGCCTGACCATTATCGCGACGGCGCTGATCGATACCGGTTCGAAGATGGATGAAGTGATTTACGAAGAGTTTAAAGGCACCGGTAACATGGAGCTGCACCTCTCACGTAAAATCGCAGAAAAACGCGTCTTCCCGGCGATTGATTACAACCGCTCCGGTACCCGTAAAGAAGAGCTGCTCACCACACAAGAAGAGCTGCAGAAAATGTGGATCCTGCGCAAAATCATTCACCCGATGGGTGAGATCGATGCGATGGAGTTCCTCATCAACAAGCTGGCTATGACGAAGACGAATGATGAGTTCTTCGACATGATGAAGCGCTCTTAATTTAAATAAACCCCCGAAGCGCCACGTTTTTACGTGGCGTTTTTCATTGGTGGGCTATACGCTATAGGCACTGGGACAGGTATTGCCGAATGCTGTCCAACATAAAAAGGATATTTCATTCAAGCAATGTCAGTTTTGATTAAAAAACAAACAATAACACCAGCGAATGACCTGCTTTCTCCTTCAGTGGAATATGGCATCGTCGTTATACTGCCGGGATTAACATTCGCCGAGAGCAAGCATTGTGAATTTACTCACTGCGTTTACTGAATTACTCAGTATTTTCCTGTTCACGACCATCTTTTTGTTTTGTGCACGCAAAGTGGCAAGATATGTCGGCCTGGTCGATAAGCCCAACTTTCGTAAACGGCATCAGGGGCTGATCCCACTGGTTGGAGGCATTTCTGTATTTGCCGGGATGTGTTTCTCGTTTGGTCTCACTGATTACTACATTCCTCATGCCTCGCTCTACTTATACTGTGCTGGTGTACTTGTGCTCATTGGCGCGCTAGATGACCGCTTTGATATCAGCGTGAAAATACGTGCGGCCATCCAGGCAACCATCGCTATTGTTATGATGGTTTTTGGGAATCTTCATCTCAATAGTCTCGGATACATCTTCGGCTCATGGGAGATGGTGCTCGGTCCCTTCGGTTACTTGCTGACGCTCTTTGCTATTTGGGCTGCTATAAACGCTTTCAATATGGTTGATGGTATCGACGGTTTGCTTGGCGGGCTTTCCTGCGTCTCATTTGCCGCTATTGGCCTTATTCTGTTGCTCAGCGGGCAAAGCAGCCTCGCCATGTGGTGCTTTGCGATGATCGCCGCTATTTTGCCTTACATCTTATTAAATCTGGGTGCGCTCGGACGTCGTTATAAAGTGTTTATGGGTGATGCAGGCAGTACGCTGATAGGTTTTACGATCATCTGGATTTTGCTGGAAACCACCCAAGGCCCTTCACATGCCATTAGCCCTGTCACTGCGCTATGGATAATCGCTATTCCCTTAATGGATATGGTCGCTATTATGTTCCGGCGCCTGCGAAAAGGTATGAGTCCTTTTTCGCCCGATCGCCAACATATTCATCATCTCATCATGCGTGCGGGCTTTTCTTCACGTCAGGCGTTTGTATTGATTACGCTTGCGGCAGCGCTGTTTGCTTCCATAGGTGTGGTAACTGAGTATATTCATATTGTTCCCGAATGGGCAATGTTGGCATTATTTTTGCTGTCCTTTTTTTTATACGGCTACTGCATCAAGCGCGCGTGGAAAGTGGCGCGTTTTGTTAAGCGAATCAAACGCAAAATGCGCCGTAACAGCGCGTCTAAATCAACACTAACCAAGTAATCCGGGAAAGCGATGACTCAACCATTGATGGGAACACCTTCAGCGGCTACTGAAAATGAGCTGGATATCCGAGCCCTCTTTCGCACTTTGTGGGCAGGAAAACTATGGATCGTGGGAACCGCGCTGCTCTTCGCGTTGATAGCGCTTACCTGGTCATTTTTCGCCAGGCAGGAGTGGAGTGCCACGGCGATCGCTGATAAACCGACGGTCAACATGCTCGGCGGTTATTACTCACAGCAGCAGTTTTTGCGCAATCTTGATATCAAAGCAAATCCTGCATCCATCGATCAGGCCTCTGTCATGGATGAAGCATATAAAGAGTTTATTATGCAGGTTGCTTCATGGGATACGCGTCGCGATTTCTGGTCGCAAACCGACTATTACAAGCAGCGTCGTGTTGGCAACAGCAAAGCGGATGCCGCGATGCTCGACGACCTCATCAATAATATCCAGTACACGCCAGGTGATGTCGTGCGTAACCAGAATGACAACGTCAAACTGATCGCCGAAACCGCGCCGGACGCAAACAATCTGCTGCGTCAATATATTGCTTTCGCCAGCCAGCGCGCCGCCAGCCATCTGAACGATGAACTGAAAGGCGCATGGGCGGCACGTACTATTCAGATGAAAGCGCAGGTGAAACGTCAGGAAGAGGTCGCTAAAGCTATCTATAACCGACGTGTCCACAACGTTGAGCAGGCGCTGAAAATCGCTGAGCAAAACAATATCTCGCGCAATGTGACCGATATTCCGACGGATGAGTTGCCGGATTCCGAACTCTTTATGCTTGGTCGCCCGATGCTGCAGGCACGTCTGGAAAACCTGCAGGCGGTAGGGCCGCAATACGATCTGGACTATGATCAAAATCGGGCGATGTTGAATACCCTCAACGTCGGCCCGACGCTGGATCCGCGTTTTCAGACCTATCGATATCTGCGTACACCGGAAGAGCCGGTGAAACGCGACAGCCCGCGTCGTGCTTTCCTGATGATTATGTGGGGAATTGTCGGTGCGTTAACCGGAGCTGGGGTGGCGTTAGCACGTCGCCGTTCGAACTAAACGCCGTCTGAGATGGGGGCGCTATGCCTCCATCCTCTAATTAAAGAGAATCGTTGTGAAAGTACTGACCGTATTCGGCACGCGACCAGAAGCCATAAAAATGGCACCGCTGGTTCATGCGCTGGCAAAGGATCCTGACTTTGAGGCAAGAGTTTGCGTCACTGCACAGCATCGGGAGATGCTCGATCAGGTGCTGAACCTCTTCTCTATCGTCCCGGATTACGATCTAAATATTATGCGTCCCGGGCAGGGGCTAACCGAAATTACCTGCGGTATTTTGCAGGGATTAAAACCCATTCTTGAAGCGTTCCGCCCGGATGTCGTGTTGGTTCACGGCGATACCACTACCACCATTGCTGCAAGCCTCGCCGCGTTTTATCAACGCATACCCGTAGGGCATGTGGAGGCAGGTCTGCGTACCGGCGATCTGTCATCACCCTGGCCGGAAGAGGCTAACCGCACGCTTACGGGTCATCTGGCGATGTACCACTTCGCGCCGACGGAGAACTCCCGGCACAATTTACGCCGGGAAAACGTCGACGATGAGCGCATTTTTGTTACCGGCAATACGGTGATTGATGCGCTCTTCTGGGTACGCGATAGCGTGATGAACAACCCCGCGCAATATGAGGCGCTGGCAGCCCGCTACCCTTTCCTTGATGCACAGAAAAAACTGGTGCTGGTGACCGGCCACCGCCGGGAGAGCTTCGGCCAGGGCTTCGAACAGATTTGTCACGCGCTGGCGGATATTGCTGCCCAGAATGATGATGTCCAGATTGTCTATCCCGTGCACCTCAATCCTAATGTCAGCGAGCCGGTAAACCGCATTCTCGGGCCGGTTGAGAACGTTTTTTTGATTGAGCCGCAGGATTATTTACCCTTCATGTGGTTGATGAACCACGCCTGGCTGATCCTGACGGACTCCGGTGGCATTCAGGAGGAGGCGCCTTCACTGGGTAAACCGGTGCTGGTAATGCGTGACACGACCGAGCGGCCAGAGGCCGTCGATGCCGGAACCGTAAAACTGGTAGGCACCGATCGCCAGCGCATCGTCGATGAGGTCACGCTCCTGCTTAATGACAATGAAGCATGGCAGACCATGAGCCGCGCGCACAACCCTTACGGGGATGGGCAGGCTTGTGGCCGAATTTTGCACGCACTTAAACACAATCAGGTAACACTATGAGCTTTACAACCATTTCCGTGATTGGCCTCGGCTACATTGGCCTGCCTACCGCAGCGGCTTTTGCCTCCCGGCAGAAGCAGGTCGTAGGGGTGGACATCAACGCGCGTGCGGTGGAGACCATTAACCGTGGCGAGATCCACATCGTTGAGCCGGAACTGGATAGCGTAGTAAAAGCGGCGGTGGAGGGCGGTTACCTGAGCGCCAGCACCACGCCTGTTGCGGCAGACGCCTACCTGATTGCGGTGCCAACACCGTTTAAGGGCGATCACGAGCCGGATATGGCCTACGTTGAAGCGGCTGCAAAATCCATTGCGCCCGCGCTGCATAAAGGCGCGCTGGTGATCCTCGAATCCACCTCACCGGTTGGCGCGACGGAGCAGATGGCGCAGTGGCTCGCCGAGGCGCGCCCGGATCTCACCTTCCCTCAGCAGGCTGGCGAGCAGGCGGACGTGAATATCGCCTACTGCCCGGAGCGCGTGCTGCCGGGCCAGGTGATGGTCGAACTGATTAAAAATGACCGCGTGATTGGCGGCATGACACCCAAGTGTTCTGCCCGCGCCAGCGAGCTTTATAAAATCTTCCTTGAAGGCGAGTGCGTAGTGACTAACGCCCGCACTGCCGAGATGTGCAAGCTGACAGAAAACAGCTTCCGCGACGTTAACATCGCTTTTGCCAACGAACTGTCGCTGATTTGCGCCGATCAGGGGATCAACGTCTGGGAGCTGATCCGCCTGGCGAATCGCCATCCGCGCGTCAATATCTTGCAGCCCGGCCCTGGCGTCGGCGGCCACTGTATCGCGGTCGATCCGTGGTTTATCGTGGCGCAGAACCCCGATCAGGCAAGGCTTATCCGTACCGCGCGTGAAGTGAACGATCACAAACCGCACTGGGTGCTGAACCAGGTGAAAGCCACCGTCGCCGATTGCCTCACTGCGAGCGGCAAGCGCGCCAGCGAGGTTAAAATCGCCTGCTTCGGGCTGGCGTTTAAACCGAACATTGACGATCTGCGTGAAAGCCCGGCGATGGAGATCGCGCATGACATCGCCCAGTGGCACAGCGGCCAGACGCTGGTCGTCGAACCGAATATCGACACGCTGCCGGAGAAAATGGCCGGGCACAGCACGCTGGTCAACACCCAGGATGCGCTGGCGCAGGCCGATGTGCTGGTGATGCTGGTCGACCATAAGCAGTTTAAAGCGGTCGATGCCGCCACCATTTCGCAGCCGTGGATCGTCGATACCAAAGGCGTCTGGCGCTAAGGATTTAGCATGGCGGTGCATGGCACGATAGAAGAGCTGGCATGGGAAAGCGCTTTTTTTGGTCTGCGCAGCGCGATTATTCGTCTGAATCCTTCCGCACCCGCGCTTACTGGCGCAGATTTTGCACAGTGGGAACGCCTGCAGGTGAAATTGCCCGCCGCGCAAACCCATCAGCTTGATGCCCTGCAACAGCAGGGTTTTCAACTGGTGGAAGGTGAGATCGATCTGCGACTGCCGGTTGCCGCACAGGGTATCGATCCCGTCGCCACTGTGGCAGATGAAAGCGATATTCCCGCGCTTCGTCAGATGGCGGCAGAGATGTTTGTCCAGAGCCGCTTTCGCGCGCCCTGGTATGCGCCTGAGGCGAGCGGTCGTTTCTACGCGCAGTGGATTGAAAACGCGGTAAAGGGTCTTTTCGACCACCAGTGTCTGATTTTCCGCGCGCAGGAGGATGCCATCAGCGGTTTTGTCTCTCTTCGCCAGCTTAATGAGCACGAGGCGCGTATTGGCCTGCTGGGCGGACGCGGTATGGGCGAGAAATTGATGCAGGCGGCGTGCCAGTGGGCGCGAGCGCGGCAGTTAACGCATGTGCGTGTGGCGACCCAGCTTGGGAATACTGCCGCACTTAAACGATATATTCAGAGCGGCGCGAACGTAGAAAGCACCGCCTTATGGCTATACAGGTAACGCTATGATCCCTTTCAATGCACCACCGGTAGTAGGAACGGAAATTGACTACATGCAGTCGGCAATGGGCAGCGGGAAATTATGCGGTGACGGCGGTTTTACCCGCCGCTGCCAGCAGTGGATGGAGCAGCGTTTTCACAGCGCCAAAGTCCTGCTGACGCCTTCATGCACCGCATCGCTGGAGATGGCCGCGCTGCTGCTGGATATCCAGCCTGGCGATGAAGTGATTATGCCGAGCTACACCTTCGTCTCCACCGCCAACGCCTTTGTGCTGCGTGGGGCGAAGATCGTCTTCGTTGATATCCGCCCGGATACGATGAACATCGATGAGACGCGGATTGAAGCGGCGATCACCGATAAGACGCGTGCTATTGTGCCGGTGCATTACGCGGGCGTCGCCTGTGAAATGGACACCATCATGGCGATCGCGCAAAAGCATAAGCTGTTCGTGGTGGAAGATGCCGCGCAGGGCGTGATGTCGACCTACAAAGGACGGGCATTAGGCACCATCGGTCATATTGGCTGCTTCAGTTTCCACGAAACCAAAAACTACACTGCGGGCGGTGAAGGCGGCGCGACGCTGATTAACGATCGCGCGCTGGTTGAACGCGCAGAGGTGATTCGCGAAAAGGGCACCAATCGCAGCCAGTTCTTCCGTGGGCAGGTCGATAAGTACACCTGGCGTGATATCGGTTCCAGCTATTTGATGGCCGATTTGCAGGCCGCCTACCTGTGGGCGCAGCTTGAGTCAGCCGAGCGCATTAACCAGCAGCGGCTGGCCTTGTGGCAAAACTACTATGATGCGCTCTCCCCGCTGGCAAAAACCGGGCGCATTGAGCTGCCCTCGATTCCGGCAGAGTGCAGCCACAATGCGCACATGTTTTATATTAAGCTGCGCGACGAAGCGGATCGCAGCAAGCTGATTGCCTTCCTGAAGGAAGCGGAGATTATGGCGGTGTTCCACTATATCCCGCTGCACGCCTCGCCGGCCGGCGAGAAGTTTGGCATCTTCCACGGCGAAGACCGCTATACCACGCAAGAGAGTGAGCGGTTGCTTCGCCTGCCGCTCTTCTACAACCTGGCGTCGGTCAATCAGCGGACGGTTATCAGCACGCTTCTGAGCTACTTCAGCTGATATGTCGCTGGCAAAAGCATCGCTCTGGACTGCCGCAAGCACGCTGGTCAAAATCGGCGCGGGACTGCTGGTGGTCAAACTGCTGGCGATGGCGTTCGGGCCATCCGGCGTCGGACAGGCGGGTAACTTTCGTCAGCTGATTACCGTGCTTGGCGTGCTGGCGGGCGCGGGGATTTTTAATGGCGTCACCAAATTTGTGGCGCAGTCCCATGACGACCCCGCGCGTCTGCGCGTAGTTGTCGGCACCTCCTCGGCGATGGTGCTCGGCTTCTCAACCCTGTTGGCGTTGCTGTTCCTGCTCGCTGCCGCGCCCATCAGCCAGGGGCTGTTTGGTCATACCCACTATCAGGGGCTTGTGCGCTTAGTCGCGCTGGTGCAGATGGGCATCGCCTGGGCCAACCTGCTGCTGGCGGTAATGAAAGGGTTCCGCGATGCCGCGGGAAATGCGCTGTCGCTGATTATCGGCAGCCTCGTTGGCGTGCTGGCCTGGTATCTCTGTTACCGCATTGGCGGCTATCAGGGTGCACTGCTTGGGCTGGCGCTGGTGCCCGCGCTGGTGGTTATCCCGGCGATGGCGATGCTGCTGAGAAGCAAAGCGATACCGCTGCGTTTCTTTAGGCCGCAGTGGGATCGTGTGCTGGCAGGTCAGCTGGGTAAATTTACCCTGATGGCGCTCATCACCTCATTTACGATGCCGTTGGCTTACGTGATGATGCGAAACCAACTTGCTGCCCACTACAGCTGGGATGACGTGGGGATCTGGCAGGGTGTAAGCACGATATCGGATGCTTACCTGCAGTTTATTACCGCCTCGTTTAGCGTCTATCTGTTACCGACATTGTCGCGACTGGTGACGAAGCAGGAGATCTCGCGTGAAATCGGCAGGTCACTGCGCTTTGTTCTTCCCGCCGTGGCGGCGGTGAGCCTCGGCGTCTGGCTGCTGCGCGATGTGGCGATCTGGCTGCTCTTTTCTGAGAAGTTTATCGCCATGCGCGATCTCTTCGCCTGGCAGCTGGTCGGGGATGTATTGAAAGTGGGGGCTTACGTCTTTGGCTATTTAGTCATCGCGAAGGCCTCGCTGCGATTCTATATACTGGCTGAAATAAGCCAGTTTGCGCTGCTGACGCTCTTCGCGCGCTGGCTTATTCCGGCGCACGGCGCGGCGGGCGCAGCGCAGGCCTATATGGCCACCTACATTATCTATTTCGCTGTTTGTTGCGGCGTTTTTTTGATTTGGCGTAAAAAGGCATGACTGCACTGATTCACATACTGGGATCGGATATCCCACACCATAACCAAACTGTGCTGCGCTTCTTTAACGACCATCTTGCGGCATCGGGAGAGTATGCCCGCGAGTTTATGGTTGTCGGGCGTGACGAGTCGCAGCGGGCGCACTATCCTGCGCTGACGCTGCATTTTTATCCCGACAAAAAGAGTCTGGCAAAAGCGGTCATCGCGCGGGCGAAAGCGCAACGTCAGCAGCGCTTCTTCTTCCACGGTCAGTTTAATTTCGATCTCTGGCTGGCACTGCTGCAAGGGGCTATCAAGCGCGAGCAGTTCTACTGGCACGCCTGGGGCGCCGATCTGTATGAAGTCTCCCGCAGCCTGAAATTCCGTCTCTTTTATCCGCTGCGCCGTTTAGCGCAGCGTCGCGTAGGCCGTATCTTTGCGACCCGCGGCGATCTGGCGTGGTTTGCCGAACGTAACCCTAAAGTGCCTGGTGAACTGCTCTACTTCCCAACGCGTATGGATCCGGCGCTGAACAACATGGCGGATGAGCGCCCGCAGACGGGCAAGCTGACGATTCTGGTCGGCAACTCCGGCGATGCGAGCAATGAGCATATTGCTGCCCTGCAGGCGATCCACCGTCAGTTTGGCGATACGGTCAATATCATTGTGCCGATGGGCTATCCGGCGAATAACGACGCTTATATCGCCGCAGTACGCAGCGCCGGGCTGGCACTTTTTAGCGCTGACAACCTGCGCATCCTCGATGAGAAAATGGATTTTGATGCCTATCTCGGGCTGCTCGCGCAGTGCGATCTGGGCTATTTCATTTTTGCCCGCCAGCAGGGGATCGGTACGATGTGCCTGCTGATCCAGGCGGGCGTGCCCTGTGTGCTGAACAGGGAAAACCCTTTCTGGCGCGATATGGTGGCGGAAGGCATTCCCGTTCTCTTTACCGGCGATGCGCTGGATGAGGCGGTGATCCGCGAGGCCCGCCGCCAGCTGTTAGCGGTGGATAAAAACGCTATCGCTTTTTTCAGCCCACATTACGAAACGCTGTGGCACAAAGCGCTCCTTAACGCTGCGGGGATCAACGGATGAGCCCACTCGAATTTTGCGGACTGTTTGTTATCTGGCTGTTGGCGACGCTGTTTATCGGCACGCTCACCTGGTTCGAATTTCGCCGCGTACGTTTTAACTTTAACGTCTTCTTCTCGCTGCTCTTTTTGCTGACCTTCTTCTTCGGTTTTCCGCTGACCAGCGTGCTGGTATTCCGCTTCAACGTCGGCGTTGCGCCGCCCGATATCCTGATGCAGACGCTGCTGGCGGCGGCCTGCTTCTATGGCATCTACTATGTGACCTATAAAACGCGGCTGCGCGCTTCGTCTTCGCTTACGCCGCGGCGTCCGCTCTTTACCATTAACCGGGTGGAGGCGCATCTGACGTGGGTGATCCTGATGGTCATCGCGCTGGTGAGCGTTGGCATCTTCTTTATGCATAACGGGTTTTTACTCTTCCGTCTGCACTCCTATAGCCAGATTTTCTCCAGCGAAGTCTCCGGCGTAGCGCTGAAGCGCTTCTTCTATTTCTTTATTCCGGCGATGCTGGTGGTCTACTTCCTGCGGCAGAATGCCCAGACCTGGCTCTTCTTTTTGGTCAGCACCGTGGCGTTTGGCCTGCTGACCTACATGATTGTTGGCGGTACGCGCGCCAATATCATCATTGCCTTCGCTATCTTCCTGTTTATCGGCATTATTCGCGGCTGGATCTCGTTGTGGATGCTGGCGGCGGCGGGCGTGCTCGGCATTGTCGGCATGTTCTGGCTGGCGCTGAAACGCTACGGGCTGGATGTGCGCGGTGATGAAGCGTTTTACACCTTCCTCTATCTGACGCGCGATACCTTCTCGCCGTGGGAAAACCTCGCTTTGCTGCTGCAAAACTACGACAAGATTGAGTTTCAGGGGCTGGCGCCAATTGTGCGCGACTTCTACGTCTTTATCCCCACCTGGCTGTGGCCATCGCGCCCGGGTGTTGTGCTTAACACCGCGAACTACTTTACCTGGGAAGTGCTGAATAACCACTCAGGGCTGGCGATTTCGCCGACGCTGATTGGCTCCTTAGTGGTGATGGGCGGCGCGTGGTTTATTCCGCTGGGCGCGGCAGCGGTGGGGCTTATCATCAAATGGTTCGACTGGGTTTATGCCCTGGGCAACCGGGAAACGAACCGCTACAAGGCGGCGATCCTGCACAGCTTCTGCTTCGGGGCGATTTTCAACATGATTGTGCTGGCGCGTGAAGGGCTGGATGCGTTCGCCTCTCGTGTAGTCTTCTTCCTCGCCGTTTTCGCTTTCTGCCTGCTGGCGGCGAAACTGCTGTACTGGCTATTCGATAGCGCCGGGTTGATACAGCGTCGCGGTACGCGCGCGGTCAAACCGCTCTCCCAGTTGTAAAAGGATCAAACATGACGGATAAGACGGCGGCACCGCTGTATGACCTGCGCGGCCTGAAGTTGATTGGCTGGCGTGATATGCCCCACGCGCTGGATCATCTTTTCGGTGACGGGCGCGTAGAGCAGGGCACGCTGGTGGCAATCAATGCCGAAAAGATGCTGACGCTGGAAGATGATGCCGAGGTTCGCGCCCTGATTGAGGCGGCGGAGTTTAAATATGCCGATGGCATCAGCGTCGTGCGCTCAATACGCAAAAAGTTTCCGCAGGCGCAGGTCTCCCGCGTGGCGGGTGCCGATTTGTGGGAAGCATTAATGGCGCGGGCAGGGGAGACGGGGACGCCGGTGTTCCTCGTGGGCGGTAAGCCGGACGTGCTGGCGCAAACCGTGCAGAAACTGCGTGACCAGTGGCAGGTGAATGTTGTGGGTTGCCAGGATGGCTACTTCAAGCCCGAGCAGCGCGAGGCGCTGTTTGCAGCCATTCGCGACAGCGGGGCGAAGATCGTCACCGTCGCAATGGGCTCGCCGCGGCAGGAGATTTTTATGCGTGACTGCCGCCTTGTCTGTCCGGATGCGCTCTATATGGGCGTCGGCGGCACCTACGATGTCTTTACCGGACATGTTAAGCGCGCACCGAAATTCTGGCAGAACCTTGGCCTTGAGTGGCTATACCGCCTGCTGTCGCAACCTTCGCGCCTGAAGCGCCAGCTCCGTCTGCTGCGTTATTTACGCTGGCACTACAGCGGAAAACTCTGAACCCCTCCGGCGGCGCAATGCGCTGCCTTTCCCTCTCCTGCTGCTCTTTTATTGTGCGCTACCAGGATTTTTTATACACATCGTTTGCCATTTCCGTCGATTTAAGAAACCATTCGCTCTCTCATTGCAGCGCCGCGCTGATTTTGCGCCCTCCCTTTCGCGGGGCGGAGCAGTATCGCCTGCGATGAGATGAGGGAAACTCATAACAATAACCCGCGATGCGGGCGAAGCAAGAAGCAAATACAACAGAGGATTTATGGCCGAAAAACAACCCGAACTTCAGCGTGGGCTGGAGTCTCGTCACATTGAATTAATTGCCCTTGGCGGCACCATCGGCGTTGGCCTGTTTATGGGCGCTGCCAGCACCCTGAAGTGGGCTGGCCCGTCAGTTCTGCTGGCCTATATCATTGCCGGACTTTTCGTCTTCTTTATTATGCGTTCGATGGGCGAAATGCTCTTCCTTGAACCGGTCGCCGGGTCGTTCGCCGTCTACGCTCATCGTTACATGAGCCCCTTCTTTGGCTATCTCACCGCCTGGTCCTACTGGTTTATGTGGATGGCGGTGGGGATTTCGGAAATCACCGCCATTGGCGTCTATGTCCAGTTCTGGTTCCCGGATCTCGCCCAGTGGATACCGGCACTGATTGCCGTTGGGCTGGTGGCGCTGGCGAACCTTGCGGCGGTGCGCCTGTATGGCGAGATTGAGTTCTGGTTTGCGATGATCAAAGTTACCACCATCATCGTGATGATCATCGTGGGCCTGGGTGTGATTTTCTTCGGCTTTGGCAATGGCGGTCACTCCATCGGCTTTAGCAATCTTACCGAGCACGGCGGCTTCTTCGCCGGCGGCTGGAAAGGGTTCCTCACCGCGCTCTGTATTGTTGTCGCCTCGTATCAGGGCGTTGAGCTGATTGGTATTACCGCGGGTGAAGCGAAAAACCCGCAGGTGACGCTGCGCAGTGCGGTAAGCAAGGTGCTGTGGCGCATCCTGATTTTCTATGTCGGTGCAATCTTCGTTATCGTCACCATCTTCCCGTGGAATGAAATTGGTACCAACGGCAGCCCGTTCGTCCTGACCTTCGCGAAAATCGGTATTACCGCGGCGGCAGGCATCATCAACTTTGTTGTGCTGACTGCGGCGCTCTCCGGCTGTAACAGCGGCATGTACAGCTGTGGTCGTATGCTCTATGCGCTGGCGAAGAACCGCCAGTTACCGACAGCGGTTGCCAAAGTCTCGAAAAACGGCGTGCCGGCGGTGGGCGTGACTATCTCGATTATCATCCTGCTCATCGGTTCATGCCTGAACTACATCATTCCTAACCCGCAGCGCGTGTTTGTCTATGTCTATAGCGCCAGCGTGCTGCCGGGCATGGTGCCGTGGTTCGTGATCCTGATTAGCCAGCTGCGTTTTCGCAAGGTTCACAAAGAGGCGATTGCCAGCCATCCGTTCCGCTCGATGCTGTTCCCGTGGGCGAACTGGCTTACCATGGCCTTCCTCGTCTGCGTGCTGATTGGCATGGGATTCAATGAAGACACCCGTATGTCGCTGTTTGTCGGCGTGATCTTTCTGGCTGCCGTGACGCTGGTATATAAGCTATTTGGCTTCGATCGCCGTGCGGCAACGCCTCGGCTGGGTGAATAAGAGACAAAGTGCGCAAAGCATAACCAAACGCGCATTTTTCTTCAAAAAAGCACTAGACAGCTGCCCCCGAAGTCCGTACTATCCACCCCCGCAACGGCGCTACGCGCCCGTAGCTCAGCTGGATAGAGCGCTGCCCTCCGGAGGCAGAGGTCTCAGGTTCGAATCCTGTCGGGCGCGCCATTTTAACCCGGCGCTTGAGCTGCGGTGGTTCGTGAATTATCACGATACCGCGTGAACAGATTTACAGTGGTGGCTATAGCTCAGTTGGTAGAGCCCTGGATTGTGATTCCAGTTGTCGTGGGTTCGAGTCCCATTAGCCACCCCATTATTTAGCAGTAAAAAGTTTCGTGGCGATGCGAAGGTGGCGGAATTGGTAGACGCGCTAGCTTCAGGTGTTAGTGTCCTTACGGACGTGGGGGTTCAAGTCCCCCCCCTCGCACCACAACTTTGATTGAACAAAAAAGTCAAAAAGCAGTAAATACGGCGAGTAGCGCAGCTTGGTAGCGCAACTGGTTTGGGACCAGTGGGTCGGAGGTTCGAATCCTCTCTCGCCGACCAATTTTGAACCCCGCGTAAGCGGGGTTTTTTGTTTTCTGCGGTTCAGGTTTTCCTCATTTTCCTCTGTTGTTCTTCAGCGACATTCTTATCTTGTGTTGTCGTCTATCAGCTACACGTAACCTTTTGATTAAAATAGCTTTACCTAAAATGGCGTAGATATGTCGTCCCACAGCGACAGATTGCGTCTGCGGCGAGGCGTGACAAGGGACGCTTTTCCCGCCAGCAGCCTGAATATAGAGGTTTCTTAAAAGGTTGCGTGATGTAACATTTCTTAATGCGGGGTTGGCACGCTATGTGCAATAATACGGGGGTAGATGCTCATTCCATCTCTTATGTTCGCCTTCTGGCCTCATAAACCCAGGAATGACGCAGAGCCGTTTTATGGTGCTTATCGTCCACCGAGAGATGTCGCTTCGGCCTCATCAAACACCATGGGCATAACGTTGAGTGAAGCACCCATTAGTTGTCAAAGACCTGTTTTAACGCCTGTCAGTGTATGCTGACAGGCGTTTTTTTATGGCGGGACAAATGAAGCTTCGCGCGACAGAGCAGCTCTGTAACGCGAAGAGAAGGGCTAAGCAGGCGGGTTGTTTTGCAGCGTTAACAGCAGGCCGTCGCGACGCATCGTTGCGGCCTCTTCAGGCTGGCGCAGGCGGTCGAGACAGTCTGCGAGCCAGGCGTAATCAAACGCATCCGGGCGCTGTTTCAGCGCAGCGCGGAATGCAATCGTCGCTTCTTGCCACTCACCATGTTTCATCAGCGACTGACCGAGCGTGCTCCACAGCAGCGGGCGATCGCCCTGCGTTTTGATCTGCTGGCGCAGCACTTTTTCAACCTGTTCCGGGTTATTGGTCTTCAGGCGCGGGATCACCAGCACCAGACGATCGTCATACTGCCGCTTCAGGCCGTCGAGGATGATCTCCTGCGCGGTGTCATGATCGTCACACTCAATTAAGTGCTCCGCCATTGCCACCTGCAACGCCACCTGGTGACGCGTTTTACGGCTCTGATTCTTCCACCAGCCCTTCAGACCATCGCTGCCCTGATCGGCGCGCGCCTGATCCATGATGCCGATCCACGCCTGCTGTTGCAGCATGTCGCGGTGCTCTTCATCGCCAACGTTAGCTTTCGCCATCGAAGGAATGATGTCGAGCAGCGACGTCCACGCACCGGTGCGAATATAGGCCTGTTCCGCCAGACGCAGCACTTCCGGATGGCGTGGCGCGATCTCCAGCAGTTTATCGACGCCGTGACGCGCAGCATGGTTCTCATTGCGCGCCAGTTGCAGACGAACGCGGGTGATCTCGACCGGGATCGGGTCATTCTCTGCCAGCTCGGCGGCACGCTGAAGG
Organism: Kosakonia sp. CFBP8986; assembly: GCF_034044935.1. Classification (NCBI taxonomy): domain Bacteria; kingdom Pseudomonadati; phylum Pseudomonadota; class Gammaproteobacteria; order Enterobacterales; family Enterobacteriaceae; genus Kosakonia; species Kosakonia sp. CFBP8986. The sequence goes on along the minus strand of NZ_JAXCXB010000014.1, from coordinate 51,118 downwards.
TGCTGGTTAGCACGCATTTCATCGCCGCGCTGCTGGGCGGCTTCCGCTGCCAGCAGATAGTTAACCAGCGGTTGTTCCGCGTGATCGGCATTTTTCGACATCAGCTTCTCAACCTGCTGATAATCGCCTTCCGCCAGCTTCAGCAACGCCTGTTCTGTCTGCTTGCGCGCGCGACGACGCTTACGGCCCATAAACCAGCCGCGGGTATGCGCGCCGGTACGGAAGATCCGACGCAGCAGCCACTCCAGGGCAAAGAAGACCACCAGCGTCAGCACCAGCATGATCGCAAGACCCGTGACGCTGGTTTCAATGTTGTAGTTATCGGTCTGGATCAGCACATAACCCTGATGCCCGGCGAGCATCGGGCCAAGCACGATCCCGGCGAGAAGCAATGCAAAGAGCAATAATACTTTCAGCATGATTATTCTCCCTGCGCTGCATCGGCGGGCGCGGCGGGCGCCTGTTCAGACGGCACAGCGGGCTGCGCGAGCAGGTTGCGCACGCGGGTCTGCATCAATTTTTCCAGAATCGGCTGACTCTGGAGCGATTCAGGCAGCTCCATGGCGATAGATTGCTGGCCGAGCTTATCCACCTCTTCGAGAAACGCTTTGGTGGCCGCATCGTCCGTATCGTAGTAGGCGCGAACCCACGTCGACACGTTATCCAGCGCCTGTTTATAGGTCTCTTCCTGATGACGCGGAACGGCCTGCGCCGCAACCAGCAGGCGCGAGCGGATGTTCTCACGCAGATAGACATCCTGATTCGGCGCTAACAGCGGCACGGCGGTCTCATCGCGGCGGCGAATGGTAATAAAGCTGTCCATAAAGTTGCGCCAGCTTTTTTGCAGGTTAACGCGCCACTCGCTGATGGAGCTTGAGAGCTCGCCGCTGTCAGAATCCATCGGCGAATCGTCGTCGTTATTGTCGGCGAGTCGCAGGTTATCGATCTGGTTGGAGAGCTGGTTCAGCTTGAGAATGGCCCCGTCATAATCGACCTGCGTCACGGAGGAGAGGCTGGCGATATCGTCGGTAATGGCGCGGCGCGCAGTAATCAGGCTCGGATCGTTCATGTCTGCCAGGCTGGCGTCAGCGCTTTTCAGCAGCGCGGCCGCGGTGGTGACATCCTGATCGCTCCACAGCTTACGGCCCGCCAGTTTGACGAGGAAATCAGCCTGCGCCAGCTGCCAGGTTTTGGCATCGGAGCCGGAGATGGTCGCGACTTTCTGCTGAACTTCATCAAGCTGCTTCGCCAGCGCTTCGCTTTGGCGTTTTTCTGCCGCCAGCGCATCAGCCTGCTGTTTAATCACCCCTTCCAGCTCAGTACGCTGCTTATCCTGCGTCTGTTGTAGCGCGATCAGCTGGTCGGCGATTTCGCCATTGCTGGTCTGCAGGGTTTTATTTTGATGCTTCACCCAGCCATAAAGCCCGGCGCCCGATGCCAGCGCAATAGCGATGGCGATCGCGCTTAGCGCGAGGCTGGTCCTGTTAGCGCGTCTCTTCTTCTCTGCTTTCTCCGGCGGCGGCGTTACGCCGTCAGCCGCTTTGGTCTCTTCAACCACGGCGGAGGAGTTTTCGTGTTCCGTCATTATGGCTTCCCATTATGAGAGTTATTGTAATGCGCGAAGCAGCGCATCGTTGTCGGCATTGTCAGCGACCTGAATCTCTTGCCAGCCCAGTTCCCGGGCAAGGTTCGCCAGACGTTCGCTTACCACCACCAGGCGGCAGCGAAGTAACCAGTTCTCCCGATACCAGGGAGGAATAAGTGAAAAAAGTTGCTCCAGCATTTCGCCGCTGGTGACCACCAGCGTTGAGACACCCCGCGTATGCCAGCGCATCGCTTCTTCTGCACCGTCATAAAATTTTGCACTGCGTTGATAACACTCGCAAAATTCAACATTCGCGCCGCGCTCAGTTAACGTTTCCGCCAACAGTTCGCGTCCGCCGTTGCCCCGTAAGATTAGCGCATGCTTGCCCTGAACATCTTGCAATTCAGGTAATTGTAGCAACACTTCGCTGATTTCCCGGTCGTGAGGGTAGCGCACATCAATGCCGCTTACCGTATGTAGCGCGAGCGCAGTGGTACGCCCGATAGCAAACCAGGCCGGTTCCGTTGGGAAGGAGAGGCCAGCCTGCTGCAAATGGGCATGCGCGAAGGAGACAGCGTGCTGTGACAGCACAAACGCGAGGTCATTCGCGCCGAGCCTGGCAAGCTGCCCGGGTAATAAAGGCAGCTCACGACCCGGCGTGAATTCAATCAACGGAAAGCTCCAGGCCACCAAACCCAGTGTGCGCAGTCGGCTCACTAACTCTTCCCCGGAGGGAGAGGGACGGGTGACCAGGATACTCATGCGGGGGCTTCTCCGTTGTAAATATCAGCAAGAATGGCGCGCGCGCCGTTATCCAACAGCTCTTCTGCCAGCGAGATGCCCATCTTTAGCGCATCTTCCGGTTGGCCGCGACGCTCGCCGCGTATCATCGTCGAACCATCCGGCGCGCCAACCAGCCCGCGCAACCAGAGTTCGCCGTTAATCAATTCAGCATAGCTGCCGATTGGCACCTGGCAGCCGCCTTCAAGACGGGTGTTCATCGCCCGCTCAGCTTTAACGCGGATTGCGGTCTCATCATGGTTCAGCGGCTGCAGCAGCGCACGGGTACGCGCATCGTCAAGACGGCACTCAACGCCTACCGCGCCCTGGCCTACGGCCGGGAGTGAGATTTCCGGCGGCAGCGCCCAGCGTACGCGATCGCTAAGACCCAGGCGGTTAAGACCGGCGACGGCGAGGATAATCGCATCGTATTCGCCGTTATCGAGCTTGCTCAGGCGGGTGCCAACGTTGCCGCGCAGCGAGCGGATCACCAGATCGGGGCGCAGCGCAGCCAACTGACACTGGCGGCGTAAACTGGAGGTGCCGACAATACTGCCAGCGGGCAGTTCGTCCAGAGACTTATAACGGTTAGAGACAAAGGCGTCGCGCGGATCGTCGCGTTCGCAAATCGTCACCAGACCGAGTCCATCGGGAAAGTCGACCGGGACATCTTTCATTGAGTGCACGGCGATATCGGCGTGATTGTCGAGCAGCGCCCGTTCAAGCTCTTTCACGAACAGGCCTTTACCACCCACTTTCGCCAGCGGCGTATCGAGGATCACATCGCCGCGCGTGACCATCGGCACCAGCTCAACGGCTAACCCCGGATGGCTCGCTTCAAGGCGCGCTTTTACATAATGTGCCTGCCAGAGCGCAAGCGGGCTTTGCCGTGTGGCAATTCTTAAAACATTGTCTACCATGCTTGATACCGTCAATTTCGTCCGTTGACCATCCTAACACTGTTGCATTAGGGTGTCAGTGTTCACGGTCGATTGCGGGTCTCGCGCCGCGCAACAGGCGCAGCGCGGGATGTAATTCGGAATTTACAGAGTGCGTTTAATGCTAAACTGGTTTGTAGCGCATCTTTCTTTACGGTCAATGAGCAAGGTGTTAGATTGATCACGTTTTAGACCATTTTTTCGTCTGTCCTCCCATAACGATAACGACGAAAAAAGGGCAACGGCTACTTTTGGATTTTCTGTCTACGCACCCCTTTTCAAGCTGCGGCCTACAAAACATCAGCATGAAGGTGTGTGTAAAACATCAGGCGATATGTCTTGTACCTCTATATTGAGACGCTGAAACAGCGACTGGATGCCATTAATCAACTGCGTGTGGATCGCGCGCTTGCTGCCATGGGCCCTGCTTTTCAGCAGGTTTACAGTCTGCTGCCGACATTACTGCACTATCACCATCCGCTGATGCCTGGCTACCTTGACGGTAACGTTCCCAATGGCATTTGCCTCTACACGCCTGATGAAAACCAACTCCACTACCTGAACGAACTTGAGCTGAACCGTGGCCTGCCTGCGCAGGATGCGCCGACCGGCGAACTGCCGATCACCGGCGTCTACTCCATGGGCAGCACCTCTTCGGTTGGGCAGAGCTGCTCTTCCGATCTCGATATCTGGGTCTGCCACCAATCCTGGCTCGATAACGACGAGCGCCAGCTGTTACAGCGTAAATGCAGCCTGCTGGAGAGCTGGGCCGCCTCCCTTGGCGTGGAAGTAAGCTTCTTCCTGATTGATGAGAACCGCTTCCGCCATAATGAAAGCGGCAGCCTCGGCGGCGAAGATTGCGGCTCAACGCAGCACATTTTACTGCTTGATGAGTTCTACCGCACCGCTGTGCGCCTGGCAGGTAAACGTATTCTGTGGAATATGGTGCCGGGCGACGAAGAGGAGAATTACGACGATTACGTCATGACGCTCTACGCGCAGGGCGTGCTGACCCCGAACGAGTGGCTCGATCTGGGCGGCTTAAGCTCGCTTTCAGCGGAAGAGTATTTCGGTGCCAGCCTGTGGCAGCTCTATAAGAGCATCGACTCGCCTTATAAAGCGGTGCTGAAAACCCTGCTGCTCGAAGCCTACTCCTGGGAATATCCGAATACCCGCCTGCTGGCGAAAGATATCAAACAGCGCCTGCACGACGGCGAGATCGTCTCCTTCGGTCTCGATCACTACTGCATGATGCTTGAGCGCGTCACGCACTATCTGGAAGCGATTGAGGATCCGACGCGTCTTGACCTGGTGCGTCGATGTTTCTACTTAAAAGTGTGTGAAAAACTGAGCCGCGAACGCGCCTGCGTCGGCTGGCGTCGCGAAGTGATCACGCAGTTAGTGAAAGAGTGGGGCTGGGACGAAGCGCGTCTCGCAATGCTCGATAACCGTGCCAACTGGAAAATCGATCAGGTGCGCGAAGCGCACAATGAGCTACTTGATGCGATGATGCAGAGCTACCGTAACCTGATCCGCTTTGCCCGCCGTAATAACCTGAGCGTCTCCGCCAGTCCGCAGGATATCGGGGTCTTAACCCGTAAACTCTACGCGGCGTTTGAAGCGCTGCCGGGCAAAGTGACGCTGGTGAACCCGCAGATTTCACCGGATCTCTCCGAACCGAATTTAACCTTTATTCATGTGCCGCCGGGCCGCGCCAACCGTACCGGTTGGTATCTCTACAACCGCGCGCCGAACATGGACTCCATCGTCAGCCATCAACCGCTGGAGTATAACCGCTACCTGAATAAGCTGGTCGCCTGGGCGTGGTTCAATGGCCTGCTGACATCGCGTACGCGCCTGTTTATTAAGGGCAACGGCATTGTCGATCTGCCGAAGCTGCAGGAGATGGTTGCTGATGTCTCGCACCACTTCCCGCTGCGCCTGCCTGCGCCAACGCCGAAAGCGCTCTATAGCCCGTGCGAAATCCGCCATCTGGCGATTATCGTCAACCTGGAGTACGACCCGACAGCGGCGTTCCGTAACCAGGTGGTGCACTTTGATTTCCGTAAGCTTGATGTCTTCAGCTTCGGCGAGCAGCAAAACTGCCTCGTTGGCAGTGTCGATCTGCTCTATCGCAACTCGTGGAACGAAGTGCGTACCCTGCACTTCAACGGCGAGCAGGCGATGATTGAAGCGCTGAAAACCATACTCGGCAAAATGCACCAGGATGCCGCGCCGCCGGACAGCGTCGAAGTCTTCTGTTACAGCCAGCATCTGCGCGGCCTGATCCGCACCCGCGTGCAGCAGCTGGTCTCTGAATGTATTGAACTGCGCCTCTCGACGACGCGTCACGAAACCGGGCGCTTTAAAGCGCTGCGCGTGGCGGGGCAAACCTGGGGCCTGTTCTTCGAGCGCGTGAACGTTTCGGTGCAGAAGCTGGAAAATGCCATTGAGTTTTACGGTGCCATCTCCCACAACAAGCTGCACGGTTTGTCGGTGCAGGTGGAGACCAACCACGTCGAATTACCGGCGGTGGTAGATGGTTTTGCCAGCGAAGGGATTATTCAGTTCTTCTTTGAAGAGGCGGGGGAAGAGGGCTTTAACATCTATATTCTGGATGAGAGCAACCGCGCCGAAGTGTATCACCACTGTGAAGGCAGCAAAGAGGAGCTGGTGCGCGACGTAAGCCGCTTCTTCTCCTCATCCCACGATCGTTTTACCTACGGCTCAAGCTTTATCAACTTCAACCTGCCGCAGTTCTACCAGATTGTGAATGTTGAAGGGCGCGCGCAGGTGATCCCGTTCCGCAACCAGGCGATCAGCACCGCATCGCCGGCCAATCAGGATAACGCCGCACCGCTGTTGCAGCAGTACTTCTCCTGATATTGCTGCCCGGTCTCCCGGGCAGTGCGTCTTAGCGGAAAGTGACGCTTTCGCCTGCTTGCTGGCTTGCCGCCTGCTCCAGCAGATCCCAGAAGGTTTCGCCGCTGCGATCGCAGACCCACTCATCCCCTTTGAGATTGAAATGGTAACCGCCCTGTTTTGTCGCCAGCCACACCTGGTGCAGCGGCTCCTGACGGTTAATGATGATCTTACTGCCGTTTTCAAAGCTGAGGGTTAATACGCCGCCATTGATTTCACAGTCGATATCGTTATCGCCGTCCCACTCATCCAGGCGTTCTTCGATGGTGAGCCACAGGCCGTCGGCGAGGCGATGAAATTCTGAATCGTTCATTCTGCTTTCCTGTTTTTTATGATGGCCGCAGTATAACGCGAAACATTTCCCGTTGCCCTAAACGTGCAAACTCTTGCTTTTGTGTCTTCTCCTGCGATGATAGAGCGCAGTAAGAATGAACTCACAGGCAACGATAATGAAAGATCTGTTTCGCACGCTGGCCGTAGTGCTGACTCTGTTCAGCCTGACGGGCTGTGGTCTGAAAGGGCCGCTCTACTTCCCTCCGGCCGATAAAACCGCGCCGCCGCCAACCAAAACGCAGGAGAGCACGATCCAGCCTACTATTCCAAATAGTAACGATCGGGGCGATACCGGCTCGCCGACCCAGGTGAATTATTGACGTTACCGCTCTGTACCCGCGTAAATGGAGTAGATAATGCAGTTCTCAAAGATGCATGGCCTTGGCAACGATTTTATGGTCGTCGACGCGGTGACGCAGAATCTCTTTTTCTCCCCGGAGTTGATCCGTCGTCTGGCGGATCGCCATCTTGGCGTAGGCTTCGATCAGCTGCTGGTGGTTGAGCCTCCTTACGATCCAGAACTCGATTTTCACTACCGTATTTTTAACGCTGACGGCAGCGAAGTGTCGCAGTGCGGCAACGGCGCGCGCTGTTTCGCCCGTTTTGTGCGCCTGAAAGGTTTGACCAATAAACGTGACATTCGCGTCAGTACGGCGAACGGGCGTATGGTATTGAGCGTAACGGAAGATGAGCTGGTGCGCGTCAATATGGGCGAACCGAACTTTGAACCGTCGCAGGTGCCGTTTCGCGCGAACAAAGCTGAGAAGACCTATATTATGCGCGCGGCGGAACAAACCGTGCTCTGCGGCGTCGTATCGATGGGCAACCCGCACTGTGTTATCCAGGTCGATAGCGTGGAAAACGCGCCGGTAGAGACGCTGGGACCGGTGCTGGAGAGCCATGAGCGCTTTCCTGAACGCGCCAATATCGGCTTTATGCAGGTCGTCAAAACCGATCATATCCGCCTGCGCGTTTTCGAGCGCGGCGCAGGTGAAACGCAGGCGTGCGGAAGCGGTGCCTGCGCAGCCGTTGCCGTCGGCATTCAGCAAGGCTTGCTGGCGGAAAGCGTTCGTGTGGAGTTACCGGGCGGTCGACTTGATATCGCCTGGAAAGGCCCGGGCCAACCGCTGTACATGACTGGCCCGGCGGCACATGTCTATGACGGGTTTATTCATCTATGAAGCAACCAGGGGAAGAATTGCAGGAGACGCTGACGGAGCTGGAAGATCAGACCGTTGCCGACTATTTGGTGCGCCATCCTGACTTCTTTATCCGTAACGCGCGGCTGGTAGAACAGATGCGCGTGCCGCATGCGGTGCGCGACACGGTTTCTCTGGTGGAGTGGCATATGGCGCGCTCGCGCAACCACATCAACGCGCTGGAAGAGAACATGACGCTGTTGATGGAGCAGGCGAGCGCCAATGAAGGGCTCTTTTATCGCCTGCTGCGCCTGCAAAGCCGGCTGGCTTCCGCGCCAAGCCTGGATGAGATGCTGAGCCGCCTGCACCGCTGGGCGCGCGATTTAGGGCTGGCGGGCGCCACGGTGCGCCTCTTTCCGGATCGCTGGCGTCTCGGCGCGCCGTCGCGTTACACCCATCTCTCCCTCTCGCGTCAGGCGTTTGAGCCACTGCGCATTCAGCGCCTTGGTCACCAGCATCACTACCTGGGATCGCTCAACGGGCCGGAGCTGTTGCTACTGTTGCCGGAGGCGAAAGCCATCGGATCAGTGGCGATGTCGCTGATGGGGCAAGATGGCTCGCTCGGCGTGGTGCTGTTCAGCAGCCGCGATCCGCACCATTATCAACATGGTCAGGGTACCCAGCTGCTGGAGGAGATCGCGCAGATGCTGCCGGATCTGCTTGAGCGCTGGATCGCGCGCGCATGACCGCTTCGCCGCTCTTCCCGCTCGTTACCCGCTTTTTGCGTTACCTCGGCGTTGAGCGCCAGCTCAGCCCGATCACCCTGCGCAACTATCAGCGCCAGCTGGACGCCATTATGGCGATGGCGGACGATCTCGGCCTCAAAAGCTGGCAACAGTGCGATGCTGCCACGGTGCGCTCAATTGCCACCCGTAGCCGCCGCAAAGGGCTGGGCGCGGCGAGTCTCGCGCTACGGCTCTCGGCACTGCGCAGCTTCTTCGACTGGCTGGTGAGCCAGGGCGAGCTGCCCGCCAACCCGGCGAAAGGGATCTCGGCGCCGAAAGCCGCGCGCCATCTGCCGAAAAATATCGATGTCGATGATGTAAACCGTCTGCTGGAGATCGACATTAACGATCCGCTGGCGGTGCGCGACCGCGCGATGCTAGAAGTGATGTACGGCGCGGGCCTGCGTCTGTCGGAACTGGTCAATCTCGATATCAAACACCTCGATCTGGAGAGCGGCGAAGTGTGGGTGCTCGGCAAGGGCAGCAAAGAGCGTCGCGTGCCGATAGGCCGCAATGCGGTGAGCTGGGTTGAGCACTGGCTCGATCTGCGCGAACTGTTTGGCGCGCAGGACGATGCGCTGTTCCTCTCAAAGCTTGGCAAGCGCATCTCGGCGCGCAACGTGCAGAAACGGTTTGCCGAATGGGGCATTAAGCAGGGGCTGAACAGCCATGTGCATCCGCATAAACTGCGCCACTCCTTTGCCACCCATATGCTGGAGTCGAGCGGCGATCTGCGCGGCGTGCAGGAGCTGCTCGGGCACGCCAATTTATCCACCACCCAGATCTATACCCATCTTGATTTTCAACACCTTGCTTCGGTCTACGATGCGGCGCATCCGCGCGCAAAACGGGGGAAATAATGCGTTTTTACCGCCCACCAGGCGAGATCTCGGCGATCACTTTCGACCTGGACGACACCCTTTATGACAACCGGCTGGTGATCCAGCGTACAGAGCAGGAGTCGCTAGCCTTTTTGCAGGGCTACCACCCGGCGCTCAGCACGCTGGAGAACAGCGAGTTCAAGCGCCTGCGCCAGGCCCTGCGCGAAACCGAGCCGGATATCTATCACGATGTCACCGAGTGGCGGCGACGCGCCGTTGAGCGCGCTATGCTCGATGCCGGGCTGACGGCAGCAGAGGCCGCGGCCGGTGCCGAAGCCGCCATGACCAACTTTGCGCACTGGCGCAGCCGCATTGATGTCCCGGACGAGACCCACGACACGCTGGCGAAGCTGGCAGAAAAGTGGCCGCTGGTGGCGATCACTAACGGTAATGCGCAGCCGGAGCTGTTCGGGCTCGGCGACTATTTCAAATTTGTTCTGCGCGCCGGGCCGGACGGGCGCTCAAAACCCTTCAGCGATATGTATCACCGCGCCGCTGAGCGTCTTGGCGTGCCCATTGGCAACATTTTGCACGTTGGCGACGATCTCACCACCGACGTTGCGGGCGCGATCCGCTGCGGCATGCAGGCCTGCTGGATCAAACCCGAGGGCGCAGATCTGCTGCAAGCCAGCGACAGCCGCCTGTTGCCGCATATGGAAATTTCGCGGTTGGCATCCCTCACTACGCTGATATAATCACCCATTGTTCTGTATAAAATACCAGGGTTTTGGTGGCGGGCGCGGCGCGAATACGCCCACGCAAACCGGACCCTGGTACGCGAAGCGCCACCGGCGTTTTGTTCAATTCCTGATGACTACGCGACGGTACCTATGGACGTTTCTTATCTGCTCGACAGCCTCAATGACAAACAGCGCGACGCCGTAGCGGCGACACGCAGCAATATGCTGGTGCTGGCGGGAGCGGGAAGCGGCAAGACGCGCGTGCTGGTGCACCGTATCGCATGGCTGATCACCGTAGAGAACTGCTCGCCCTTCTCGATTATGGCGGTCACCTTTACCAACAAAGCGGCGGCGGAGATGCGCCACCGTATCGGCCAGTTGATGGGCACCACTCAGGGCGGCATGTGGGTCGGCACCTTCCACGGGCTGGCGCACCGCCTGCTGCGCGCGCACCATATGGACGCGAAGCTGCCGCAGGATTTCCAGATCCTCGATAGCGAAGATCAGCTGCGCCTGCTCAAGCGCCTGATCAAAGCGATGAACCTTGATGAGAAGCAGTGGCCGGCGCGCCAGGCGATGTACTACATCAACGGTCAAAAAGATGAGGGCATTCGCCCGCACCATATCCAAAGCTTCGGCAATCCGGTGGAGCAGACCTGGCAGAAGGTCTACCAGGCCTATCAGGAGGCGTGCGATCGCGCCGGGCTGGTCGATTTTGCTGAGCTGCTGCTGCGCGCCCACGAGCTGTGGCTGAACAAACCGCATATTCTGCAGCACTATCGCGAACGCTTTACCAATATCCTGGTGGATGAGTTCCAGGATACTAACAACATTCAGTACGCGTGGATCCGCCTGCTGGCGGGCGATACCGGCAAGGTGATGATTGTCGGCGACGATGACCAGTCGATCTACGGCTGGCGCGGCGCGCAGGTGGAGAACATCCAGCGCTTCCTCACCGATTTTCCCGGCGCGCAAACCATTCGCCTTGAGCAGAACTACCGCTCCACCAGCAATATTCTGAGCGCCGCCAACGCCCTGATTGAGAACAACAACGGGCGTCTGGGGAAAAAGCTGTGGACCGAAGGGACCGCCGGCGAGCCGATCTCCCTTTACTGCGCGTTTAACGAGCTGGATGAAGCGCGCTTCGTGGTTAATCGCATCAAAGCCTGGCAGGACAATGGTGGCCAGCTGACGCAGTGCGCCATCCTCTATCGCAGTAACGCCCAGTCGCGCGTGCTGGAAGAGGCGTTATTACAGACGAGCATGCCCTATCGCATCTATGGCGGCATGCGCTTCTTCGAACGTCAGGAGATTAAAGATGCGCTCGCTTATCTGCGCCTGATCGCTAACCGTAACGATGATGCCGCTTACGAGCGCGTGGTCAATACGCCAACGCGTGGCATTGGCGATCGCACTTTAGACGTCGTTCGCCAGACCTCCCGCGAGCGCCAGCTGACGCTGTGGCAGGCGACCCGCGAGCTGCTGCAAGAGAAAGCGCTGGCGGGCCGTGCGGCGGGCGCGTTGCAGCGTTTTCTTGAGCTAATCGACGCGCTGGCGCAGGAGACGGCGGATATGCCGCTGCATGTGCAGACCGACCGGGTGATCAGCGATTCCGGCCTGCGCGCGATGTATGAGCAGGAGAAGGGGGAAAAAGGCCAGACGCGAATTGAGAACTTAGAGGAGCTGGTCACCGCAACGCGACAGTTCAGCTACAACGAAGAGGATGAAGATTTAATGCCGCTGCAGGCGTTCCTCTCTCACGCGGCGCTGGAAGCGGGCGAAGGGCAGGCGGACACCTGGCAGGACGCGGTGCAGTTGATGACTTTGCACTCGGCGAAGGGGCTTGAGTTCCCGCAGGTGTTTATTGTCGGCATGGAAGAGGGGATGTTCCCGAGCCAGATGTCCCTTGACGAGGGCGGCCGTCTGGAAGAGGAGCGCCGTCTGGCCTATGTCGGCGTCACGCGCGCGATGCAAAAACTGACCTTAACCTACGCGGAGACGCGTCGGCTGTATGGTAAAGAGGTTTATCACCGTCCTTCGCGCTTTATCGGCGAGCTGCCGGAAGAGTGCGTTGAAGAGGTGCGTTTGCGCGCCAGCATCAGCCGCCCGGTCAGCCATCAGCGGATGGGCACGCCGGTGGCGCAGAGCGATACGGGTTATAAGCTTGGTCAGCGCGTGCGCCACGCCAAATTTGGCGAAGGCACGGTGGTGAATATGGAAGGTAGCGGCGAGCACAGCCGCTTGCAGGTGGCGTTCCAGGGGCAGGGTATTAAGTGGTTAGTCGCCGCCTATGCGAAGCTTGAAACTGTGTAACCTTCAGAAAAATATCATCATTTTGTAATATTCTGCTAGCCTTATACGCTGAAGGGCAAATATTGCTCTTTAGCGTTTCGTTGCGTGTTGACGCCTCCTGAGTGCTGGCGTAACATGCGCGCACGATCACGCTAAGAGGACATTCGCCTTGGACACACCCAGTAGATGCTGGCTCAATTTCCTGGATTTCAGGAACAACTCCTAAGGCTTTCTCCTCACGCTGATGGCCTTAGTGGTTGTCGGCGACCCGCTTTATCCCCGTCGCGCTGAGTCAGACTGTTTAATGGTCTGAAACCCCAATTGTTTCTTGTGTGCCCTGCGAACTGTCCGATATTTTTTGCATTGGGAGTCCCGGCCATGCTGAGCGCATTTCAACTGGAAAACAATCGTTTAAGCCGTCTTGAGGCTGACGAAATCAAACACCTCGCCAGCTCGGTTTGGGTTGATTTGGTCGAGCCGGACGATGATGAACGTACCCGCGTGCAAACGGAATTGGGCCAGAATCTGGCTACGCGACCTGAACTGGAAGACATCGAAGCCTCGGCGCGTTTTTTCGAAGACGAAGACGGTCTGCACATCCACTCCTTCTTCTTTTATGAAGATGCAGAGGATCACGCAGGCAACTCAACGGTAGCATTCACCATTCGCGAAGGGCGTCTCTTTACCCTGCGCGAACGCGAACTGCCCGCGTTTCGTCTCTACCGTATGCGCGCCCGCAGCCAGGAGATGGTTGACGGCAACGCCTACGAACTGCTGCTCGATCTCTTCGAAACCAAAATTGAACAGCTGGCGGATGAGATTGAAAACATCTACAGCGATCTCGAAAAGCTCAGCCGCGTCATTATGGAAGGGCAGCAGGGCGATGAGTATGACGACGCGCTCTCAACGCTTGCTGAGCAGGAAGATATTGGCTGGAAAGTGCGGTTGTGTCTGATGGATACCCAGCGCGCGCTGAACTTCCTGGTGCGCAAAGCGCGTTTACCGGCGGGTCAGCTTGAGCAGGCGCGCGAGATCCTGCGCGATATCGAATCGCTGCTGCCGCATAACGAATCCCTGTTCCAGAAAGTGAACTTCCTGATGCAGGCGGCGATGGGTTTTATCAATATCGAGCAGAACCGAATCATCAAGATCTTCTCGGTCGTTTCGGTAGTGTTTTTGCCGCCAACGCTGGTGGCATCAAGCTATGGGATGAACTTTGAGTTTATGCCTGAGCTGCACTGGAGCTTCGGCTACCCCGGCGCGATTATCTTTATGATCCTCGCCGGCCTTGCTCCCTACCTCTACTTCAAACGCCGCAACTGGCTTTGAGGCGATAAAAAAAGGTTCAGCCTGTGCTGAACCTTTTTTCTTTACAGGCCCCAGGTCTGGATGCCTTTAACCTTATATTCGTGATACCAGACATTCGTTCGCATCATGATAAGCATGGGTACGATAAAGGAGAGGAAAGGGAAACCTATAAGAGCGGCGACTAATAATCCCAGTACGTTCAGCCCAATAGAGGTCAGCGCTTTTTTCCACAGGCCCAGGATAAAGAGATAAATACAGCCGAAGAAGAATGCGTAGAAGTTTTGGTTAACAGTTACTTTCTCCCCAAATTTCATCTGCTTAAACGCTTGTTTCCACGCCGGAGTAGGACGCCAGAATCCGGGGTAACCATTTTTTTCAAAAAATGCGAAGCGATATTTCCACGTATCGCTCAGCGATTCATCTTTCTGGTAGTCATAGTCGTTGATAGTACTCATTTTCCTCTCCTGAAAAATCCTGTCTTTTAAACTAATTAGCTGTTTTTACTTCCGTTGGCGCGAACATAAACATAAAAAATACCAGGCCGTCGAACCAAATATAGATCTGAGCGCCGAGCAGCAGATATTCATCATCCAGCACGAAACCTGCCGCGGAGACCACTGGCGAAATGAGATAAACCAGGATCGACAAAATGACGACATAACGCCCCTTTAATCCACTATCCCGGCAGCGCTGCGCATTGATATTGATCTTCACCCACGTGTAAACCAGCAGGCAGAGCAGTGGCAGTATGGGAAGCTGCGCCACGCTAACCATGGCAATTAAAAAAACAATATGCAGAAGCATAAAAGTAAGGAAATAGGGCTTACGCGCGAGGCATGCCTTGCCTGTTGGCCAAAAAATCCTGCGGATCATTTTTCCGGGTCGTCCTGAATAGCGTAATAATAAAGCGGCGAACATACCATTCAGTAGATTAATATGCGACGCGACGATCGAATAACCCACGAATATTTGTAGGTAGCGGGCGGCAATTCCGCCCGCCTGATTTGTTCCCTAAGCGGAATTAGCGTGTTTTACGCAACGCGCGCTGGGTATAAAGGGCATCCATTACGAAAATCGCCAGCGCCACCCAGATAAAGCCAAAGGTCACCATCTTATCCGCACCGGGATGCTCACCGTAAAAGGTCACCGCCAGCAGGAACATCAGCGTCGGGCCGATGTACTGAAAGAAACCGAGCGTTGAGAGGCGCAGACGCGTTGCCGCCCCGGTAAAGCAGAGCAGCGGCACGGTGGTCACCACGCCCGCTGCGATCAGCAGCAGATTGAGCGACAGGCTGTTTTGCGACATATGGCTGGTCGGGCTATCGGTAATGCCGAACAGCCAGATGGCGGCCACTGGCAGTAACCATAAGGTCTCTATCAGCATGCCGGTTTGCGCCTCAACGGCGATTTTCTTTCGCAGCAGGCCGTAGAAGGCGAAGCTAAAGGCGAGGCCGAGGGCAATCACTGGCAGCGAGCCAAAGGTCCAGAGCTGCACCAGCACGCCCAGCGCAGCAAGGATCACCGCCAGCCACTGCATGCGGCGGAAACGCTCGCCCAGGAAAAGCATCCCCAGCAGGATATTCACCAGCGGGTTAATAAAGTAGCCGAGGCTCGCTTCCAGCATATGGTTATGGTTGACCGCCCAGATAAACAGCAGCCAGTTACCGCCCACCAGCACCGCCGAGACTGCCAGCAGCAAAATCTTTTTCGGCGTTTGCAGCAGCGCTTTCACGCTCTTCCACTGGCGGCTTACGCTTATCAGCGCCAGCATAAAAAAGAAGGACCAGATGACGCGGTGAGTCAGGATCTCATCGGCGGGAACATACCAAATCACTTTGAAGTAGGCGGGCGCGATGCCCCAGATAAAATAAGCGGCGAGCGCAAGTAATACGCCAAGCCGCGTCTGCTTTGCATCCATCAGAAAGACTCGTTGCGAAAATGTAACCGCATGGTACCCGATTTCGCAGGCCTGCTCACCCCACCATATAGGTAGCGGTTGCGCTGGCGATATGCACCTGCTCCTCGTTATGCAGTTCCACGCGTGCAACGGCGACCTTATTACCCGCGCGCAGCAAACTGCTGCTGGCGGTAAAGCGCGTACCGCGGCCTGGACGCAGATAATCGACACGCAAATCAATCGTTCCCATCCGCGCCAGGCGCTGGCGAAGCTCCTCTTCGCTGATGGTTTCATGGCGGGTGAGGGTGCTGCCGACGCACACCAGCCCGGCGGCGACATCCAGCGCGGAGGCAATCACTCCGCCGTGGAGAATGCTCTGCGCCCAGTTACCGACCATCATCGGCTGGTTATTGAAATGCAGTTCTGCGAACGCTTTTTCATAGCGCCCCAGCTCCAGGCCTAACGCACGGTTGTAGGGCATGTGATAGACAAAAATCTCGCCCACCATTTGCAGGGCTTGATCGGCGGTAAGAACGGCTGACATATCAATCTGATCCGATGAGTTAATGGAGTGTTAATTTTATGCTCAATGTTTGTTGATTACTACTTTAAGAGCGATAGACGAGCAGTGACGCAAGAAATATGTAGAATACGTGCGGATAAGACTATTAACTAACTCAACAATAATTCGGAGCTTAAACCGATGCGCACCTGGCCGGGGTATATTTTCGCAGTGCTGGCACTGCCGTTTATGGCACTCGCACAAGAAGCAACCATCAAAGAAGTCCATGATGCGCCCGTCGTGCGCGGTAGCATCATCGCCAATATGTTGCAGGACCACGATAATCCGTTCACGCTCTATCCGTATGAATCCAACTATGTGCTTTATACCGATACCAGCGATCTGAATAAGGAAGCGATCCGCTCCTACAACTGGGCTGACAACGCGCGTAAAGATGAAGTGAAGTTCCAGATAAGCCTGGCCTTCCCCTTCTGGCGCGGCATTCTCGGGCCAAACTCAGTATTAGGCGGCTCCTATACGCAAAAATCCTGGTGGCAGCTCTCCAACAGCGGCGAGTCTTCTCCCTTCCGTGAAACCAACTATGAACCGCAGCTGTTCCTCGGTTTCGCCACGGATTACCGGTTTGCCGGCTGGACGCTGCGTGACGTGGAGGTTGGTTTCAACCATGACTCCAACGGCCGCTCCGATCCCACTTCGCGCAGCTGGAACCGTGCTTACACCCGCTTGATGGCGCAAAACGGTAACTGGATGGTGGAAGTGAAGCCCTGGTATGTCGTAGGCTCCACGGACGACAACCCGGATATCACCAAATATATGGGTTACTACCAGCTGAAAATCGGTTACGAAATTGGTGATGCGATCCTCAGCGCGAAAGGGCAGTACAACTGGAATACCGGCTACGGCGGCGCAGAAATCGGCCTCAGCTACCCGGTGACCAAACACGTTCGCCTCTATACTCAGGTTTACAGCGGCTATGGCGAATCGCTGATTGATTATAATTTCAATCAGACCCGCTTCGGCGTGGGCGTGATGCTCAACGATCTGTTTTAAGGCATTGCAGTTTCAGTCACAGGCGCTGAAAATAGCGCCTGTTTTTATTTCAGGCAAATGGGGTCAATGTGGCGCAGGCGGAAGTATTGAATCAGGAATCGCTGGCTAAACAGGTTTTACAAGAGACCTTTGGCTACCAGCAGTTCCGCCCTGGCCAGCAGGATATTATCGACACCGTGCTTGGCGGTCGCGACTGCCTGGTGGTGATGCCGACCGGCGGCGGCAAATCGCTCTGCTACCAAATTCCGGCGCTGGTGCTGGAAGGGCTGACAGTCGTGGTCTCGCCGCTTATCTCGCTGATGAAAGATCAGGTCGACCAACTGCTCGCCAACGGCGTGGCAGCGGCCTGTCTCAACTCGTCCCAGAGCCGCGAGCAGCAGCTTGAGGTGGTAAACGGCTGTCGCAACGGGCAGATCCGTCTGCTCTATATCGCGCCTGAACGCCTGATGCTCGACAACTTCCTTGACCAGCTGCGCCAATGGAACACGGTGCTTATCGCCGTCGACGAAGCGCACTGTATCTCCCAGTGGGGACACGATTTCCGCCCGGAATACGCCGCGCTCGGCCAGCTGCGCCATATGCTTCCTAACGTGCCTTTTATGGCACTTACCGCGACCGCTGATGACACCACGCGCCGCGATATTGAGCGTCTGCTCAGCCTTAACGATCCGCTGATTCAGGTCAGCAGTTTCGACCGCCCAAACATCCGCTACATGCTGATGGAGAAGTTTAAGCCTCTCGACCAGTTACTGCGCTATGTGCAGGAGCAGCGGGGCAAATGCGGCATCATTTACTGCAACAGCCGGGCGAAAGTGGAAGATACCGCTGCGCGCTTACAGGGTCGTGGCTTCAGCGCCGCGCCTTATCACGCCGGGCTGGAGAACGAGGTTCGCGCGCGGGTGCAGGAGCAGTTCCAGCGCGATGACCTGCAAATTGTGGTCGCTACCGTCGCCTTCGGCATGGGTATTAACAAACCCAACGTCCGCTTTGTGGTGCACTTCGACATTCCGCGCAATATCGAATCCTACTACCAGGAGACCGGTCGCGCCGGGCGCGATGGCCTGCCCGCAGAAGCGATGCTGTTTTACGATCCGGCAGATATGGCCTGGCTGCGCCGCTGCCTGGAGGAGAAGCCCGCCGGGCCGTTGCAGGATATCGAACGTCACAAGCTCAATGCGATGGGCGCCTTTGCTGAAGCGCAAACCTGCCGTCGCCTGGTGCTGCTCAACTACTTTGGCGAAGGGCGCCACGCGCCGTGCGGCAACTGCGATATCTGCCTCGACCCACCACGCCAGTACGACGGTTTGCAGGACGCGCAGAAAGCGCTCTCCGCCATCTATCGCGTGAACCAGCGCTTCGGCATGGGTTATGTGGTTGAGGTGCTGCGCGGCGCGAATAACCAGCGTATCCGCGAGATGGGCCATGACAAGCTGCCAGTCTACGGCATCGGGCGCGAGCAGAGCCACGAACACTGGGTAAGCGTGATTCGCCAGCTGATCCACTTAGGCTTCGCTATGCAAAATATCGCCCAGCACTCGGCGCTGCAACTCACGGAAGCGGCGCGTCCGGTTCTGCGCGGTGAAGTGCCGCTGATGCTGGCGGTGCCGCGTATGGTGACGCTGAAGCCGAAAGTGATGCAGAAGGCGGCGGTCGGCAATTACGATCGCAAGCTGTTCGCCAAGCTGCGTAAGCTGCGTAAAGCGATCGCCGACGAAGAGAACATCCCCCCGTATGTGGTGTTTAACGATGCCACGCTGATTGAGATGGCGGAGCAGATGCCGCTTTCGCCGGGCGACATGCTGAGCGTCAACGGCGTCGGCACGCGCAAACTGGAGCGTTTTGGCCAGGAGTTTATGGCGCTGATCCGCGCCCATGTCGACGGTGATGAAGAGTAGTCAGCCTGCGGGAAAAGTGTCAGGATAGCCCTTCACTGAATCTTTTCTCGCGAGTTCGCTATGTTAACGCTCTTTCTCTCCGTCATGACAGTGCACTTCATTGCGCTGATGAGCCCCGGTCCCGATTTCTTCTTTGTTTCTCAAACTGCCGTTAGCCGCTCGCGCAAAGAGGCGATGCTGGGCGTGCTCGGCATCACCGCAGGTGTGATGGTGTGGGCAGCGGTCGCGCTACTTGGCCTCAATCTGATCCTCGCGAAAATGGCCTGGCTGCATAGCATCATTATGGTCGGCGGCGGGCTCTATCTCTGCTGGATGGGCTTCCAGATGCTGCGCGGCGCGCTGAAGAAAGAGACGGCGAACAGCGATGCGCCGCAGGTCGAGCTGGCGGCGGGCGGCCGCAGCTTTGTGAAAGGCTTGCTGACCAACCTCGCAAACCCGAAAGCGATTATCTACTTCGGATCGGTCTTCTCACTGTTTGTTGGCGACAGCGTCGGCGCTAACGCGCGCTGGGGCATCTTTGTGCTGATTGTGGTAGAGACCTTCGCCTGGTTTACGCTGGTCGCCAGCGTCTTTGCGTTACCGCGCGTGCGTCGTGGCTATCAGCGAATGGCGAAGTGGATCGATGGCGTCGCCGGTGCGCTCTTCGCCGGGTTCGGCATCCATCTGATTATCTCCCGCTGATGCGAATTGCCGGATGGCGCTTGCGCTTATCCGGCCTACAAAGGTCACTACCTGATTTTGCATATGCCGGATGGCGCTTACGCTTATCCGGTCTACAAAGGTCACCGCCTGGTTTTGCGTAGGCCGGATAAGGCGCAGCCGCCATCCGGCAAACAGACCGCACTCACGCGTGCCTTGCTGACGCCAACAACGCCCCCACCAGCACAAACAGCGATCCGAACACTTTATTCAATGCCTTCATCTGATGCGGGCCTTTGATCCATCCCGCAATGCGCCGCGCCAGCGTGGCATAACCAATCATCACAATGATATCGACCACGATTGTTGTCGCACCAAGCACAACATACTGCATCACCTGCGGCTGATTGGGCGCGATAAACTGCGGGAAGAGGGCGGCAAGAAACACGATGCTCTTCGGGTTGGTGAGGTTCACAAACACCGCGCGTTTAAACAGCCGCCCGCGTGATTGCGTCTGCGCCAGGGTATGGAGATCGAGCGCGCCTGCGGCGCGCCACTGCTGAATACCGAGCCACACCAGATAGGCTGCGCCCGCCCACTTCAACACCTCAAACGCCAGCACCGAGCGGGAGAAGAGCGTGCCCAGCCCGATACCGACCAGCACGATATGGATCCCCAGCCCGGTCTGCAAACCGGCAATTGAGGCCGCCGCGCCGCGATAGCCGTGGCTAATTGAAGTGGTCATGGTGTTGATCGCCCCGGAGCCGGGGGAGAGGCTTAAAATTAACGATGTCAGCAGGTAGGCGAACCACCACTCGAAGGTCATGAGAAATTCCCTGGTTGTCGGTTTTTATGCCACAATACGCCATTGTCTGTGGAATTTGCTATTGGTCACAAAAAAACGATTTTACATGGCTAAAAGGGGCAAAATCCCGATGTTTCGGCAAAAAAAGGCGTGGGAAAGCAGAGAAAAAGCGTTCGCCGCATTCACCATGGGTCCGTTAATGGACTTCTGGCGATCGCGTGAAGAGGACGTGTTTACCGGCGTGGACGACGTGCCGGTCAGTTTTGTTCGTTTTCGCGCGCAGAGTAACGATCGGGTGATCGTGATCTGCCCTGGCCGTATCGAAAGCTACGTAAAGTATGCCGAACTGGCCTATGACCTGTTCCACCTCGGTTACGACGTGCTGATTATCGATCATCGCGGCCAGGGGCGTTCCGGGCGTATGCTGCCCGATGCGCATCGCGGCCATGTGGTGAAATTTAGCGACTATGTCGAGGATTTAGCCGCCTTTTGGGAGCAGGAAGTTGCCAGCGGCCCGTGGCGCAAACGTTATATTCTGGCGCACTCAATGGGCGGCGCGATCTCAACGCTCTTTTTACAGCGCTACCCGCACGCCTGCGACGCCATCGCGCTCTGCGCGCCGATGTTCGGCATTGTTATTCACCTGCCGGATTGGGTGGTGCGTCCGCTGCTGGAGTGGGCAGAGAGCTACCCGAGCATCCGCGACGGTTACGCCATCGGTACTGGCAGCTGGCGTCCGCTGCCCTTCGCCATCAACGTGCTGACCCACAGCCGCGAGCGCTACCGCCGTAACGTTCGTTTCTACGCCGATGAACCGACCCTGCGCGTCGGCGGCCCAACCTGGCACTGGGTACGCGAAGGCATTCTCGCTGGCGAACAGGCGCTGGCAGGGGTGGAAAAAGATGCCACGCCGACATTACTGATTCAGGCAGAAGAGGAGCATGTGGTTGATAACCGCATGCATCAGCGCTTCTGCGAACGCCGCGCCGCCGCCGGTCACCCCTGCGAAGGGGGTAAACCGCTGGTCATCGAAGGCGCGTACCATGAGATCCTTTTTGAAAAGGACGCCATGCGCTCAGTCGCGCTCAACGCCATCGTCGATTTTTTCGATCGACATAACTGATGATTTATTGAGGTTAAATTTTCTTATGTACCAGGTTGTTGCCTCTGATTTAGACGGTACGCTGCTCTCTCCCGACCACACACTGTCGCCTTTCGCCAAAGAGACCTTAAAACTGCTGACCGCGCGCGGTGTGAACTTTGTCTTCGCCACCGGCCGCCATCACGTTGATGTCGGGCAGATCCGCGATAATTTAGATATCAAAGCCTACATGATCACCTCCAACGGCGCGCGCGTGCACGATACCGACGGAAACTTGGTCTTCACCCATAACCTCGACCGCGGTATCGCCGCCGATCTCTTCGGCATGATGCATAACGAGCCGGAGATCATCACCAACGTCTACCGCGACGATGAGTGGTTTATGAACCGCCACCGTCCGGATGAGATGCGCTTCTTCAAAGAGGCGGTGTTCAAATACGCGCTCTACGAGCCGGGTTTACTGGAGCCGGAGGGCGTCAGCAAAGTCTTCTTCTCCTGTGACAACCACGAAAAACTGCTGCCGCTGGAGCAGGCGATCAACGCCCGCTGGGGTGACCGCGTCAACGTCAGCTTCTCCACTTTGACCTGCCTGGAAGTGATGGCGGGCGGCGTATCGAAAGGCCATGCGCTGGAAGCGGTCTCGCACGCGCTGGGCTACAGCCTGAAAAACTGCATCGCCTTCGGCGACGGTATGAACGATGCCGAAATGCTGTCGATGGCGGGTAAAGGCTGCATTATGGCGAACGCCCACCAGCGCCTGAAACAGCTCCATCCGGAGCTGGAAGTGATTGGCACCAACGCCGATAACGCCGTGCCGAAATACCTGCGCAAGCTCTACCTTGGCGAAGATTGACAACTGTTCGCAAAACAAACAGACGTCAACTAAATAGTCAAACTTTGTACACCTGAGTTCGCTACAATGCGTGTCCTTTCACTTGAGAGACATTCATTGTGGCGTTACTGATCATCACCACCATTCTGTGGGCCTTCTCGTTTAGCCTGATTGGCGAATACCTTGCCGGGCATGTCGACAGCTACTTTTCGGTGCTGATGCGTGTCGGGCTGGCGGCACTGGTCTTTTTACCCTTCCTGCGCACACGCGGCCATAACCTGCAAACCATCAGCTTGTATATGCTGGTGGGCGCGCTGCAGCTGGGCATCATGTATCTGTTCGGCTTCCAGGCCTATCTCTACTTAACGGTCTCCGAATTCCTGCTCTTCACCGTGTTCACCCCGCTCTATATCACGCTGATTTACGACCTGCTGAGCAAACGCAGGTTGCGCTGGAGCTATCTTCTGAGCGCCGGGCTGGCGGTGATTGGCGCGGCGATCATCCGCTATGACAAAGTGAGCGATCACTTCTGGACGGGGCTGATCCTCGTGCAACTGGCGAACATCAGTTTTGCGATTGGCATGGTGGGGTATAAGCGCCTGATGGAGACGCGACCGATGCCGCAGCACAACGCCTTTGCCTGGTTCTATCTTGGCGCGTTTGTGGTGGCAGCAGTAGCGTGGCTGATAATGGGCAACCCGCAGAAATTACCCACCACCACGTTGCAGTGGGGCGTGCTGGTGTGGCTGGGCGTCGTGGCGTCCGGGCTCGGTTACTTTATGTGGAACTACGGTGCGACGCAGGTGGATGCGGGCACGCTCGGCATCATGAACAATGTGCATGTTCCTGCGGGGCTGCTGGTCAATCTTGCCATCTGGCAGCAGCAGCCGCACTGGCCCAGCTTTATTATTGGTGGTGCGGTGATAATGGCTTCGCTATGGGTACATCGCCGTTGGGTCGCTCCGCGCTCCGCACAAACGGCAGATGATCGCAGGCGTGATTCCGCGCTGAGCGAATAAACGCTTCTGTTACCGGCTGACGCTGCTCGCCGTCGCGCACCGCGGCGTACAGCCGGCTCCACAATCCCTCGCCGAGGGTTTTGGTCACAATCAGACCCTGGCGCTCAAAACTCTCCACCACCCAGTGCGGCAGCGCCGCAATCCCCATGCGTGCGGAGACCATCTGAATCAGCAGCAGCGTGTTATCGACGCTTTTCAGCGACGGGCTGACGCCTGCCGGTTGCAGAAAGTGCCGCCAGATATCAAGCCGGCTGCGCTGCACCGGATAGATGAGCAGCGTTTCACTGGCGATATCTTCCGGCGTGATATGCGCCACTGCTGCCAGCGGATGATCCGGCGCCAGCACCAGTCGCACTTCAAAATCAAACATCGGCGAATAGTGCAGGCCGCTGCGCGGCAGAATGTCGGAGGTGAGCACCACATCCAGCTCGCCCTGTTGCAAAGCGGGCTGCGGATCGAAGGTAACGCCAGATTTGAAATCCATCTCCACCTGCGGCCAGCTCTGGCGGAAATTCTCAAGCGCGGGGGTCAACCACTGAATACAGCTATGGCACTCAATGGCGATGCGTAAGGTGGTTTGCTGCGGCTCATTGCAGGCTTGCAGCGCGCGGCTAATCTGCGGCAGCACCTGATTGGCCAATTGCAGCAAAATTTCCCCCTGCGGCGTAAAACGCAGCGGCTGGCTTTTACGCACAAACAGACGAAAACCGAGGCGCTGTTCCAGATCGCTGAACTGATGGGAAAGGGCGGATTGCGTCTGGTGCAGCGTTGCCGCAGCGGCAGCCAGCGATCCGCTATTTCGTAACGCTTGCAGCGTTTTCAGGTGCTTAATCTCGATCATGAAACTCTTTCACTCCGGCATGAATATTTTGCGCTTGAGGAATACACACTACCTTCACATTATGGATGTGTAAACATCTGGACGTCCAAATCCTGCGTCTTTCGAATTAACGGTGCGTTGGCTGCGCTCATTCACCCCGGTCACTTACTTCAGTAAGCTCCCGGGGATTCATGAACTTGCCGCCTTCCCTTAATCCGAAATCCTTTGGATTAACTAATTGAAGAGGCTAATAAAATGACAGTAATCAACCACACCCTCGGTTTTCCTCGTGTTGGTCTGCGTCGCGAGCTGAAGAAAGCGCAAGAGAGCTACTGGGCCGGCAACGCCAGCCGTGAAGAGTTACTGGCGGTGGGCCGCGAGCTGCGCGCTCGTCACTGGGATCAGCAGAAAGAAGCGGGTGTCGATCTGCTGCCGGTCGGCGACTTCGCCTGGTACGACCATGTTCTGACCACCAGCCTGCTGCTTGGCAATGTGCCGGCTCGTCATCAGAACAAAGACGGCTCTGTCGATATTGATACCCTGTTCCGCATTGGTCGTGGTCGTGCGCCGACCGGCGAACCGGCGGCGGCAGCGGAAATGACCAAATGGTTTAACACCAACTATCACTACATGGTGCCGGAATTCACCCAGGGCCAGCAGTTCAAACTCACCTGGACCCAGCTGCTGGACGAAGTAGACGAAGCGCTGGCGCTCGGCCACAACGTCAAGCCGGTACTGCTTGGCCCGGTCACCTACCTGTGGCTGGGTAAAGTCAAAGGCGAGCAGTTCGACCGCCTGAGCCTGCTGAACGATATTCTGCCTGTCTACCAGCAGGTGCTGGCTGAGCTGGCGAAACGCGGCGTCGAGTGGGTGCAAATTGACGAGCCTGCGCTGGTGCTGGAGCTGCCGCAAGCCTGGCTTGATGCCTTTAAACCGGCTTACGACGCGCTGAGCGGCCAGGTCAAACTGCTGCTGACCACCTATTTTGAAGGCGTTACGCCGAACCTCGATACCATTACCGCGCTGCCGGTGCAGGGCCTGCATGTTGATCTGGTTCACGGCAAAGACAACGTTGCGGAACTGCATCAGCGCCTGCCTGCCGACTGGCTGCTCTCCGCCGGGCTGATTAATGGCCGTAACGTCTGGCGCGCCGATCTCACTGAGAAATACGCACAAATCAAAGAGGTGGTCGGTAAACGTCCGCTGTGGGTTGCCTCCTCCTGCTCGCTGCTGCACAGCCCGATCGACCTGAGCGTAGAAACCCGCCTCGATGAAGAGGTGAAAAGCTGGTTCGCCTTCGCCCTGCAAAAATGCCAGGAGCTGGCGCTGCTGCGCGATGCGCTCAACAGCGGCAATACCGACAAGCTGGCGGAGTGGAGCGCCCCGATTCAGGCGCGTCGCCACTCAACCCGCGTGCATAACACCGCCGTTGCGAAACGCCTGGCGGCTATCACCGCGCAGGACAGCCAGCGTCAAAGCCCCTACGCCGAACGCGCTCAGGCGCAGCGCGCACGCTTTAATCTGCCAGCCTGGCCGACCACCACTATCGGCTCCTTCCCGCAAACCACTGAAATTCGTGGTCTGCGTCTGGACTTTAAAAAGGGCAACCTCGACGCCAGCAACTACCGCACCGGTATCGCGGAACATATCAAACAAGCGATTGCCGAGCAGGAGCGCCTGGGGCTGGACGTGCTGGTGCATGGCGAAGCCGAGCGTAACGACATGGTCGAGTACTTCGGTGAAAACCTCGACGGCTTCGTCTTTACACAAAATGGCTGGGTGCAGAGCTACGGTTCCCGCTGCGTGAAACCGCCGGTGGTCATCGGTGATGTCAGCCGTCCGCAGCCGATCACCGTTGAGTGGGCGAAATATGCCCAGTCACTGACCGATAAACCGGTCAAAGGGATGCTTACCGGCCCGGTGACGATCCTCTGCTGGTCCTTCCCGCGTGAAGATGTCAGCCGCGAAACCATCGCCAAACAGATTGCGCTGGCGCTGCGTGATGAAGTGGCGGATCTGGAAGCTGCCGGTATCGGCATCATTCAGATTGATGAGCCTGCCCTGCGCGAAGGGTTACCGCTGCGTCGCAGCGACTGGGATGCCTATCTGCAATGGGGTGTTGAAGCCTTCCGCCTTAACGCCGCGGTAGCGAAAGATGAGACGCAGATCCACACCCACATGTGTTACTGCGAGTTCAACGACATCATGGACTCTATCGCCGCGCTGGACGCCGATGTTATTACCATCGAAACCTCCCGTTCCGACATGGAGCTGCTGGAGTCCTTCGAAGAGTTCGAATACCCGAACGAAATCGGGCCGGGCGTGTATGACATTCACTCACCAAACGTCCCGAGCGTTGAGTGGATCGAGGAGCTGTTGCAGAAAGCCGCGCAGCGTATCCCGGCAGAGCGTCTGTGGGTCAACCCGGATTGCGGCCTGAAAACCCGCGGCTGGCCGGAAACGCGCAGCGCGCTGGCGAACATGGTGAAAGCCGCGCAGAACCTGCGTCAGCAGTAATCAGCCTTACCGCGCCGCTGTTAAAAACGGCGGCGCGTCATTGTCTTAGCGCATCTCATCCCGCCTTCGTAACATGATTGTCAAACTCCCTTGTTTTAATCGTCGCAATGAAAACAGCGGGAGAGATCCATGAATAACAAACGTGTGCTGGCCGCGGTGGTGCTGGCTCTCATCAGTGCCTCGTCATGGGCAAAATCAACCTTAACGCTCTATACCAGCCAGCCGAATGACGATGCGCAGATGACCGTCAGCGCCTTCGAAAAAGCGCACCCGGATATTGAAGTGAAGTGGATCCGCGACGGCACCAGCAAGCTGATTGCCCGCCTACAGGCAGAGTTAGCCGCCGGAAGCGCCGCGCCGGATGTGCTATTGATTGCCGACAGCGTGACCATGGAATCCCTCAAAAAACAGAACCTGCTGGCGGCTTATAAATCGCCCGAAGCGGCGCGCTTCGACCCGCAGCTGTTTGATAAAGAGGGCTATTACTACGGTACCAAAGTGATCACTACCGGCATTGCCTACCACACCAAAGCACCGCTCAAACCGACCTCTTGGCTGGATCTGCTCAAACCTGAAGTGAAAAACATGACCACGCTGCCAAGCCCGCTCTACTCCGGCGCGGCGCAGATCCACCAGGCGACGCTGATGAACGATCCGGCGCTCGGCTGGCAATACTACGAAAAACTGAAACAGAACGGCGCGATGCCGCAAAGCGGCAACGGTGCGGTGATGAGCGCCATCGCCTCCGGCAGCAAAGCCTATGGCGTGCTGGTGGATTACCTGGCGATCCGCGAAAAAGCCAAAGGTGCGCCGGTTGAGTTTCTCTTCCCGAAAGAGGGCGTCAGCGTCGTTACCGAACCGGTAGCGATGATGAAGGGGACAAAGAACCCGCAAGGGGCGAAAGAGTTTATCGATTTTGTCCTCTCGGACGCCGGGCAAAAACTGGTGCTGCAACAGGGCTATCTCCCTGCGGATGCGACGCTGCCGGTGCCGAAAGGCTTCCCGCCGCGCGACAGCATCAAATTGATGCCGTTTGATGCGGCGAAAGCGCTGGCCGAGACCGAGGCGAACAAAAAACGCTTCGCCGATCTCTTCGGTAACCGCTAAACGATGAGTAGCGCAATCGTGCCGAACAGCAGCGGCGGCGCAACCAAAGGGCTGCTCTGGCTGTTGCTGTGTCTGGTGGCGCTGCTGAGCCTGTTGCCCAGCCTGCGGCTGCTGCTCTCCGCGCTGGTTGACTGGCGGCAGGGGAGCGACAGCAGTTTGTGGCGCGTGCTCAGCAACCCGGCGACCTGGCTGGCGCTCTGGCACAGCCTTTATACCAGCGGGCTTGGCACACTGCTGTCGCTGCTGCTCGGCAGCCTGTTCGCCTTCTGCCTGGCGCTGACCAATATCCGCCTCAAACAGATGTGGGTGTTTCTGTTTATGTTGCCAATGATGATCCCGCCGCAGGTGACGGCCCTAAGCTGGCTGCAACTCTTCGGCCCCGGCAGCATTCTGCTTAACAGCCTCGGTATCGCGCCAGGCTTTGGCAGCAGCAACCCGCTCTACTCGCCGGAAGGGATTGCGCTGCTGCTTGGCATTCAGCATGCACCGCTGGTGTTTCTCGCGCTGCGTACGCAACTGCGCGCACTGCCGCAGGAGCATATTGAAGCGGCGAGGCTTAACGGCGCATCATTATGGCGCGTGTTTATCGATATTGTGCTGCCGCTATGCCGCACCGCGCTGTGGGCCGGGGCGGCCATCGCCTTTGTCTCGGCGCTGGGCAACTTTGGTATTCCGGCGATGCTCGGCATTCCCATCTCCTATTTCGTGTTGCCAATCCATATCTACCAGACGCTGGCAAGCTTTGGCCCCTCAATGCTCAATGACGTGGCGGCGCTCTCGCTGCTGATGGGCGTGCTAGCGATTGGCATTGTCATGCTCCAGAGCCGGATGCAGCGGCGCTATGCCTTACCGCTGATTGGCACAACCGGGCGCGCGATCGCTTTCAGGCTGGGAAGCGGGCGGCTGGCCGTTGAAGTGCTGCTCGGCGCAGTGCTGTGCGCGATCCTGCTCGCGCCCCTGCTGGCGCTGATCGCCACATCGCTGGTGCCGACGCTCGGCGTGCCGCTTAACAGCGAGACCTTCACCCTCACCGCCTGGCACAACCTCTTCACCGAGCAGAGCGCCACGGCGCGCGCGCTCGGCAACAGTTTTCTGCTATCGATCGCAGCTGCGCTGGTGTTGATGCTGGTTAGCCTGCCGCTGGCGTGGCTGCTGGTGCGCTACCCGAACCGCCTGCTGCGCGGCTTGCACAGCATAATTGATATTCCCTACACGCTGCCGGGCGTGGTGCTGGCCATCGCCTGCATTCTGCTCTTCGCCCGCCCGCTGCCGCTGCTTGATATCGCGCTGGGCGGCACGCTGACGATTATCTTTTTGGCCTATCTGGCGCGCTTTCTGACAGTCTGCCTGAAGCCGGTACACAGCAGCATGCTGCAACTCGACCCGGCGATGGAGGAGGCGGCAAGCCTGGCGGGCGCGGCCTTCGGTCAGCGTCTGCGCCATATCGTCTTACCGCTGCTGGCTCCGGCAGCATTCGCCGGTGCGCTGCTGGTGTTTCTTACGGCGGTTAATGAGTTAACCGTTTCGGCGCTGTTATGGAGCGCGGGAAAGGAGACCATCGGCGTGGTGATTTTCAACCTTGATGAGAGCGGCGATAAGGTGCTGGCCTCGGCGCTCTCCGTGCTGGTGGTGGCGCTGGTCGCACTGGTGATGCTGCTGCTCGGCGCGCTCGGGCGCTATCTACCGAAAGGAGTGATCCCATGGCAGAACTGAAGCTTGAAGGGCTCAGCAAAGTGTTTGGCGAGCAGGCGGTGGTGCGGGATCTCTCCTTAACGCTGCCGCAGGGCGCGTTTACCGCGCTGTTAGGCCCCAGCGGCTGTGGCAAAACCACCACGCTGCGCATTCTCGCCGGGCTGGAGACATTAAGCGACGGGCGTTTGCTGCTGGGTGAGCGGCTGCTGGCGGATAAACGCCACCATACGCCGCCGGAGCAGCGCGATATGGGGATGGTGTTCCAGTCCTATGCTCTGTGGCCGCATATGACGGTTGCCGAAAACGTCGGTTATCCGCTGAAGCTGCGCAAAGTAAACGGTGCCGCGCGGCAAAAACAGATAATGGCGGCGCTGGAGGTGGTTGAACTTGGGGCGTATGCCGGGCGTGCGCCCCATGAGCTTAGCGGCGGTCAGCGCCAGCGTGTTGCGCTGGCCCGCTGCCTGGTCTCTGAACCGCAAGTGGTGCTGCTGGATGAGCCACTAGCCAATCTCGACAGACACCTGCGCGCCACCATGGAGCAGACGTTTCGGGAGTTTCATCGCCGCACCGGTGCCACCTTTGTCTATGTCACCCACGATCAGGCGGAAGCGATGGCGCTGGCGAGCCATATTGCGGTGCTCCATCAGGGCGAACTGATGCAGTGGGGCGCGCCGCAGGATCTATACCAGCAGCCGAAAAGCGGCTGGGTCGCGCGCTTTATTGGTAAGGGCAGCGTGCTGACGCTGGCGACGCCCGCCGGCCATCAACAGCT
This sequence comes from Kosakonia sp. CFBP8986, assembly GCF_034044935.1. Taxonomy (NCBI): domain Bacteria; kingdom Pseudomonadati; phylum Pseudomonadota; class Gammaproteobacteria; order Enterobacterales; family Enterobacteriaceae; genus Kosakonia; species Kosakonia sp. CFBP8986. The sequence continues at coordinate 20,805 of NZ_JAXCXB010000014.1, read as the reverse complement.
GGACAGCGCCTCGCTGCATCACGGCTTGTCGCAGAGCGGGTATGGCGCGCCGCAGCCGGTGCTGGTGCGCCCGGAGCATGTGCAGATTGCCGGGGAAGGGTTAAGCGCACAGGTGGAGAGCTGTATTTATCAGGGCGAGCGCTATTTGCTGGCGCTACGTTTAGCGGACGGTCAGGGGCTGACGGCGTTTCATCACGCCGCGCTGCAACCGCAGCAGTCGGTCTGCGTGCGTTTACTACAAGGCTGGAAGCTGGAGGCGGCATAGGGCGCCGCCTCCATGTGGGAACTCTACTTTTTCGCGTACTGCGCAAACCACGCCAGCATGCGCTGCCAGCCGTCGGCGGCAGATTCCGCATGGTAGCTCGGGCGATAATCGGCATTGAACGCGTGGCCCGCCTCCGGGTAGACGATGATCTCCGCGTTGGCATTCGCCGCGCGCAGCGCCTGGCGCATCGTCTCCACGCTCTCCTGCGAAATCCCGGTATCCTGCGCGCCATAGAGGCCAAGCACCGGCGCGGTCAGATCGGTGGCGATATCGACCGGGTGTTTCGGCGAATTCAGGGTTTTTTCACCCGTCAGCTTGCCATACCAGGCCACCGCCGCTTTCAGTTGCGGGTTATGCGCCGCGTAGAGCCACGCAATGCGACCGCCCCAGCAGAAACCGGTCACCAGCAGTTGATGGGCGTCACCGCCATTACGCGCCGCCCAGTTGGCGACGTGGTCGAGATCGGCCAGCACCTGCGCATCCGGTACTTTGCTGACCAGCCCGCTGAAGAGGGTGGGGACGTCGGCAAAATCATTCGGATCGCCCTGGCGGAAATAGAGCTCCGGCGCGACGGCAAGATAGCCCTCCAGCGCCAGCCGGCGGCAGATATCGCGAATATGTTCATGGACGCCAAAAATCTCCTGCACGACGATAACAATCGGCAGCGGGCCCTCGGCATCTTTTGGTCGGGCGTGATACGCGGGCATGGTGTCGCCCTGCGTTGGAATGGAAGTTTCGCCTGCGATCAGCCTCTCTTCCGGCGTGTGAACCGTGGTTGACGCAAGCGGTGAAGCCGCAGGCGCAAAGCCCGGCTGTTTGGTGGTGGTCATGAGATTCTCCCTACCCTTTATTAGCGCTCCCCTAACTATAGTCATGAAGACCAGGGCATGCGCAATCGCCGTGCGCAGGCTATCTTTGCTGCTGAGTTAGCGGGGATAACGTGTTAGTGTGACGCGCATCACTATTTTATGGAAATTGAGTGCAATCAATTTCATTCATGGTGACAGCAGTCACGAAAACACGCGCGTGGCTTCTGTAAAGTACCGTTTTACCTCCCCCCGATAATACCGACCACAGAGGAGTCTGTTATGTCCAAGTCTGATGTTTTTCACCTCGGCCTCACTAAAAACGATTTACAAGGGGCTACCCTGGCCATCGTCCCTGGCGATCCAGAGCGAGTGGAAAAGATCGCCGCGCTGATGGATAAGCCGGTCAAGCTGGCCTCCCACCGCGAATTCACCAGCTGGCGCGCCGAGCTGGATGGCAAAGCAGTGATCATCTGTTCTACCGGTATTGGCGGTCCTTCTACGTCCATCGCCGTTGAAGAGCTGGCGCAGCTGGGCATCCGCACCTTCCTGCGCGTCGGTACCACCGGCGCGATCCAGCCGCATATCAACGTCGGCGATGTGCTGATCACCACCGCCTCCGTGCGTCTTGACGGTGCCAGCCTGCACTTTGCCCCGATGGAGTTCCCTGCGGTGGCGGATTTTGAGTGCACCACGGCGCTGGTGGCTGCGGCCGATGCGATTGGCGCGACTAAACATATCGGCGTGACCGCCTCGTCTGACACCTTCTACCCGGGCCAGGAGCGTTATGACACCTTCTCCGGCCGCGTGGTGAAAAGCTTTAAAGGCTCGATGGAAGAGTGGCAGTCAATGGGCGTAATGAACTACGAAATGGAGTCCGCTACGCTGCTGACCATGTGTGCAAGCCAGGGGCTGCGCGCCGGGATGGTTGCCGGGGTGATCGTCAACCGCACCCAGCAGGAGATCCCGAACGCGGAAACCATGAAGAAGACCGAAAGCCACGCGGTGAAAATCGTGGTCGATGCCGCGCGTCGACTTCTGTAATCCCGCTTCCAGATTTACAAGGCCGACGCGTTCGGCCTTTTTTATTTGCGTAACGCCTCGCAGAAAAGCCCTTCCAAACTGGACGTTTATACAGCACAATCCCGACGGAATGGGTGATGAAGAGGGAGCGGAATGGAGAGTTCAATCATCGTACTGGCAGCCGTGGCGCTGGCAGGGTTACTGGTCGGCTGGCTGGCCGCAAGCTGGCGCGGTGCGCAGCAGCAGGCGGAGCTGCTCGCCGAGCAGCGCGATGTCTTCAGTGAACTGAGCGCCGCCCGCCAGCAGATCGCCCAGAACAGCCACTGGCGCGAAGAGTGTGAGCTGCTGAATAACGAACTGCGCAGCCTGCAACATATCAACAGCTCGCTGGAAGCGGATCTGCGTGAAGTCACCACCCGGCTTGAATCCACCCAGTTGCATGCGGAAGAGAAACTGCGCCAGATGCACAGCAGCGAGCAGCGTCTGAGCGAGCAGTTTGAAAACCTCGCTAATCGTATTTTCGAGCAGAGCAACCGTCGCGTTGACGAACAGAACCGCCAGAGCCTCAATGGCTTACTCACCCCGCTGCGCGAGCAGCTCGACGGTTTTCGCCGCCAGGTGCAGGAGAGCTTCGGCCAGGAGGCGCGCGAACGGCACACTCTGGCGCATGAGATCCGCAATCTCCAGCAGCTAAATGCCCAGATGGCGCAGGAAGCCATCAACCTCACCCGCGCGCTGAAAGGCGATAACAAAACCCAGGGTAACTGGGGCGAAGTGGTGCTGACCCGCGTGCTTGAAGCCTCCGGTCTGCGCGAAGGGCATGAGTATGAGACTCAGGTCAGCATGGAGAACGAGAGCCGCGCGCGCATGCAGCCGGACGTTATTGTGCGCCTGCCGCAGGGCAAGGACGTGGTGATCGACGCCAAAATGACGCTGGTGGCCTACGAGCGCTACTTCAACGCCGAGGATGAGTTCTCCCGCGAAGCGGCGCTGCAGGAGCACATCACCTCCGTGCGTGGCCACATTCGCCTGCTGGGAAGAAAAGATTATCAGCAGCTCTCCGGTCTGCGCAGCCTGGATTACGTCCTGATGTTTATCCCGGTGGAACCCGCCTTTTTAATCGCCCTCGACAGGCAGCCGGAGCTGATTACCGAGGCGCTGAAAAACAACATTATGCTGGTCAGCCCGACCACGCTGCTGGTTGCCCTGCGCACTATCGCCAACCTGTGGCGTTACGAGCACCAGAGCCGCAACGCCCAGCAGATCGCAGAGCGGGCGAGCCGCCTGTATGACAAAATGCGCCTCTTCGTCGACGATATGACCGCGATTGGCCAGAGCCTTGAGAAGGCGCAGGAGAACTACCGCCAGGCGATGAAAAAACTCAGCTCAGGGCGCGGCAACCTGCTTGCGCAAACTGAGGCATTTCGTGGCCTTGGCGTCGAGATCAAGCGCGAGATTAATCCGGAATTGGCCGCGCAGGCGCAGGAGCAGGACGAAGAATTTCGTCTGCGGGCAGGACAAGACGCGTTTAACGATCATAATCAAGACAAGGGATTAGATATGGCCACGCCGGGTGAAGAGGCTGCGGCGAAGGCCTCTTCGGGCGGTTGAAACGTAGGGCAATCGCGTCCAATCTGATACACTTCATCAACAAATCCTTAAATAGCAGGCACTAAGATGGCGGAAGATTCAAAAGAGACAACACACTTTGGTTTTCAGACCGTCGCCAAGGAAAATAAAGCCGATATGGTGGCGCATGTTTTCCATTCGGTTGCGTCAAAATACGATGTGATGAACGACTTAATGTCGATGGGCATCCACCGCTTATGGAAGCGATTTACCATCGATTGCAGCGGCGTGCGCCGTGGGCAGAAAGTCCTCGATCTGGCGGGTGGCACCGGCGATCTCACCGCAAAATTTTCTCGTCTGGTTGGCGAAACCGGCCAGGTTGTGCTGGCGGATATCAACGAGTCGATGCTGAAGATGGGCCGCGAAAAGCTGCGCAATCTCGGTGTTATCGGCAACGTTGAATATGTGCAGGCGAACGCCGAAGCGCTGCCGTTCCCGGACAACACCTTCGACTGCATCACCATCTCCTTCGGTTTGCGTAACGTTACCGACAAAGAGAAAGCGCTGCGCTCCATGTTTCGCGTGCTGAAGCCGGGCGGCCGTCTGCTGGTGCTGGAGTTCTCCAAACCGGTTATCGAACCGCTGAGCAAAGCTTACGATGCTTACTCCTTCCACGTTCTGCCGCGCATTGGGCAGATGGTGGCAAACGACGCGGAGAGCTACCGTTACCTGGCTGAATCCATCCGTATGCATCCCGATCAGGACACCCTGAAAGCGATGATGCAGGATGCCGGTTTCGAAAACGTCGATTACTACAACCTGACCGCCGGTATTGTTGCCCTGCACCGTGGCTACAAATTCTGACAGGAGTGCGTATGCCCTTTAAGCCGATGGTGGCCGCGGGAATTGAACGCGTGCTGAATACCTTTTTTTACCGCGACAGCGCGCTGAAAGCGGCGCGCCAGCGTCTCTACGGCAAAGTGCTGCGCGTGGTGGTGCAGGAGTTTTCCGCGCCAATTGCGCTGGTCTTCAGCGAGCGCCAGGTCGACGTGCTGAGCGAGTGGGAAGGGGAAGCCGACTGTTCGGTCATTACCCGCCTCAACGTGCTGCCGAAGCTGCGCGACCGTCAGCAGCTCACCGCGCTTATCCGCAGCGGTGAACTGGAAGTGCAGGGCGATATTCAGGTCGTACAAAACCTCTCTTCACTGATGGATCAAGCCGAGTTTGACCCGGCGGAAGTGCTTGCGCCGTGGACTGGCGACATTGCCGCTGAGGGTATCAGCAAATTTCTGCGCGGCGGCGCACGCCTTTTTCGCCACGGCTTTACGCGCCAGCAGCGCTATCTCTCTGAAGCCTTAACGGAAGAGTGGCGCGTAGCACCGGGCGCGCTGGAAATCGCCTGGTTTGCCGAAGAGACAGCGGCCGCTGAACGTGCCGCGGACGCCTTAGCCAAACGACTGGATAAACTGGAGGGCAAATGACGCCCGGAGAATTACGGCGACTCTATTTCATCATCCAGACTTTTTTGAGTTACGGGCTTGATGAGCTCATCCCCAACATGCGTCTTACCCTGCCGCTGCGTCTGTGGCGCAGAACCCTCTTCTGGATGCCCAACCGGCATAAAGAGAAGGAGTTGGGTGTACGTCTTCGCCTTGCCCTGCAAGAGCTTGGGCCGGTATGGATTAAATTCGGGCAGATGCTCTCCACCCGCCGCGATCTCTTCCCGCCGATGATCGCCGATCAGCTGGCGATGTTGCAGGATCGCGTTGCGCCCTTCGACGGAAGGCTGGCAAAAAAGCAGATTGAAAAAGCGATGGGCGATCGCCCGGTCGAAGAGTGGTTTGACGATTTCAATATTGAACCGCTGGCATCCGCCTCCATCGCGCAGGTGCATACCGCACGGCTGAAAGAGAATGGCAAAGAGGTGGTGATCAAAGTGATCCGCCCGGACATTCTGCCGATCATCAAAGCGGATCTGCGCCTGATCTACCGCCTGGCAGGCTGGGTTCCGCGCCTGCTGCCGGATGGCCGTCGTCTGCGCCCGCAAGAAGTGGTGCACGAATATGAGAAGACGCTGATCGACGAACTCGATCTGCTGCGCGAATCGGCGAATGCCATTCAGCTGCGCCGCAACTTTGAAAACAGCCCGATGCTCTATGTGCCGGAAGTCTATTCCGACTACTGCAGCCAGAACATGATGGTGATGGAGCGCATCTACGGCATCCCGGTTTCCGATGTCGCGGCGCTGGAGAAGAACGGCACCAACATGAAGCTGCTCGCTGAACGCGGTGTTCAGGTCTTCTTCACCCAGGTGTTCCGGGACAGCTTCTTCCATGCCGATATGCACCCTGGCAACATTTTCGTTAGCTACGATCACCCGGAAGATCCGCAATACATCGGCATTGACTGCGGTATCGTCGGCTCGCTGAACAAAGAAGATAAGCGTTATCTGGCGGAGAACTTTATCGCCTTCTTCAACCGTGACTACCGCAAAGTGGCGGAGCTGCATGTTGATTCAGGGTGGGTACCGGCAGATACCAACGTCGAAGAGTTTGAGTTTGCCATCCGTACCGTCTGCGAGCCGATCTTTGAGAAGCCGCTGGCGGAGATCTCTTTTGGTCACGTGCTGCTGAACCTCTTTAACACCGCGCGGCGCTTCAATATGGAAGTGCAGCCGCAGCTGGTACTACTGCAAAAAACTCTGCTCTACATTGAGGGAGTAGGGCGCCAGCTCTATCCGCAGCTCGATTTGTGGAAAACGGCGAAGCCTTTCCTTGAAACGTGGATCAAAGACCAGGTTGGTTTCCCGGCGCTGGTGCGGGCAATCAAGGAGAAGGGCCCCTTCTGGATCGAAAGAATGCCGGAAGTTCCTGAACTGATCTTCAACGGATTGCAGCAAGGAAAACATTTGCAACAAAGCGTTGATAAAATTGCCCGAGAGTTAGAGGTCAACCGCGTACGGCAGGGGCAGTCGCGCTATCTGTTTGGTATCGGTGCGACGCTGCTGTTAAGCGGCACGCTATTGCTGATAACCCGTCCTGAGCTGGCAAATAATCCGTTGTGGTTAATGGGCGGCGGGCTGCTTGTCTGGCTGCTGGGCTGGCGTAAGACGCGCTGACCTGAGGCGCCCTGGCCATGCCGGTCAGGGACATGCAGCCCAGGGGATAACGTGTATACTGTGGCCTCTTTCTAACATCGTCTCTTAGAGGGGAAGTGAGTATGGGTAGTATCGGCATTTGGCAGTTGGTGGTTATTGCGGTCATCGTTGTGCTGCTGTTTGGCACCAAAAAGCTCGGCTCGATTGGCTCCGATCTTGGCGCGTCGATCAAGGGCTTCAAAAAAGCGATGAGCGACGATGATAAAAAAGAGAGTGAGGCAAAATCGGCACAGGATGCAGATTTTACCGCGAAGAATCTCTCTGATACCCGTAACCCCGACGTCGTGAAGAGCGACGAAAAACGTCACGATAAAGAGCAGGTGTAAGTCGTGTTCGATATAGGTTTTGGCGAATTGTTACTCGTTTTTATCATTGGTCTGGTGGTGCTGGGGCCTAAGCGTTTGCCCGTCGCCGTGCGCACTGTGGTTGGCTGGATCCGCGCCCTGCGCTCGCTGGCGACCACCGTACAGAACGAACTGACGCAGGAGCTTAAGCTGCAGGAGTTCCAGGACAGCCTGAAGAAGGTGGAGAAAGCGAGCCTGGACAACCTGACGCCGGAGTTGAAAGAGTCGATGGACGAGCTGCGTCAGGCGGCGGAATCGATGAAGCGCACCTACAGCGCCAACGACGCGGAAAAAGCGAGTGACGAAGCGCATACCATCCATAACCCGGTGGTGAAAGATTATGAAGCGCAGCATGAAGGCGTTACGCCTGGCGTTGCTGAACATCAGGTGAGCGCGCCGCAACAGGCTCCCCAGGAAGTGCCGGAAGAAACTGCCCCGGCAAAAATCTCTCTGGCGAAAACCGCTGCGCCGGTTTCCGACTCCACCCCCTCTGCAAGTGATAAGTCCTGAACATGGCCGTAGACGATACCCAACCGCTGATCGCGCATCTGATTGAGCTGCGTAAACGTCTGTTGAACTGCATCATCGCGGTGATGGTGATTTTCCTCGCGCTGGTCTACTTCGCGAATGATATCTACCAGCTGGTCTCCGCGCCGCTGATCAAACAGATGCCGCTGGGCGCGACGATGATCGCCACCGATGTCGCCTCGCCCTTCTTCACGCCGATCAAGCTCACCTTTATGGTGTCACTGATCCTCTCTGCACCGGTTGTGCTCTACCAGGTGTGGGCCTTTGTTGCACCCGCACTCTACAAGCATGAGCGCCGCCTGGTGGTGCCGCTGCTGGTCTCCAGCTCGCTGCTGTTCTATATCGGTATGGCATTCGCCTACTTCGTGGTCTTCCCGCTGGCGTTTGGCTTTTTGACCCACACCGCGCCGGAAGGGGTGCAGGTCTCGACCGATATCGCCAGCTATCTCAGCTTTGTGATGGCGCTGTTTATGGCCTTCGGCGTCTCGTTTGAAGTGCCGGTTGCCATCGTCCTGCTCTGCTGGATGGGCGTCACTACGCCGGACGACCTGCGGCAGAAGCGCCCCTATGTGCTGGTTGGCGCGTTTGTTGTCGGCATGCTGCTGACGCCGCCGGATGTCTTTTCGCAAACGCTGCTGGCAATCCCGATGTACTGCCTGTTTGAAGTCGGCGTCTTTTTCGCCCGCTTTTACGTGGGTAAACGTCGCGTGCCGGACGATGAGAGCGAAACGGAAACCACCGAAGAGTAATAATCAGCCGCCCGCCAGGGCGGTTGTTGTATGGGAAACAGCATGTTTGATATTGGCGTGAATTTAACCAGCTCGCAGTTTGACCGTGATCGGGATGATATTGTCTCCCGCGCGCAGGCGGCGGGTGTGACCGGGATGTTAATTACCGGCACTAACCTGCATGAGAGCCAGCAGGCGCAGCAACTGACGCAGCGCTATGCGCGCTGCTGGTCGACCGCTGGCGTACATCCGCATGACAGCAGTAGCTGGACGGAAGAGACCGAACAGGCGATTCGTGCTCTGGCGGCGATGCCGGGTGTGGTGGCGATCGGCGAGTGCGGGCTCGATTTCAATCGTAACTTCTCAACGCCGCAGGAGCAGGAGCAGGCGTTCAGCGCACAGCTGGAATTGGCCGCCGAGCTTAATTTGCCGGTGTTTCTGCACTGTCGCGATGCCCATCAGCGTTTCCTCACCCTACTGGATCCCTGGCTTGATAAGCTCTCCGGTGCGGTACTGCACTGTTTTACCGGTTCGGCGCAAGAGGCGCAGGAGTGCATTGCGCGGGGTCTCTGTCTCGGGATTACCGGTTGGGTGTGCGATGAGCGACGCGGGCTGGAGCTGCGCGAAGTGGTGCCGATGATTCCTGCCGATCGGCTGATGATCGAAACCGATGCGCCCTGGCTGCTGCCGCGCGATCTTAAAACGAAGCCCGCTTCCCGCCGTAACGAGCCTGCTTTGCTGGAGCATATTCTGAGCACGGTCGCCGAACTGCGCGGTGAAACGCCGCAGGCGCTAAGTACTGCGACGGATGAGAACGTGAAGCGGCTATTCGGTATTGCGTTTTAAGCGGTCAGGCTTTGCGGAAATCGGTGTTTTTGACACTCTGCAAAACTTGCTTATTAAGAAGATGCAGCAGCAGCATGGAGCGCGCTTCGCCATCCGGCTCTTTGAAGATAGCCTGCAACCCTTCCAGCGCGCCTTCCGTAATCACAACGCTGTCGCCAGGGTAAGGGGTTTCCGGGTCGGTGATCCCTTCCGGCTGATACGCTTCAAGCTGCTGGATCACCGCGTGCGGAACGCTTGCCGGATGCATACCAAAACGTACGAAGTGGCTGACACCGCGCGTCGCATTAATGGTCGTGGTGTGTATGACCTCTGGATCGAATTCCACAAACAGGTAGTTTGGAAAGAGAGGCTCTTTCACCGTTGTCCGCTTGCCGCGGACAATCTTTTCCAGCGCAATCATCGGCGTCAGACAGGAGACTGACTGGCGTTCCAGGTGTTCCTGGGCGCGCTGAAGTTGGCCTCGTTTGCAGTAGAGTAGATACCAGGATTGCATAATGACTCTTTTCCGTAAGTTCGGCCGCAAGAATATCAAAACCACCGCATGATGGCTAAGGTGATTATAACGCTGACTGAGCAATGCCGTTGTATTTCACGCCTATTTAACAAAAATACAGCAACCTTAAGACGAACACCGTATAATAAAGCGCTTATCTGGAGGCAATCATAACCCCATGAAATACACCGATCTTCGCGACTTTCTGACACTACTTGAGCAACAGGGCGAGCTGAAACGCATCGCGCTTCCGGTTGATCCCTATCTCGAAATGACGGAAATCGCCGATCGCACGCTGCGTGCGGGCGGTCCGGCGTTGTTGTTTGAAAATCCGAAAGGCTACGCGATGCCGGTGTTGTGCAACCTCTTCGGCACGCCGCGTCGTGTCGCATTGGGTATGGGGCAGGATGATGTCAGCGCGCTGCGCGATGTCGGCAAACTGCTGGCGTTTCTCAAAGAGCCGGAGCCGCCAAAAGGGTTTCGCGATCTCTTCGATAAGCTGCCGCAGTTCAAGCAAGTGCTGAACATGCCGACCAAACGCCTGCGCGGTGCGCCGTGCCAGCAAAAGGTGGTGCAGGGCGATGCGGTCGATCTGCACACCATCCCGATTATGCAGTGCTGGCCGGAAGATGCCGCACCGCTGATCACCTGGGGTCTGACCGTCACCCGCGGGCCGCACAAAGAGCGCCAGAACCTGGGGATCTACCGCCAGCAGCTGATCGGCAAAAATAAGCTGATTATGCGCTGGCTCTCTCACCGCGGCGGTGCGCTCGATTTTCAGGAGTGGCAAAATGCCCGCCCGGGCGAGCGTTTCCCGGTCGCCGTGGCGCTGGGTGCCGATCCGGCCACCATTCTTGGCGCCGTGACGCCGGTGCCGGATACCCTCTCTGAATATGCCTTTGCCGGGCTGCTGCGCGGCAATAAAACCGAAGTCGTGAAGTGCATATCAAACGATCTGGAAGTGCCCGCCAGCGCGGAGATTGTGCTGGAAGGCTATATTGAAGCGGGTGAGATGGCGCCGGAAGGGCCGTATGGCGATCACACCGGCTACTATAATGAAATCGATAATTTCCCGGTGTTTACGGTTACGCATATCACCCAGCGTGAAGATGCGATCTATCACTCTACCTACACCGGTCGTCCGCCGGATGAGCCAGCGGTGCTGGGCGTGGCGCTGAATGAAGTGTTTGTGCCGATCCTGCAAAAGCAGTTCCCGGAAATTGTCGACTTCTATCTTCCGCCGGAAGGGTGTTCCTATCGCCTGGCGGTAGTGACCATCAAGAAGCAGTATGCCGGGCACGCCAAGCGCGTGATGATGGGCGTCTGGTCTTTCCTGCGCCAGTTTATGTACACCAAATTTGTGATCGTGTGCGATGACGATGTTAACGCCCGCGACTGGAACGATGTGATCTGGGCGATCACCACCCGCATGGACCCTGCGCGGGATACTGTGCTGGTGGAAAATACGCCGATCGATTATCTGGATTTTGCCTCGCCGGTTTCCGGGCTTGGTTCAAAAATGGGACTGGATGCCACCAATAAATGGCCCGGCGAAACCGACCGTGAGTGGGGTCGCCCGATCAAGAAGGATCCCGAGGTGACGGCGCGAATCGACGCCATCTGGGATGAACTGGCCATAATGAACGCCGAAAAATAGACCCGACAGAGAGAGCGCATGACAACCTTAAGCTGTAAAGTGACCTCGGTAGATGCCATCACTGATACCGTGTATCGCGTCCGTTTAGTGCCGGAAGCGGCATTTTCATTTCGTGCAGGCCAGTACTTGATGGTGGTGATGGATGAGCGCGACAAGCGCCCCTTCTCCATGGCGTCGACCCCCGACCAGCACGACTATATCGAACTGCATATCGGTGCTTCCGAGTTGAACCTTTACGCAATGGCGGTGATGGATCGCATTTTGAAAGAGCGCGAAATCGTTATCGACATTCCCCACGGCGATGCCTGGCTGCGCGACGATGAAGAGCGCCCGATGGTGCTGATTGCCGGCGGGACAGGTTTCTCCTATGTGCGCTCTATTCTACTCACCTCACTGGCGAAAACGCCGGACCGTGATATCACCATTTATTGGGGCGGGCGTGAAGCGAAGCACCTCTACGATCTCTCCGAGCTGGAAGCGCTGTCGGTTACACACCCGAATCTGAATGTAGTGCCAGTAGTCGAGCAGCCGGATGAAGAGTGGCGCGGCCGTTCAGGCACCGTACTCGCCGCCGTACTGCAGGATTTCGGCTCCCTCTCCGGGCACGATATCTACATTGCCGGCCGCTTCGAGATGGCAAAAATCGCCCGCGATCTCTTCTGCAACGAGCGCGGCGCGCGTGAGGATCGGTTGTTTGGCGACGCGTTCGCGTTCATCTGATTTTATCTTCGCCCTTGCCGCCATAGCGGCGTTGCCTGCCTTCGTTCACCCCGGTCACATAGTTATCTATGCTCCCGGGGACTCTCTCAGTTGCCGCCTTGCTCTGACGACAATGGCTTCGATAAAACCGCATTGTTTGCCCTTGCCGCCATAGCGGCGTTGCCTGCCTTCGTTCATCCCGGTCACATAGTTATCTATGCTCCCGGGGACTCTCTCGGTTGCCGCCTTTCGTATTACGCCATAAAAAAAACCGCCCCTGACAGGCGGTAAAAACGGCAACTAAATTTTCTCTCTTTCAGCCTATATGCCGGATGGCGGCGCAAGCGCCTTATCCGGCCTACGGGAGTGTGCTTTGTAGGCCGGGCAAGCGAAGCGCCCCCGTCGTTCCGTGCCGGATGGCGGCGCAAGCGCCTTATCCGGCCTACGGGAGTGTGCTTTGTAGGCCGGGCAAGCGAAGCGCCCCCGGCGTTCCGTGCCGGATGGCGGCACAAGTGCCTTATCCGGCCTACGGGTGCGTGTTTTGTAGGCCGGGCAAGCGCAGCGCCCCCGGCGATCCGTGCCGGATGGCGGCACAAGCGCCTTATCCGGCCTACGGGCGTGCTTTATAGGCCGGGCAAGCGAAGCGCCCCCGGCGTTCCGTGCCGGATGGCGGCGCAAGCGCCTTATCCGGCCTACGGGTGCGTGTTTTGTAGGCCGGGCAAGCGCAGCGCCCCCGGCGATCCGTGCCGGATGGCGGCACAAGTGCCTTATCCGGCCTACGGGCGTGTGTTTTGTAGGCCGGGTAAGCGCAGCGCCCCCGGCGATCCGTGCCGGATGGCGGCACAAGTGCCTTATCCGGCCTACGGGTGTGTGCTTGTAGGCCGGGCAAGCGCAGCGCCCCCGGCATAGGTGATGGTTATACACGCTCAAACACCGTGGCGATCCCCTGACCCAAACCGATACACATTGTTGCCAGACCAAGATGGGCATCTTTGCGCTCCATCAGGTTGAGCAGCGTGGTGCTGATACGGGTACCGGAGCAGCCCAGCGGATGACCGAGGGCGATCGCGCCGCCGTTAAGGTTGATCTTCTCGTCGATCTGCTCCATCAGCCCCAGATCCTTAATGCACGGCAGGATCTGCGCGGCAAACGCTTCGTTCATCTCAAACAGATCGATATCGCTGGCGGTCAGCCCCGCTTTTTTCAGCGCCAGCTGCGACGCCGGCACCGGGCCGTAACCCATAATCGACGGATCGCAGCCGACCACCGCCATCGAGCGGATCCGCGCGCGCGGGGTTAAGCCAAGCTCGCGAGCGCGGCTTTCGCTCATCACCAGCATCGCCGATGCGCCATCCGACAGCGCCGATGATGTACCGGCGGTAACGGTGCCGCTGACCGGATCAAATGCCGGGCGCAGCGTAGAGAGCGCTTCAACGGTGGTTTCCGGGCGGATCACTTCATCGTAATTAAACTGCTTGAGCACCCCGTCGGCGTCATGCCCGCCGGTGGGAATGATCTCGTTTTTGAACGCGCCGGACTGCGTAGCGGCCCAGGCACGAGCATGAGAGCGGGCAGCGAAAGCATCCTGCATTTCGCGGCTGATGCCGTGCATGCGCGACAGCATTTCTGCGGTCAGCCCCATCATTCCCGCTGCTTTGGCAACGTTACGGCTCATACCCGGGTGGAAATCGACACCGTGGTTCATCGGCACGTGGCCCATATGTTCCACGCCGCCCACCAGGCAGACCTGTGCATCGCCGGTCATGATCATGCGCGCGGCATCATGCAGCGCCTGCATCGAGGAGCCGCACAATCGGTTGACCGTGACCGCCGGAACCGAGTGGGGGATCTCCGCCAGCAGCGCGGCGTTACGGGCAATGTTGAAGCCCTGTTCGAGGGTCTGCTGAACACAGCCCCAGTAAATATCGTCAATCGCACTCGCCTCAAGCGCCGGGTTGCGCGCCAAAAGGCTACGCATCAGGTGCGCAGAGAGATCTTCCGCGCGAACGTGGCGAAAGGCGCCGCCTTTTGAACGGCCCATCGGGGTACGTACTGCATCGACAATGACAACCTGTTCCATTGTGACTCCTTAAGCCGTTTTCAAAGCGCCAACCGGGCGCGCAGGTTCAACCGCGGGATAGTAAGGCTCGTTGTGGCGGGCCTTTTCACGTAACCCGGCCGGGACGTCATACAGCGGCCCAAGGTGCTGATACGCTTGCGCCATATCGAGATACTTCGCGCTGCCAAGCGTATCGAGCCAGCGGAAAGCGCCGCCGTGGAACGGAGGGAAGCCGAGTCCATACACCAGCGCCATATCCGCTTCGGCTGGGCTGGCGATAATGCCCTCCTCAAGGCAACGCACCACTTCATTGACCATCGGGATCATCATGCGGGCGATGATCTCCTGATCGGAGAACTCATGGCTGCCCTGGCGCACATCGCTCAGCAGGCTTTCAACCGCGCTATCTTCCTCTTTCTTCGGTTTGCCTTTGCTGTCCTCTTTATAGCGCCAGAAACCGAGGCCATTCTTCTGCCCGAAGCGGTTCGCCTCAAACAGCGCGTCGATGGCGTCGCGATAATCTTTCTGCATACGCTGCGGGAAACCGGCAGCCATTACCGCCTGTGCATGATGCGCGGTATCAATACCGACCACGTCGAGCAGGTAGGCCGGGCCCATCGGCCAGCCGAACTGTTTCTCCATCACTTTGTCGATTTTGCGGAAGTCCGCGCCATCGCGCAGCAGCTGGCTGAAACCAGCAAAGTAGGGGAACAGCACGCGGTTGACGAAGAAGCCGGGGCAGTCGTTGACCACAATCGGCGTTTTACCCATCTTGCTCGCCCAGGCCACCACTTTGGCGATGGTCTGATCGGAGGTTTTCTCGCCGCGGATCACTTCAACCAGCGGCATGCGGTGCACCGGGTTAAAGAAGTGCATGCCACAGAAGTTCTCCGGGCGTTTCAGCACGCTTGCCAGCTCGCTGATAGGAATGGTGGAAGTATTAGAGGCCAGCACGGTATCCGGGCGAACTTTCTCTTCAGTTTCCGCCAGCACCGCTTTTTTCACTTTCGGGTTTTCTACGACCGCTTCGACAACCACATCCACGCGTTCGAACCCGGCGTACTCCAGCGTTGGCTGGATGGTGGCGATCACCTTCGCCAGCTTGAGTCCGTCGATTTTGCCGCGCTCAAGCTGTTTATTCAGCAGCTTGCCTGCTTCATTAATGCCGAGGCTGAGCGACTTCTCATTAATATCCTTCATTAACACCGGCACGCCTTTCCAGGCAGACTGGTAGGCAATGCCGCCGCCCATAATGCCCGCGCCCAGCACGGCCGCCTGTTTTGGCGTCTCGACATCGGCGGTGAGCTTCTTCGCTTTACCTTTGACGAATTGATCGTTAAGGAAGATGCCAACCAGCGCGCGCGCTTCTTTACTGTGCGCCAGCGGGACAAAACTCTGGTTCTCCAGCTTTAACGCCTCGTCACGCCCCAGCTTCGCCGCCGCTTCAATGGTTTTCACCGCGGTGATAGGCGCAGGGTAGTGTTTTCCGGCGGTCTGCATCACCATGCCTTTGGCAATGGTGAAACTCATCGAGGCTTCGATTTTGCTGAGCTTCAACGGCTCAAGCTTCGGCTGACGCTTCGCTTTCCAGTCGAGATCGCCATTAATCGCCTGGCGCAGAATGGCGACAGCGCCTTCACGGATCTTCTCTGGTTTGACGATGCCATCGACAAGGCCAATTTTCAGCGCCTGTTCAGCATCGACATCTTTCCCGGCGGCGATAATTTCCAGCGCGCTATCGGCACCCAGCAGGCGCGGCAGACGCACCGAGCCGCCAAAGCCCGGCATAATACCGAGTTTGGTTTCCGGCAGGCCGATGCGCAGATCCGGCGTCGCCAGGCGGTAGTCGGTTGCCAGCACACATTCGCAGCCGCCGCCGAGGGCGTACCCGTTGACCGCAGAGAGGGTCGGCACCGGCAGATCTTCCAGGCGGTTAAAGACGCTGTTGGCGAAATGCAGCCACTGGCTCAGTTGCTCCTGAGGAACCTGGAAGAGGGAGAGGAATTCGGTAATGTCGGCACCGACGATAAAGGCCGCTTTCTCCGAGCGCAGCAGCAGCCCTTTTAAATCTGTTTGCTTCTCCAGCACGTCCAGCGCTTCGCCGAGGCTGGCGACGGTGGCGGTATCGAGCTTATTCACTGAGCCGGGCGCATCGAACACCAGTTCGGCAATGCCATCTTCCAGCCAGTTGAGGTACAGGTTATTGCCTTTGTAGAGCATGTCAGTCTCCAGAATTCAGCAGTGATCTGGTCGTACCAGATGAAGCGGAGTGTGGTTTTTATGTTAATAAATTGCAAATGAGTCATTAAAAAAATGCAGCGTCGATCACGCTCGGCGGAAATCACTCACATAAAAGGAGGTGTGCTAAGATGCGACAACTTGTGGTCTTGATTAACAAAAGGAAAGACGATGGATTCGCTGGCAGCGCTGTATAAAAATCATATTGTTACCCTACAAGAACGCGCGCGTGACGTGCTGGCGCGCAGTAATCTTGATGCGTTACTGATTCACTCTGGTGAACTGTTTAACGTCTTTCTTGATGACCATCCCTATCCCTTTAAAGTGAACCCGCAATTCAAAGCCTGGGTGCCGGTAACTCAGGTGCCGAACTGCTGGCTGCTGGTGGATGGCGTGAACAAGCCGAAGCTGTGGTTCTATCTGCCGGTCGATTACTGGCATAACGTTGAGCCGCTGCCGACCTCATTCTGGACCGAAGAGATTGAGGTGATTGCCCTGCCGAAAGCCGATGATATCGCCGGCCAGCTGCCTGCCGCGCGCAGCAATATCGCCTATATAGGCCCGGTGCCTGAGCGCGCGCTGAAGCTCGATATCGCCGCCAGCAATATCAACCCGAAAGCGGTGATTGATTACCTGCACTACTATCGCGCCTATAAAACGGATTACGAGCTGGCCTGTATGCGCGAAGCGCAGAAGACCGCGGTGATCGGTCATCGCGCGGCGCATGAAGCGTTCCAGTCCGGGATGAGTGAGTTCGACATCAACCTGGCCTACCTGACCGCTACCGGGCATCGCGATACCGATGTGCCGTATGGCAATATCGTGGCGCTTAATGAACATGCCGCAGTGCTGCACTACACCAAACTCGATCACCGTGCGCCCGCCGAGATGCGCAGTTTCCTGCTTGATGCTGGTGCGGAATATAACGGTTATGCCGCCGATTTAACGCGTACCTGGGCGGCGAACAGCGACACCGACTTTGCGCAGCTGATAAAAGATGTGAATGAAGAGCAGCTCGCGCTGATCGCCACACTGAAAGCGGGCGTTAACTACGTTGACTACCATGTTCAGTTCCACCAGCGCATCGCGAAACTGCTGCGTCGCCACCAGATTGTCACCGATATCAGCGAAGAGGCGATGGTTGAGCAGAACATCACCGGGCCGTTTATGCCGCATGGCCTCGGTCACCCGCTCGGTTTGCAGGTGCATGATGTCGGTGGCTTTATGCAGGATGACACCGGTACCCATCTGGCCGCGCCGTCGAAATATCCTTACCTGCGCTGCACCCGTGTGATGCAGCCACGTATGGTCGTCACCATTGAGCCGGGGATCTACTTTATTGAGTCGCTGCTGGCGCCGTGGCGCGATGGCCCGCTCGGCAAGCACTTCAACTGGCAGAAAATTGAGGCGCTGAAGCCGTTTGGTGGCATCCGTATCGAAGATAACGTCGTCATCCATGAAAATGGTACCGAGAACATGACGCGGGATCTGAAGCTGGCGTAATGGAGAGCTGGCCTATTCCGGCGGCGCCGGTCACCTTTAGCGAGGAGATCAAAAAGAGCCGCTTTATTACCCTGCTGGCGCACACGGATGGCGTCGAGGCGGCAAAGGCGTTTGTCGAGTCCGTGCGCGCTGAACACCCGACTGCCCGCCACCACTGCGTGGCGTGGGTTGCTGGTGCGCCGGATGATTCACAACAGTTAGGCTTTTCTGACGATGGCGAGCCGGCAGGGACGGCGGGCAAGCCGATCCTCGCGCAGCTGATGGGCAGCGGTGTCGGGGAAATTACCGCGGTAGTGGTGCGTTACTATGGCGGCGTGCTGTTGGGCACTGGCGGGCTGGTGAAGGCGTATGGCGGCGGCGTGCAGCAGGCGCTCACGCAGCTCACCACCACCCGCAAAATGCCGTTAACCGAATATACTTTGTGTTGCGATTATGCACAGCTTGCGGGAATCGAAGGGCTGCTCGGGCAGTTCGACGGGAAAATTGTCTCCAGCGACTATCAGGCGGCGGTGCAGCTACGTGTGGCGCTTCCGCAGAGTCATCTGGACGCTTTTTCGGCAAAGCTGGCTGATTTTAGCCGTGGCGCATTGCAATTGTTAAAAACTGAAGAATAATCGCCACCTGATTTTCTGAACACCATAGGAAGCGGCAGAGATGCATTTTCGCGCCATAACCCGAATCGTTGGACTGCTGGTCATCCTCTTTTCCGGAACGATGATCTTACCTGGACTGGTAGCCCTTATTTACCGTGACGGCGCGGGGCGCGCGTTTACCCAGACCTTTCTCGCCGCGCTGGTGATTGGCTCCATCTTGTGGTGGCCGAACCGCCGTGAGAAAGGGGAGCTGAAATCCCGCGAAGGGTTTCTGATAGTGGTGCTCTTCTGGACCGTGCTGGGCAGCGTCGGTGCGCTGCCCTTTATCTTCTCGGAAAGCCCGAACCTGACAGTAACCGACGCCTTTTTTGAATCCTTCTCTGGTTTGACAACCACGGGTGCCACCACGCTGGTGGGGCTTGATTCGCTGCCGCACGCGATTCTCTTTTATCGCCAGATGCTGCAGTGGTTCGGCGGGATGGGGATCATTGTGCTGGCCGTCGCCATTCTGCCTATTCTTGGCGTCGGGGGTATGCAGCTCTATCGTGCCGAGATGCCGGGGCCGCTGAAAGACAATAAGATGCGCCCGCGTATTGCGGAAACGGCGAAGACGCTGTGGCTTATCTATGTGTTACTGACGGTAGCCTGCGCGCTGGCGCTGTGGTTTGCCGGCATGCCAGCGTTTGACGCTATCGGGCACAGCTTCGCCACTATCGCTATCGGCGGCTTCTCGACGCACGATGCCAGTATCGGCTATTTCGACAGCCCGACGATTAACACCATTATTGCTATCTTCTTACTTATCTCCGGCTGTAACTACGGTTTGCACTTCTCGCTATTGAGCGGGCGCAGCCTGAAAGTGTACTGGCGCGATCCGGAGTTTCGCATGTTTATCGGTGTGCAGCTGACGCTGGTGGTCATCTGTACCGTGGTGCTCTGGTTCCATGATGTCTACACCTCAGCGCTGACCACGGTGAACCAGGCTTTTTTCCAGGTGGTTTCCATGGCGACCACGGCTGGCTTTACCACCGACAGCATTGCCCGCTGGCCGCTGTTCCTGCCGGTGCTGTTGTTATGCTCGGCGTTTATCGGGGGTTGTGCCGGTTCAACGGGCGGTGGCCTGAAAGTGATCCGCATCTTGCTGCTCTTTAAGCAGGGGAACCGCGAGCTGAAGCGTCTGGTGCACCCGAATGCGGTTTACAGCATTAAGCTCGGCCAGCGCGCGCTGCCGGAACGTATTCTTGAAGCGGTATGGGGATTCTTCTCCGCCTATGCGCTGGTCTTTATTGTCAGCATGCTGGCGATTATCGCCACCGGCGTGGATGATTTCTCCGCCTTCGCTTCGGTTGTGGCTACGCTCAATAACCTGGGGCCGGGGCTGGGCGTAGTGGCCGACAACTTCGCCAGTATGAACCCGGTGGCAAAATGGGTGCTTATCGCCAACATGCTGTTTGGTCGTCTGGAGGTCTTCACCCTGCTGGTGCTGTTTACCCCCACTTTCTGGCGCGAATAAGGGAGCGTTACGTGAAAACATTGATTCTTTTCTCTACCCGGGATGGGCAAACGCGGGAGATTGCCTCTTACCTCGCCTCTGAACTGAAAGAGCTGGGCGTTTACGCCGATGTGGTGAACCTGAACCGCACGCCGGAGATTGAGTGGGCGAAGTATGACCGCGTGGTGATTGGGGCGTCCATTCGCTACGGTCATTTCCACCCGGCGCTGGAGAGCTTTGTTAAAAAGCACCTGCAAACGCTGAATACTCTGCCGAGCGCGTTCTACTCCGTTAACCTGGTCGCGCGTAAACCAGAGAAGAGTTCGCCGCAGACGAATAGCTATACGCGCAAGTTCCTTCTCTCGTCTCCCTGGAAGCCAGATCACTGCGCTGTATTTGCCGGTGCGCTCCGTTATCCGCGTTATCGCTGGTATGACCGCTTTATGATTCGGTTGATCATGAAGATGACGGGGGGCGAAACGAACACCAGTCAGGAAGTGGTCTATACCGACTGGCAGCAAGTGGCGCATTTCGCTCGCGAAATCGCTCAGTTAAAAAGCAAAACGCCCGTTTAATGGGCATTGCGACCGAAAAATAAGCGAACGAAAACTTTTTTGAAATTAGGGGTTGTCAGGGGAAATTAACTCCCTATAATGCGCCTCCACTGACACGGCACAACGGCAAACACACCGGCCTGTCAGGTGAGGAATTCTGAAAATAATCAGTTGACTTCACAGCGGGAAAGCGTAATATGCACACCCCGCGCCGCTGCGAAAAGCGAAGCGGCACTGCTCTTTAACAATTT